>NZ_AP028155.1:3852500-4452500 GCF_033096445.1 Butyricimonas faecihominis
GCTGCTGACACGAAATTTGAAGCTTGGAAAAAAGAGAAGATTGCTAAAATTCAGGCTAAAATTGCTCGTTTGGCTAACGAATCAGAGAGCGCTTATAAGGCTCGTTTGGAAGCTGAGGCTAAAGTAAAAGAGGCTAAAGCTGAGATCGTGGCTAAAAAACAAGCAGAAATTGCCGCTGCAAAAGCTGAAGCAGAAGCTGCTGCCAGAGCAGAAGTAGAGGCTGCCGCAACTGAAGTAGCCGCAGTAGAGGCTCCGGAAGCTCAAGCAGAAACTCCAGCAGCAGAGTAATTTTATGGTCAAGAGAGAAGATTGCGTAAAGATAGGAGAGATCGGTAAGACTCATAACTTACAAGGAGCCCTTATTGTTTATACGGATAATGATCTTCTTGAACAATACATGGATGAACCGGTGTTTATTCTTTTAGAAGGAGCACCGGTTCCCTTTTATATTGCCGAAGATGGTTTGACGGAGAGGAACCATTCTTCTTATATTGTCAAATTTGATTTTGTTGACTCGAAAGAACAGGCGGATCGTTTGGTGGGATGTGACCTACTAATGGATAAATACCTGTTGGAAGAAGAGGATGAATTGCCTTTTGAGCTTTCAGACTTAATTGGCTATTCCGTACTGGACGAGTTGACGGGAGAGATGGGTGTCGTGGAGCAGGTGGATAATTATTCAGGTAACGTGGTTCTCACGATAAAAATATTTTCTAAAGAAATTCTTCTTCCCGTATCCGATGAATATGTCTTGTATATTTCTCATGACGAGAAAAAGATGCATGTAAATATTTCTGAAGAAATCAAGGAACTTTATTAGATCTTTTTAAATATTTAAACGTATAAATAGCTAAAAATAGATAGCTACTTGCGTGTCTTATTGGGTGTTTTGGAATAAGGTATTTATCATGTAAAGTCCAATTTTTATTAAAGCAAAATATTTTCGTAGAATATTTGTAGTTTGTATTGATTTTATATTTGGAAAATTTTTCAACTTTTCTTTAAGTACTAATCATGTGATTATGATGTAATTATGTGTTCATTTTGGAAAACTTTCCTGTTTTGTTAGTAAAAATATTTTTCCAAGAAGTTTTTTTTCTTTAGTTTTGTCCTTATAGAATTGGTTGCAAAAATACTATTTATATAATACGCTAATGGAACAAACTACGAAGAAAGTGGAAAAGCAAAAAGAAACTGTGAAAGAAAAGAAAGTCTACACGCAGGAGGAGGCTTATAGCAGTTCCTTGAATTATTTCAAGGGGGATGAGTTGGCTGCCCGTGTTTGGGTAAGCAAGTACGCTTTAAAAGATTCTTACGGGAATATTTTTGAGTTGAATCCGGATGATATGCATCATCGTTTAGCTTCAGAGATCGCTCGGATTGAAAGAAATTACATGAACCCGATGAGTGAAGAACAAATTTTCGAGGTGTTGCGTGATTTTAAATATATCGTTCCGCAAGGAGGGCCGATGACGGGAATCGGCAACGATTATCAAATTGCATCCCTTTCTAACTGCTTCGTGATAGGGCATGATGGTCCTTCTGATTCCTATGGTGGGGTAATGAAAATTGATCAAGAGCAAGTGCAATTGATGAAACGAAGAGGTGGAGTAGGGCATGATTTATCTCATATTCGTCCGAAAGGATCTCCGGTGAAAAACTCAGCCTTGACATCTACTGGAATAGTTCCTTTCATGGAGCGTTATTCGAATTCGACCCGGGAGGTCGCACAAGATGGTCGGCGGGGAGCGTTGATGTTGAGTGTTTCCATCAATCACCCGGATTCAGAAAGTTTCATTGACGCGAAAATGACTGAGGGGAAAGTTACCGGAGCTAATATCTCGGTGAAAATTGATGATGAGTTCATGAATGCGGTTATCGAAGAACGTGATTATATTCAAAAATATCCGGTATATTCTGACGAGCCCAAAAACGTGAAACAGATTAGTGCGGTAAAATTGTGGAATAAGATTGTTTATAATGCATGGAAATCTGCCGAACCGGGTATCTTGTTCTGGGACACGATTATTCGGGAGAGCGTGCCTGACTGTTATGCTGATTTGGGTTACAGAACTGTTTCTACGAATCCTTGTGGAGAGATTCCGTTGTGCCCGTATGATTCATGTCGTTTGCTGGCGATTAACTTGTATTCTTACGTGGTAAATCCTTTTGAAAAAGACGCATATTTTGATTACGAGTTGTTCCGGAAACATGTGGCTATTGCTCAACGTTTGATGGATGATATTATTGATTTGGAATTGGAGAAAATAGATGCCATTCTTGAAAAAATTGCATCAGATCCGGAAGACAACGAGGTGAAGGGTGTTGAGATTCGGTTGTGGGAGAAAATTAAAACAAAAGCCAGAGAAGGGCGTCGTACCGGGGTTGGGATCACGGCTGAAGGTGATATGTTAGCTGCTCTCGGGTTGCGTTATGGTAGTGATGAGGCGATAGATTTTTCCGTGGATATTCATAAACAGCTGGCTGTTGCCGCTTATGGTTCTTCTGTCGAGCTGGCTAAGGAGCGTGGTGCGTTTAAGATTTTTGATGTTGAAAGAGAAAAAAATAATCCTTTTATTTCTCGTTTAAGAGAGGCTTCCCCAGAGATGTACGAGGAAATGGTGAAATATGGTCGTCGTAATATTGCTTGTTTGACGATTGCCCCGACGGGAACAACTAGTTTGATGACCCAGACTACTTCCGGTATCGAGCCTGTATTCTTGCCGGTTTACAAGAGAAGAAGAAAGGTGAACCCGAACGACAAGAACGTGCATGTTGATTTCACGGATGAGATGGGGGATGCTTACGAGGAGTTTACCGTGTTCCATCATAAATTTGCCGTTTGGATGGAGAAAAACGGGTATGATGTTCATAAGCGCTACACGAACGAGGAGATTGATGAAATGGTGGCTAAGTCACCTTATTATAAAGCTACTTCTAATGATATTGATTGGGTTGCTAAAGTACGTATGCAGGGACGTGTACAAAAGTGGGTGGATCACTCCATCAGTGTTACCGTGAATCTGCCTGCAGATGTTTCAGAGGAGTTAGTTGGACAGCTTTATATTGAGGCTTGGAAGAGTGGATGTAAAGGATGTACGGTTTATCGTGACGGTTCTCGTTCTGGAGTTTTGGTTTCCAATAAAGATAAGAAGACGGATGGGGCAATGCCTGCTAAGCGTCCGAAAGAATTGGATGCAGAAATTGTGCGTTTCCAGAATAATAAGGAGAAGTGGATTGCCTTTATCGGCTTGTATGATGGACGTCCTTACGAGATCTTTACTGGTATCGCTGATGATGAAGAGGGAATCATGTTGCCGAAAGCCGTGACCGACGGTAAGATTGTAAAGAACACGGATGAAGAGGGAAATAGTCGTTACGACTTCCAGTTCTCGAATAAGAGAGGTTTCAAGACGACAGTCGAGGGGTTATCATATAAGTTTAATAAAGAGTATTGGAACTATGCGAAATTGATTTCCGGGGTCTTGCGTTATGGTATGCCGATCAATCAAATCGTGGATTTGGTTGCTGCCATGGAGTTCGATAATGAAAATATCAACACGTGGAAGAATGGTGTGGAAAGAGCGCTGCGGAAATTTATCCCGGATGGGACGGAAGCTACGGGTTCTGTTTGCGAGAATTGTGGTTCTAAATCCGTTATTTATCAAGAGGGTTGTTTGATTTGTAAGGTTTGCGGTTCTTCTAAATGCGGTTGATGATTATATGGTAATTATATAATAGACTTTCGAGTTATAAGTGAAGGTGGCCAGATTAGTTTGGCCACCTTTTTTCGTGATAATTGATGTGCTAAGGGGTTCTACTTGATTTTCTTTAAAAATGAATTTTTGTATTTATTGAAAATCAGATATTTGCACAAGTAAAAAAGATTGTATTTGTAATATGTATTTATTGTAAATTATTGTTTATCAGTGTACTGTATTGAATTTTAAACGAACGATTATTGATTGTTTGAATTGTTAAAAATGAAGGCGTGTTTTTAGACAAATATTTACACATGTACACAATTAAGTTAGACAGACATTTAACAAAGAAAAGTTGCGCTTTGGGGTGACTTGATATTTTTTAATTACCAATATAATTCTTTTTAAGTATGAACAAAAAACGGAATTTTGCAAAAATGGCACTTTTAAGTGCTCTACTTTGTGGTCTTGCAAGTCCTACTTTCATCGGTTGTAAGGATTACGACGACGATATTAAGGATTTGCAGGAGCAGATAACTGCAAACAAAACATCCATTGATGAACTTTTGGGGAAAATTAAGGAGGGACAATTCGTACAGAGTGTTGAGAAAATCGCTAATGGATTGAAAGTTACTTTGGGTGATGGTAGTGTTGTTGAGATCGTGAATGGTAAGGACGGTATTGATGGAAATGACGGAAATGATGGTAAGGTTCCTTCATTTGAAATCAAAGAAGACGGACACTTGTATGCGACTTATGAGGGGCAAGATCCTATTGATTTAGGAAATGTGAGAGGGGAAGATGGAGGTACCGGGACTGTAACTGACGTGAAACTCACGGTACAGGACGGGTATCTTTATTTGAACGGCAAAATTATCGAGCCGAAAATTGCTATCGGTGGAATTTTCTATGTAGAACAACAAGGCTATGTAGAACTTTATATGCCGAAAGGAACAGTGAATGAAGACGGCAGTATTACCGTTGGAGACTACGAGAAAGTAACACTTCCAAAAACAACGAATATTGTAACGGATATTTTATTCATGCCTTTAACTCTTTCTGCAGGAGAGGCTCCCATGATTTTCTTCCCGACAATTGTTCAGGACGAGACTGATGGTGTGGGTAATTATGTAAATGGAATTGCTGCAGCTCCAGAATACACGGTAGGAACAATTCCGGCAGAGCCTAATTCTATTCTTTATGCTGGTAAGGCTGAGTTGAAGTATCAGTTCAATCCTCGTTCTGTTTCTTTTGACGCTTTTAAAGTGTTAGGATTGTGGAAACATGGCGAGGCTACCGTAATTTCTCGTAGCATGAAAGACGGGGCAAACATGATCTTTAACAAGGGTCAGAGATTCTATGATATGGCAAATGGCGTTCTGGAAGGAGCTAAGAGTTATAGTCAAGATAAAGAAGTAGGAATGTTGCATTTCCGTGCAAAATCGTGGAGATTTGCCGAGATGGTAGGTAATAACCACCAAGGTAATAAACGTGATCTTTTGACATTGGCTGTTTTGAATGGGAAAGATACCGTTTATTCAGAAATAGCACCGGCTAAACATTGGCATATTGCACAAAAAGATGTACGTATCGTGAATACGGATGTTGAGCATTATGCACTGGATGCAAACAAGGAAAACTTGTATGCAGATAAATTCCGGTCTGTAAACTCTTATCAAGATAAAAAAGCTGCTCCAGCAAAACAAGAGGATGCAGATGAATACTACAAGAGTTTAGCTCCAATCACGACTTTCGAGATTGCATATGACAACCGGAAAGATAATGGCGGTAAAGGATTAAACTTGACAGAACTTTTCCGCACATTCTTCATTGACAATGGAACGGAATATCCGTTTATGACGAATGGATTTGATGATTACCAGTTGAAATTCGAAACTGTTTCTTTCAATAATTTAGGTGTTGACCAAACAGAAAGATATTTGGAATTGGTTTCTACCATGGAAAAAGACGGAACGGATGAAAGACAATTAGTAACTAAAGCTTACGTGAAATCTCCGGATCAATATCCAGGATTTGAACAAGGTGATCACTCTGCTGCTATTGGAAGAACTCCGATCGTGCGTGTGAAATTGGTTGCTCCGGTTGAAGATGGTGCTAGTGCAGAAGCAGAAGAAAATGTTGTTGCTTCTCGTTTGATCAAGTTAGAAATCAAGGGTAAAGAGAGTGTAACTGAAAAGATCGTAATCAAAGACACGATCAGAGTAATGCTACAACATAAAGATCAAGCTGTAGAACTTGATATGGACCACATCTACAATGACCTTCGTGTACAACAAGCTGGTTCTAGAGGTAGAGAAGAATTCCACAAACATTATCAATTCGATCCGGCTATTACTGTTGATTTGCAAAAACAACATACTGCCGCTTTAGATGCAAATACTCGTAAGCAAGATGTTGATTTGGAAGAAAGAAAAGCAGACGATGGAACGATCTTGAATCAATTGGATTTGATTGTTAAACCGACCGCATTCAGCACGGAACACGTAGAGTATGTTGTTAAGGCTAAATATGTTGACATCCCGAACAGTGGAGAAGTTTATCCGGATGTAAATGTTGAATACACTGTATTTGTAACTTACCCGAACGCTGTTGCTCCTGAAATTACCAAGTTGAACTGGCAAGATCCGGGAACTAATGGTGAAGGTGGTTTGATCTATGCTCACGGACGGATCGCTCCGGGTGCTGACGGAAAAGTTGAAACAACGGATGACGAATATGATATGGTGGCCGTTTTGAACAACATGTTTGACTTGGAGAAATACACGATGGATCAAATGTTGAAACCGAGAACGGGTGAAACTGCATATGATTTGGCAACAATTGCAAAACCGACATTGTCATTCGAATTGGTTGACAAATATAATAGTTCTTCCGATTGGGCTGGAACAACCGATGGCCTTAAATTGTATCAAGAAAATGGTGTTTGGAAGATTGAATTGGAAAAATCAGATGCCGGACGTCAATGGATCAATGCTATTGGTGAAGACAGTAAGAGAGTGAAGATTCGTGCCGTAGTAAGTTTCAACGAATGCTATGACGGATTGTATGGAACTTGCAACAATGGCGAGAAGAAGTATAACAAAGACCAAGCTTCTGACAATTTACCAGAATGTAAGACCACAGACAAGGTTGGTTCTCAAGCTCATGATATGCACGATTATACGGGAACTGCTAAGGCTCCTGAGTATGGACGTTCTCAAGTTGTAATTAAAGAATTTGAAGTTGCATTCATTACCCCGATCAGATTCGTCAAGAAAACTATCGATCCGTTGTATGACAAATATCCTCTTGCTGAGAACAAAGCTTATTTGAAAGATTGTTTCAGGCTTGCAGATTATTTGTCTGACGAGAATGCAGCACAAGAAGGCTTTAGATACAACCATATTGTATACGATACAGATTTGACAGATCAAGGAACTATTGATTTGTTCAAACGTGGAACCGATGGATGGTGTAACTACTGGAAACAGGTATACGATGTAAACAGTGTGTTCGAATACAAGGTAATCGGTGGATTCTTCAGCGATGGAACTGCACTTGATACAGAGAACTCCAAGAAAATCAAATTTGAGACGGATGCCGAAGGCGAATATGTAACTTGGATCAATGATGGTGAGGATATTGCTAACGAATTTGTAATCAAAGTTGAAGTTTGTGTTAAACATGTTTGGGGGCTGGTATGCAATCATGCAAATAAAGAAACTGAACGTGGACACTCAGTTGTGACATTGGAAATTCCGGTAAAATTCCATAAAAACTAGAAATAGGATTAGAATACAGGGAGTATATAAATCTTTGCAACCAGAAGGAAATTATTAAAATGATTTCAAACAAGAAGAGAGGGGTGTCTGATTCAGACACCCCTTCTTCAAACGATCAGAAATTGAATACGACACATTTAAGTATGAAAAAATTGCTATTATCTTTTTGCTTTTTAGTGCTGACTTCTTTCTTGTTTGCCCAAGGACAGAAAAAGGAGATTTACAAGAATTTTTCCCGTTGGAGCTTGGGAGTTAACGGGGGAATCTCCATTTTCCGTGGCGACATGGTTTCCTTCTCTGCCGATAAAACTTACATCGGTAGACAAGGAGGCTTCCAACTGGGTTACCAGTTTACCCCGACTTTCGGTTTGTCCTTGACGGCCGATATGGGACAGGGGAAAGGGAGTGCCAAGGAGTGGGAAAAAGAGTTCAAGATTTACCCTACTGGCGAATCCTATTACGGGACGATTCCGGAAGAGGGTTTCGCTTATTATAATGACCTTTATTCCAAGGTAAAGTATTTCACTATCGGGTTACACGGTGATTTTAACGTGAACAATTTTTTCGGGAAGAAAGAACTACGCCGTTGGACCGTGTTGTTAAGCCCGGCGGTTTACCTGCAGAAGTTCTCCCCGAAACTTTACAAGAAGGATGGAGACAAGCGTTTTGACACCTCTTCCACGCTGGATAACGACGTGAACTTGGGATTGGGAGGTGACATCGCCTTGCGCTATCGTGCCGGCAAGCATATCGATTTGCAATTGAAATCCGGTGTTGCCTGGATCGCTAACAACAATTTTGACGGTGTTGCCACTTGTTGTTCCAGTAAATACAACTGGTTGGCGAACTTGTCGGTCGGGGTGGTTTGGAAGATCGGTAACAACAAGAAAAAGGAGAACTTGATGTATGCCGCCGCTCGTTCCGTTGTCCCGGTGGTACTCCCGGTAAAAGAGGAGACACGCCCGGAGGTGAAGGAAGAGCGGAAACCCGTTGTCAAGGAGGAGAAAAAACCGGTAGAGAACGTGGTGAAGGTAGAGACCCCGGAAAAGACTTTCCCCGAGTTGCCGACAATTCACTTTAAACGTAACCTGGCGGTTATCGACACGGTACGTTTCGCCGGAGCACTTTCCCGTATCGTGGAAACATTGAAGGAATTCCCGGGGGTGAAAGTTGATATTCGTGGTTACACGGATCACACGGGAACGGATCGAATCAATTTACCGTTATCCTTGAAACGTGCGGAGGCCTTGAAATCTTACCTGGTTGGTAAAGGTATTCCTGCCGAGCGGATGAAGACGTTTGGAGAGGGGAAGGACATGTCGGTGGATAAAAAGGATATTTACACGGAGAGGGCTCGTAAGGTTGAGGTAAAGAAACATTGATCAGTTTAGATGAAAAAAAAGGAGGAAATCTTGATATGTATTTCCCCGTCATTATTAAAAAGAGGCTATTGACTTTTTATCTAAGTCATAATGCTGTTTTGACATGATAAAGCCACCTATGGCAATGGTGGCTTTTATATTGAAATTGATCAAAAAGAAACGATGAATTATTAGCAAAATGAAATACTTTAATGTTAAAATTAACTATAGTATTTTTTATTAATAAAATATCAATAATCGTTCATATATTGATTGCAAATGTACGACTTTTTATGAAACAAGAAAGAAATGATCAAAAAAAATTTCATATTTTGTATATATATTGTTTGTTATGTGCGCAAAACGACACAAAATGCTTGTTCCAAAGATTTTGAAGATGAATTTCGACAAAATATTGTATCCTGTTTTAAGCAAGTTGTTTTAATTCTTCACTTCAATGGTCACCGTATTCTGTATCATTTTAGAGTATTATTAAATAGTAGGGTGATTTTCTATATTAAAAACAAGAATTTAAGCTTTATCTAAGTACTTTATTATCAGTATGTCTATTGACTTCTATTTTGAACCTCCTATTTTATTGACAAATTTTGGAACGATAGCAAAACACAAACTTACTCATTATGAGCTATATGTAAAAAACAATCAATTAAACAAATTAGAATAGATTAATTCATAATTATTTGATTTATAAATAGATAAAAAACTTATTAAACGAACGTTTATTGATGTGAAGGAATTGTGTAAAAATAAGAATGGTAGAAAAAGAAGAATAATAAAATTAGAAAAAGAAAACAATATGAGTTTTTTAACTATCAATTAAATTTTATACGTATGAAAAGAAAATGGTTAAATGTAAGGACAATGGCCTTTGTGCTATTGCTCGGTGCTGCAGGTTCAACATTCGTTGGTTGTAAGGACTATGACGACGATATAAAGGACTTGCAGGAACAAATTGATGCGAACAAATCTGCTGCTACGACAGAATTGAATAAGGCAATTAGTGAGCAGATTTCCGCTTTAGAAACTAAATTAAATACGGCTATTGCAGAAAAGGCAGATCAAAGTGTTATTGATGGTATTCAAGCTGATATTAATACGTTGAAAACCTTAGAAAGTCGTGTTAAAGATTTGGAAGATGCTGCTAGTAGCTATTTGAAAGAAGGAGCATTGGATGATTATTTGAAAAAAGGAGCATTGGATGGTTATGTAACCGAAGATGCTTTAGACGGACTTTTGAATGAAGATGCATTAGCTCAATATTTGAAAGACCATAACTATTTGCAAGAAGGAGATATTGATGGAATCCCGACAGAAGAAATCATTAGAGGGTGGTTGCTTGAAGAATTAACTGAACTAGAAGAACTCGTTGCTGCATATAACAAGAACAAGGAAAATCTTGACAAATTACCGAGCTTGGTCTCAGATGTGAATCAATTGAAACAAGATTTGGAAAAATTGTTAGGCGAAAATGGTGCTCTTAAAGAATTGCAAGATAAAATTACAGCTTTTGAAAATACGATTACAGATATCACTTTCCCGAATCTTTCCACAGACTTGACATTCATGCGAAGTACTCCACTTGAAAAAGAGATTGTTTGGATTGACGGAACCGTATTAAAGGCTGGGGTTGTTTTGAGTGATGCTAAAGCTGAATTCCCCGTTATTCTTAATCCGAGTAGCGTGAAATTAACTGATAAGTTCGTATTTACCCTTGTTGATGCTACTGGAAAAAATGTTCCTGTAAAAGTAGTCAGTGTTAATAAAGAGTGGGAAATTAAAGATATGAATGATCCGTTTGCTTCTCGTTCGACAGAAACTGTTGTTAATAACGATATCTACACTGCAACAGTTCGGTATGAGGGAAAAACGGATATGAAGATGGGTAATTTAGCTTTAAAGGTTGTTCTTCCTGGAGATGACCAAAACTTTGTTTTATCTAATTATGCAATTAATCCGATTATTGGAATCGCTAAAGATTTGACCAAAGTAACAGTTGCTACTAAAACTGTGTATTTGGGCGTGGAATATGATGTAAATGAAATTGCGATGTTTACATTTAAAGACGAGAAGGGACAAGTACTGTTCCCTGTGGACTTTGCTAAAGCTGCTGCAAATTTGTACACTGGTAAAGGATATATAAAGATTCACAAAGATGACGAAAAGTATTTGAAATACTTGGACGAAGAGGCATTAAAAGAAGGAAAAATTCTTGCAAGTGAAACTCAAACTGATGTAGAATTTGAACTTGATGGTGTTACTTTGAATTTCGAATACTATGCAATGGATTTGAATGGTAGCGGAATTAGAAAAGCAGATTTTAAAGTTAAATTTATTACAAAAATGTACGATAAAGATGTTGCATTTAAAAATTTAACGATTAAAATTTTAGCAGAGACAGAAAATGTTTCAGAGGAATTGAAATTTAAAGATATTCTAAGCGATCTATCAACAAAACAATTTGACCGTTGGAAAGAGAACGCAGAAAACTTTAAATGTGTGATCACCAATGCAGAAGGAGAGAAAGTTGATGCGATTAAAGCTGAATTTAGTGGTACTGATGGATTTAAATTGAAAGCGACTTCAAAAGCTGAAGCTGGAAATTATTCTGTTACAATCACATTTGAAGACAAGAGAACTGGTGAAGAAGGCTTGTTTAAGATTACGGGTAACGTGACAGTTGTTGCTCCGAGTATTGATCCAGACTTGTCATTAGGATATTGGGATAAGGACGTATTAACAATACCTGGAGTATTTAACAAGGACAAGAAATTTGATTTATCCGTAGATTTGAAAAATGCTTTTGTCATCAATATTGAGGGTGTCAGTGATCCTAAAATGGAATTCAAATTGAATCGTGAAGACCTAGCAGGATGTATTGATATTGAAGGTAGCAAAGTTACCTGGGTAAAAAATCTTGAAGATGAAGAAGGAAATGTAACTGAAAATCTGTTTGGTAAAGAACTTGAATTTACGGTAGTTATTAAGAATGGAGAACTTAAATTGGCAGAAAAAACTTATAAGTTGAAATTTATTAATCCGTTAGCAGAAGTTGTTACATGGAATAACGTGAAACATACGCTTGCTAATGATAAAGATGGACAAATTGTAAGTAGTTTTGATCTATATAGATTGTTATCATTCAAAGACACTCAATCTACAGAGCATGAATTGTTTAATATTACCAGTAAGGGAACAACATTAGACTCTGATGGTAACTTTACTACGATTGGAACAACTTGTTATGAATTGAATAAAAACAATGTGAAATTTGAAATCTTAACTCCAAAGAGCAATCTGAGTATTGATGAAAATGGTTTAGCTACTTGGGAAAATGTTCCGGGTGCTGCGTTTGTTGGAGCTACGGTTGATGTAAAAGTAACCATTACTCACAATTATGGAACTTCAACTGGAACAATTTCTCTTAAAATCAACGAAAAAGTAACAAAATAATAATGAATTTCAATATTCATTATTGATTGCAACCAGAAGAATGGGGGTGTCTGATTCCAGACACCCCTTGTTCTAATAACCAAACGATGTATAATAATTAAATTTGAATACATATGAGAAAAACAGTGTTCTCTCTTTGTTTTCTGATGGTAACTTCCTTTTCGGTAGCGCAGATCCAAAAGAAAAAGATTGGTAATGATTTTTCCCGTTGGAGTTTGGGTGTTAATGGGGGTATTTCAGCTTTTCGGGGAGACATGATCTCTTTTTCGGCGGATAAAACTTATATCGGGGTACAAGGAGGCTTGCAACTGGGGTACCAGTTTACCCCGACTTTCGGTTTGTCCTTGACGGCCGACATGGGTCAAGGAAAGGGAAGTGCCAAGAAATGGGAGAAAGCGTTTAAGATTTACCCGAACGGGGAATCTTATTATGGCACGGAACCAGAAGCTGGTTTCGCTTATTACAACGATATTTACGCCAAGATCAAATATTTCACGTTAGGTCTGCACGGAGATTTTAACGTGAATAATTTTTTCGGGAAGAAAGAATTGCGTCGTTGGACCGTGTTGTTAAGCCCGGCGGTTTACTTGCAAAAGTTCTCGCCCAAGTTATACAAGAAGGAAGATGACAAGCGTTTTGACACCTCTTCCACGCTGGATAATGACGTGAACTTAGGGCTGGGAGGAGATATAGCCTTGCGCTATCGTGCTAGCAAATACATTGATTTACAACTGACATCCGGGGTGGCCTGGATCGCGAATAATAACTTTGACGGAGTGGCCACTTGTTGCACGAGCAAGTATAACTGGCTGGCGAACCTCTCGGTTGGCGTGGTGTGGAAAATTGGTAACAACAAGAAGAAAGAGAACCTGATGTACGCCACCGCTCGTTCCGTGGCCCCGGTGATACTTCCCGTGAAAGAGGAAACTCGGTCGGTGGTGAAAGAAGAGCAAAAGCCAGTTGTCAAGCAAGAGGAGAAAACGGTAGAGAACGTGGTGAAGGTGGAGACCACGGAGAAAACATTCCCGGTATTACCAACAGTCCATTTCAAACGTAATTCGGCGGTCATTGACACGGATCGTTATGCTAGTGAACTTTCTCGCATCGTGGAGGCGTTGAAAGAGTTCCCGGGAGTGAAAGTTGATATTCGTGGTTATACGGATCACACAGGGACAGATCGTATCAACTTGCCGCTATCCTTGAAACGGGCAGAGGCCTTGAAGACTTACCTCGTGAGTAAAGGGATCCCGGCCGATCGGATGAGTACGTTCGGGGAGGGTAAGGATATGTCCGTGGATCAAAAAGATATTTACACGGAAAAAGCCCGTAAGGTTGAAGTGAAAAAACACTAAGACTCTCTATATAATTACAGGAAAAGCCACTTTGTATTCAAGGTGGCTTTTATTTTACGATTTCAATAGCTTGAGAATTTTTTCCTTGTCTTTTTGTAACTGAGCTCGTAATTCTTCAATATCGTTGAATTTACGTTCTCCCCGAATACGGTCGATAAAATTTATCGTGATGGTTTTCCCGTACAAGTCCCGGTTGAAATCAAAAATATACACCTCGCATGAAACTTGCCCATCATTGCTGACCGTGGGACGGATCCCGATATTGAGCATCCCGTTGAAGATTTCTTGCTCGATAATAACTTTTACGGCGTACACGCCTATGGCGGGTAACAATTTCCGCTCGTCGGAAACTTGAATATTTGCTGTTGGGAAACCGATTTTGTGTCCTAGATGATGCCCGTAAACCACTTCGCCCGTGACGGAATAAGAATAACCGAGGAAGCGATTTACCGTGGTAATGTCTCCAACGGCCAGAGCGTTACGGATTTTAGTGGAACTGACATTTACATCGTCCTCTTCAAAAACGACTTCTTTTTCAAGAAAAAAGCCGTATTCATTCGCTAGTTCCTGTAAGTTCTCGAAATTCCCGGCTCGATCTTTCCCGAATCGATGATCATAGCCCACGACGAGTCCCTTGATTCTTAGTTTGTCGATAAGAATCTTTTTCACGAAATCATTATAGGGTTGCTGGGCGAATTCAAGCGTGAATTTCAAGATAATCAAGTGATCAACGCCATATTTTTCCAAGATGGCAATCTTCTCTTCCAGCGTCGTTAGGATCCCTATTTTCTGTTCCCGGGGATAAAGCACTTCTCTCGGGTGGGGTTCAAAGCTGATAATGACGGATTCCCCATCAATACTGGCCGCTTTCTCTTTTAGATGTTGTATCACGCAAGCATGACCTAAATGTACGCCATCAAAACTTCCAATCGTGACGATCGGGCATTTGATCTCTATATTTTCAACTCCGTAGTGAACCTTCATTTCTAGTCGTTTGAATAGTTAAGGGCAAAAATAATACAAATAACTGAATTATGGGGCTAAATAAACTCTAATCCCTGTATATATATTTATCGACGAATGATATAGGGTTGATAGTGAGAGAGTATGGTCAAGAGTCAGGACTGTTCCAGTAAATACAATTAGTTGACGAACTTGTCGGTCGGGTGGTCTGGAAGATTGAGAACAACAAGAAGAAAGAGAACTTGATGTATGCCGCCGCTCGCCCTGTTGTCCCGGTAGTACTCCCGGTGAAAGAGGAGACACGCCCGGTGGTGAAGGAAGAGCGGCAACCCGTTATCAAGGAGGAGAAAAAGCCGGTAGAGAACGTGGTGAAGGTAGAGACCACGGAAAAGGCTCGTAAGGCTGAGGTGAAGAAACATGAGTGAGTAGGAGCGTGGTTTGAAATATAGAAAAGGGATTATTCCAAAACAATGGATAATCCCTTTCCCGATTAAAATATATTCGTACTTCTTGGTGCTGATTTTAGAACCGGTACTGTATCATCGTATTGATACGACTGGCGTTACCGTAATCTTTGTTGAAGTCATTCCGACGACCGAATACGTACTCTATGGCGCAGGAACCGTATTCACTGAAATCCCAGAACAGGTTAGCGGCGGCGTATTGTGCGTATTTGTATGATGTTGCGGGCATCCCGTAACGATCAAGGACTCGGGCATAGCTGTACATGATATTTGATGTCAGAACTTTACTCCAATTATGGGAAAATCCGATATAGCCACCCCATGCATTGAATGCTTTCAATTTCCCTTCTGCCGTGGCGCTGGGTACGAGGTCAAGGCCCGAACCGGAAATGTCCTGTATGTAGTTGGAGATTCCTTTCCCGTACACTCCCTGAAAACAAAGGGATGTATTTTCGGCAAATTGCCAGATACCGCTCAATGAGGCTCCCCAACCGGTAACGATCCGGTCTTTATCCTCAACTTCATCTTTGTAATACATATTTCTCAACACGGCTCCCGCTTGCAGGTGGCTCCCGTTTTTGAAACTGTATTTCACGTTAATCGGGAAGTCCGGAATTCGTTGGTTGATATACTTGGTAAATTCTCCTTCGGTGTAGGATGGCTCCACGTACTCCAATGCCAAGGATGCTTCCAGCTTGTCTGTAAAATTATACGTGTAGCGAATCTGTGGCTGGCGTAATGCCACTTCACTGGAAGGGCCTTCCTCGTCCACCGTGGCCGGTCCTGCGGCAATATCACAGAATGTACTCCATGTTTTACCGATCGTGAATCCTTTAAACTTGATAAAAGCTTGTCTTAGAATCGGGGTACTCTGGTTCCCCTCGAATTCCATTTCCATGTAGGTGACCAATCTGCCGACATCCGTGTCCCCGACTAATTTGAAGAATAGGCGGGATTGCCCGACAGAAATACCATATCTACCCCCGGATTGTTCTCCTTTGAGAGCGATGGTGTTTGTGGTAAAATAATTGTCATTGGGAACTCCGTTAAAATCGTAAATCCCCTGTACTTGCACAAATCCCCCCACACCGAAAACGAAGTTTTTATTCTTGTTGAAAAACACGAATCTTGGAGATGCCGGGTCATTGAATGATAGCGGGAAAGCCTCTTTCATCATTTTATAGAAGTTGTCCGCGTCATTTTTTTCCGAAACGGAAGTCACGTTGACTTGCGCTCGTACCCCCGTGTAGAATCCACAAGAGATGGCTATCAACAATAGCAATGTCAATTTTTTCATAGCGTTACAAATTAATTGGTTAATTTAGTAACACTATATACGGGGATGGAAAAGTAAAAGTTAAGAAGATAGTGAATTTTATGATTTTAGATTGAGGGATTTCCGATTCCGCAATTTAAAAGAATCATAAATTGCGGAATCGGACCCAATCACTCAATCATTATATCTTAACTTCTTTCAGAATTTCACGGAGGTCCGTCTTTTTTCTCAAGATGTCATGTAATTGGTCTATGGCCACGCGTTCCTGTTCCATAGTATCCCGGTAACGGATGGTTACGGCGTTATCTTCCAACGTCTGGTGGTCGATGGTAATACAGAACGGGGTTCCGATGGCATCTTGGCGGCGATAGCGTTTACCGATAGAGTCTTTTTCATCGTACTGGCATCTGAAGTCCAGTCTCAATAATTTCATGATCTCTTCCGCTTTCTCGGGTAGCCCGTCTTTCTTCACGAGTGGCATCACGGCCAGCTTGATTGGGGCTAGGGCAGGAGGTAATTTCAATACAACCCGTGAATCCTTCGATCCGTCTTCTTTTTCGATCTCTTCTTCCGTGTAAGCGGCAGAAAGGATTTGCAGGAACATCCGGTCCACGCCGATAGATGTTTCGATCACGTAAGGTACGTATGATTCGTTTAACTCGGGATCGAAGTATTGTATTTTCTTCCCGGAGAACTCTTGGTGACGTTTCAGGTCAAAGTCCGTGCGGGAATGGATTCCTTCCACCTCTTTAAAGCCGAATGGGAAACGGAATTCAATGTCCGTGGCTGCATTTGCGTAATGCGCCAGTTTCTCGTGATCGTGGAACCGGTATTTCTCCGGTCCGAATCCCAACGCTTGATGCCAGCTCATACGGGTTTCCTTCCATTTCTTGAACCAATCGAGTTCACTACCGGGGCGTACGAAAAATTGCATTTCCATTTGTTCGAATTCACGCATCCGGAAGATGAATTGACGTGCCACGATCTCGTTACGGAAAGCTTTACCGATCTGGGCGATCCCGAAAGGAACTTTCATACGTCCGGACTTTTGGACGTTTAGGAAGTTTACGAAAATACCTTGTGCCGTTTCGGGACGCAGGTATATCTTACTGGCACCTTCGGCCGTGGATCCCATTTCCGTGGAGAACATCAAGTTAAATTGGCGTACTTCCGTCCAGTTGCTGGTTCCGGAAATCGGGCAAACAATCTTGTTGTCAACGATAATCTGACGAAGTTCAACCAAGTCGTTATCATTCAAAGCCTTTGCCATTCTGGCAGTAAGTTCTTCCTTTTTCCGAATATTTTCCAGCACTTGCGGGTTCGTCTGGCGATATAATGTTTCGTCAAACTTCTCCCCGAATCTCTTTTTTGCCTTGGCAACGTCTTTTTCGATCTTGTCGTCATATTTGGCAATATGATCTTCGATCAGTACGTCTGCCCGGTATCTCTTTTTTGAATCTTTATTATCAATCAACGGGTCGTTGAAAGCATCCACGTGTCCGGAGGCTTTCCAGATAGTCGGGTGCATGAAAATGGCGGAATCCAATCCTACCACGTTTTCGTGTAACAGTACCATTGAGTCCCACCAGTACTTTTTGATATTGTTTTTCAGTTCAACCCCGTATTGTCCGTAATCGTACACCGCAGCCAGCCCGTCATATATCTCTGATGACTGGAACACGTATCCGTATTCTTTACAGTGTGCTACCAGCTTTTTAAAAATATCTTCTTGTGCCATGTTATATGTTATAAGTTAAAAACTAAAAGTTAAAAGCTAAAAACTAAGGACTAAAAATTGAAAGTTAAATATCTCATTTTCAATTTTCAATTCTCCATTTTCAATTCATTAATTGTCACTCCCGATTTCCTTGATTGCCTCGGTCACGTTAATCGCGTAATCCCCGATCTTCTCGCACTCGAAGAAAATGTCACTATATATAATACCCGTGGCATAATCATATTTCTTTTCTTCGATTGCCGTCAAGTGTTCCTGTTGCAGGATTGTCCGGTAATCATTGATCGTTTGCTCTACTTCGTAAGCTTTCTTTGCCTTCACTTCCTTGTATTCAATCGTGAGGTTTGCACACATAACCACGAGGGCCTCGTCCACGATAGCCATCATGTGTTGTAACTTCTCGTCGATAAATTCGGGGAATTCCACGTTTTGTTCATTCCGGCGTCCAACAGCTTTGGCAACGTTCAATGACGAGTCGGCGATACTTTCGATTTCCGACACGATCTTGAACATGGCTCTAACCCGTTGCGAGTTCTCCGTGGATAATTTGGATTCCGATACTTTCGTCAAGTAGTCTGCAATTTCTACTTCCACCACGTCACTCTCGTCTTCCAGTTTGTCGATTTTATTGAATTTCTTTTCGAATTCTTTCGAGGGAGTGTGCAGACATTCTACTACTTGGCGATACATATCCAATGTGTTCTTCGCGTAGTGAGAAATCTCCTGTTTTGCTTGGAACAAGGATGCATCCGGGGTAGATAATAACCCGATTTTGATATGTTTCAACGTGAAGGCATCGTCTGCCGATTCTTTGGATTTGATAATATGGGTAACGAGTTTTGCAATGACCTTGATAAACCAGATCAAAATAAGCACGTTGGCCACGTTAAAGCAAGTGTGGAACAACGATAGCGCTACCGGAACCGAACCCACGTTTGTGAACGGATCTCCAATTCCCAAGTAAATACTCAATTGTCCGACCCAGCCTAAAAAGAACGGGAATATGGCTAAAACCCATGCAACCCCGAAAAGGTTGAACAGGAAATGAGCGAAAGCGGCTCTTTTGGCGGTCGTGTTGGCAACCATGGCAGCGAGGTTTGCCGTGATCGTGGTTCCGATGTTTTCTCCCAAAACCATGGAGGCGGCGATGTCAAAACCGATCCATCCGTTGGCACACATGACTAGCGTCAATGCCATCGTGGCAGATGATGATTGTATCAGTATGGTCAGTGCTGTTCCGATAAGCATGAACAGGATATAAGAACCATACCCTAAATCCGTGTAATTATGTAGGAAATTCAGAATCTCGGGGTTTTCATGAATATTCGGCATGTTTTCCTGCAGGAAGTTTAGACCGATAAATAGAAGTCCGAAACCGATAATCAATTCCCCCCAACTCTTGCGCATCCGTTTTGCCGAGAAAAGCAGCGGTAGGCTCAACCCGATTAGGGGAAGAGAAAGACTGACCATACTGATCTTGAACCCTAGGATGGAGATTAGCCATGCCGTGAACGTGGTTCCCACGTTGGCACCCATAATGACCCCGATAGAACCGATAAGGTCAAGTAAGCCGGCATTAACGAAACTGACAACCATTACGGTGGTGGCTGAGGAACTCTGGATGATGGTCGTGATTAACAAACCTGTAATCACCCCTTTCACGCGATTGGATGTCATTGCGGCGAGGATGGTTCTCATTTTGTTACCCGCTACCTTTTGCAAGGCCTCACTCATCATCTTCATACCGAAGAGGAACACACCCAATGATCCGATCAACTGCAAGAAATCGAGAATCGTGTAATTCATAAAATCGTATTAAGTGTAATAAATTGAATTTGCGGGTGTAAAGGTATATAAAGTAAACAAAAAAAGCCCCGAAAAGGGGCTTTTTTTATCTAAATTCCTCGATGATTACATCATTCCCGGCATTCCTCCACCCATCGGCGGCATTGCGGGAGCAGGATTTTCTTGTTTTTCCTCTACCAAAACACATTCGGTGGTCAAGAACATTCCGGCGATAGAAGCGGCGTTCTCCAAGGCAACTCTCGCTACTTTCTTCGGGTCGATAACTCCGGTCTTCATCAAGTTTTCGTAAACACCTGTACGGGCGTTGTAACCGAAATCTTTCTTGCCTTCTTTTACCTTGTTCACTACCACGGCTCCTTCAACTCCGGCGTTAGCGGCAATCTGACGAAGCGGTTCTTCGATAGCACGTTTGATGATCTCTATACCGGTGGTTTCGTCTTCGTTCTCGCCTTTCATTTTTTCAAGACTTTCGATAGCACGGATGTAAGCCACACCACCTCCGGGAACGATACCTTCCTCGATTGCGGCACGCGTTGCGCTCAATGCATCATCGATGCGGTCTTTCTTCTCCTTCATCTCGATTTCAGAAGCGGCACCCACGTAAAGTACGGCAACTCCTCCGGCTAATTTAGCCAGTCTTTCCTGTAATTTTTCTTTATCGTAGTCAGAAGTAGAATGTTCGATCAATTTCTTGATTTGATTTACACGTTCTGCAATAGCCTCTTTTGAACCGCAACCGTTTACGATTGTCGTGTTCTCTTTGTCGATCGTGATCTTGTCAGCGCATCCTAGCATATCGATCGTGGCTGTTTCCAATTTCAAGCCTTTCTCTTCAGAGATCACGACACCACCTGTCAATATGGCAATGTCTTCCAGCATTTCTTTTCTGCGGTCTCCGAATCCGGGAGCTTTCACGGCAGCAATCTTCAACGAGCCTCTCAAACGGTTTACAACTAAGGTTGCCAATGCCTCGCTTTCAACATCTTCTGCGATGATTACTAAAGCACGTCCGGCTTGAGCAACCGGTTCCAGCAACGGAAGGAGTTCCTTCATCGTGGAAACTTTCTTGTCATAAAGCAGGATATAAGGTTTCTCGAATTCTGCATTCATTTTTTCCGTGTCAGTTACGAAATAGGGAGAAATGTAACCGCGGTCGAATTGCATACCTTCAACCACTTTTACTTCGGTTTCAGTACCTTTGGCTTCCTCTACCGTGATCACGCCTTCTTTGGTCACTTTTTCCATGGCTTCGGCAATCAATGCTCCGATATTGTCATCACCGTTGGCAGAGATACGGGCAACTTGACGAATTTTGTCATAGTTCTCGCCAACAGCTTCTTTTTGTTTCTCCAAATTTTTCACTACTTCAGCAACAGCCTTGTCGATACCTCTCTTCAAATCCATCGGGTTCGCTCCGGCAGTCACGTTTTTCAATCCCACGTTGATGATAGATTGAGCCAAAATCGTTGCGGTTGTAGTTCCATCTCCGGCGTCATCACCTGTTTTGGATGCTACTTCTTTTACCATTTGTGCCCCGATGTTTGCATACGGATCAGAAAGTTCGATCTCTTTTGCCACGGAAACACCATCTTTGGTAATATGCGGGGCACCGAATTTTTTCTCGATTACCACGTTACGTCCTTTGGGACCAAGCGTTACTTTCACTGCATTAGCCAATTCGTCAACACCCTTTTTCAATAAATCGCGGGCTTCAACATTAAATTTTATCTCTTTTGCCATAACCGTTTCTAATTTTAGATTTTAAATCTTATAAATTTCGTGATTTATGATTTTCGATTAAGTGATTCACTTTCATGGTTTTTTATCCTTTCTTTTAATCACTAAATCATCAATCGTCAATCACTGAATCAATTATTAAAGAACCACCAGAATGTCTGATTGATTCATCACCAGATACTTTTTGTCGTCGATATTGACTTCAGTTCCTGAATATTTACCGAATAAAACTGAATCTCCCACTTTGATTTCCATCGGCTCGTCGTGTTTGCCTTTTCCGGTTGCTACTACGATTCCTTTTTGTGGTTTTTCTTTTGCGGAATCAGGGATGATGATACCTGATGCGGTTTTAGTTTCTGCCTCTACCGGCTCTACAATGATTTTGTTAAGAACTGTCTTAAGTGCCATAATTCTTAATATTTAAAAGTTTATTATTAATTAATTCTTTCTTTTTAATTGAAAATTACGTTTGGAGAAGAGCATAATTCGTGCCAAACAAAAAAATGTCAGTATGACTGACATACTGACATTTTCTCGTGTCGATTCCGTGAATCGTTATTCTTGTTCTTGTGAAGTCGTGTTATTCTCTTCACTCGTTGTAGTGGTCGTGTTGTTATTGTTCATTGTTCCGAAATCAGGGATTGCTTGTGTTCCCGGAGCGGCTGTATTAATTTGCTCTTGAATAGCAGATTTTTTTCCGGCTTGTTCACCTCTGGGGAGTACCATTGCGGATACAATACATAAAACAAGCATTGCCCCAGCTAATGTCCATGTCGCTTTTTCCAAGAAATCGGTTGTCTTTCTTACACCCATGATTTGGTTTGAAGAAGCAAAGGAAGAAGATAAACCACCGCCTTTTGAGTTTTGCACCAATACGATCAATATAAGTAGAGCGCAAACAATAAAGATCAAAATAGAAACAGCTATGTACATAATTAGTTCTTATTATTATTAATTTTCTCTTTTATTTTTTCAATCTGAACCGCAAAGTAAACACTTTTTTCCGGATATTTCAAACTTAATTTTAGATAAGTTGCAATGGCCTTGTCATATAGTTGTTGGCGGACGTATATTTTTGCCAGAGTTTCCGAGAAAAATTCGGTTTTTTCATCCGTGACAGGCTCTGTGATGACTGGTGTTCCCGGGTTTTCCTCCGTGATCTTGGGCATGGAGGGTTCTTCTTGGATAAATTTATCAATAAGGGAATCTTTTCGTTCCTCTTTTTGTTTTTTACGTGACAACCATTCATTTGCGATGGCATCTATCGGTAGGAATTCCTCCTCCGGGAACTCGTTTTCAAGTTGGTAGAACGTGGTTGCGGGAACGACTTTCTTCTCCTCTTCCTTGTCTTCCAGCAACTCGATTGCAACAGGTTCCGGCTTGAACACCGGATTCCCGATCTCGTTCCAATCCGATAATAAATTGTTCAGGAAACGATAAAACTGTTTGTGATTAGGAATGTAAATCGTATTATGCTTTAATTTCTCGGGATAGGCCGAGTGACCCGAATCGTGTAACATTTTCAAGTACACGGTTCGTGCCGTGGCGAAATAAGGGAATTGTTCTATGAGAAATTCCATGTTCCGGATGTCCTCTCCCTCTTTTCGTCCTGAACGTATAATATCAATTAATTCTTCCGGTTTCAACGTTTACCAGTTTGTTAAGGCCTTGTTATAAATATCTTCGATAATCTTCTCTGTGATTTTCTTGATCAAGTCGGGTTCGATGGACTCGTAATTCTCGTCAATCCCGTAATCTTCATAATGCGAGAATGACGTGTCGAAATCCGATTTCCCCGATTCGTCTTTCGTGTTCGTGTATTTCACCCGGATCGTGATTGTCAACCGGTTCTTGGCGGCGATTTCATCGGCGGTGATGTCAACCGGGGTTTGTGTGAATCCGGTGATCTGTCCCTCGAAACGAATATCCCCGTCATTGTCTGTCAATTCGGTCAGGTTTGTTCGCGAACGTAAATAGCTTTTCAGTGCTTCCGTGAAATCCGCCCCCAAGTTCGGGGCAAAAGCGGTTTTATTCGAGAAGTAATCTACCGAAAATGTTTTTTCTCCATTTTGTAACGACACGCCTGAAAACGAGTAACTAATACTTTGTAGTTTACACCCGTTAAAGGCAAAAGCCAACAATAATATAGGTATAATTTTCTTGATCATGTGTATTTTATCTTGATATGCACGCGATGCTATTTGTACCAGACAAAGATAATTTTAATTTGCAGAAATTCGTCTCTTCGTGTTTTCAAATTTCAATATCATACTCTTTTAATTTCCGGTATAGAGTTCTTTCTGATATTCCAAGATCCTGCGCGGCCAGTTTTCGTTTGCCGTGGTTTTTTTCCAAGGCTTTCACGATCATTTCTTTTTCTTTCTCTTCCAGTGAGAGGGATTCTTCCACGACAGCTTCTGTATCCTCGATATGATTGTTCTTCTCCACGGAGATCGTCTTTTGCGGGGCTTGTCCAAGGAATTCCGATTGCGGAGTTTCATACAAGTTCCGGAGAACGATGGAGGTGGAAGGTTCCGGTTCGGGCTTTATCGTGTGTTCTTTTTGCATGATGTCGTACACGAGGTGTTTCAAATCGTTCATGTCCTTTTTCATGTCAAAAAGTATTTTGTACAGGATTTCCCGTTCCGTGGCAAAACTATGATCGCTTTCCGGGTTAGATGTTAATGCCGGGAGCGTATTATTTTGTGCCGGGAGATACTCTTTTAATCTCAAGGCATCAACCGTCCTTTCCTGTTCGAGAATGGAAATTTGTTCCGTGATGTTTTTCAATTCCCGCACGTTTCCCGGCCACCGGTAGTTTTCGAGTATTTGCACGGCGTCCTCGGTCAGTCGGATGGGAGGCATACGGTATTTTTCAGCGAAGTCAGCTGCGAATTTTCGGAACAGGAGGGATATATCTTCTTTCCGGTCCCGTAGTGCAGGAATCGAAATCGGGATCGTGTTGATCCGGTAGTAAAGGTCTTCTCTGAACTTCCCGTTCTTGACAGCCGCTGGTAGGTCCACGTTCGTGGCGGCAATTACTCGCACGTTCGTTTTTTGTACTTTCGACGATCCGACCCGGATAAACTCTCCGGCCTCAAGTACGCGTAACAATTTCGCCTGCGTGGATAAAGGTAATTCTCCCACTTCATCTAGGAAAATTGTTCCCCCGTCACTGACCTCGAAGTAACCTTTCCGGTCGGATAGCGCTCCCGTGAATGAGCCTTTCTCGTGGCCGAATAATTCGGAGTCAATGGTTCCTTCCGGAATTCCCCCGCAGTTAACCGCGATGTACTGTGCATGTTTACGGGCGCTGAAACTGTGGATAATCCGGGGGAAAATCTCTTTCCCCACGCCACTCTCCCCTGTGATAAGCACGGTAAAATCCGTGGGTGCCACTTGTACAGCTTTTTCTATTGCCCGGTTTAGCTTGATGTCGTTCCCGATAATTTCGAAACGTTGTTTAATCGTTCTGATGTCCTCCATGTGATTTACAATTTATGAATTCTTTATCCTTGATGTCTGGCATGGAACGTGAAAAAGAATCCAATCCTCAATACTCATCTGCAAATTTAGCAGTTTTAGCTGACAAAATAGCATAACCGTGAAAATAAAATTGTGGGGGATATATACCGGAATGGAAAAGAATGGACGAAAAGAATTAGAAATGATTGATGATTAATATGTTTGTTATTAGTTGATTGTATATATATTACGATTTGGGAATTTGTGATTTATTATTGTAAAATAAATTCTTTATATTTGCACAATAAATGAACGTTTTATGAAGGGGCAAAATGGGCGAGAATCCTTGTTTCAGATGTCTATGATGAATTTGTAAAATGTTGATTTATAGTACGGAATGGGTGTGATGTGAATCTGTTGAACAAAAGTCAATAAACGTTCGTTTTATGATAGAAGGAGCCTCTATAAATGTAAATAGTCTGATGGATGGTGACGAAAGGGCTTTTCAAGGGCTTTTTGTAGATTACTATTCCGTATTGGTCTCTTTTGCAATGAAATATCTCGACAATCAAGAAGCGGCTGAAGATATTGTGCAGGATGTATTCGTGAAAATATGGGAAACTCGGGAAAAGTTGGGAGGGATTGATAACTTGTCCGCTTATTTGTACCAGATGGTCCGTTTCAGAAGTTTTAATTATTTGCGTGCGGAGAAAATTCGTCAAGATGCCACAAGGTCTTTTGCTGAGGAGCTGGAGGAGTCCGAGATGAATGAATATATTAAAAATGAAACTTTTCGTATTGTCATGCGGACTTTAGAGGATTTACCTCATGGAAGCAGGAACGTGTTTTCCCGGGCGATACAAGGTTATTCTGCCAAGGAGATTGCTGATGAGTTGGGAATTGCCGTGGAGACCGTGAAAAAGCAAAAACAGGTGGCCCGGAGAATTTTGAAAGAAAAATTGGGGAATCTGTTCTCTCTTTTTTTTCTTGTGGGGTGAATTAAGGGTGGGCATCCCTTTCCTCGTCTCTTCTATGTAGTTTCCTAAAATTGGTTTACTAGATTTGACATTCAATAAATTGTATAAAGCATTTTCAATTCTATTTTCTGTTACAAGTTTACTTCAAAAAACTGTAATTCCTGTAATAGTTTTACTTTTTTATTGGCATCCCGGGAATTCCCGGGATGCCAATAACACTTGGCGTCAATACATGACCCTGGCGAATAACTCTTTTTTATCGCGGTGTGCCTGGTCCGGAACTTTCAACCCGATAGCCATGTGTGGTCTTCTGGTGTTGTATATCCCGATGATTCTCTCCACTTGCATTCTCGCCTGGTCAATATCTCTCAAGACCATATCGTTTAACCATTCCCGTTTCAAAATCCCGTTCACTCTCTCGGCGATACCGTTATCGTAAGGGGAGCCATCTTGTGTCACGCTGACTTGAATACCGTGTTCTTTCAATATCCCGGTGTACAGCGAGGAGCAGTATTGCCCACCCCGATCCGAGTGATGAACAAGCTTATCGCTAAAGTTGGGAGGTAGCGTTGCCAACGCCCGGCACAACGCCTTCACGGGACCGGACGAGTCCAGGGTGGGGTGAACTTCCCACCCCGTGATCCGCCGGGAATAAGCGTCGGTTACCAGCGAGAGATACACGAAACCGGCACTCGTTGACAGGTACGTGATATCACTGACCCATACCTGGTTGGGGCGGGTAACTCGAAGCCCTTTCACCAGGTTCGGGTACTGGCGATGCCACGCCCGGGAATCCGTCGTGATGACCCGGTACTTCTTCTGTTTTATCATTAAATCGTGAAGGTGAAGTAAACGATAAAGCCAATCCCGACCGACGGGAAGCCCGTTAGACCCCAGCATGTTCCACAATTTATTAACCCCGAGGTTAGGCATGTCACGGCGAATATCCTGGACGATGGAAAGAACGTAACGCTCGCGTTCCTCGCCTCCACGATCGGCACGGAGGCTCTTGTAATAAGCCTGCTTGCTGTAGCCAAGGGAATTGCAAAGGTGTTCCGTCACGGCTTTACCTCCCCGCTCTTTTTGTCTCTCGACAATCCCGCTAATAGCATCTCCTCGTAGTTTTTTTTTACATCAACATGCAGGCGTTCCCTGGCTAACTCTAGCATTAACTCGTAAGCTTCCACTAGTATTTTCTGTTTCTCTACTTCCTGACGTAAAGACTCCAGCTCGGCGCGTTCTTGATCGGTCATCGGGTATAACATTTTGTAATTACGCGAAGATAAACGTTTGTGTTGTTCTTCCGATAAAACGCGAGATTTATACTTGTGTAGCCAAACGTGAAAAGTCGAGGGTTTGACCTCGTACTTGGCTAGAACTTCCGCGTAACCCATTTCATTGATTATTCGATCTCGTACCGCTGATAATTTCGTCTTCACGGCGTAATAACGACGACGAACAGGGGGAAAATTTAATTCTGACATTGGTTTACTAAGTTTACTGTAAACTTTTTTCAGGACAATACATACCAAGAATTACGGGAAAAAGTAGATAATGGTTTTAATTATGATTGGTTAGGCTATCCGACAAGAACAGGTGTAGGACAAACCCATAGTTTGAATGTAATGGGAGGAAGTGAAATTTGGCGATTTAACGCAAGTTTATCTTATGACGAGACAGTAGGTGTAATGAAAGGCTCTGATCGTGCAAATTTTAATGGGTCTTTAGGTATAACTTATCAAGGTGAAAAATTGATTGTGAGTGAAAATCTTTCCGTGGGGACAAATAATAATGCTAATAGTCCTTATGGAGATTTCTCTAGTTTTGCTGCAATGAATCGGTATTGGGAACCGCAAGACGAAGAGGGAGAGCCGATTCTGACATATACACATCCTTTGAGAAGTGAAACAAGTTATAGTGATAACCCTGCTTATAATGCACTGGTCGGGGTTTGGAATAAAACGAGATATACAAATATGCGTAGTGCCACCCAGGTGCGTTATAATATAAACGAGAGTTTTTATATATCAGGGTTGTTGGGATTATCCCGAATGTTTAATCAGGCAGATGCTTTTGCTCCACCTTCCCATGCTCAGTTTGCCGGGAAGGAGACAGATCAAAAAGGACGTTTCCAACGCAATGAGATCGAGTCAAATCAATGGAATGTCCGTTTGAATGTAAATTATGCTAAAACGCTGCAGGAAAAACATATGCTGACATTAAGCGGTGCAGCGGAAATGGAAGAGAAAAAACAAGAGCAAATCATGTGGGCGGCAACAGGTTTTGCCGCAGATAATATTGATTTCCCTTCTATGGCCTTGGGATATGGTGATGAGACTTATCCAAACGGATCTGTGACTACGACAAGAAGACTTGCTTTGATATTTGCGGGTAATTATTATTATGATATGCGTTATTTCGTAGATATTAATTTCAATGCGAATGGGGCATCTTCTTTCGGAGAAGATAGTCGTTGGGGCAAATTTTTCTCTTTTGGATTGGGATGGAATGTCAGTAACGAAGACTTTTTTATCGAGCATGTTCCGTATATCCAATGGTTGAAACTGAAAGCTTCTTATGGTGTGTCAGGAAACATGGGATTTTCTCCGGAGAATGCGATGACAGTCTATTCACTGAATACGCAGGCGAATTATTTGTCTCATTTCGGTGCTTATTTGACATCTTTTGGAAACACGGAGTTAAAATGGCAAAACACGTACCAATGGAACTTTGGTATAGAATTGAAAACTTTGCATGAATGTTTGGGATTAGAGTTCAGTTATTATCGGAAGATGACGGATAATACTGTAGCAGATGTTTTTTTGCCTATTTCTCATGGTTTTAATACATATAAAGCAAATGTCGGTTCAATTTTGAATAAAGGTTGGGATGTTAAAGTTACGGTTGACTTATTCAAAAATATGGATCGAGGGTTTACATGGAATATCATGGGGTCATTTAACGGTAATAAAAATATTGTAGACAAACTTTCCGATGGTTTCAAATACACGTTATCACATAATGTGACTAATATGAGTTCTCAAGAAGCTGTGTTGAAGTATCGGGAAGGGCATTCTATGAATGCTATTTATGGTTTGAGAACTGTTGGAGTTGATCCGCAAACCGGGAACCGTCTGTTTTTAGATAAAAATGGTAATGTTACTTTTGCTCAAAATGCAGAAGATATGGTTTATCTCGGTGATAGCCAGCCTAAAGTGCAAGGTAATATATCAACGAACATTGCCTATAAAGGTTTTATATTGACAGTCGGTTTTGGTGTGCGTTGGGGGGCAAAACAGTTTAATGCGACATTGGCTAATAAAACGGAGAATACTCACTTTATTAATAATCTGGATCGTCGGGTGTTAACACAATCATGGCAGGAACCGGGGGATGTTGTTCCTTATAAAAAATTAGATATTAATAATACATCTTCTAATACAAATGTTTGTGATGCCTTTGTGCAGGAAGATAATGTTTTTCAATGTACAAACATTAATCTTACATATAATTTTTCTGATGATATCTGTAAGAAGTTGCGTTTGAAGGGATTGTCGTTGAACGCAAATTTATCAGATATATTTTATATTTCTTCGATAAAACGGGAGAGAGGAACAAGTTATCCATTTTCTCGAAATCCGAACTTTTCAGTTAGTGTTTCATTCTAATTTTTGGAATTATGATAAAAAAGAGTATTTATATATTGTGTACATCGCTAGCGCTAGGGTGTAGTGCTTGTGATGATTGGCTTACTGTTGTACCGGAAACCACGTTGATTGCGGATAATTTGCTGGAAACGGATGAAGGTATTTTACAAGTGTTGGATGGGGCTTATGTATTGGCTGCTTCGAATGTATATAAACCGACAGGTTATTTGGGAGGGGGTGGTTGTGTTGAGGAGATGGCTGATACATGGACCAAAGATAATAGTTCGTGGGCAAATCACGAGTATGATATTGATAATAGCGGTGTCGCCAATACTTTGGATGTGATGTTTATGCAAATTTATAAGATTATCAACACTTTAAATCCAATAATTGAAGCTTGTGATAAGAATAAAGATAAGTATCGGGAGGAGTATTATAATATTGTAAAAGGAGAGGCTTTGGCATTTCGTGCCTGCTTGCATTTGGATTTAATTCGGATATGGGGTCCGATGCCTAAGAATATAAATCCGTCTACAGAATATTTGCCATACGTAATTCAGAATTCTATTCAAAATTACCAATATTATACTTTTGATAAATATATGGAATTGTTGTTGCGTGATTTGAATGAAGCAGAAGAATTGTTGAAAAAATCGGATCCGATAGTGACTCATGTTGAAAGTTCTGATTGGTCTGACCGGGAAGCTCATTTTAATTATTACGGGGTTTTAGGTTTGCAGGCTCGGGCTCGTTTGTGGATGAATGATACGGAGGGAGCTATGCGATATGCGAAGATGGTTATTGAGGCGAAAGGGGAAGATGGTACTGCCGTGTTTACTTTGGCTACGGCAGATAATTATGTGGACCGGACTTTCTATCCGGAACATTTATGTAGCATAAATCAAGATAACTTTGATTATCAGCAGACAGGATTTGCCAATAGTCAAAATTTGAACTCGTACAATAATCGTAATTATAGTACGTTTGTGAGTGACTTGTTTGATGGAAATGTGAATGATTTGCGACTTAAACAACAATGGTCTTATTTACGTAGTTATACGGGACAATATGTTCGTATTACTCGTAAATATGATGATATGTATCCTTCTAACTCTTCTGCCGCACGGAATATGCCTCTTGTACGTTTGGCTGAAATGTATCTTATCCTGATGGAAGTAGGTACTTTGGAAGAAGCAAATGTTGCTTATGAAACATTGTGTGCGGCTCGTGGGGTGGATTATGTAGCATTGACGGAGAATGACCGGACAGACCGGGTACTGATGGAATGGATTCGGGAGTTGATAGCTGAAGGGCAGAATTTTTATACGTATAAACGGTTTGCCGTGAAACGGATGTTGTGGCAGGATGCTGAAACCGCAGATTGTGGAGAGGAACAATACGTGTTGCCTTTACCTCCAAGTGAACGTAGATAATGAATAAAAAAAACAGATGATTATGAAAAAACTATTTATTGTATTAGTAGTCGGATTGATGTTGGCAGCTTGTACAAGAGAGGAAGTTGATGTATTTTCTTTGGAGGATAATTATATATATTTTCCCTATGATAACGGAACAACTTTGGCTACAAGTATGGTTCCTGGTGATAGTATTTACTATTTTTATAATAAGAGTTCTCTTACAGTCAAGTCGGCACAACAACGTGATACCTTTTATTTTGAAGTACGGGCGGCCGGGCTTGCCAAAAGTGTGGATCGCCAAATCAAAATAGTTCCTTGGTCTTGTGAGGTAAGTGGCTTTACGGAGGCAGTGGAAGGGGTAAATTATGTTCCTTTTGATGACCCGGAAATGGTGAAAAATCTTGTCCTTCCGGCTGATTCTGTGCAAGTAAAAATACCGGTTATTGTTACTTATGATCCATCTATTGCTGGGACGGCAAAATCGTTTATCGTAGGGTTGAAACTTATTGATTCGGGGGATCTTAGAGTTATGGGGACGAACTTCAACATTACAGTTGTCGATAAAGCGGCACGTACTCATGCTTGTGTGCGATTTAATCAAAGTAGCTTGTGAGTTTAACTGATTAATTCCTCATGGTGAAAAATACTTAGTCATGAGGAATTTTTTATTTGAAAGATTCAAATTGTTCGTATGAAAAAGTTTGTATTGTTATTTACTTGTATGCTTATAGCCATCTCCGTGTTTGCCCAGACAAATTTTCAAGAGTTGACATTAGCGAAAGCGTTGGGAAAAGCGAAAATGGAGAATAAGTATGTTTTTGTGGATTGTTATACTTCATGGTGTGGACCGTGTAAGATGATGACGGCAAATGTGTTACCTTTGAAAGAAGTGGGGGAATACATGAACGAAACGTTTGTGTGTGTGAAGTTTGATATGGAAAAAGGAGAGGGACGGGATATTCAGCAAAAATATAAGGTGTCCTCCTATCCGACATTTTTGGTTTTGAATGTAGATGGAAGTTTATTACATGCAGTTGTAGGAGCTTCTGCCACGGGAGAAGAGTTTGTGGCAAGGGTAAAAGAGGCATTTGATGATAATTCTGCGGGGAAACTGGCAGTTGAATACGAAAAAGGAAATCGGGATAGGGATTTCTTGATGACCTATATCAAGGCATTGGTGAAAGCTTGTGATGTAGAGAAAGCGCATAAAATTTCAGAAGATGTATTGGCATCGTTGAGTGATGATGAGAAATGCACGGAGCCATATTGGTTTATTTATGAAAATCTGGATTTATCTCCCATTGGTTCAAATAATATGATGTATTTATTACAACATGTGGATCAATTCCGGCAGGGAGTTGGTGTGGAGAAAGTAGATTCTGTCGTGGGAAATTTGTTTGCTATCCAACTGGAAAATATTTTGCGAGGACGCAATAGAACGGTAACTTTGGAAGATGTTGAGGTTGCAGGAAAAATGTTAGAGTCTTATCATTTGGAAGGACATGATTATTTGAATGATTATATAGCTTTGATTAAAGCGGTGAAAACAGAAAATACGGATGATGTCATAAAATTATACAAAAAGGTATTTCCCAAGATGGATGCCGGAAAAATTGCTTACTTGTATTTCACCCCGATAACAACGTTGAAGGGGAAATGGAGCGTGAAACAAAAGAAAGCGTTAAGTGCATTGACAAAAAAGATTGCAGGAAACGTGACATCAATTCCCATTCAATCCTCTTTGATGGGTTTTGCAAATATCACTCTTCCAAAGCTATAATGTAAAATGGTGCGTGCTTCGATTTTGTATTATTATAAATGAAATTACCATGAGATTTATATTATCTTTATTTTTATTGTTCTTGATCGGTCAACCGATAGTTTGGGGGCAAAATAGTATGGCAAGGACGTCTATTTTTGAAGAGGGGGGTGAGGTGAAGTCTTTTAAGGATAATTTCAAAAATTTGAAAGCAAATTGGGAACGAATAATTAATCATGCCGATTTTGAAATTATTTCTTGTGATTATGCTTATACGTTCAAAAATAAAAAACAAATAACCAAGTATGCTAAAGAACATTCTCGGTTGGAGACTCCTTTTTTTGCAATGAATATTCAAGCTTCCGTGAAAGATGGAAAATGGAGCGAGAAAATTTTTGTACGATTGACCTCTTTTGCGCAAATGGTGGAGGATGCTACGGAAAATAAAGAAGGGATACGAGATGATCATCTATATCATTTGGGACTTCGTAAAGCGGAAATCGAGAATAAAGTAAAAATTGGAGATCGGGTATATGCCATTCGTTATAAAGTGAATGGTAAGGAGCAGGTGGATTACGTGGTTTGTTCTGCGGAGAATTACAAAGTAATTTGTAGCTATTTATTCAATAGTGTTTCCTTTAGGAAAGGGTAAGAAATGAAAAGGTTAATATCACTATTTTGTTGTCTATGCTTGTTTATACCGACATTTGCACAGACAACTTTTCAAGAATTAACTCTTAAAGATGCATTAGAAAAGGCAAAGACAGAGAATAAGTATGTTTTTGTAGATTGTTATACTTCGTGGTGTGGATCATGTAAACTGATGACAGAAAATGTATTCCCCTCGAAAACTGTTGGGAATTACATGAATAATAAGTTTGTTTGTGTGAAATTTGATATGGAAAAGGAGGAAGGAATTGATATTCAGCAGAAATATCAAATTATGTCCTACCCAACTTTTTTGGTGTTGAAGACTGACGGAACACTGTTATCTCGGATTGTGGGGGCGATTCTTGATGAGGATAAATTTATTAAGAGAGTGGATTCGGTTTTTATGGAAAATTCTGTTATTCAGTTGGAAGGGGAGTACATGGCAGGGAATCGTAAGATGGATTTCCTGTTGAGATACATCAAAGCTTTACTGGCTTCCGAAAACACGACAAAAGCAAAAAGTATCGCATTGGATGTAATCACCTCTTTGGAAGATAAGCAGAAGTGTACGGCACCCTATTGGTTTATTTATGAAGATTATCGTTTGTCTCCTGTCGGATCGGGGAATTTAGCTTATTTGCTAAAACATGTAGAACAATTTCGTCAAGGTATCGGGGTAGAGAGGGTAGATAAAAAATTAGGAATCTTGTTCGCTCTCCAATTGGAAAGTATTCTCCGGGGAGCCAACAAAAATATTACTTTACAGGAGGTTGGTAAATTAAAGGTGACATTAGATACGTTTAAGCTGACAGGTCAGGACTACTTGTATGGGTATATTGATTTGATTAATGGGATAATGACGGGGAATACAGGGGTGTCGTTGGAAGCTTACAAACGGGTTTTCCCGTTTGTTGCGGATGAAAAAATTGCAACTTTTTATTTCATGCCGATCATGTATTTTAAAGATAAATGGAGTGTTGAGCAGAAAAAAGAACTGGCTGTCTTGACAGATCAATTGATCAAGAAGGTGCAATTACCAGAATTGAAATCTTCTTTGTATGAGATTAAAACAAATATCTTGACGAAGTAATCAAATTTATAAGTGATGATGAAATGGTTGTTTATTTTTTTCATGGTATGCCCGTTAATAGGGTGGAGCCAGATCAGGGTGGAACCTGTGCTAGTGCATGATACGGTCGAATTGAAAGTGGGTGATCGGGTTCCCGGATTCATATTTCGGGACACGGCAAAGCAAGAAATATCTTTGAAACAATTTAAAGGAAAATATGTCGTGATAGATGTGTGGGCATCGTGGTGTTACCCTTGTAAAAAGGAATATCCTACTTTGAGAAGATTATCAAAAGAATACAAAAATGTTGTTTTCGTTAGTCTTTCCTGTGATACGGAGGAGCAACGTTGGCGAAATGAATTGTGGTGGGGAAAAATGGATGGATACCAGTGGTGGATTGCAGGTGACGAATCTTCTATGATCGCTTTTCGAGTAAAAGCAATTCCTCGTCTTATATTATTGGACCGAAAAGGGAGAGTGATGGATTTGAAATTGCCCCAACCTTCAAGCCCTGAGTTTGAAAAGATATTGAAAGAATTAGAGAAAGACAATAAGAAATAAAAATTTGTTGTATGCTTGTAATCAAGAAGATAATGATCGTTCTTGCTTGTATCTTAATGTCCGGAGTTCGTGACAAGAGCGAGGATACGACTTTTAAATTTTTATTTCCGGCAAATGAGACGAGAAAAGTTGATCTCGAATTTCAGGACCAACGGACAACGTTAACATTTGTACCTTGGGATTCTTTGCGGGTAGCCTCGGTTTCACTTGCTTTATCTGGTGGAAAGTACGCTTGTTTATGGGTGGGAGAAATGCCTTATGTTATTTGGTTGGAAGCGGGAAAACCTTGGACTGCTAGGTTTGAGGGGAATCGATGGTTTTTTGAAGGGGTGGGTGCTAATGTGAATAATTATTTGAATAAATATGATGTCGAGCAAATTTATTTCATTGATTATTATCGTATAACGAACCGAGAGTTTCGGGAGAAACTAGATAGGGTGATGAATAAACGGGAAGAGGCTTTACGGGTAGCCTCCTTAGATTCTGGATTTGTGAAGCAGGAGAGAAAGCGATTACGTTATATAAAAAATAATCATTTAGCTTCGGCGGTTGTTTATGGAGAAGTGGAAGACAGAGAATCGGATTTGTTGGAGGATACTTATGCCGAGTTACAAAAGGCCGTAATTGAAGATACGACTTCGTGGGAGATTCCGGAATACCGGGAGTCGATGGATCGAGTGATGCATGCATTGATTAGAATGAAAGAGTTGAAAGGATCATTTTATGATATATCTTTAGAATTGTTACGTCAGACGATATCAACGTTTAAAGACGAACGGTTGATTGAATATATTGTGAATAAGAATGTGATGGCTTACATGAAAGCTTTGAGTGTAGGTACTACAGGTGAGATGGATTCGATTTTTAGGAATTGGGTACATCAGCCGATTTTAGTGGAGGCTTACGACAACTTGTGTCGTGCAAATAGAAAGTTGGAAAAAGGGCAGCCAGCTGTTCCGTTTACATTTCCGGATATCAATGGTAAAGAGATAAGTTTGTCGGATTTTAAAGGAAAATACGTGTATGTTGATTTGTGGGCAACTTGGTGTGGACCGTGTAATGCGGAAATCCCGTCATTAAAAAAATTAGAGGAAGAATTTCAAGGACGAAACATCTATTTTGTGAGTATATCTTGTGATAAAAGTCAGGATGAGTGGGAGAAATTTGTGAAAGAAAGGCAAATGGGAGGAATTCAATTACATATGCGGGGTGATAACAAATATATGGAGGAACTTGGGAACAACGGGATTCCTCGTTTTTTGTTAATAGACCGGGAAGGGAATTTCATAGATGCTAGTATGTCACGTCCGTCTGATCCAAAGACACTAAAAATATTGCGGGAGTTGGAAGGAATCTAAATGTATTAAAAGTAAAATAGAAAAAGGCTCGTTGAAAATAGATTATGTCTATTTTCAAGGGGCTCTTTTTTTGTGGATATTGTTGTATATTTGTGCAGATGGAACAGGATTGATATATGATAAGAATGTATAACTATGGACGATAACGGGAAACACTTGACTGCGGGACTTAGGAGAGGTAAGGAAGAGGCTTTTGCTTATGTGTTTCGTATGTATTATAGTCCGTTATTAAATTATGCCGGACGTATTTTGAAAGATGTGGAGGCAGCGAATGACGTGGTGCAGGAGTGTTTTTGTCGGTTGTACGAGCGGCGCAGAGAATTGCGTAAAGAACTTCAGGTTCGACCTTATCTTTATAAGTCTGTTTATAATGCTTGTATGGATGCAATCAAGCATCAGAAGGTGGAGAGTAATTATATCAATCAGGAATTATTAGATTTTTATTTTTCGAAAGTCGTGGAGACTCCCGAGGCGGAGCAAGCTTTGCTGGATGAGGATTTGAAGGGAGCGATACAGGATGCTATAAATAAGTTGCCGGAACGATGCCGGGAGATATTCGTGTTGAGCAAAGTGGATGGACTTTCCAATAAACAGATTGCCGAACAATTAAATATATCCATGAAAACTGTTGAAGCACAAATGACTACAGCTTTTGTTCGTTTGCGGAAAGAGTTGGGATGGTTGTTGTGCTTTATTTTTATTCAAAATTTTTGAAAAATCTCTAGGGGTAAATTTGTCTTTAGTCGTTATAAGGATATAACGGATAAAGATATGATACAAGAATCTGATAAAGATGAATTGATTTTAAAAGTTTTGGACGGGATAGCAACACCGGACGAAATTCAGACTTTGGCTCGATGGATGGAAACGGATCCGTCGAACGAGGTTTATTTTGATCAATTGAAGAAAGCTTGGAATTTGACGAGTGGGCCAATTCCTTCCGAAGAGAGAGTGGAACATGAGTTGGGTAATTATATGGAATATATTCGCTCTAAACATCGGAAGTATTCTATTGGGCTACTTTTGAAATATGCAGCGATTGTCATGATACCTTTATTGTCCGTGATTTATTGGTTACAACTGGAAAAAGATGAAATTCCGTCTCAAATGGCTGTCGGTAATCCGGGAATTATACCGGGAGAACATAAAGCCATGTTGATAACAGCCCAAGGGCAGACAATCGCTTTATTACCTTCTCAGGAAAGAGATATTTGCGTGCAGGAGGATTTTGTGGTGAAAAACGGACAAGCTGGAATTGTTTACCAAGATTCGAAAAAGGCTGTTTCTACGTTACAATATAATACCTTGAAGACTCCACGAGGAGGTGAGTATACGGTAGTGTTGTCAGATGGAACGAAAGTGTATTTGAATGCCGCTTCAGAGTTGAAATATCCGGTACAATTTGATAGTAAAAAGCGGCAAGTGCATTTGTCGGGGGAGGCTTATTTTGAAGTGGCAAGAGACACGAATAGACCATTTTATGTGGTAACAGATGCCGTTCGGGTAAAAGTTTACGGGACGGAATTTAATGTGAATACTTATGGTATCGGTGGAACTCAGACCACGTTAGTATCAGGTAAAGTGGGGATTCGGGGAAAGAGTTCGGGACAGGAATATATGATGGAGCCTTTACAATTGGCCGAGTTTGATGTGAATGGGGAATTTAAAGGAATCCGAAATGTAAATGCTGGGACTTATACGGCTTGGAAAGAAGGTTTTTTCGTGTTTGAGAATGAGGGATTGGAAGATATTTTGAATCGTTTGTCTCGTTGGTATGACGTGGATGTGTTTTATGGAAGTGAAAAAGTGAAAGGATATCATTTTACCGGGCATATGGAGAAATATGAAGATGTAGAAATTATTTTAAATGCGATTAGTAAGATGGTTGGTGTACATTTTACAATAAAGGATAGAACAATTGTAGTTACAGAATAAAAAGCGGAGAGTGTTAACACACCCTCCTTGTTGTGTTAAGCGATAGAAGTCCTAGGAAAACGTACTGTCGCTAGTAATAATTTAATATTGCGAATATATGGAAAAAAAACGATTATGTCTGTCCCTAGGAGGACATAGAAAACGAAAAATTTTGTTAGTGATGAAACTATGTATTTCATTGTTGTTATGCTTTACGTTGGGTTTGTCTGCATCAACGTTAGCTCAACAGAAACGGGTAAATCTTGATTTAAAGCAAGTTCCGATTAAAGTATTATTTGATGAAATTCAAAAACAAACTAATTTGTCATTTGTATTTAATACAGAACAGACGGCGAAATTAGGAGAGGTTTCCGTACGAGCAATTGACGAAACGGTGGAGAATGTTTTGCGTAAAGTGTTGATGAATACGGGAATGCTATTTGAATTTGACGGAACATTAATCATTGTTCGTCCAGATGAACCGCAAAAAAAAGAGGTGACGAAGATTAATGTAACCGGTACGGTAAAAGATGAGAATGGGGAATTTTTACCAGGTGTAACGATTTTATTGAAGGGGTCTCAGCTCGGTACGGTTACCGATGTTGATGGTAAATTTAATTTTGAATTACCGAAGCAGGATAGTCTTGTACTTGTTTTCTCGTTTATAGGATACAAACAGCAAGAGATAAAAGTGAATAGTGAGAATTTACAACCATTATCGATTGTGTTAAAAGAGGAGGTAACAGAAGTGGGTGAAGTTGTTGTTACCGGTTACTTCGAACGTAGAAAAGACAGTTATACCGGGGCGGCAACAACCTTTTCCGGAGAAGAATTGAAACAAATATCTACGGGTAATGTTTTGACAACGCTTTCTACGCTTGATCCCTCTTTTAAGCTTGTTGAAAATTTAGATATGGGAAGTAATCCGAATTATGTTCCGGAATTTACAATTCATGGTGGCGGAAATCTGCAAAGTGATTATGAAAATTCTCCTAATATGCCAACCTTTATTATGGATGGATTCGAGGTTTCTTCGGAAAAAGTTTTCGATATGGATCCCAACCGGATTGCTAGTATTACAATCCTAAAGGATGCAGCTGCTACGGCTATTTACGGTTCGCGAGCTGCTAACGGTGTAGTCGTAATTGAAACTAAAGCTCCTCAAATGGGAAAACTTAGGGTATCTTATAATTTTTCAGGAGATTTTGAAATAGCGGATTTGAGCGATTATAATTTGATGAATGCAGAGGAAAAATTGGAATATGAGCGACTTGCTGGTTTGTATTCTCATTCTAATGTGCAATTAGGGGACGAACTGATGGACAGATACAATGAGATTTTAGCTTTGATTCAATCAGGTATCGACACCGATTGGATTGCCAAACCTGTAAAAAATGTAGGTTTCAGTCATAAGCATTCTTTATTGGTGGAGGGTGGAGATGACAAATTACGTTACGGTTTGACTCTGACTTATCAAAACAAAGATGGGGTGATGAAAGGTTCCGGACGCGACAATTTGGGTATCGATGTACAACTTCAATATCGATATAAGACCTTAAAATTTATGAATGACCTCTCCTTTAATCGGGTAACAACGAGCAATTCTCCTTATGGTGATTTTTCAGAATATACTTATATGAATCCGTATTACTATCCGTATGCGGATAACGGAAATCCTCAGAAAGTGTTGTATACCTATGAAAATGGAGAAGAAGTTTGGAATCCCTTGTATAATGCTAGTTTAGGGACTAAAGATGAACAAGCTTATGATGATTTTCTTAATAATTTCTCTTTGGAATGGAATGTTTTGAGTGGTTTGAAGTTGAAAGGTAATATTTCTTTAAATCGTAAAACGGTTACGTCAGATAAGTTTTTGCCGGGAGAGCATACATCATTTCAGAATAGTTCTTTGAACGGTAGTTATACTAAAACCATAGAGGAATATTTTACTTATGATGCCAATGTAACTTTGTCTTATACCCGTTCTTTCGGGAAACATCAGTTGAATGGAGTCGGGGTTTGGAATGTTAAGGAAACCCGGTCAGATATGTTTGAAACGGTTGCTTACAATTTCCCTAATAGTAATATGGACCACATTGGTATGGGAATTGAGTATGGTAAAGGGGACCAACCGGATGGCAATTACGAAGTGAGTCGTTTAATGGGGTTTGTTGCCAATTTTAATTACGGATATGATAATCGCTATCTAGTGGATGCCTCTATTCGAAGCGATGGTTCGTCTTTGTTCGGTTCAGATAAACGCTGGGGAACTTTCGGTTCTATTGGTCTTGCATGGAATCTACACAATGAAAGTTGGATGAAAAATCTGGGTTGGTTTGATCAGTTAAAATTACGCGGGTCATGGGGAACTACTGGTGGACAAAATTTCTATCCATATCAAGCCATGATGATGTTTTCTTACAAAGATGAATTACTGAGTTCTCGGGAGGATTCGGAAGATGAAAATAATAGCCAAACTTATGATGGTTATATCGGTGCTTTGTTAAAAGCGTTTGGTAATACAAACCTTAAATGGCAAAAAACGGAAAAAAGAAGTATTGGATTGGATTTTACATTGCGAAATAGTAGAATTAGTGGTTATTTAAATTTCTATAAGGATATATCCAAATCCGTACTTACGGACGTTTTAGTTGCTCCTTCTCTTGGTTTTACATCTTATAAGGATAACCTTGGAGAAGTAGAAAACAAGGGAATCGAACTGAACGTACGGGCAACTCTTATTCAGCGTCCGGCTAATGGTTTGCGTTGGGATGTATTCTTGAATGTCGTAAAAAATAAAAATCGATTGATGAAATTAAATGATGCACTTGCGGCTTGGAATAAGACCCAAGATGATGAAATTACAGATGAAGATAATAAAGAGGCTAGTCGACCGGTAGTACGTTATCAAGAAGGAGAATCCATTAATACCATTTGGGCAAATGAATCTTTGGGAATTGATCCTGTTACCGGTGATGAAGTGTTTCTAGATTTAAATGGCCGACGTGTAGATTCTTGGAGCGCTTCCAATTATAAACCAATGGGTTGTGAAGATCCGAAATTTGAAGGTAATTTTGGAACCATGTTGAATTATAAAGGATTCCAGTTAAGTGCTTATTTCAAATATAGTTATGGAGGAGATATATACAATCAAACATTGGTGGATAAAGTTGAAAATGTTGATCCTTTGAAAAATGCAGACCGGAGAGTCCTTTATGATCGTTGGCAGAAAGTTGGAGATGTTGCCAAATTTAAAGCGATAGATAATACTACAACGACCTATCCGACATCTCGTTTTATCGAAGAACAGAATTATATTACGTTATCTTCGTTAAACCTTTCATACGAATTTAATCCGGAAGTATTGAAATTTTTACACGTTGAAAGACTGAAATTATCACTAATCGGTAATGATATATTTAGGGTTTCTACGGTGAAAATGGAACGGGGTATTACTTATCCCTATGCTAGAACATTCTCCCTGTCTGCTCAATTAACTTTCTAAATCAATATGTATGAAAAGAAAAATATTACTTATAGGATTACTGGTTATAACTTTTGGATTTGTTTCCTGTAGTGATTGGTTTGATGTTTCTCCGAAATCGGATGTAAAAGCAGATGACCTTTATTCGACTGAAAGCGGGTTCCGGGATGTGCTAACCGGTGTATATGCTTTGATGGCAACAGAAAATTTGTATGGACGTCAAATGACTTTCGGTTATGTAGATGTATTGGCTCAATATTATGACAGGATCAGTTTGAAGAGTCATGAGTATATAGAAACGGTTAATTTCCAATACAAAGAACCTGTTGATGAAATTGCTATCAATAATATATGGAGTACCCAGTACAAAGCGATTGTGAACTTGAATACTTTGTTATTTTATATAGACCAAAATCGTTACGTGTTTGAATCGGAAAATATCTATAAGATCTATAAAGGAGAGGCCTTGGCCTTGAGAGCGTTTTTGCATTTCGATATGTTACGTCTTTTCGGTCCTTCCCCTATAATGGGTGAAGATTTGAAAGCGATTCCATATATGGATTCCTATACAAATATTGCGAAAGAGAGGTCATCTGTCAAGGAAGTATTAGAAAAAGTCGTTGCAGACTTGAATGCGGCACGAGAGTTGATGAAAGAAGTTGATTCCTATGGTCCTGAATATGAAAATTTAAAAGACAGTTATGCAGACGATAGACGTTTGAAAAACAGGTATTTTCATTTGAATTATTACGCTACAACAGCTTTGTTGGCTCGGGTTGAGTTATATGCGGGACATACCCAAGAGGCTCTAAATGCCGCTGTAGAAATTATTGGAGAACCGGAAAATGAACCTGTTCAACCTTTTGAATTGGCAATCGAGTCTTCTTCTGAGGATCGTTTGTTTGAATCAGAAATTTTATTTACTTTAGATATAGCCAATTTGGAGAACATTATTGATCCTTATTTTGGGGAGACTGCATTGAAATCTGGGTTGACCAATAGCGGAACGATACTTGCTTTCAGTACAACCAAAAGAGATAATCTGTTTGGAAAAGAGTCTCCAGCAGATGATGATTATCGTTTGAAAAATTGGTTTGCCACTACTTCTAGTTCGAATTCCCTCATGTCTGGAAAATTGACGGATAGTGAACAAATGCCGCTTATCCGTTTGTCTGAACTCTATTATATTGCAGCAGAGTGTGCTGGGGGTAGTCGGGGATTGGACTATTTAAACAAAATTCGGGCTCATCGGGGTTTGGTAGCTTATACAGACGCAAGTAAACTGGAGGAAAATATTTATAAAGAATATTGTAAGGAATTTATGAATGAAGGACAAATGTTTTATTATTATAAAAGGAAGAATTTGAGTAGTATGGGGGTCTACTCGACTAAAACTGTTGTTCCAGAAGAGGTTTATGTATTACCATTGCCTGTTGACGAACAAGATTATGGAAACAAAAACTGATAAACTATGAAAAAAAGTTTTTATATAAGTGGATTGTTGGCGGTCATGTTATTGACTGGTTGCAATGAAAATGAGCAAATGGTATGGAAAAATATTCCGGGAATTTATCTTTCAGAATATAGCAATGAGGTTGATAGTGTGTATCATACTTTTACTACCTCTGTTGGAGATATTGATACTGTAAAATTGGACGTGAAACTGGCCGGAAGATTATTGGATGAGCCACGTAATTTTCATTTTATAGTCAATGAATCATCTTCTGCTGTAGAAGGACTCCATTATCAAACTTTAGCAGAGAATTATGTTTTTCCGGCTAAGGAAGCCATGGTAACAGTTCCGATATATGTACTGAAAAAAGGAGATGAATTAGACGATAAAATAGTGACTTTAGCTTTGACTCTTGAACCTGATGATGGTCTGACTTTAGCTTATACGGATAGGGTTCATGTACGTATACTGATTACGAACCAGTTGATTAGGCCCTCTTATTGGGATATGCCTTTATCCTTGTATTTTGGACCTTATTCTAAAGCAAAACATCAGAAATGCATAGAAATTATGGGGCATGATTTTCCATTAAAAGAAGAAGATTTGATGGATTATAATGGTGTATCGGGTTATTCTTACTGGATGCGTGCTGGTCGTCAGGTCTGCAACTATTATGCTACCCACACCGAATATGATGAAAACGGGGATTTGATTGCACCTTGGGATCCTTTTTAACCTTAAAAGATTGGAATTATGAAAATGATAAAATATTTAGGAATTCTTTGTTTGTTCTTGGGATTAAACGGATGCTCTCAAGATGACAGTATGGATGTTTCTCGGGAATTAAATAAGGTTACCTTTATCGGATTAAATGAAAAGTACTCTGTAACCTTGTATGATTATTTGAACATACCACTTTCTATAACAACTAGCAGTGATGAAGAAACTCCTTTTTCATATCTCTGGTATCTTTCGACTGCAACAACTAGAAATGAAGCGGATACTCTAAGTCGGGAAAAGGATCTGAATGTAATGATTGATCCTTCTCATGCCACTCCCGGAGAAGATTATACACTTACGGTTAAAGTTACTGACGAGACTTCTGGAGTATATTACCGGAAAGATATGAAATTGGAAGTGTTGACTGAATATACTAAAGGAACTCTTTTACTTTGTGAAGAAAACGGTGAGGCTGAAGTTAATTTCTTGACTAAAGAAGGAGAGAGAAATTTATTGGAGAATATTTATTTTCGGGCAAATAGTAATCAGAGAGTCGGGAAGACCCCTGTTAAAATCTATTCGGTAAATCCTAGTGAATATTATCCTGACTTGAAACAGGAACTGATATTCTGTCAAGACGGAAATGGCGGAATGGTAGCTAGTCCAGTATCTTTTGAGGCTTTAAGTCCTGTGAAAGATGCGTTTGCAACGTCTTTTTCTGGTGAGGTATTGAATCCCCAGCTTTATTTTGTAGGAGGAATGATTGATTATATTATTATTAACGGTCAGGTTTGTAAACGTGGAGTTAATATGGGGGATTTGCAGTGGGAGGCTCCTTTGGTATGTATGGACGGAGTGGGAAATTACGAAGTAGCCCCGTTTGTAATGGAAGTTGATGGGGTTCAGACTTTTTATGACCGACTGAATAAACGTTTGTTGCAACATACGCGTTGGAATATGGGGGCTTTGTATCAATTCGATACGGAAAATGCTGATCTGTCTAGATTTGATTGCAATGCCATGGGAACAAATATGGAGATGGAAGCATGCGGAAACTTGTCAGAAACCAATGCTTATTGGATGTTGATGAGGAATAGTGAAACAAGGAAATTGTATATATATAAATTCAGAATTAATAATGAGGGTAATTTTGTTTCCACTTTGTGTGAAGAAATTCCTGAAACTGTGGCTCCCCATATATATGAAGCTGCGTATTTTGCATCCAACTCGGATTATTCAGATATATTGGTGTATGCAACTTCCGAGCAAGTATTTGCTTTTTCGGTTAATCAATTTACAACAAATACTTCTTCATCACTGGAAGCGCTTCTCGTTACTCCTGAAAATCAGAATACAGAAATTACTGGTATGAAGTTTATCACGATTCAAGAAGAAACCGACCAACCGGATGAAACTCGCTCTTCTTTGCAAATTCGTTTGTGTATTCGCAATTTGAGCTTGCCAGAATTACAGGGTGGAGTTGAATTTTACGAGGTCAGCTCTCAAGGAGGAATTCATGCCGATTTCTTATTTGGTAAATCTGGATTCTGTGATACCGTGATAGATATTGACGAAAAATATAGTTAATAATAAAATGAAAAGGACTATTTTAATAAGTTTGTGTTGTTGTTTGACAGTTTTTGGAGTTACCGGTCAAGGTATAAACTTTTTCCGGGGTTCTTTTGAGGAAGCTTTGAAAAAAGCGCAGCAAGAAAACAAACAGATCTTTGTCGATGTTTACACTTCTTGGTGTGGTCCTTGTAAGATGATGGCTAAAGAGGTATTTACCCGTTCCGATGTAGGAAGTTTTTTCAATACTCATTTTGTATCTTTACAGTTGGATGCGGAGAAGGAAAAGACAAGCGGCTTTTTTAAGCGTTATCAAGCCAGCTGTTATCCTTCGTTCTTTTGGCTAGATTCGACAGGGAAAATATTGGATATGTGTACAGGATATACGGAAGCCGAAAAGTTCATTGAAATAGCAAAACAAGTGAGTGAGTCTAATTTGAGTCAACGTTGGGAAGAAGGTCGGAAACGTTGGGAAGCGGGAGAACGTTCGGCAGATCTGCTCGAAGGATATGTGTTTGGAGTTTTGGCCAAGATACAACCTGATTCTGTACAACCATTAGTGTTTGAATATCTAAGTAGCCAATCAGAAGAACAACTGAAAAGCCACGAGAATTACAAAATTTTGCGAAGATTCATGCGAAGCGCTGGAGATAATTTGGCTTTTCGAATCTTGATGGCAAATGCGTCTGTTTATTGTACATACGATCCTGAATTTTGGCAGCATATGTACCGAATGGTTGTGCGTGCGGGGATGATCTTACGTGGAGATGGAGAAAAGTTTCAAGATTATCGAGATTTTTTAATCTCTCTAAAATCTCCTTTGTCCCAAATGTATCTTGAAATCATAGATATGGAATTACTTTTATTCCAAGAAAAATACAAACAAGGATTACAACAGGCTATGATGCTCACGGAACGTTATCGGAGGGGCCATCCTTATTTGGCGGGAGAATTTTTCTACACTTTGATTATTGCTCATTATTTCGAAAAAACATCACTTCAAGACAAATTAGCGGACACGGTGATAGACTTGGCGGAACAGGCTTTAAAAAGTTCTCCTTCTCAGCAGACCTTATTGTATTCTGCAATAGCTTATGCTCATCAGGGAAACTATAAACGGGCTTATGAATTATTGGCCTCTATGCCATTCTTTCCGAGACCGATATTATCAAATGCTCTGTATCCGTATTTAAAACTTCCGATAATACATAGGGAGTACCTTAAGGAAGAAAACTCCCTGGAGAAATAAAAGAAGGCTAACGTTCATTTTTATATTAAACACGTTATTATTTTTGTTGTCAGCATCTCTATTTATAGAGGTGCTGACAGTTTTTTATATTAAATATAGTGGGTTTGATTTGAATTTCACAATTGGATGTGAAGCAATAGTTTTGTATATTGTGATACAATTACGGAATTGAGAGAATTGTTTGAGAGTCTAGTAAACGAGATTGATGGACAGAAATTCAAGGTTGCTCCTTTTGTCATATCGCTTTTCAATATTTTAGGCAGGAAATATGTCGATTACATCAACTTTATTGTACGATCAAACAAATCAATGTTTTGTGGAAATCTGTTGGAGATGAAGTTTGAATTTTGAAAATCAATTTAATACACCTTTGATGGAATGTAGATAAAGGAAATGTTTATTTGGTTACTTAAATGATAGTATGGATTAAATACATTGAGTCATGTTGTAATTGAAAGTGGAATTTTTCATGGAGGGAGATTTAGAATCGGTTGCTGTTTATTTGAAAGAAGAGATTGAATAATTTATCACATAGCTTGTAACGTTATCGTCATATTTTTAGAAATATTTTTTTAATTTTGTTTTCACCCGACTAGGGGTATGAATTGTATTATATATGAACAAGGATATTAAATATTAATAAATGTTCGTTTAATGATATTTACAATTTTATTTGTTGTTCCCACTACTTTTTTCTTATTTGTATTTGTTTGTCAGTTATTTATAGTTTAAGGTTATTTCTTGTTTTCTCGCAAAATGTAATGTCAACAATCGAAGGAATAATGAGTGATTTGATACCAAAATTAGATATTTCTTACTTGATTGTAAAAGCTCTAAATGGAGAACTTGAGGGGACAGAAAAACAGAAATTGAAAGAATGGCTTGATGAAAGTGAGGAAAATAAAGTATCGTATTTGAGAGTTCAGAATCGAAAGAATCAAGCTCAACGTTTGGAGGTAATTCGAAAGTTGAATAAGCGGGAGGCTTGGAAAAGGATAGATCATGGGACGAGGGAACATAAGTATTTTATATTTAAATGGATTTATAGAGGCATTGCAGTTACAATACCCATGATACTATTGTTTAACCTGTATTATAATAAGCTAGATCGAATTGATCGGGAATTGGTGAAACAAGAACATCGGGAAATTCATCCGGGAGAAGTAAAGGCAGAATTGATTCTGGCTAATGGGCAACGCTTGGCCCTCGATGCGGAAAAGGAGAATTCCGTGGAGTTAGATTTGGATGGGGTAAAGATATTAAAGGAGAACCGGGGAATACGTTACGAATGTGAGGATTTGGATGGAGATATCCCGTATCATGAATTAAGGGTTCCACGAGGAGGAGAATACCCGATTACGTTGGAAGATGGGACAGAAGTGTATTTCAATTCGGAAACAAGATTTCGTTATCCCGTGAAGTTTGGTGATCGGGAGCGTAAAGTGTTTCTCGTGGGGGAGGCCTATTTTAAGGTGAAACGGGAGGTTGACCGACCTTTTATCGTGGAGATAGGAGAGAATCGTATAGAAGTGCTTGGAACGGAATTTAATGCTCGTTATTATCCGGAAGAGAATAAGCAAATGACCACGCTTGTTTCGGGGAAAGTGAAATTTATTTCAAAAGATGATAAAAGTCTTGTGCTTGCTCCGGGAGAACAGGCGGTTCTGACGGATGAGGGTGTTTTGTCCTGTGAAACTGTTGATGTGACCCTGTACACGGCTTGGAAGGACGGGAATTTCGTATTTCGCAAACAGCGATTGGAAGAAGTACTAAACACATTGGCACGTTGGTATGATGTGGATGTTTTCTATGAAGATGTTTCTCGCAAGGATATTGAATTTACCGGGAATATTCAGCGATTCGAGCGTTTTGAAGAGATCGTCGGGCTTTTGCAGATGGCAGGTGATACGGAATTTGAAGTAAAAGGGAAAAGTATTTTCGTGAGGCGTAAATAAAGGACGAGGTATTTGCACTACCTCGTCCCTAAATCCGGCAAAAGCCGGGATTGTTATATTTTAAAACTTTACAAATGTATGAAAAAAACAGGTAATTGTGTCCATCTTCGGATTAGATGGTTGTTAAAAATGTGGTTAGCTATGAGGTTTTTAATGTTTTTTCTACTCTTGAGTGTAGTGCCGGTTTCGGCGTCTGTATTCGGTCAGGATGCTAAAGTGTCTTTGCAGGTAGAAAAGGCATCTCTCGAAAAGGTCATGAGCATTTTGGAGAAATCCACGGATTACAGGTTTGTTTACCAAAACAGTCAGGTGGAATCCGTGGGTAATTTGACCTTGAATTTTAAGGATTCCGACATCCGGGATGTGATGACGGAGTGTTTAAAGGGGTCCGGTTTGACTTTTAGTGTGGTAGGCGTGAATGTGGTGATTGTTCCGTTGGGAGAGAAACCACAGGTGCCAAAGGAGGATAAGAAAGAAAAACAAGTGAAAGGACGGGTTACGGATCAGGAAGGTCTTCCTTTACCGGGTGTTTCCGTGTTGATTGATAGTACCACGTTGGGTGTGGTGACGGATATCGAGGGAAATTACGTGTTGACCTATCCGGAAATGAGTAATGTACGTTTACGTTTTTCTTTTATCGGGATGCAAACGAAGTACGTAACAGTGGGTAACAACACGGTTATCAATGTGGTTTTGGAAGAGGAAGTGAATCGTTTGGAAGAGGTTGTGGCAGTTGGGTATGGCACCACGAAAGCAAAGGATATGACCGGGGCGGTATCTCGTTTAGGGAAGAAAGAGATCGAAACGGCACCGATGGGGGCTTCTATTCAATCCATGTTGCAGGGACGGGCCCCGGGGGTGAACGTGATGATCAGTTCGGCATCTCCGACTTCGCCTGTATCGGTTATAATCCGAGGTTCCTCTTCTTTGTCCGGAGATTCTCAGCCCTTGTGGGTAATTGATGGGGTACCTGAATATTCGGCTGGGACTTCCGGTAATATTTCCAACACGTTGTATAATTTGAACTTGTCAGATGTGGAGACAATAGATATCTTAAAAGATGCATCTGCCACGGCGATTTATGGTTCGAGGGCTGCAAACGGGGTTGTATTGGTGACAACTAAACGAGGAAAAAAAGGCATGACTCCGACACTGGAATTTTCTGCCCGTTACGGGATTCAGACAATGAATGCGAATGATTTCGGGGTGTTGAATGCCAAAGAATATATTGCCTTGTCAAAAGCTGCCGTGCGGGCTAGTTTCTTTACAAGAGGTACATTGGATTATTTTACCCGACAATATATTGATGAGGCGAAATTTAATGCTGCCACGAATAATAGCCAATTTGATTTGGAAACACTGGAGGATGATTTCTTCCTGAAGGATGCTTATTATGATGGTGATACGGATTGGTGGGATTTGATGACACATAATGCCGCGACGCAGGATTATAGTTTGGGAATCCGCGGAGGATCGAAAGAATCGTCTTATAATGCTTCTTTCTTCTATAAAGATCAGAAAGGAATCGTGAAAGGTGGTAGTTCTAAATTGTTAGGTGGTAGTTTCAATTTTGATGCCTCTGTTCGGGAGGTGATTCGTTTCAAATTGGGCTTGCGGGCGACATCCCGTGTGACGAATGACAAGGATGATATGATCAGTACAATTTTGGATATGCGCCCGGATTACCCGGCTTACTTGGAAGACGGATCGATTAATATGATCAGTTTTTACGTGGAGAATCCTCTTTTTTCGTTGAAGAACACGAAAGAAGGGAAAGGAAAAGATTTCACGGGATCATTGGGATTGGAATGGGATATTATTCCCGGTCTTACCTTACGGACGAACGGGACATTGAAGTATGGTATTAATAAGAATTTGACCTACGACCGTAAATATTATGATGACGGGACAAGTTCTTCAACGGTTTCCAAAAATGAGTCGTATACTTATGTGTGGGATAACACGTTGAATTATCTTAACACGTTTGGAGATCATAATTTGGTCGGTTTGTTGGGATTCTCCATTGAAAAGTACGAGTCAGACGGATTGTCGGCATCAGGCTCGAATTTTCCGGATGATGAGGTATTGACGAATTTGGGGAGTGCGGCAACGAAAAACTCGATAAGTTCAAGTTATTCTTCTAACACGTTGGTTTCTACTTTTGCCCGTGTGGAATATAAATTTAAAAATCGTTATCTCGCCACGTTTACTTTCCGTGCGGATGGTTCTTCTAAATTCGGTCCGGATAAACGTTGGGGATATTTCCCGTCGGGAGCTTTGGCTTGGATTATTTCTGACGAGAGTTTCTTGAAAGATTATTCTCATATTGTTTCTTACTTGAAATTGAGAGCCTCTATCGGAAAGACCGGATCACAGAATTTGGGTAATTATGACTGGAGAACGTTGATGGGATCAGCGACGTACAATAACGCTCCGGGAATAAAACCCTCTTCGCTGGGGAATGATATTTTACAGTGGGAATCTCAGGTACAAAAAGAAATTGGTTTGGATTACGGATTCTGGGATGATCGTATCCGGGGATCTATCGGTTACTACCAGAAAAAGGTCGATAACTTGTTGTATAGTGATCCAGTACCTTATTCATCTTCTTTCTCTTCAGTTACCCAGAATATTGGTTCTTTGAAGAATAAAGGTTTCGAGTTTGATGTTAAAGTGGATATTATCAAGAATGCTCAGAAGGATTTGACTTGGGATTTTGATTTCAACGTGGCAAGAAATGTTACGACGCTGGAAAAATTGAATAGTGAGGATGAGTATTTTGGTGGTGGTGCATATCAATATTTTAAAATTGATGTCGGAGGAAAAACCGGAATCTTGTATGGTTACAAATATGGCGGTCGATTGATCCGGACAAATGAGGAGTTAGTAGCCTTGAAGACGGTGAATCCAGAAACGGGGCAACAGCAATATTACCGGGATAATAATAATTATGAGCGTCCGGGAGACTTGTATATCATGGATTTGGATGGTGACGGGCAGATCACGGCTGACGGTGATCGGACAGAAATAGGTAATGCGAATCCCGATTTCTTCGGAGGATTCGGTACGACGGTTTATTGGAAAGGATTGATGGTGAACGCCACCTTTACTTATTCGGTCGGGGCTGATCGTTTCTATGATGAAGAAAAGAATAGTGCCGGAGACATGAACGTGTACAATACCTCCAAGAACGTGTTGAAGTCTTGGACGATGAATCCGGGTGTGGATCGGGGTTATCCGAGAGCCATGTATTATGGTTGGGGATCGAATTCCATTATCACGGATCGCTATGTTCACGATGCATCTTTCATGAGATTATCCGCTTTGAATATTAGTTATCGTTTGCCTCGTCGTTTATTCGGTTCCAGTATCGTGAATGCGATTGACGTGACATTCCAAGCAACGAATTTGTTTACTTGGACGAAATATCCGGGTATGGACCCGCAGGGAAACTTTAGCACGTCTTACAGTGCATTTTATAATATGGGTATTGATTACAGCTCTTACCCGTCAGCCAGAACCTACAATTTGGGAATAAAAATAACTTTAAAATAAGATATGATGAAGAGATTAAGTTATTATATCATGTTGTTGGGGATCGTGTTCTTTACTTCATGTGAGGATTTTTTGGATCAGGTTCCCAAGCATAATTTGACACTGGATAATGCCGTCACGGATTATAGTGGGGCAAAAAATATTCTGAACGGGATGTACTCGATCGTGGCTTCCAATTCTGCATTCGGGGGTGCGACTTGGTGCCGCCTGTCTTCACAAGGAGGATTTTACTCTTCATATACGGCTAATTTTAATATGGTTTATAAAGAAGGGTCTAATGACATGGATGGGACTTGGCAGGCTTTATACTCTTTGGTGAACTCTGCAAATGCGGCAATAGAAGCGATTTCGAATCTGGCCGAGAATAAATTTCCGACTCCGGAACGTAAAAAGGAAATGTTGGCTGAAGCTCGGTGTATGCGGGGTTGGGCTTACACGAATTTGTTCTGGTTGTTCGGGAGATGGTGGGATACGGATGATTCGGCTTACGGGATATTGTACCGGGATAAGATGGCAAATTTGAGTAATTTGCAGGTGCCTCGTAGCAGCGTCGGGGAATCGTACACGAAGATCTTTGAAGATTTGGATGATGCAATCGCCAATATGCCGGACTTCACGACTTCCCGTAGTTTGTCCCGCCAGATGGCACAGGTGTTGAAAGCAAAAATCTTACTTTATCGCGGGGTTATGCGTGGTTCTACGCAAGATTTGAAGGATGCGTTGATGCTAGTGGAGACCGTAAAACGGGATGCTCCTTCCAATTGGCAAATGGAATCGGATATAGAAGCTATGTATGAAGTGGGTTGGGATTCGAAAGAGGTTCTGTGGGCGAGGTATTTGGGGGATTTTGCCAGCACGACGAATTACGAGTTTGACTATTCGTATAACATCGGTTATAATAATACCTATTCGGATATTGCAACCGGGTGGTTGAAGGAAGATCCTCGCTATGAGGTGGTCATGGATTCTGCCCGGGCTCCTGAGACTTGGGATACAAAGATGGTGTTTACTCCGGTGAAATTATATCATGGAGGACGCTATGATACGAAAGATGCTCCATACGCAACCTATTATTTCCGCTATGCCGAGTTGTATCTTATGGAATCGGAGTTGAAAGCCCGTTTGGATGATTATTCTTTGGAAGAAGCATTGAAGCCTTTAAATGATATGCGGGCAGTGCCGGACAAACCCTGTGTTACCGGCTTTATCTCCCGGAAGTAAGAAAGATTTGTTGAGAGCGATATTCCGGGAAATCTGGGTAGAACAGTTCTTGGAAAATGGAAGCGAGTATTTTGCCTCTTTGCGATTTATAAATGACACGGATGCCAGTGCTGCCCAGAATAAACCTTGGATATACACGCTGAAACCGGATGTGAATTTCACGGAAAATCAGTATTGTTGGCCGATTCCAGAGAACGAACGGTTAAAAAATCCTCTGGCAGTACAGAACCCGGAACTTGGTAATTGATGTTTGACAAAACAAGTAAATATATGAGATTTATGAGAAATTTGTGGTTTATATTCATTCTGATTATAGCTTTTATGGCATGTTCCGATGATAAGGATGTGCTAGCACCTGTACCGAATGATGTAACGCTGAATGAGCTGGAGTTGGGGCGTTTTACCCATGCGATTCCAGACGGAGGCTTTACTTCGAAAGCGGCTCACAAGAATTCTGTAACGTTTAATACAAAGAAAAATAGTGACGGGACGTATGCCGGGTTTGCTTATTCAAACCGGAATAACCGTTCCTTTACGTGGACGGCTACTCAAGAGGCTTTGGATTCAAATATTTATAGTGTGTACACGAGATTTCCCAATGCGAATGAAGTATATGCTGTTGGACGGGTTGAGGGAGATGATACTTATTTTACGCTGGGAACTCCGGCCGTGGTAGAACATATTCTAGTGGCTAATACGACTTATACCTATTTGGCATTGGTGTATGGGGATCAATACGGGACAGAAGAGGAACCGGTTGCTAATCCCAATATTCCGGGTAGTGCGAATAAAAAAGGGGTATGGTTCACGAATGTTCCGGGAGGTGTGAAGAAAATGGTGGATGCCGATAAGGATTTTTACAAATTGATCGTTACCGGATATAACGGGGAGACAGAAACTGGTCAAGTAGAGTTTTATCTGTGTACCCGGAAGGGAGATCCGAGTCATCCGGCTTGGAGCTTGGTGATTAACGATTGGTATAAGGTGGATTTAAGTTCCTTGGGAGAAGTGTCGAAAGTTGTATTCCATGTGGCATCATCGGATATAGAGGCCGGAACCGGTCGGATGAGGACTCCACCGTATTTCTGTCTTGACGGGATTAGGATTAAAGAATAAATTCAATGAACAGGGACTGATTTTTCAATCAGCCCCTGTATAATATGAATAAAAATTACTGTATGAAAAGAATTGTATGTTTATTGATATGCGTATGTGGCTATTTTCAGCTATTTTCGCAAGGAGTCGATTTTAAGCAAATCACGCTGAAGGAGGCTTTGGAGCAAGTAAAGGCTCAAGGAAAGATGGTGTTTGTGGATTGTTACACGACATGGTGCGGCCCTTGTAAAATGATGACGGAAGAGGTATTCCCTCAAAAGGAGGCCGGGGACTTTTTCAATGCTCATTTCGTGAATGTCAAGTTTGATATGGAGAAAGGAGAAGGAAAGGAACTTTCCAAGCAATTTAAAATACGGGCATACCCGACCTTTTTACTTTTGAATCCGGAGGGGAAGGAAACGTATCGGGTTGTTGGAGGCGGAGAACTTCAAGAGTTCATTCTTCGGGTAAAGAGAGGTTTGCAGAAAGAAAATACATTGGAGGTATTGGAAAAGGAGTACAAGACCGGAAAGATGACGAAAAAACGCATGTTGGATTACGTGCTGACGTTACAAGATACCTATGATAATGAGCGTTTAAAAGTGGTGGCGGATGAATTGGTGAAGCGTTTGACTTCTAAAGAAAAAATGGCTAAGCCTTATTGGGTAATATACGAGGATAGTTTCCTTTCTCCTTTGACATCCGATAATTTTGCTTTCCTATTAAAGAATAAAGCGGCTTTTGAAAAGAGTATCGGGGAAGAAAAAGTAAATCAGAAAATTGCTTCTGCCTATTCCGGTATGTTATATAGTTATGTTGCTGGGTTTGCAAAGAAAGAGGATGTCGGGCGGTTGGATGTGATGCAACAGCAATTGAATGAATATGATCTGCCGGGTAAGGAATATCTTCAAACCAAATTGGCCTTGGCTTATGCCCGTTGTAATGAGGATGTAAACGAGATGATATCAATTTTGGAACGAGAAGTACAGAATTTGCCGCAGGCAGAACTGTGGACTTTGGCAACCTCTTTGCAATTTGTGGAGAAAAAGGGAGATAAACAGCAATGGCAAAGAGTTGCTGCATTGGGAGATCAGTTCGTGGAATCGGCAGCCGGAGAAGATTTAAAAGGATATTTGAAATCTTTTTTCAGTCGTTTTAAGAAGCTGGCTTCTGTCGGAGTGTATTGGGAGGATCTGACTTTGGAACAGGCTTTGAAGAAAGCGGAAAGGGCAAAAAGTATGGTATTCATGGATTGTTACACTTCTTGGTGTGGTCCTTGTAAATACATGACTTCAAATGTGTTCCCGCAGGAGATTGTGGGTGATTATTTTAACGAGCATTTTGTGTGTCTGAAAGTTGATATGGAGAAAGGAGAAGGGCCGGCATTAGCCAAACGTTATGGCATACGAGCTTTCCCGACGTTCTTGATTTTGCGTCCTGATGGTAGCGTGTATCACAAATTACTCGGTTCCGGTGAGGCGGATGCATTTTTGAGACGTGTACAGGAAGGAATGGTAGAAGAGAATTCCACGGGGTATCTGGACCGATTGTATGAAGAGGGAAACCGGGATAAGGCTTTCCTATCAAGGTATATTCAGTCTCTGTTGTCTATATATGAGGAGAATAAGGCGAAGGAAGTGAGTGCTGTCCTATTGGGATTGTTGGATGAGTCTGAAAAGGTGGATAGTAGTTACTGGTTTATTTTTGAAAGTCCGGCGTTGACTAAAAAGGGAACAGATCATTTTAAATATTTGGTAGATCATCGGGAGGAGTTCATCCGGTCGTTGGGTAAAACGAAGGTTGATAATAAATTATATGCCGTGTATTATAATCAGTTGAGTTATATCTTGAAAGGGTATGATAAAAAAAGTACAATAGAAGATGTGGTAAACATGAAAAACGAGATTAAATCTTTTAAGTTGGAAAAACGAAAAGAGTTGTCTGCATGTATTGATATAACGGAAGCCTATCTGAAAAAAGATGTAAAGGGCTTGTATAGCCGTTGTAAAAAAGGATTTAAATTGTTTCATGATGACGAAGCGATGAATATTGCGTTCCCGGTATTAAAATATCTGAAAACGGAAATGAAACAAGAGGATGATTTACAAAAGTTAGTTCTTATGTTGGAGGCAAATATTGAAGATGAGTCTTTAAGGAAGTATATTTCAATGAATATAGGGCAATAGTTTGTGTGTGAATGAGAATTATTTTCTTGTAATTAATATTGTCAGTTGTTCGTGTTAAGGGGCTATATAGCCCCTTAAAGTTATAAATAGGTTTTAATTTTATAAAGAAAAAGAGACTATATTGAAACATAATGAAATAAATCATTTCGTTTTTACATTTTCATTTCTATCTTTGTTTTACGTAAAGAGGAAATAAATAAAGCGTAAGTGTATGCAGGAACAAACTTCAATAAAAATCCAAGGATTGACGGTTGGTGACAGAAAGGTGTATCAACAGATCTTTGATACTTTTTATCATAGTTTGTGCTTGTTCACGCACCGTTTTATCGATGATCTGTCTGTTTGTGAGGATTGTGTGCAGGAGGCGTTTATTTCCTTGTGGGATAACCGGGAGGAAATGGCATCTGCGGCTCATGTGAAATCTTTTTTGTATCAAGTCAGCCGTAATAACGCACTGAATCATTTGAAACATGAGCGGGTGAAGAGTGAGTATATGGCCAAAGGAGTGCAGGAACTGGAATCACAGGTTTGTTTTATCAATTACGTGATCGAAGAAGAGGCAGAACGGATACTGGCTGAGACAGAACAAGAATTGGCACCGAAATGCAGGGAGATTTTCAAGCTTGCCATGCAAGGGAAAGATAACGAGGAAATTGCCCGCTTGTTGGGAGTTTCGGAGAACACGGTGAAAACGCAGAAAAAGATCGCCTATAAAAAGTTAAAACAGAAAATAGCAGAAGTAACGATGTTACTCCTACTATTGAATCAAGTGGTTGGTGAGTGATTACGGTTTTTGATAAACCTATAATTACTTTAATTCAACTTTAATGAGAAGGTAACATCACCTTATTTCAAGTGCTATTTTTATGTACCCACAACCAAAAATGAGAGGGTGTGGAGGTGGATGCCATCCTATCTAGTAACGTTGTTTAAACATATACCAAAAAATATTAAAAAAATAGACTACAAAGAGGGGGTAAACATATTATTATTTTCGTAATTTTGGTGCTGATGTATGAATTGAAGTTATGATGAGGAGGATCACGGCACTATTTTTCTTCTTGGGCGTGTATGTTCTAGGGTTTGCTGAAAATACACGGGGGAAGGAATATATACTGGTGCTTAACTCGATTAATTTTAACGAGGCTTGGGCGAACAATCTATACCAGAATATACGGGATGAATTCTCGTCCCCGGGGTTTCATGTTGAGGCGGAAGAATTGTCTATTCCGATGATGACGCGGATCGAAGATGTGGAAGAAAAAAGGGAATATTTATTGTCCCGATATTTAAAGCCGCCTAAAGTGGTCGTTTTTATCGGGGATCCGGCGTGGCTTGTGTGTCAGCCTTTATTTGATCGGGAATGGAAGGATGTTCCTGCCGTTATCTGTTATTCTAGGGATTCCATGCCGAGTAGTTTAGAAAATTTTGTCAACAAGGATTTTTTAGGAAAAGGGAAATTCATGTCGACGGAGGTGGCTACCGAGGGATATAATCTGACCGTGGTGAAACATCCCTTTTATGTTAGGAATACGATTGATTTGATTCGGAGATTACAGCCTGGGGTAAAGACGATAGCTCTTATTTCGGATGATCGTTATATTAGTACCATGGTTCGGGAGGAAGTGAGTAGCGTGTTGAAGAAGGATTTCCCCGAGTTGGGATTGGATTTGTTGACATCGATGGAGATGTCAACAGAGAAATTGCTGGATACATTGATGGAGTACAGCAGGGAAGTGGGTATTATTTATAATTCTTGGTTTTTAGGTAAAAGGCAATCCGAGAGTCATTACTTGTCAGATAATCTTCAGAAAATTATATATGGTTTTGTTGATGCCCCCGTGTTCACGTTAACGGAGATGGATATGGAAACGGGTGCTTTTGCCGGAGGATATTTTATCTCGGCATCGGATTTTGGTAAAGTGGCTATTCAAACCATACGGCAAATTTTGGGTGGTAAGCCGGCCCGGGAGATAATGGATCGGGTGGGGGGCAAACCGAAAATCTATTTAAACTATCATCATTTACAACATCATGGTGTAGACCCTGATAGCATCACGGGAGATGTCGTGTTTTATCAAGTCCCGCCTAATTTTTACCAACTTTACAAGGAGTATATTATTATCGCTTTGGCATTTATCATGTTGCTTGGAGCGCTCGGGATGATGCGTTTTCATGTCATGTGTCAGAGACGTCAGCAGCGGCAACGGGAATTTCAATTACTTTCACAATATCGGAAATTAGTCGACAATATGCCTGTCATTTATATTCGTAAGCAATTGCTTTTCGACGAGGCGGGGAATGTCGTTGATTTTATATTTTGTGATGTCAATAATCTTTTCGAGAAAGTCTTTCATTGTACTCGGGACCGGGTAGTCGGGAAACGTTTGACGGAGGCGGACGTGGATAACCAGCTTTTGGATTATATGATGGATAAGGAATCCAAACGAATAACTTCTTTTGTTTTTCCGGAAGAAAATAATGAAATTCATTATTACGATAAATTATCTTTCCCGAGTTCCGAGAAGAATTTTATGGATGTGTTCTTTATCGATCGGACGGAAGAATATCTGGTTTCCTTGAAAATGAAGGAGCATCAAGTTTCGCTGGAGGCGTTGAACCGGAGGTATGAACTGGTGCTGGGTGTGACACGGCTTATCCCATGGACGTGGGATCTGTTGAATAAGACGATTAATTATGACATTACATACGTGACTCACGAGCTTTGTAAGACGAAGGATTCGAGGATGATGACTGAAATGGAAGGGGATATGCTTGTTCATCCGGATGATCGAGCAGGAATGCATGAGGCCTATTATGACTTGTATTACGATCGGGCTGATATTGTTCGAAAAGAACATAGGTCTATGTTTCGGGGGAGATCAAAAGAGTATGTTTGGTTCGAGAGTTTCGTGACCGTGAGCGAGAGGGATGGAGAGGGTCATCCCACCTTGTTGGTTGGAGGATCTCTACTTATTGATGAACGGAAGAGGATGGAAGAGGAATTGTTGAAGGCGAAAGAGGCGGCCGAAATATCGAATCATTTGAAGTCAGCTTTTCTCGCTAATATGAGTCATGAAATCCGGACCCCGTTGAACGCTATTGTCGGTTTTTCTAACGTGTTGGCTTACACCGAGGACGAGAATGAACGGCAGGAATATATTAAGATTATAGAGAATAATAACACGTTGTTGTTGCAACTGATCGGGGATATTTTGGATTTATCGAAAATTGAAGCCGGTGTGTTCGAATTCGTGTATTCCGAAATCAATCTGAATGTATTACTGACAGAAGTTGTCCGGGCAGCTCGTTTACGATTAAAGAATGATTCGGTCGTTGTGGAATTCGTGGAGTATTTGCCCGAGTGCGTGATCTACTCTGATGCGAATCGTTTGATGCAGGTGTTGCATAATCTTGTTACGAACGCCATAAAATTTACCACTAACGGGAGTATTCGTGTCGGGTATCGGCTACAAGAGGATGAGTCGTTGTATTTTTATGTCTCGGACACGGGATGTGGTATTCCCGCGGACAAGTTAAAAGAGGTGTTCGGGCGATTTGTGAAATTGAACTCTTTCCAACAGGGTACGGGATTGGGACTTTCCATCTGTGAGAGTATCGTGACCCGGTTAGGGGGACAGATTGGGGTAATATCAGAAGTGGGGCAAGGATCAACCTTCTGGTTTACCTTGCCGAAATCTTCGTGGCAACAAGCGGATTAATTCATAGTTTAAATCTGAACAGGTCGTTGAATGATTCGCTCATGGAGGGGTGCGTGAAGATGAAATCCCGCAGGAATGTGTAATCCTGTCCCGTTTTCATGGCGATAGCTACGATATTGATGATTTCGCTTGATTCCGGACAAAATAGTGTACAGCCCAGTATCTTTTTCGTGTCTGCATCAATGATAGCTTTCAACATTCCCTCTGTTTTGCCGATCGTGTGTACTCGTGGAATGGAAGAGACGGTGAATTTGTTTACCTTGAAATTCAGGTTCTTTTTCCGGGCCTCTTCTTCATTCATTCCGATGCGGGAAAGCGGGGGCTCGATAAACACGGAATAACTGATTGGTTCCCGGTTGGTTGTTGCCCGATCCCTATTACCGAATAAATCTTCCCGGATGATTCGATAATCGTCCAGAGAAACATAGGTGAATTGCAGACCGCCTTTTACGTCTCCTATGGCACGGATATGGGGTGTTGTTGTCTTCAAATATTCGTCCACGATGATGGCTCCTCTTTCGTTGACTTCGACCCCGGCCGCCTTTAGATTCAAGCTTTCCGTGTTGGGTTTCCTACCCGTGGCGAGGAGAATTGCATCCGCTTGGAGCGTGTTCAATTCGCCGCTTGCTGTATCCTTATAGGTGAGGGTAGCTTCTTTTTCGCCATTAGTCACGGATTGCACGTTAGCATTCAAGATGAAGCGAATCCCTTTTTTCTCCAGTACTTCCTGCACGTTGGCTGCAATATCCCGATCTTCCCGGGGAATCAATGCCGAGAATCCTTCCAACACGGTGACTTCCGCTCCGAAGGAGGCGTACATGGAGGCAAATTCCAACCCGATGTAACCACCTCCGACAATGATTAACTGTCGGGGAAGTTCTTCCAGTTCCATGATCGTTGTGCTTGTGAATACTTTGGGATTATCCTGAATCCCGCTGATCGGGGGTATCACGGTTTCCGCTCCCGTGTTGATAAAAATGTGTTTTGCCGTTAGTTCGAAAGTCTCTTCTTTTGTTGTCACCCGAACGATCTCGGGTGAGACGAATTGTCCTTCGCCCGTGTAAACCGTGATGTTGGGGTTCCCGGCGAGGTTATCGTAGTTTTTTTGGCGTAGCTTGTCTGTTACATTATTTTTGAACGCGATAGCCTTCCGGTAGTCCGCTTTCCGTTCTTCGAAAGAGAGCCCTTTTTTCAGCGTGGCAAGTTCTGCTTGGTGGATGAGTGCTTTGGTCGGGATACACCCGATGTTGATGCAGGTTCCCCCGTACATTTTATCTGATCGTTCAATCATGGCAACTTTCCAGTCATGTTGAGCCAGTTCCGTGGCAAGGGTTTTACCACCTTTGCCGAAACCGATGATGATAGCGTCAAATTCTTTCATGATTCTTGATGTTTTAATTGATTTAATATGCGTTGTGCAGAATCGGATAGTAGCACTATGGCTCCTGCTAATATGGCCGTGTCTTTAATCACGAGGCGTCCGGCTCCCGATAACAGGGGAAAACCAAATTCCCCGCTTCCCAGATTGGGGACCCATACTTCGGGTGTCGTGGCAAGAAATGACAAGGTTCCGATAGTCATAATAATGGCCAGAATATCCCCGATGATGCCGATGCGGGGAAAGAATAATCCAAGGAAAACCAGTATCCCGATGGTACAGATCAGGGCTCCCAGCCCGTAGGCGAAGGTGTACGTTCCGTTTACTTGATGCCATTCCCGGTTTTTGATTACGTAGGCTCCTTCCGCGTTTTTGTATTCCTTGTATTCCGGGGCTTGTTTGTTGTAGAAGAAACTCATGAAGGGACTGTTGGCAACGAACGGCACAATCCCGTCAGCCTCGTAGTGATAGTATTTCAGCCCCCCGATCCACACGAAAATGATGAGGATGGCCACACGGATCAGTTTTATGCCTAAACCTTTGCTTGATGCTGCTATCGTTAAAAAACGATGAATGGATTTTGTTACTTGCTCGTTCATTTTATTCCTGAATTAGATTGTTTAACTTCAGGTACAAAGATCGGCTATCCGCATGTGGTTAAAAATGGCAATTTTTCCGTTTTAGTTGTCAATTTTTCCCGATTCTTTCAACTGACGTTTGTATTGTGTAATACTTTCCCCGGAAACTTTCTTGAAGAAACGGCTGAAACTTGCTTGGTCTTCGAAACCTAAGAGATGGGCGATCTCCTTGGCTGTCATTTCGCTATATAGTAAAAGCCGTTTTGCTTCCGCCTCTACCCTCTGGTGGATCACTTTCAACGGGGAAGGTAAATTGTATAACGATAAAAGGTGCGAAAGGGTTTTAGGGGATTTGCATAACATATCAGCGTAATCCTGCACTTGTTTCTTTTCTTTGAAATGCTGGTCTACAAGCACGTAAAAGCGACGGACGGAGTTGAAACTCTCTTCCATGTCCGGTGTGATATGCAGGTTTTTGCGGGCAACCCGTGTTGCGTGAATGATAAAATGTTTCAACAGGATGCGCAACATTTCTTCTTTCAAGTTGTCGTTTACTTGAAATTCGCTTTGCAGGCTGGTGATGATGGCCTCGCAAGTTGCTTTTTCTTCTTCCGAAAGGCGGAAGTGCATGATGCGGGAGGTACCGTTGAAAAGGAATCCGCTACATGAAACTTCGTGGTCGTTCCCGTAGATGCAATAGAAATTACTGTTAAAAAGGAGTATCATGTAGTCTCCTTCGGATTCCTTGATTTCCAAGTGGTGAAGGTTGGTCAGGGAAATAATATCGTTTTCTTGTAGCGTGATGAGTTGATGGTCAACGTCTATCGTGACGGTTCCTTTCCTTGCCCAGATAAATTTGTACAAACTGTTATCTTCACGGAGTGTTTTCGTGAGTTGAAAAGAATCCGTGAGGGCAATTGTCCCTTTTAGTTTCGTGTTGAAGGTTAATTCCATTGGAAGTATTTGTTAAATTACGTCGTCCCTTGTGCAAAGGTTCGTATTTCCGTTGGAATGTGGAGAATAAAAGAGCGTGTCAAAAGTTATTTTATGAACTCCCTCCCGGCTCCGCCGTACTCCCTCTATAAACAGAGGGAGAGCTAAAATACTCTCTATCTTCGGGAAGATTCACCAGCTCCTCCTCTGTTTATGAGGCCACTGAAAAACGTTTTAACACTTACAATTTGTAAGTTAGCTAGAGATATACAACCAGTTTTTGGCGAATATTTAACAAAATATAGTCTTATATAGGTATTAAATTCTCTTTCTAGTTTCAAACTGTAAGTAAAATCAAAATATTACCTCAAAAAGAGGGACTTTTTCAGTGGCCTCGTTTATAGAGGAGGTGGCAGCGTAGCTGACGGAGGAGTTTGTTGAATAAAATGACTTTTGACACACTCGCAAACCGATTGGTAATCAGCCTCCCCCTTGTATCAAGGGGGAGGAGCTGTTTTATGAAGGCAGACAAAAAGAAAAGATATCTATATCCAGTTGTTTTTGGATAGCATCTTGTAACAGTAAATATTTTTGTTCTACCAAGGGATATTCTTCCATGAGTTCGTCTAGTTCCTCTTTCGTGGAAGAGAACAAGAATTGAAAATATTGCTGCACGTCCATCTCTTGACTTGGGATAAATAGAAGACAATCTTCCGGGTCTTCGGTTTCGGACATATAAGGATCGAACGTGATGAATCCACATTCTCTGGCCTCAATAATTCCCTCTTCTACCGTGTACGATTCAAACAGGCTGTAGTCCCCGTAATACTCCTTGCTTACTTCGAGGAAGGCTCCCGGTACGAACCATGCCTCACGCTTTAGTAAATATTCGGTCCAAAGACTTTGATTAATATCTCCCCGGTAATTGTTGCGGGTGGTTTCATCGAGAGTTGCCAGATCGTCATTGATGTTTGCGATAGCGATAAAGCCGGAGCTTGAATAGGCGTTGACTAAATCATAATCACCCAGTATCCATAACTCAATACGATTGGCCAGTTGAATCGTGAACGGGAAATATTTCTTTTTGAAATTGTCGTCATAGATATTCAAGAACTGCTCCTCGATAAATTGCAGTCCGGTTTTAAGGACTTCTTTTTCCTGTTCCGGGGCTTTTAGCGAGATCGGGTTTTGATTGTTAAAGTTATAAACGTAATCGCTGGAATCCGGGTTGGTTAGGATGACCACGCCGTATTTCTGGTAAAAGTCATAAATGTAATGTTGTACGTAATCGTTGGGATCATCGGTTAACGTGTACTTCCCGGCTTGTAATTCCACCTTTGGATTGTTTTCATCATGACATCCTAGAAGGATAAAAAATAGGGGTATGATATATATACTTTTCATAGTTTCGGTTTTTATAGGTTTATAGCTGTTCGGGGCGTTCGATGTTCACGATAATCTTATTTTGCTCTCTGATCTTTTTAGGGATCGGTAGCGTGTAGGATTTACTTCCCGCGGGTAGAATGTATTCTTTCCGACTTCCCCCGTTCGTGAAAATGTGTCGTAGTTCCGGCATTCCCTGTCTTCTCAGGTCGAACCAGCGATGTTTCTCGAAACAAAGTTCTCTCCTGCGTTCTTCCCAGACTTTGTTCAGGGCATCCTCCCGGTTGGTGGCCGTGATTTCGTAATCGTTCTCGATACGCTTTTCCCTGATTGTGTTAATATCCGTGATGGCCGATTCCCACTTATCCAAGAAAACTAAAGCCTCGGCCCGGTTTAGGTAGGCTTCTGACAGACGATAGGTATTTCCGTAGGACTGGGAATTCGTGCTACTGAATTTGTGAGGTTTCTTATTCTTGTCCCAAAATGTGGTTTTGCGCAAGTCATCATTACTAAAAAGTGAAATGATCTTATCGGAGACAAGGTATGTTGCATACGTGGAAGAGTAATTATAGATAAAATCAAAACTGGCCATGCCGTAACAGAACATGATCTCTGGGTTATTTCTGTTGATAAAATAGGAGTAGGAAGTCAGGCCGGCTGTATGTAAGTCGTAGAGCTGGTACCTCTCGTTATTGATAACGCTGTCGGCATAATTCTTGGCTAACTGGTACTCTTTTTTGTAAAGATGCAGCCGGGAGGCAAACAGGTAAGCCACGTCTAGGCTCGGGTGAACCACATTCTTGGTCCATTCCGTGTTTTTAAAACGTGCGATCGACTCGTGTAAATCGGACTCTATCTTCGCGTACACTTTCGCTAGAGTCTCTCTGGAATAGATGTTATCCATGATCGTGATTTCCTCGTTAATCGGGACCCCGAGGGCTTTCTCGGCTTGCTCCGCGCTTTCGTAGGGTTCTCCGTACAAGTTTATTAACTCGAAATAAGCTTGGGCCCGCATGAAATAAGTCTCTGCCAGTAGTTGATTCTTTTCTTCATCCGTGCCGTGCATGGAAGGTGTTTTATCAATGATGATATTGCAGATGAAAATGGTATGATATAATTCGCTCCATGCCTCGTCATTCCTCGTCGCCAGATCTCGTCCCTCTTCGGGTTCCCGTTGCCACGTGTAGTAGCCCCACAGCTGGTTGCGGTATTCATACTGGTTCCCGTCTTGATCCGCGAAATCATCTGTCATGACGGACAAATATTCGGTGTAGTCTTTTTTGTTCTGGATGATCTCTCCGAGTAAGAGTTCTCGCAGGTGAGAGACCGTTTTAGGAACGACTTTATCCTGTGATTCGGGTTCAAGGAAATCATTACATCCTTGTGTCAACAGGACCAGAATTGCGAGTATAATATATATTTTTTTCATGACTTCAGGGATTAAAAATTAAGTGATAGCCGCATGGAATAAGTTTGTTGTGGTGGAATGGAGCGAGCCCCGAGGCTGATTTGTTCCGGGTCCCGTCCCTTGAGGGCTTTATCTTTGATAACAAAAAGGTTGGACACGGAGAACCCGAGATTCAATGAATTCAGAAAGAGCCTTTTGCACCATTCTTCCGGGAACCTGTAATTCAAGGATAGGTTCGTGCAACGTAAGAAACTACTGGACACGGTCCGTAAATCCGAATAATTGTACATTTCCCACAAAGATGCCGCAACAGGGTATTTCAAATCCTGCGGGTACACCTTCACGTAGGCATCATTCCATTCCGATATTCTTAAAGCATCGTCACTTAACCGAGGTATGTTCGTCCGGTCTTCATCCCCGGGTTTTCGCCACCTGTTCACGTATTCGGTACTCATGTTTTGCTGCGGATAGGGCAGCGTTTGATTCGCCACGTAGAGGTTGTTTAATCGAACCTTATGCCCCAAGTTAAAAGCGAACGTGGAACTTAGAGAGAAACGTTTATACCGGAAGTCGGCAGAGAGACCACCGCTTAAATCCGGCTCCCGGCTTCCCATGGCAACGAAAGCCCGGGCGTATGCCTCGTCGTAGGAACTGATGATGAAATCCCCTTTTTTGTGACCATCCCCGTCTTCCAAGTATTGTTCGTTGTAGTTCTTGAATGTCGGATAACCATTAGCGTCCAATTTGTCAAATTGATAGGAGTAGAACGTGTTTACCGGTTTGCCGTTGGTGATCACGCTTCCATTGACGTAATTTGTATAGGTGGTATGTTGTTCCTTATCGGCGTTGGTAACCTTGTTGTACACTTTGGATGTATTAAAGGATAGACTTATCCCGTAGTCTTTGCGATTTAAAGGTTTAAGCCCGACGGATAACTCCCAACCTTTATTCCGAAGAGAACCTCGGTTGATGGCCACCCGGGATGCCCCGTTCGTGGAGGTAATTTCCTTGGTCACGATCATGTTCTTTCCCGTCTTTTTATATCCTTCTAGGGTAACGTCAAGTAAGCCTTTCAAGACAACCAGATTGATTCCCAAGTTGTAGGATTGTGTCTTTTCCCATTTTAAATGGTCATTGGGAACCTTGTATAGCGTGGACGAATACTCTTCCGAGATATTATCCATACCCCCCATGGTCAGGATCATGTCGGGAACTTGCTCTTCGTTGACATTTCCCTGTATACCGAAAGAGCCTCGCACGGCTAGAACCTCCAGCCATTTCACATTTTGAAGGAATAGCTCCTCGTGGGCGTTCCATCTTCCGGAGATGGACCATATCGGTAGGAATCGGGTGGAAATGTCTTTCCCGAATTGATTTGAACCGTCAGCCCGGATGTTGAAATTGAAACTGTACCTGTTGTCGAACGTGTAGGTGAAAGCCCCGTAAAAAGAGACTTTGTTGTCTTTGGTGTCCGTGATAGCCGGATAGTTTTCGGCCACGGTGTTCCTGTACTTGCTGTAGTTTTCCAAAACGATCTTGGCGAATTTGTGTCCCCGTTCCCGGAGATACCCGTAATTTGTTTCAGTTTTACCGTCCATCTTCCTAGAGTTGATTTCTATTCCGGCAATGGCGTTAACTTCATGTTTTTGGAACGTTTGGAAATAGCTGAGGGAACTTGTTAACTGGTAGGACTGTCCCCGGTAATCCTTTTCATTCAAGATCCCACCCATGGGAAGTTCCGTGTCCGTGTAATAATTGGAGGCTAATTTCGCATCGGGTTCTTTGACGCCGTACGCGAGCAACCGTTTGGATTGTGCGAATGTGGATTGTTCGTCCACCCATTCCTGTTCATTTGTGTGAGTAGTGGTCAGGTTGAACTGGGTGTGCCAGTTGAACATGGAGAACAGTTTCCAGTCAAGGTGAAAATTCATGGACGTGTTGCTGGTCGTACTCTCGTAGCCGGAATGATCCAGTTCGTGAAATATGTTGAACTTAATATCCGGCGAGTAATAATCTTTTGCCGTGTTTTTCAACCCTTCTTTCGTGGTGTAAAAATAATCACTTCCGTCCTCGTTGTAGGCGGGGATAGCCCGGGAGGTTTCATACGCGTACTGGTACAGATCGACAGAACTATGCGTGCGCTTGCTTTTTACCCGGGCAGAGGAAATGTCTGCCCCTATTTTTAGATTGGGGTATAAATTGACATCCACTTTTGCCAAGGCGTTGTAGCGAGTGTATTTTTCCGGCTTTGCCACGCCTTTCTGATCGTTGTACCCGGCTGATATGTAATAATTCACCCGATCACTTCCCCCGGAAACGGATAGGTTATAACTTTGCGTGAACGAGGTGTGGAACAGGAGATCGTACCAATCCGTGTTCATTTCCTTTAGTTTTTTCACCTGTTGGTTGAATTCTTGGTAGGTGATGCGACGCTCCCACAGATCCCTTAACGCTCCTTCGTAACCGATTTCAGACGGGTCATATTTGTTGAAATGTAATGCTTTCTCCTGCATTTCTTCCGAGACCTCGATACGGTCTTTCGAATTCATTTGTTTCATGATGGAATAGTTTGGGCGGGCAACGACGGAAAGGTTCGTCGAGAAGTTCACCCTTGGCGGGCCGGATTGGCCTCTTTTGGTGGTGATCACGATCACCCCGTTGGCGGCACGTACCCCGTAAAGAGCCGTGGCAGAGGCATCTTTTAAAATGTCAATCCGGTCAATGTCTTCCGGGTTCAGGAAGGAAATCGCGTTCCCGATCAGATTCACGTTGTCCATGCTGTTGATCTCTTCCGGGGTAAGCGGTATCGGGTCGGAAAGGATCACGCCGTCGACCACCCACACGGGTTCCCGACTTCCCGAGATCGAGGAGGAGCCTCGAATCCTGATTTTGGGTGCTACTCCGGGGGTTCCCGACTGATTAATGGCCTGCAATCCCGGTATTTTTCCTTGCAACATCTGGTCGATGGACGTGTTGATCGGGTCCAGCACGTCTGAACCTTTCACGCTCACCACGGCAGATGTCAGTTTGCGTTTCTCGATTACTTGGTAACCCGTGACAACCACTTCTTCCAGCTCTTTTTTGCTTGATTTGAGCGTGATCGTGACCGTTTTTTGTCCGGTATAGGGTAACGTGACGGATTCCATCCCGATAAAAGAGAAAACGAGGGTGTCCTTTTCCTGTAACTTAATCGAGAATTCTCCTTTCGTGTTCGTGGTTACTCCATTGCTTGACCCCTTCACGAGGACGGTTACTCCCGGCAGGGGTTGTTTGTTCTCGTCGAAAACCAGTCCGGTTAAGATATTTTTCTCGGGTTCTGCCATTTTGGGGGTAATCACGATGATGTCATTCTGGAAAGTGTACGAGAATCCCGTGGGACGCAGTATTTCTTCCATGACTTCCTGAACACTTTTATCGCGGACAGAAATGGTGATTTCCCCGATCTGTTCACCTTGATTGGTGTTGAAAATGAAGCAATAACCTGTTTGTTTTTGAATCTCGGCGAAAAATTCCTTGCTTGTAGCGTTCTTGAAGTCCAGCGTGACTTTTTTCTGCTGCGAGTAGCCGGAGGCTGACAATCCGAGGTTAAAAACCAGAAGAATGAATGTGCAAATCTTCATAATTAGAATAATTTTACTTTTAGGACGCCCATGTACATGAGGTCGAAATTCAAAAGTTTTCATAAATTTGTGGTTTAATCTATTAGTATTTGAATAAATGAGATGTCCAGTCTGATTTATTCATTGTTCTGTAAGGACGGATGATGGTGGAACATCTCCGTCCTTTGTTTTACCTGTTCGTGTACTCGTTTTTGTTTATAATAATTGTTCTTTCTTTTATATGAAATGTAGCGCTAACGGTGGATTCAATTGCATTTAAGATGACATCGATGTTGTCATATCGTTTCAGGTAACCCGTGAAACGGACATCCTTTACGGATTCATTCTGATAAAATAGTTCCACGTCATACCACAGGGCAAGCTTGTCCAGAATGGTTTCCAGACGTTCGTTGTCAAATAGGAATATGCCTTCTGTCCAAGCCGTGTACGGAGTGGTATCGACCTCTCGGATGATGATATTCCCGTCAGTTTTTTGCACGATGGCTTGCTGGCTGGGTTTCAAGATATACTCTTGCGATGAATCTTGCACCCGGATTCCGACAGAGCCTTTGACTAGCGTGGTTTGTATTTGATTCCCAAGTAATGTGTTTATATTGAACGTGGTTCCGTACACTTTTACTTGGACGTCTTCAGCGATAACGAGAAAAGGTTTGTTCGTGTCTTTGCTTACTTCGAAATAAGCCTCTCCCGAAAGGAATATTTCTCGTTTGTCGGGAGCGAAATTCTTCGGGAATCTTAATTTGGAATTCGAATTCAGATGCACGAATGTTCCGTCCGGTAAGGTGATTTTGAATTCCCCGCCACGGGGTGTTATTAGTTCATAATGTTGTTTTTCCTTTTCTGCCGTGGAGTCTGATACATAGATGAGTTTGTCACCTTGTAAAACTAAATCGATCCCTTCCGGTAGCAGGGGTAGTGCGTGATCTGGCGATAAGTCAATCGTTTTCCCTTGTGACAGAATCAAAATTGCTTTGTTGTTTCCATGAGTGATAGGTGATTGCGAAATTTCACGGGTTGTTGGCTCTTGATTCACAAGTAAATAAACAAGTCCCACGAGTACGGGGACGAGAAAAATAGCCGCGTATCGGCTTAAACGGTAAATAGACTTTACTTTATGAGGTTGGGTATTCTTTTTGAATTTTGAAAATGCTTTTTCGGAATCGATGTGTTTTCGGGTTTCAAACTTTTGAAGCCTCTTTTCGGGGGAAATGACCTGTTGAAAGAAAGAGCGATTCTTTTCGTCTTCTTCCAGCCAAGCGGTTAACTCGTCTTGTTGTGTCTCGGAAAGTTTGTTTTCCATGTACAACACGATGAGCTGTATAATTTTGCGGTGCCTGTTATTCATGAGTATTCATTTTGTATAACAAACAGCATGGGTAGTAAAAAGTACGATGCCAAAAATGAAAAAAGTACTTTTCCCCTATTCTTCTTTACTCTTTCTTTATTCTCTCTCTATATTCTCACTACTTTCTTTACTGCTCTTCTACTGGTCTTCTACTGCTCATATACTGCTATTATAGTATTAGAACTATTTATTTCAAATTAAATAGCTCTTTTTATACTAGAGAAGGTGCAGGGATATACTAGCGAAATGACGAGGAATCCCCGGTATATGTATTTTTACATGAATAGTAAAAAGAAAAATAGCGGGTTCAGTCTTTCTTTTAAACGTTGAAATGCCTTCTGTTTTTGGCTTTTAACCGTTGAGAGGGAAATGCCGAGTTGTGAGGCAATTTCATTTTCTTTTTTCCCGGCCAAGTGTAATTTGAATATTTCCTTACAGCGTTCCGGCAATTGGTCGATGACGTTGAAGAAAATACGGTAGATCTCTTCTTCCATGACTTGGAAAACTTCCGATTCGTCTGATATTGATTCTCCTTGCCGGTAATTGATGTAATTTAATTCTGCTTTTTGATGTTTCAGGTGGTTGATCGAACGATTCCGGATAAATAAATAGATAAACGAATGAAATGCGGAGATAGAATCAAAATACGTGTCTTTTTCCCACAATAGAGTCATTAAATCCTGTACAATGTCTTCGGCAACTTCCTGTCTGACATAGTGCATGGCGTACATGACCAAAGATGCATAGTAATCTTTGAAGAGCATTTGGAAAGCTTCCTCTTTTTTTCGGTTTAGCGCTTTGATGAACTGCTCGTTCGTGTGCATGGTGATGTAACGTTTAATTCTCTTCGCGTTAAAAATAGGAAATTAAAAAGGAAATAACAAACTGAGGAATGAGATGAAGGGGCAGTTCAAAAAGTCAATTTTCAAACTCCCTCCCGGCTTCGCCGTACTCCCTCTATAAACAGAGGGAGAGTTGAGATACTCCCAGTCTACGGGAAGAGTCACCAGCTCCTCCTCTGTTTATAGAGGAGGTGGCACGAAGTGACGGAGGAGTTTTTTTTATAAAATAGACTTTTGGGATAACCCCTTCTCGTTATAAATTTTATCTCATTTTATTGTTCGTGTACTTTGTGATCAGTGTGTTCCGAAGTTGTACGTAGGTTTGCATGATCGTGTCGGCACATTCCTGCGTGTATTTATTGAGTAATTCTGTCGCTTTCTTGGGATTTTTCTTTTGCAAGGCGATAAACTCTTTCTCGATCTCTGCGTTACGTTCGAAGAAGGATTGTTCCATGGGAGCCCGTGCGGCTTCCAAATCCTTTTTCCCATCCTGCCAGTTCAAGTAGAGTAAGTTATCGACAAAATCAATGGCCCAGCGAGCGGAATTGTCGGAGTATTCTTTGGGGTTATACGTGGAATAGACTTCCGGGATGCGGGTCACGCCGGTGAAGATGGGCAGGTAAGGTGACGTGTAGGCGTTATCTTGGAAAACCCAGTATATTCCACCGATTTCCCGGGGAAGGTCCGAGCGGAGCTGGGCAACCATACCGTATTCCCCGTCAACCCGTGCTACTAGGCGTCTGCGGGTAGTCTTCATTAATTTTTGCGTTTCACTGGATGGGAAAGGGGTAGCCAGTTTACTTTTCACCATGTTCCCGTTCTTGTCCGGATAATACCAAACGGCGTCATTCTCTTTGTCATAGATGGTTCCCGAGAACGTGGAACGTTGAAAGTCCATGAAGTCTTTCACGGAAACTTTTTGCTCCGGTTTAAAGGAGAACGGGTACACGCTAAGCGGTTCCACGTATTGGATATACTGGTTTAAGTTATCAAACGGGTTATTGGTACGTCTGGACGGGATCGGGTCAAGAGAGGGGGCGAAGGTGTTGACGAATAACCAAAAACGGTTTGTGGCCCATTCTCTGGGAGTCGGGGCATAAACATCCTGCCAAACGAAAGGTTTGCCGCTTGCCGGGGAATACCAGCCGTTTTCAATGGCTACCTGCTGGTAGTTGGAAGAGGCACGGAATTGTTCCGGTTTTGAAAGATCTATTTCTTTAATGATGCTCCAGTTGGGAATCATGGCGATTTCATCGTCCGGCACCCGTTGAGCGGCCCAGATCACACCCGGCTTACCACTTTCCGGGGTCCAGTTTTTACCGACACTGAAAAGTTCGAGAACCCATACTCCTTCCGGGTCCGCAATCGTGAGACATTCTGATTCCGGCCCGCAAGAGGGGAGGAACCCGTATTTTTCCATGAGCGAGGTGATGAGGGTTAGGGCCTCTTCTGCCGTTTTGCAGCGTTGTAAGGCAAAAATCATGGCTTGTTCCACGGTCATGATCTGTTTCCCTTCTCCTTTGTTTACTTGTAATTCGGGACGTTGGCTCGTGGTGCTTTCCCCGATACAGAGTTGGTACTCGTTGATGTGAGAGTAAGCGGATTGGAAATACGTGTAGGTTTGCTCAACTTGCGGGATGTAACCTAAGATTTCCCCGTTGTCATCCAAGGGAAGGTCAACTCGCTGTATGCCGTAATACACGGGAGCCATGCTTCCTTTGGGGAATTTTTGGCCCGCCACGACCCGGATGCGACAATCCGCACCGGCATCCGTGTGTGAATTTAAAACACTACCGTCGACCGTGGCTTTTTTGCCGGCCACGATGATCGTGCAGGCTTTTCCTGTCTGTAAAAAGAAAAGGATAGCGCTTAAAATAAGAAGAAGTGTCTTCATGTGTAATATGATTTTTTTGTTTTGTGATTTATCAGAGTGCAATGTTGCAATATTTATTTTAACAAAAAAATTAAAAGCACGAAATAATACAAATTTAGAGGTAGAGTATTTCACCTTTCTCGGCTGCTTCTTTTATGGCATCGATAATTGTGAATAATTTATTGCACATCATTTTTGGGGTGAGGATATTCCCTCGCATATCTTCATAAATTTGTTCTTTCTTGTTGATATAGCTATAAAAATAGAGATGTTCGAATTGGAAAATTTTAAAGTCAGCGTTTTTAATATCGGGAATCTTGTCTTTTACATTCTGAATGTTTTTTCCGAAGTCTTGCATTAGGATATTAGGTATCCAATGGGAATTTTGTTTTTGGACAATTAACAGGTATGATGTATCGGCTTTTTCTCGTAGTAAAAGCATGGCAAGAGTGTCCGGTTGATACAAGGATAAGAGAAGGTTTTCGGGAGTAGGATCTTTGTAAAATTTGTCTATGTCTAAATGATAAAAAGGCATAAATTCTACATTGTCATTTTTTAGGGTGGCAATTTTTGTAAGTATTATGCTGGAGGATTTGGTTTTGCCATTGAGAGAGTCCGCGAAAGAAACTAATGATTCAATGATACCTTTTTGTTTTTTCGTTAATTTTTTTTGAGGTGATGGATCAATTCCATCATAACAAATGAAACTGATGACGAGTAAAAATTGGATAAATGAATTCATGATTTGTATGTCATTTTAGTTGGTTCGGATTGTGTAATATCCGGTAAAAACCAGTCAAATAAATACAAATATAATAAGAAGATACGAGATTCCGGTAGGGGTATGGATAAGGAAAATTAGATTTTATTCCTCGGAGCTTTGCATCTGGGGCGAGCGTGAATATCGTGCGGCGTTAATTTGATTGAAAAGAACGTTCATGGAATGCACGTATGCGCTGTAAGACATTTTTTCTCAAATTCTGATTGTAGAGATTAAATTCTTCCACGTGTAGATTCCCTTTGGGTAAAAGTACTTCTACGCTGGGAATATAATATTTGTCTTCATCAATTCCTGTTACCACGATTGTATGGATGGAAGGGTCGATAGATGCGGTAAAACCTTGATAAGAAACTCCGGGGCTAGCATCCGTTTTCCAGTTCAGGGGATTAATACACACGATGTTGTTTTTGAACAATGGAGAAATTGCTTCCGGTTTTGTCACGCTATTGAATCCGATGATCACCCCCACGTCCGTAGAGTCTTTAGCCATTCGTAGATAAGGATAACCGTCTAGTTCCTCTTGCGTGATTGTGTACCCGATGGCGTAAGATGCGACTAAGTGCTGGTAGATCTCCGGTGTTATCTCGTGTTTCAATAATTCGATCACGGCTTTTGCTCCTTGGCTGTGACCGGCAAGAATGAAAGGACGTCCTTGATTGTAATTGTTCCAATAATAACGAAAGGCGGCTACCACGTCTTTATAAGCCAATTGAAAACGTTTTTCGATGAGAGCCGTGTCCAAAGACAACCAGCTGTCCATCGAGATCTGACGGTAATAGGGAGAGAAAAAATTGCAACTGTCCGACAAGACATTTTTGGCCAATCGAATAGACGGGTCTACCATTTGACGCTGTTTTGTATTGAATATATCCATGTTATGTTGGATTTGCCCGAGGCTGTCGGTATAATCCCAAATGCAAGTAGGTACCACGTAAAAAATATCGACCTTCTTGTTCATGCCCTCTTGATTGGCCTCGAACCAACACTTGCTATCCGAGTAATCCACCCCGTCATTCGTGGAATCCGAAGAAATTTTCCCGCAGGAGATAAATAAAAGCAAGGAGCAAAAAGCAAAAATATATTTCAAAACAGCCTTTCCCATAATTTTATTTTTGATGTAAAATTTAAGGCAAAAATAGGCATTTTTTTCATATGTTTGATTGTGGAATAAACGTTTTATCCAGCCGTGGATTTACTCTTAGTTTGTACGTGAATTGTTTCTAGGGAATAGGGGAAAACCAATGAATAGCTAATGTACATTCGATGTATACGGGAATTAAAGACGTATCAATTTCGAATCAAAGACGCATCAAAGACACTCGTGAACGTCTTTGATGTATCTTTGATTCGAAAGAGCAGGGTGGGAGAAATAGTTCTTTCATAGAATTTCATCGGCTCATTGTCGGCTAACATTCTCACAGTCTTATGCTTTTTTCGAAAAAAAAGATAGAAATGTTTGGTGGTGATGTATAAAGTTACTACCTTTGCGAGCCAAATTGAATAAAAGTAACTAATTTAAAAGTACTTGTATGCCAACTATTCAACAGTTAGTAAGAAAAGGAAGAACAAAAATCCAGGACAAGAGCAAGGCTCCGGCTTTGGATGCTTGCCCGCAAAGACGCGGGGTTTGCGTTCGTGTGTACACGACGACCCCGAAGAAACCGAACTCAGCGATGAGAAAGGTTGCCAGAGTTAGATTAACCAACGGAAAAGAGGTGAATGCCTACATTCCGGGAGAAGGACACAACTTGCAAGAGCACTCTATCGTGTTGATCAGAGGTGGTCGTGTGAAGGACCTTCCGGGAGTTCGTTATCACTTGGTTCGCGGTACATTGGATGCTGCTGGTGTAAACGGTCGTTTACAAGGTCGTTCCAAATATGGTGCTAAGAGACCGAAAAAAGGTGCTGCTGCAGCTCCGGCAAAAGGTAAGAAGTAAAAAGATTAATTGACAGGAGTTGTTTATGGGTTGTTCCCGAAAAGTTGAGTAAATGGTCGTGAGACCGTTGAAGACCGGTAAGGGCAGCGAACGAACAAATTCGTAAACTAGAAGAGATGAGAAAAAGTAAACCAAAAAAAAGAATCCTGTTACCGGACCCGAAGTTCAACGACGTGTTGGTTACCCGGTTCGTTAATGATTTAATGGTAGATGGAAAGAAGTCTATCGCGTTTAGAATTTTCTATGATGCAATTGACATCGTAGACGAGAAAATGGCCAAGAAGGAAGAGAAACCCGCATTGGACATCTGGAAGCAAGCTTTGGAGAATATTACTCCGCAAGTAGAGGTGAAGAGCCGTCGTGTAGGTGGTGCAACATTCCAAGTACCGATGGAAATCAACCCGATGAGAAAAAGAGCTATCTCCGTGAAAAATATGATATTGTTCTCTCGCAAAAGAAGCGGAAGAAACATGGCAGAAAAACTAGCTGCTGAAATCATGGCTGCATACAAGGAAGAAGGAGCGGCTTTCAAGAAGAAAGAGGATATTCATCGTATGGCTGAAGCCAACAGAGCTTTTGCACATTTCAGATTTTAATTGAAGGGATAAGATAAATGGCAAAGAGAGATTTACATTTTACAAGAAACATCGGTATCATGGCTCACATTGATGCCGGTAAAACGACAACAACTGAGCGTATCCTGTATTTCACCGGAGTGAATCACAAAATTGGTGAAACGCATGACGGTACGGCTACCATGGACTGGATGGTACAAGAGCAGGAGAGAGGTATCACCATTACTTCTGCCGCTACTACCTGTTTCTGGAATTATCAAGGTCAGCAATATAAAGTAAATATTATTGACACTCCGGGACACGTTGACTTTACCGTTGAGGTGGAGCGTTCATTGCGTGTGTTGGACGGTGCTGTTGCATTGTTCTGTGCCGTGGGTGGAGTTGAGGCGCAATCGGAAACGGTTTGGCGTCAAGCGAATAAATATGGTGTTCCGAGAATTGCTTTCGTGAACAAAATGGACCGTTCAGGTGCTGACTTCTTCAAAGCAGTACGTGAGATCCGTGAAAAATTGCATGCGAATCCTATTCCATTACAGTTACCGATCGGTGCTGAGGATGGATTTCAGGGAGTTATCGATTTGATCGAGATGAAGGCTTACGTGTGGGAGAATGGTGAATTGGAAGCTACGATCAAGGAAATTCCGGAGAATTTGTTGGCAGAAGCTCAAGAATGGAGAGAGAAATTGGTTGAGGCCGCTGCCGTTCAGGATGAGGCCTTGATGGAGCGTTTCTTCGAAGATCCTGAATCAATCACTGTTGAAGAATTGAAAGCAGTGGTTCGTAAGGCCGTTATCGCAATGGACTTCTGTCCGGTGATGTGCGGTTCTTCATTCAAGAACAAAGGTGTTCAGAACTTGTTGGATGCCGTTATCGCTTACTTGCCGCACCCGCTGGATATTCCGGCTGCTGCTGGTAAAAGACCGCGTACGGAAGAGGCTGTGACTTTCGAGATTGATCCGGAAGCCCCGCTTTCTGCATTGGCATTCAAGATCGCGACTGACCCGTTCGTGGGACGTTTGTGCTACACTCGCGTTTATTCCGGAAAGATCGAGTCTGGTTCATACGTGTACAACCCGCGTACCGAGAAAAAAGAACGTATTTCTCGTTTGTTCCAAATGCACTCAAATAAACAACAGCCGAAGGATGTAATCGAGGCCGGTGATATTTGTGCTTGCGTTGGATTTAAAGATATTCGTACCGGAGATACTCTGTGTACCGAGGAAAACCAGATCGTGTTGGAGAGTATGACTTTCCCCGAGCCGGTGATCGGTATCGCTGTCGAGCCGCTTACACAGAAAGATACTGATAAGTTAGGTATGGCTTTGGCTAAATTGGCTGAAGAAGACCCGACTTTCCGCGTAAAAACGGATGAAGATTCAGGTCAGACTGTCATTAGCGGTATGGGTGAACTTCACTTGGATATTATCCTTGACCGTCTGAGACGTGAATTCAAGGTTGAATGTAATCAAGGTGCTCCGCAGGTGGCTTACAAAGAGGCTATTAACGGAACCGTTGAACATCGTCACGTGTTCAAGAAACAAACCGGAGGTCGTGGTAAATTCGCTGACATCATCTTTAGAATGGAGCCGGCTGAAGAAGGCAAAGAAGGTTTGACTTTCGTGAACGAGGTGAAAGGTGGTAATATTCCGAAGGAGTTTATCCCTTCTGTAGAGAAAGGATTCAAAGATGCGATGGCTAATGGTGTTTTGGCCGGTTATGAACTTGTTAGCTTGAAGATTACTTTGCTTGACGGTTCATTCCACCCGGTTGACTCTGATGCGTTGTCTTTCGAAATGGCCGCTAAGATCGGTTACAAGGAGGCAGCTCAAAAGGCTAAGCCTGTATTGTTGGAGCCGATCATGAAACTTGAGGTGGTAACCCCGGAAGAGTACATGGGAGATATTATTGGTGACTTGAACCGCCGTCGCGGACAGGTTGAAGGAATGGAATCAAGAGCCGGAGCTCGCGTGATCGAGGCTAAAGTGCCGCTAGCAGAGCAATTCGGTTACGTGACCGTTTTGAGAACTTTGTCTTCCGGTCGTGCAAGTTCATCCATGGAATTCTCACACTACGCTGAAGTTCCGAAGGGAATTGCCAAGGAAGTGGTAGAGAAAAATAACGGTAGAGTAGAACTATTATAAGAATTTTAGATTGCTGATTTACGATTCAAGAGCCATCGAGAATCGTAAATCTTAAATCATAAATCATAATTAAAAACATGAGCCAAAAAATCAGAATTAAGTTGAAATCTTACGATCACAACTTGGTTGACAAGTCTGCAGAGAAGATTGTAAAGACAGTGAAGGCTACCGGAGCAGTGGTAAGTGGTCCGATTCCACTTCCTACTCACAAGGGAATTTTTACTGTAAATCGCTCTACGTTCGTGAACAAAAAGAGCCGCGAGCAATTCTTGGTATGCACGTTCAAAAGATTAATCGACATCTACAGTTCAACTGCAGGTACGATTGACGCCTTGATGAAACTTGAATTACCGAGTGGTGTTGAAGTAGAGATTAAAGTTTGATAACGGCGAAAACCTATGTCGTTATTAAGAGATTGAAAACCTATTTTTAAAAAGAGAAAAAAAGAGATGCCAGGTTTAATTGGAAAAAAAGTCGGAATGACTTCCGTATTCAGTGCCGAGGGAAAAAGTATTCCATGCACTGTGATTGAGGCCGGTCCATGTGTTGTAACCCAAGTAAAGACTATCGAGAAAGACGGTTACACAGCAATTCAGTTGGGTTTTGATGACAAAAAAGAGAAAAACACAACCAAACCGCTAAGTGGACACTTTAAAAAGGCAGGCACAACTCCGAAAAGAAAACTCGTGGAATTTTCAGGGTATGATGTCGAGTACAAGTTAGGTGATGTAATTGACGTGAACTTGTTCGAAGGAACAGAGTACGTTGATGTAGTCGGGACTAGTAAAGGAAAAGGTTTCCAAGGTGTTGTGAAACGCCATGGATTTGCCGGAGTAGGAGAGGCTACTCACGGTCAGCACAACCGTCAAAGAAAACCGGGATCTATCGGTGCTTGTTCTACACCGTCACGCGTGTTCAAAGGAATGCGTATGGGTGGACAAACAGGTGGTGACAGAATAACGGTTCAGAACTTGGAAGTGCTGAAAGTGATACCTGAAAATAATTTGTTATTGGTGAAGGGTTCTATCCCCGGAGCTAAAGGTTCATACGTAATTATCGAGAAGTAATGGAGTTAAGTGTATTAAACATTGCCGGACAAGAGACAGGCAGGAAGGTAGAGTTAAACGACGCTATCTTCGGGATTGAGCCTAACGAGCACGCTATTTATCTTGATGTAAAGCAGTTTTTAGCGAACAACCGCCAAGGGACCCACAAGTCAAAACAAAGAAATGAAATTTCCGGTAGTACCCGCAAGCTGAAAAAGCAAAAAGGTACCGGTGGCGCCCGTGCAGGTGGTATCAAGAACCCTCTGTTTAGAGGAGGGGGTAGAGTGTTTGGACCCGTACCAAGAGATTATAGCTTCAAATTGAACAAGAAGCTGAAAAGATTGGCCCGTAAATCAGCATTATCTGTAAAAGCCGCTTCTAATGCGGTGACTATTGTCGAGGATCTCAATTTCGAGGCACCGAAAACAAAACAGATGATTCAGCTGTTTAACAACCTGAAATTAGATAACCGTAACATCCTGTTGGTTACCAATGACATGAACAATAACGTTCTGTTGTCAGCTCGTAACTTGCAATACGTGGATGTGATGAGAGTTAGCGATCTTGCAACTTACAATATCATGAGAGCTAAGAGTCTCGTGTTCGTTGAAAGTTCAGTGCAGGGCCTAAATGAAATGTTCAATCTTAATGAAGAGTAAGACATGCAAGTAATTGTGAAGCCCATTTTGTCAGAGAAAATGACTGCATTGACTGACAAGCAGAACAGAGTAGCATTCGTTGTTAGCAAAGCAGCGAATAAATTAGAGATTAAGAGAGCAGTTGAAGCGATGTATAGCGTGACCGTGAAATCTGTGAACACGATGGTGTACCAAGGAGATGCTAAATCTCGTTACACGAAAGCAGGTGTTATTTCCGGAAGAACCGCTTCCTTCAAGAAAGCAATTGTGACCTTAGCAGAAGGTGATAGTATTGATTTTTTTAGCAATATTTAATTAAGATGGCTGTAAGAAAATTAAACCCTGTAACTCCTGGTCAGAGACATAAGGTAGCGATTACCTTTGATCAGTTGACTACAGATAGACCTGAGAAATCATTGTTAGGACCAAAGAGTAAAACTGGTGGACGTAACAACACCGGTAAAATGACAATGAGATATATAGGTGGTGGTCATAAACAAAGATACAGAATAATAGATTTCAAACGCGACAAGGATAATGTTCCGGCTCGTGTTGCAACGATCGAGTACGATCCCAATCGTACGGCGAGAATTGCTCTATTAGTGTATGCAGATGGAGAAAAACGTTACATCGTGGCACCGGACGGTTTGCAAGTTGGTCAAACCGTGATGAGTGGTGCAGGTGTTGCTCCGGAAGTTGGAAATGCATTGTTCTTATCTGAAATCCCATTAGGTACAATCATTCATAACATCGAGTTAAGACCGCAACAAGGAGCCGTGATGGCTCGTAGCGCCGGTTCTTACGCTCAGTTAGTAGCAAGAGAAGGGAAATACGCTTCAATCAAGTTACCTTCTGGTGAAGTCCGTATGGTGCTGTTAACCTGTCGTGCAACTGTTGGTACGGTGTCAAACTCCGACCACGCACTGGAACGTTCAGGTAAAGCAGGTCGTACTCGCTGGTTAGGCCGCAGACCTCGCGTGAGAGGTGTCGTAATGAACCCGGTTGATCACCCGATGGGTGGTGGTGAAGGCCGCGCTTCAGGAGGACATCCTCGTTCAAGAAAAGGCTTGTTGGCTAAGGGTTACAAGACTAGAGCTCCTAAGAAACACTCTAGCAAGTATATCATAGAAAGAAGGAAAAAATAACTGATTAATTATTGATGTTATGAGTCGTTCGTTAAAAAAAGGCCCTTTTATTGATTTCAAGTTAGAGAGAAAAGTATTGGTAATGAATGAGTCCAATAAGAAATCGGTTGTTAAAACCTGGGCTCGTCGTTCCATGATCTCTCCGGACTTCGTAGGGCACACTATCGCTGTACACAACGGTAATAAATTTATCCCGGTATTTGTGACTGAAAATATGGTAGGTCATAAATTGGGGGAATTCGCGCCGACACGTACATTTAGAGGCCATGCTGATAAAAAGAAAAAGTAATGCATGGTAAAGTTGAACTAAAGAAGATGTATTAAAATGGGTGCAAGAAAAAGATTAAGAGCAAATCAGAATAAAGAAGCCAAAAAAGAGAAGGCTTTTGCAATTCTTCGCGATTGTCCTACATCTCCTCAAAAAATGAGATTGGTGGCAGACTTGATCCGCGGAGTAGATGTACAGAAAGCTTTGGATATGCTTAAATTTTGTCCTAAAGAAGCTGCTCGTAGAGTTGAAAAGTTGTTGCTTTCAGCAATTGCTAACTGGGAACAAAAGAACGAGGGTAAACGTGTTGACGAAGCCTCCTTGTTCGTGCAGGAAATTTTCGTTGACGGTGCAGGTATGTTGAAAAGACTTAGACCGGCCCCGCAAGGAAGAGCTCACCGGATTCGTAAACGTTCAAATCACGTGACGATCGTGTTGGGAAGCAAGACAGCTGTTGAAAACATTACAAAAGAATAGTTAGCATGGGACAGAAAGTTAATCCAATAAGCAATAGATTAGGAATCATCAGAGGATGGGATTCTAACTGGTTTGGCGGTAAGAACTATGGCGATAAATTGGTGGAAGATTACAAGATCAGAAAGTATCTGAACGCCCGTCTCGCTAAAGCAGGAATCGCTAAGATTGTTATCGAGAGAACCCTGAAGCTAATCACGATCACGATCAACACCGCTCGTCCGGGTATTATCATCGGTAAAGGCGGACAGGAAGTTGATAAGTTGAAAGAGGAGCTGAAGAAGATCACCGATAAGGAAGTTCAAATTAATATCTTCGAGATCAAACGTCCCGAGTTGGATGCCGTGATCGTAGGTAATAATATAGCTCGTCAGCTGGAAGGTCGTGTGGCTTACCGTAGAGCAATCAAGATGGCTATCGCTTCTACCATGAGAATGGGTGCAGAAGGTATCAAAATCTTGATTTCCGGTCGTTTGAACGGTGCTGAAATGGCAAGAGCCGAGATCTACAAAGAAGGTAGAATTCCATTGCACACGTTCCGTGCTGATATTGATTACGCTCAGGCTGAGGCATTGACGACCTATGGCCAGCTGGGTATCAAAGTTTGGATTTGCAAGGGAGAAGTTTACGGAAAACGTGAGCTGGTTCCGAATGCATTGGTTGGCGCTCAGAAAGAGAACAACAACCGTCCGAACAATGCCGGCAAAAAAGGCGGTTTCAAAAAGAGAAAAAAATAGTCTTTTAACTTTTAAATAGATCAAGAGCTATGTTACAGCCAAAAAGGACTAAATACAGAAGATCGCAGAAAGGGAGAATGAGAGGGAATGCCCAAAGAGGACATGAACTTGCATTTGGATCTTTCGGGATCAAGGCGTTGGAGAACATGTGGATCGAACAACGCCAGATTGAGGCAGCCCGTGTTGCAGTAACCCGTTACATGCAAAGACAGGGTCAGATATGGATTCGTATATTTCCAGATAAACCTATTACTAAGAAACCCGCTGAGGTTCGTATGGGTAAGGGTAAGGGATCTCCAGAAGGATTCGTTGCTCCTGTTACTCCGGGTCGTATTCTTTTCGAAGCAGATGGAGTACCGTATGCAATCGCTAAGGAGGCATTGCGCCTGGCAGCACAAAAGCTACCCATCGCTACTAAGTTCGTGGTTAGACGTGATTACACTGAGTAGTCGTGAGACTATTTTGAATTTCGAAACGAAAAATTGTAAGAGAAATGAAAACATCAGAGATTAAAGATTTAACCACTGAAGAGATAAAAGAAAAGATCGAGACAGAAAAAGCTGCCTTGACCAAGATGAAGATGAACCATGCTGTTTCTCCACTTGAGAACCCGATGTTAATCCGGACGACAAGAAGAAACATCGCTAGATTGATGACGGAGTTACGCAAACGTGAATTAAATAAGTAGTAGAAAAATGGAAAGAAATCTTAGAAAAGAGCGTACCGGTCTTGTGGTAAGCAACAAGATGGACAAATCTATCACGGTTGCCGTTCATTTTAAGGAGAAACACCCGATTTACGGGAAGTTCGTCAACAAGACCAAGAAGTTCACTGCTCACGATGAGAAAAATGAATGTAACATCGGGGATACAGTGAGAATTATGGAGACCCGTCCTTTGAGTAAAACCAAGAGATGGAGATTAGTTGAAATCATTGAAAGAGCTAAGTAATCATGATACAACAAGAGAGTAGATTGACCGTAGCCGACAACAGCGGCGCTAGAGAAGTGCTTTGTATCCGTGTTCTTGGTGGAACCAAGAAAAGATATGCACGCGTGGGCGATAAAATCGTTGTTGCCGTGAAGAATGCCATCCCGAACGGTGACGTAAAAAAAGGTTCAGTTAGTAAGGCAGTGGTAGTTCGTGTAAGTAAAGAGTACAGACGTCCGGACGGATCTTATATCCGCTTTGATGACAATGCTTGCGTGTTATTGAACAACGCGGGTGAAATGAGAGGAACTCGTATCTTCGGACCTGTTGCCAGAGAAGTTCGTGAGGGTTATACCAAGATTGTGTCATTAGCCCCCGAGGTACTTTAAGATTTTAGATTTATGATTTTGGATTGTAGATTGTATAATCGAATTTCTTGAATCATAAGTCGTAAATCATAAATCATAAATAATTTATACGATGAGCAAGAAGTTTCATATAAAGAAAGGTGACTTAGTTCAGGTAAATGCAGGAGAAGACAGAGGGAAGCAGGGAAAAGTACTTGAAATGATTCCGGACAAGCAAAGAGCTATTGTTGAGGGTATCAATTTGGTAAGCAAACATACCAAACCCAACGCAACTCACCCGCAAGGAGGAATTATCAAGAAGGAAGCTCCTATTCACATTTCCAACTTGAACGTGGTCGATCCGGTTACGGGAAAACCGACAAAGGTAGGACGTAGACGGAATGCCGAAGGAAAATTAGTAAGATACGCTAAGAAATCCGGACAGGAATTGAAATAGTAAAATAAATAATTGCAGGTTGTCCCAGAGCAACTTGCAATTATTAATTTAAATTTGTAGCTTTGCAGCCGCAAATTTAATGTAATATGCCGTGAGGCATGATAACCAAATAATTATAAATGAAATACGTACCAAATTACAAAACAAAGTATAACGAAGAAATTGTACCGACTTTGATGAAGGAGTTCGGATACAAGTCAGTTATGCAGGCACCCAGATTGGAGAAGATAGTAATCAATCAGGGCGTGGGATCATCCATTCAGGATAAGAAAATCCTTGAGTTTTCAATGAACGAGATCGCGACCATCACCGGTCAGAAACCCGTTGCTTGTAAATCAACCAAGGACGTTTCTAACTTTAAATTGCGTAAAGGAATGCCGATTGGCGTTAGAGTAACCTTGCGTAAAGAACGTATGTATGAATTTTTAGAAAGACTTATTGTTTCCGCGCTTCCGCGTATCCGTGACTTCAAAGGAATTAACAATAAGCTTGATGGAAGAGGAAATTACACATTAGGAATAGAAGAGCAGATCATTTTCCCGGAAATCGTGTTGGACAGTGTTCACAAGATCATGGGTATGAATGTAACGTTTGTAACTTCGGCTAATACCGACGAAGAGGCTTTTGCTCTTCTAAGAGAATTTGGATTACCATTTAAAAAGAACTAAAAAAAAGCAAAATGGCAAAAGAATCAATGAAGGCCCGTGAGGTAAAGCGTGCAAAATTGGTAGAAAAGTACGCCGCAAAACGAGCTAAATTAAAAGAGGAAGGAGACTATATTGGATTAAGCCTTCTGCCTAAGAATTCAAGTCGCGTTCGTTTGCACAACAGATGCAAATTGACGGGAAGACCGAGAGGGTACATGAGACAATTTGGTATAAGCAGAATTCAATTCCGCGAAATGGCATCTGCCGGACTTATACCTGGAGTTAAAAAGGCTAGTTGGTAATATTTAAAATTTGAAGAGATGACAGATCCAATAGCAGATTTCCTGACTCGTATTAGGAATGCAGTAAAAGCAGGTCATAAAGTTGTGGATATCCCCGGGTCAAAAATGAAACGGGAAATGACCAAAATTTTAAAAGAAAAAGGATATATCCTGAATTATAAATTCGAGCAAGATGGTGTTAGAAGCAACATTAAAATTGCTTTGAAATATCATCCTGAAACGAAGGCTCCCGCCATTAGGACATTGACACGTGTTTCAAAACCGGGTCTGAGACGTTACACGAACGTAGAGGATATGCCTCGCGTGTTAAACGGATTAGGTATCGCGATTTTGTCAACGTCATTAGGCGTAATGTCTGATAAAGAAGCTCGCCAAAAGAATGTTGGTGGAGAAGTATTGTGTTATGTTTATTAATAAAAAGGGCGGAAAATGTCACGAATAGGAAAATTACCAATAGATATACCACAAGGGGTTACAGTTACTGTAAATCCTGATAACACGGTCGTAGTTAAAGGTCCTAAGGGAGAACTTTCTCAGGACGTACACGCAGATATGATCGTGAAAGTGGAAGGAGCTCACGTTGTTGTAGAGCGTCCGTCAGAAGATAAAGCTCATAAAGCCATGCACGGTTTATATCGTTCCTTGATTCACAACATGGTTGTAGGTGTTTCTGAAGGTTACACGATCAAACAAGAGTTGGTCGGAGTAGGTTACAGAGCAAATGCTGAAGGTCAAGTTCTTGAATTGGGATTAGGTTATTCACACGGAATCTTCATGGTGTTACCGAACGAAGTGAAAGTGAGTGTGCTTAATGAAAAACGTGCTAACCCGATTATCACGCTGGAAAGCTGCGATAAACAATTGATCGGTCAGGTAGCGGCTAAGATTCGTTCATTCCGTAAACCGGAGCCGTATAAAGGTAAAGGTATTAAATTTGTGGGTGAAGTTCTTCGTCGTAAGGCTGGTAAATCAGCTAAAGTTTAATCACCTGTAAAAAAGTAATGTTATGGCTTTAACTAAGGTAGAAAGAAGAATAAGAATAAAGAGAAGAATACGTAAAGTAATCTTCGGAACAGCTGAGAGACCCCGTTTGTCCGTATACCGTTCAAACACGCAAATTTCTGCTCAGTTGATTGATGATAATGCCGGAAAAACTCTGGTATCGGCATCTTCTTTATGCAAGGAGATCGCTGAAAAGAAAGGTAACAAGACAGAACAGGCCCAATTGTTGGGTGCCATGCTTGCTGAAAAGGCAAAAGCAGCCGGGATTACCGCTGTTGTGTTTGACAGAAACGGGTATTTATATCACGGAAGAGTGAAAGCATTAGCAGATGCAGCTCGTAACGGTGGTCTTAATTTTTAAAAGTAGGCAAGAATGGAACAGAAGATTAATAGTGCAGACTTGGAATTGAAAGACAGATTGGTGGCTATCAACCGTGTAACGAAAGTTACCAAGGGAGGTAGAACATTCAGTTTCTCTGCTATCGTGGTTGTAGGCGATGAAAACGGTACCGTGGGTTACGGGTTAGGTAAAGCTAACGAGGTAACTACTGCTATTGCAAAAGGCGTTGAGGCCGCGAAGAAGAACTTGATTAAAGTACCTGTATTGAAAGGAACTCTTCCTCACGAGCAAGAAGCTAAATATAGTGGTGCAACTGTATTCATGCGTCCCGCTTCTTCCGGTACCGGGCTGGTAGCCGGAGGTGCTATGCGTGCCGTGTTGGAAAGTGCAGGAGTGAAAGACGTGTTGGCAAAATCTAAAGGATCATCCAACCCTCATAACTTGGTAAAAGCAACTTTCGCTGCTTTGAAGTTATTGAGAGATCCTCGCATGATTGCTCAACAGAGAGGAATTAGTCTTGACAAAGTGTTTAACGGATAAACTGGAATAACGATGGCAAAGATTAAAATTACATTGGTAAGAAGTAGAATTGGTAGTGATAAACGTCAAGTTGCTACTTTGAACGCACTGGGCCTCGGGAAAGTGAACAGCAGTGTTGAACACGAAACTTCACCGCAAATCATGGGAATGGTTGCTAAAGTGCAACATCTCGTGCGCGTGGAGGAAGTAAAGTAATTGTTAAACCTATTTAAAGAGTATACAATGGATTTAAGTAGCTTAAAACCGGCTGCCGGATCAACTCACAGAGAAAAGAGAATTGGTCGTGGTCAAGGTTCCGGAAAAGGAGGTACTTCTACAAGAGGGCACAAAGGAGCCAAATCAAGATCAGGTTATAAATCTAAGATTGGTTTTGAAGGTGGACAGATGCCTTTGCAGAGACGTGTACCGAAATTTGGCTTTAAAAATATAAACAGAGTAGAATATAAAGCTATCAATGTAGGGATGCTTCAGGCTCTGGCTGAAAGAGATAATCTTACCGTGATCGACCGGGATGTATTGATTCAAGCCGGGTTAATGTCTAAGAACGATCTTCTTAAGGTATTAGGTGACGGAGCGTTAACTGCTAAGCTTGAGGTGAAAGCTGATGCTTTCTCCACTAAAGCGGTAGCCGCTATCGAGGCTGTTGGCGGAACAGTGGTTAAATTGTAAGATTAAAAATTTGGGAGTTTAAAGTTGTTTTTAAAATAGAATTACTATTTTTGAAGCAACTTTAACAAAATCCCAAATCAATGCCTTAAAAGAAAGAACTTATGAAGTTATTTGATACATTAAAGAACATTTGGAAAATAGAAGAGCTCAAGACTAGGATTCTTACTACGCTTGGGCTTATTCTCGTTTACAGGTTAGGAACAGAGATCGTACTGCCGGGTATCGACCCTCATGGTTTGCAGGCTCTGAAAGATCAGACATCCAGCGGAGTGTTAGGCTTGTTGGATATGTTCTCAGGAGGTGCATTCTCGAACGCGTCGGTATTTGCGTTAGGTATTATGCCCTACATCTCCGCGTCCATCGTTGTGCAGTTATTGGGAATTGCGGTTCCTTATTTCCAGCGCTTACAGAAGGAAGGCGAGAGCGGTAGACGTAAGATTAACCAGATTACGCGGTACCTCACATTAGTTATCCTGGTATTACAAGGTTCGGCGTATCTTACAAACTTGAAAGCTCAGGTACCGGCAGAGGCTTTTGTATCTACTGGTTTTTGGCAATTCCAGCTCCCGTCCATCGTGATCATGGCTGCAGGTTCAATGTTTGTCCTGTGGTTGGGAGAGAGAATTACTGATAAGGGAATTGGTAACGGTGTGTCCATCATCATCATGATCGGTATCATCGCTCGTTTACCATTCGCTTTCATTGCAGAGTTAACTTCCAGAGTTTCTCAACAAGGAGGAGGTTTGGTAGCGTTCTTGATCGAGTTGATTATATTATTCTTGGTATTCTGCGGATCAATCCTGCTTGTACAGGGAACACGTAAAGTGCCTGTACAGTATGCCAAGAGAATCGTGGGTAACAAACAATACGGTGGCGTTCGTCAATACATTCCGTTGAAGATCAACGCGGCCGGGGTTATGCCTATCATCTTCGCTCAGGCTATCATGTTATTGCCTATTTCTTTGATTAACTATGCAAATTCGGAATCATTATCCGGTTTTGCTGCAGCATTTTCAAACTTCACTGGATTCTGGTATAACTTCACGTTCTTTATCATGATTGTCGCGTTTACTTATTTCTACACGGCTATCACGGTGAATCCGATGCAAATGTCTGAGGATATGAAGAAGAACGGTGGATTTATTCCGGGTGTAAAACCGGGAAGAAAAACGATGGAGTTCCTCGATACCATTATGTCTAGAATCACACTTCCTGGATCTATATTCTTGGGAATTGTAGCAATTCTTCCGGCTTTCGCCCAGATCTCGGGTGTTAACCACCAGTTTGCTCAGTTCTACGGAGGTACGTCTTTGTTGATTTTGGTTGGTGTAGTGTTGGATACATTACAACAAATCGAATCACACTTGTTGATGCGTCACTATGACGGGTTGATGAAATCGGGACGTATTAAAGGTAAAAATCCTGGAGGACCTGCTGCATATTAAGAAAATAAATTGTACTTTTGCGGCATGATTTTTTTAAAGACACAGGAGGAGATTGAGTTATTGCGGGAAAGCAACCAATTAGTAGGAAGGACTTTGGGTGAAGTGTCCAAACACATTTGCCCGGGTATTTCGACTTTAGAGTTGGATAAGATCGCTGAGGATTTTATTCGTTCGAATGGTGGCATTCCCGGATTTCTCGGGTATGGAGGGTTCCCGAACACGCTTTGTATTTCAGTGAATGACGAAGTGGTTCATGGGATTCCGTCCTCTCGTCGTTTAGAGGAAGGTGATGTCGTATCCGTTGATTGCGGGGTTGTGAAGAATGGTTTTTATGGGGATAGCGCCTATACTTTTGCTGTCGGGGAGATTAGTGATGAAGTGAAAAAGCTTTTACAAGTGACAAAAGATAGCTTGTACAAAGGGATAGAGCAGGCTGTTGCGGGAATGAGGATAGGAGATATTGGTTATGCCGTGCAGTCGTATGCCGAAGCGAACGGATTCTCTGTTGTCAGAGAGCTGGTCGGTCATGGCGTGGGAAAGAACTTGCATGAAGAACCTCAAGTGCCGAATTACGGACGGAGAGGGCAGGGATGTAAATTGAAGATCGGAATGGTGATCGCTATTGAACCCATGATTAACTTGGGCGCCCGTAACGTTTTCCAGATGGCAGACGGGTGGACGATAAAGACAAGAGATCATCTGCCAGCCGCACATTTCGAGCATACGTTGGCTATTCGGAAAGGAGAAGCTGATATTTTGTCGACATTTGAATATATAGAAGACAGGAAATTGTAAAAATTGAATTATGGCGAAACAGCCTTCGATAGAGCAAGATGGAGTAATAACGGAAGCATTGTCAAATGCTATGTTTCGTGTTGAACTGGAAAACGGGCATATCATAACGGCCCACATTTCGGGGAAGATGCGAATGCACTATATAAAGATACTTCCGGGAGATAAGGTGAGAGTGGATATGTCCCCTTACGATCTCACGAAAGGTAGGATAACATTTAGATATAAAAATTAAATTGTTGAGCAATGAAGGTAAGAGCATCTGTTAAGAAGCGTAGTGCTGATTGCAAGCTTGTAAGAAGAAAAGGCGTCTTGTACGTCATTTGCAAAAAGAACCCGAAGTTTAAACAACGTCAGGGTTGATTATTAATTTAGTAAAAAGAGTAAAAAAGATTTATGGCAAGAATCGTTGGTGTAGATTTGCCCTCAAATAAGAGAGGGGAGATAGCTCTGACCTATATCTATGGTATAGGTAGAAGTAGTGCCAGGACCATATTAGAAAAGGCCGGCATCGATTTTGACACTAAGGTGAAGGATTGGAATGACGATCAACTAGCTGCTGTACGTAATGTCATCAATGGTGGGTACAAAGTAGAAGGAGAGTTGAGAACTTCTGTCCAAATGAACATTAAGCGACTGATGGATATTGGTTGCTACAGAGGAATCAGACATCGTATCGGTCTTCCGGTAAGAGGACAAAGTACGAAGAACAATGCCCGTACGAGAAAGGGTAAAAAGAAAACTGTTGCTAACAAGAAGAAAGCAACTAAATAATTGATTAGAGATTGAATTATGGCAAAGAAGTCTACATCAAACAAGAAACGGCTAGTTAAAGTTGAAGCCGTGGGACAAGCACACGTTCATTCCTCTTTTAATAACATCATTATCTCGTTGACTAATTCAAGCGGACAAGTCATCTCTTGGTCATCAGCAGGTAAGATGGGATTTAGAGGATCAAAGAAAAACACTCCTTATGCAGCCCAGACGGCAGCTACCGATTGTGGTAAAGTTGCTTTCGATTTGGGGATGAGAAAAGTTAAGGTATATGTCAAGGGACCGGGTAACGGTAGAGAATCAGCAATTCGTGCTATTCACGCTTGCGGAATCGAAGTTGCCGAGATCATTGATGTTACGCCACTTCCGCACAATGGATGTCGTCCTCCCAAACGGAGAAGAGTCTAATGTAATTTTAAATTGTAAATTGTAAATTGTAAAATTTGAGATTCGAACGATTTGAAGAATCGCGACAATTTAAAATTTAAAATCTAAAATTTAAAATCATAATAAAATGGCTAGATATACAGGACCTAAGTCTAAGATAGCAAGAAAATTTGGTGAGCCCATTTTTGGACCGGATAAAGCGTTAGAACATCGTAATTACCCTCCCGGACAACACGGTATCGCTCATCGTAGAAAGAAAATCTCTGAGTACGGTACTCAGTTGAAAGAAAAACAAAAAGCAAAATATACTTACGGTTTGTTGGAAAGACAATTCCGTATCTTATTCGAGAAAGCTGAAAGTAGTAAGGGAGTAACCGGTGAGGTATTACTTCAATTACTGGAATGTCGTTTGGATAACGTGGTTTATCGTTTAGGAATCGCTCCTACCCGTGCGGCTGCCCGTCAGTTTGTTTCTCACAGACACATCACCATCAACGGTCACGTATGTAACATTCCTTCATGTCACGTTCGTCCGGGAGATGTTGTTGCTGTAAGAGAGAAATCTAAGGCACTGGAAGTGATTAACGAATCATTGAGAGGAAATAGAAGTAGCAGATACTCTTGGTTAGAGTGGGATGCTGCAGCTATGAGTGGTAAATTACTTAATGTTCCGGAAAGAGCAGATATTCCAGAGAACATTAAGGAGCAGTTAATCGTAGAGTTGTATTCTAAGTAGTAAAATAAAAATATATATGGCAATATTAGCTTTCCAGAAACCGGACAAAGTAATCATGCTTGAATCAACGGATAGATTCGGTAAATTCGAATTCCGCCCGTTGGAGCCAGGTTACGGCATCACTATTGGTAATCCACTACGCAGAATCTTGTTGTCTTCTTTGGAAGGCTTTGCGATTACCGGTATTAAAATTCAAGGTGTAGATCATGAGTTTGCGACAATCCCTGGTGTCATCGAAGATGTGACCGAGATTATCTTGAACTTGAAACAGGTTCGGTTGAAAAGAAAAGTGGAGGACGTGGAGAATGAAAAGTTGACCGTTACCGTTTCTGGACAAGAGACGTTTACTGCCGGTGATATGAATCAATTCCTGAAAGGGTTTGAAGTTTTGAACCCGGAATTGGTAATCTGCAACATGGATACTTCCACGAGCCTAAGTATGGAGTTGACCATTCAAAAAGGACGCGGTTATGTTCCTGCTTCAGAGAATATGCCTGCAGATGCCGAGATTGGTGTAATTCCTATCGATGCTATTTACACGCCGATTAAAAACGTGAAATACGAGATTGAGAACTACCGTGTAGAGGGAAAAACCGACTATGAACGTTTGGTTTTCGACATCGAGACGGATGGTTCTATTAATCCCACCGATGCGTTGAAAGAGGCTGCTAAAATCTTGATCCATCACTTCATGTTGTTCTCTGACGAGAAAATTACTCTCGAAACGGAGGATAAATATGGAAACGAAGAGTTTGATGAAGAGGTATTGCACATGCGTCAGCTGTTGAAGACAAAACTCGTGGACATGGATCTTTCCGTGCGTGCGTTGAATTGTTTGAAGTCAGCTGAGGTTGAAACTCTGGGTGAGCTTGTCCAATTTAACAAGAATGATTTGTTGAAGTTCAGAAACTTCGGTAAGAAATCCTTGACTGAGTTGGAAGCCCTTTTGGAGAACAATAACCTTGAATTCGGTATGGATGTTGCCAAGTATAAATTAGACAAAGAATAAGTAAAATGAGACATAATAAGAAAATTAACCATTTAGGTAGAACTAGTTCTCACAGACATGCTCTACTTTCTAATATGGCTTGTTCTTTGATTCTTCACAAGAGAATCCAAACGACACTAGCTAAAGCTAAGGCCCTGAAGGTCTATGTTGAGCCGCTTTTGACGAAAGCCAAAAACGACACGACTCACTCTAGAAGAACCGTCTTCTCTTACCTTCGTCGCAAAGAAGTTGTTGCTGAAATGTTCGGTGACGTTGCACAGAAAATTGCTAATCGTCCGGGAGGATATACCCGTATTTTGAAATTGGGTAACCGTTTGGGTGATAACGCTGAAATGTGTATGATTGAGTTGGTGGATTATAACACGACTTATACTGAAGTGAAGAAAGAAGAGGCTAAGAAAACGACTCGTCGTAGAAGACCTTCTGCTAAGAAAGAGGCTGCTCCTGCCGCTACCGAGGAAACTCAGGTGGCTGAGGCTCCTGTAACGGAAGAAGCTCCGAAAGCTGAATAAAGTATTATTCCAGATAAAAAATAACCCCGGGCAATACGTCCGGGGTTATTTTTTAGGGGAACGAATGTTTGACCGTAGGAAGAAAACTAAAAAAAGGTAGGGAGAAAATTATTTCCTTGTTATTAGAGGATCCGATGTTGAGTGCCACGACTGTTGCGACACGGATCGGGATTTCGTCGAAAGCGGTAGAAAAACATTTTGCCCGGCTCAAAGCTGACGGAATACTCCGCAGAATCGGGCCGGACAAAGGTGGACGTTGGGAAGTGATAATTAAAAATTAAAACTCTTCTTCCATCATGTTCATCTCTTCCGAAGGGCGCTGTTGCTTTTGCTTGGAAGCTTTCATGTTTCCGAAGTTATAGCTTAACGTGAAACGGAAAACCCCGCCTTTTCTCCAACTATCACTATCTTGTTTAAACCCGTTACCGGAAGTGATGCTGTGCCAACTACGGGAATTCAAAATGTCCTGCACGCTTATGCTAAAGTTTATTTTCCGGTCAAAGAAAAACTTCCGGGCTCCCAGATCTAAGCGGTAGCTTGCCTCCCGGTGGCCTTGGGCAATAATCTGTTTGGAGTTGTAGCTTCCGGTAGCCTGTAACGAGATGGCGTACGGTAGCATGGCATTGGCAATGATTTTACCTGTCCAGGAGAAGTTATCGTCCCGTTCTCCCGTAACTGGGGTGTCTGCACCTGCCGGGAGGTAAGAAAAGCCTTCCAGTTCGTTATAATAGAAATTCAAGGTTGTTGTAAAGTCCAAGAATTTCAGTAGTTTGTTTTTTGCCACGATTTCGGCTCCAGCAGAAGAAGATTGTGTAATGTTAGCTGACGTACTTTTCATGACATCTCCTTCCCGGTAACGAATACGTTGGATCACGTCATCCGTGTTCCGGTAGTAGGTGGAGACGGATAGCGTGTGTTTTTCCCAAGTCTTGATATAATTCAACTCGAAGGAATTGGAATATTCCGGGGAAAGGTAAGGATTACCGAACGAGATATTAAGCGAATCGGTCATGTTCATGAATGGGTTCAATTGCCAGCCTCTGGGGCGTGAAATTCGTCGGGTATAGTTGACCTGTATTTCATGATTTTTCGGGAGACTGTATGAGAGAAACAAGCTGGGGAATAAACTGAAATAGTCGTCTTTATAAGGAATGGCCGTGGCCTCGGTTTCTCTGTATCCCAGTGATTTGGTCTCCGTGTCCGTGTATTCTCCCCGTAAGCCTAGTTGCAACCCGAAGTTATTCACTTTCGTGGAGAACGTGGCGTATAAGGCTTGGATATTTCGGTCGTAAGAGTATTTGTTATATAATAACTCGTCAAAAGCGGCAGTTGCCTCTGTTTCGCCGGAATAGGTTTCCACGGGACTTTTTTGGCTGCTGAGCGTACCTTTATAACCTGCTTCTAACTTACTCTCTTCCGTGAATTGATTCACGTAGTCCGCTTGAAATTCCCAGCTTTGTGAGCGGTTGTCACTTTCCTGTTGTTGCCAAGAGGAGGTTTCTTTATTCTCCGGGTAGAGAGAATGTTGTTTGTATGTACTGGTCCCGTCAGAAACCCATAAGTCCCAAGAGGCACGGGCCACGAGATTGCTTTTTTCGCTGAATTCGTGCTTGTAGTCGAGGTTGATATTTCCCCCTTTCGAGGAGTTATCTGAATCGCTGATGCGTTCGCTGCTGGTGAAGGATCCGGGAACATCACTTTCGTAACGGATGGTGTTGTTGGAATTTCGGTTCCCGAAATGTCCGAATCCTTCAATTCCGATATGGTCGGTCTGGGTGAGATGTAGTGTTAGGCCTGCCCGGGTGAAGAGCGAACCGCCATCCCGATCATTCCAGCCTTTCTGATTCAGGTAGGAGATCGGATTACCTTGGTCATCTAGATTGATGCGGTCGGTGTAATCCTTTCCTTCGGATTTCCGTTGGCGGTAGCCGACATTAAGGTAAGATTCGATTTTGCCGCTACTGTAATTGATACTCCCGCTGGCATTATACCCGCCCAAAATGTCTGCCCCGACTTGGAAGCTACCGTAATATCCGGCTTTCCGGTTTTTTTTCAAGATGATATTAATGATACCGGAAGTCCCTTCCGGACTGAATTTTGCCGAAGGGTTTGTAATCAATTCTATACGCTCGATGCTTTCGGCAGGAATTTGCTCCAGAATTTGGGCTTGGTTGTCCGCAGACAAGCCTGATGCCTTACCGTTGATCCAGATCGTTACGCTTGAGTTTCCTCGTAAGGAGATTTCGCCCTCGTTGTCTACCTCTACCGAGGGAATATTTTCAAGTAGTTCGCTGGCTGATCCCCCGGCTTGGGAAATATTGGATTCCACGTCAAAGACTTTTTTGTCGATTTCGAATCTCATTTGAGCCCGTTGCCCGACAACCTGTATCTCGTCGATCACTTGGCTGTCTTCTTCCAAAAGGATGTTTTTCACGTTCACGTTTCTTGCTGTCGGCGAGATCGTGAATTCTTTTTCCACGGATTTGTAACCGATAAACGAGGCGGTGAGCGTGTAAGTCCCGTTTTTCACTCTGTTGATACGGAAAACTCCGGTTGAATCACTGACTGTTCCGGTTAACGGGGTTTGAGTTCCCGTGGCTCGGATACTCACGTTGACAAACTCTAAGGGTCTCTTCGTTTTAGCATCTATAATTCGTCCTCTGACACTTCCCGTTTGGGCAAAAGCCGATAGGGCAAACAACGTGAAGAAGATAGCTAAAACAGCTTCTTTTACTTTACTCATATACACTTTATACACAATTGAACATTCCGTTGAAGAATGGATGGGTTTTGGTCCCAAGTCAAATCTTCGCACTACTAAGACAAATCTTACTTGGAAAAGTTTATTTTCGAAACAAAAGTTTATGACAAGGAACTTTATAAACTAAATCATGTGACTTTTCCAATTGTTTTACGTATCTTAGTCACAACAATTTATTTACGAACTTTTAAAGTTAAGAGGAATGTATATTACAGAAGTTATCGGAAGAGAAGTGTTGGATTCAAGAGGAAATCCGACCGTAGAAGTAGATGTTATTCTGGAATGTGGGGCGATGGGCCGTGCTGCGGTTCCGTCCGGAGCGTCCACGGGAGAACATGAAGCACTGGAATTGCGTGATGGAGACAAGAAAAGATATGGCGGTAAGGGTGTGACCAAAGCCGTAAATAATGTAAATACGGTGATTGCCGATGCCTTGTTGGGAATGAACGTGACCGATCAGGTAGGGATTGACCGTGTTTTATTGGAATTGGACGGTACGCCGACCAAGAGTAATTTAGGTGCCAATGCATTATTAGGAGTGTCATTGGCTTGTGCGAAAGCTGCCGCTAACGCATTGGAAATGCCGTTATATCGTTACATCGGAGGTGTGAATGCGAAAGTGTTGCCAGTGCCGATGATGAATATTATTAACGGGGGATCTCATTCTGACGCCCCGATTGCCTTTCAGGAGTTTATGATTCGTCCGGTTGGGGCAGAATCTTTCCGTGAGGCTTTGCGGATGGGAGCGGAGGTTTTTCATAGTTTGAAGAAAGTTCTTCACGACCGCGGGTTGAGTACGGCCGTGGGTGACGAGGGTGGTTTTGCTCCCGCGTTGAAAGGAACGGAAGATGCTTTGGGATCTATTATTAAAGCCATTGAGGTTGCCGGGTACAAGGCAGGTGAGGATGTGATGATCGGGTTGGATTGCGCCTCTTCTGAATTTTATCAGGATGGGGTTTACGATTATTCTAAATTTGAAGGAGCGACGGGCGCAAAGCGTTCTTCAGCCGAGCAGGTAGCTTATCTGGAAGAATTGATTTCCCGTTACCCGATCGATTCTATCGAGGACGGTATGAGTGAGAACGATTGGGAAGGCTGGAAATTACTGACAGAGCGTATCGGGGACCGTTGCCAGTTAGTGGGAGATGATTTGTTCGTGACAAACGTGCAATATTTGAAGAAAGGTATTGAAATGGGATGCGCTAATTCCATTTTAATCAAGGTAAACCAGATTGGTACATTAACTGAAACGTTGGACGCAATTGATATGGCTCACCGTGCCGGCTACACGTCGGTGACCTCTCATCGTTCCGGGGAAACAGAGGATGCAACTATCGCGGATATTGCGGTGGCAACCAATTCCGGGCAGATCAAGACAGGATCATTAAGCCGTTCTGACCGCATGGCAAAATACAATCAATTACTTCGGATCGAGGAAGAATTAGGTGATAATGCTCAGTTCCACGGACGGAAATTCAGCAAGTAATTGAAATTTGTTTTATAGGGAAAAAGACTCTTGTGACAATTGTTATAGGAGTCTTTTCTTTTTGGGCAGGATAATATGCTTAATTTTTCTTATATTTGTATTACAAAATCTTAAAAACAAATTTATGAAAAAGTATGTAGCTGAAATGATTGGTACCATGGTACTTGTGCTTATGGGGTGTGGTAGTGCTGTTATTGCCGGAGCAGAAATCGGTTTCTTGGGAATTGCTTTCGCTTTCGGTTTGTCTGTGGTGGCAATGGCGTATGCTATTGGTGGTATTTCCGGATGTCATATTAATCCGGCCATTACATTAGGTGTTTTCTTGACGGGGCGAATGAGCGGAAAGGATGCTGGGATGTACATGTTATTTCAGGTGATAGGTGCTTTTATCGGTTCGGCGATTCTTTACGTGATTTCTTCCGGGATGGGGTTGGAAGGAACGGGGGCAAATATGTATGGAGAAGGAAATATGGTTCCGGCTTTTGTGGCGGAGTTGGTGTTTACCTTTATCTTTATCCTTGTTGTTCTAGGGTCCACGAGTGCTAACGCTCCTACCGGATTCGCGGGATTAGCAATTGGTTTATCTTTGGTTTTGATCCATATTGTATGTATTCCTGTGACAGGGACTTCGGTTAATCCGGCTCGAAGTATTGCTCCCGCTATTTTTGAAGGTGGTAATGCTTTAAGTCAGTTGTGGTTGTTTATTATCGCCCCATTTTTAGGCGCTATCCTCGCTGCCGGAGTCTGGAAATATTTTGAATGTCAGAAATGCAAATAAATAGATATGAAGATGGGGATTTGGTTGAGTCCCCATTTTTATTCTGATTCTTCCTCTTCTTTTTTGGGTTTACCTTCCACGATCATGACGATTTCTCCCTTCACCCCGTTTTCGGTGAAATGATTGATTAGTTCTTTCAACGTACCCCGTTGGAAATCTTCGAAAAGTTTACTGATCTCGCGGGCGACACAGGCGTGGCGGTTTTCCCCGAAGAATTCGGCCATCTGCTCGAGGGCTTTTACCAGACGGAAGGGGGATTCGTAGAATATCATCGTGCGTTCCTCTTCGGCGAGGGTCATGAGTTTCTTTTGGCGTCCTTTTTTTTGGGGTAGGAATCCTTCAAAACAAAAGCGGTCGCAGGGAAGGCCCGAGTTTACAAGTGCGGGAACAAATGCCGTAGCTCCCGGCAGGCATTCGGTTTCAATGCCTTGCTCGATGCAAGTGCGCACGAGCAGGAATCCCGGGTCGGAGATACCGGGTGTCCCTGCGTCACTGATTAAGGCCACGTCCTCCCCCCGGGCAATGCGCTCGGCAATACGGTTCACTTGCTGGTGTTCGTTGAATTTGTGATGAGAGAGTAGGGGAGTGTTGATCTCGTAGTGTTTTAACAATTTTGCGGAAGTGCGGGTATCTTCGGCGAGGACGAGAGGTACTTCTTTTAATATACGAAGTGCTCTTAACGTGATGTCTTCAAGATTACCTACTGGGGTCGGGATCAGATATAATTTAGCCATATTAATTGAAAATTGAAAATTGAAAATTGAAAATTGAAAATTGAAAATGAATTTCGATCTTCAATAGGTTACAGGGGCAAAGGTAGGGAATAAAGTATTTACATGTATGGACGGGAGAGTTTTATTTATTCATATGGAATAAGACGGTATTGTGTTTATTTACAGTGGATTGATGTCGTGTACGAGACCAAATTGCTGGAGATGTAAAAAAAAAATCACGTTTTCTTTGGTAGGAATGAAATTTGCCGTATATTTGCAACCGCTAAAGCAAAAGATGGTCCGTTCGTCTAGGGGCTAGGACGCAAGATTCTCATTCTTGTAACACGGGTTCGATTCCCGTACGGACTACTAAGGCAAAAGCAAATGTTTAACGATGGTCCGTTCGTCTAGGGGTTAGGACGCAAGATTTTCATTCTTGTAACACGAGTTCGATTCTCGTACGGACTACCGAGATTTTAGTGGGTTTTATGGTCCGTTCGTCTAGGGGTTAGGACGCAAGATTTTCATTCTTGTAACACGAGTTCGATTCTCGTACGGACTACAAAGTTGAATTAAATTAATTTGTAGAGATGGCAAATCATCAATCATCAGAAAAAAGAATAAGGCAGACTGAAAAAAGAAGATTACACAATCGTTATTACGCAAAGACTGCTAGAAATGCCGTTAGAAAGCTACGTGCAATGACCGAAAAGGAGACTGCAGCAGACTTGTTGCCGAAAGTTTCGGCTATGTTGGATAAATTAGCAAAAAAACATATTATCCACAAGAACAAAGCAGCTAACTTGAAGTCTAGCTTGGCTTTACATGTGAATAAATTGTAATTTTACTATCTTAAGATATTGAGGTAACAAACGATTGTTTGTTACCTTTATTTCTATGTGTCGGTTGATCTTGAGAAATTACTTCTCGAGATTTTTTTTATTGCTAAAAAATAGCTACATTGCCAGCTATAAAGAGAAAGTTATGGTTGGAAATTATATCCCAATTTCCTCGTGGGCGGAAGACGATAAGCCCCGGGAAAAGATGTTGCTGAAAGGTGTTGCTGCACTTTCAACAAACGAGTTACTCGCAATTTTAATTCGTTCAGGGAGTGGAGGAGAATCTGCATTAGATTTGTCTCGCCGGATTTTGACGGATGCCAGTAATGATTTGAATGTGTTGGCTCGTCTTTCTGTATCGGATTTTATGAATCGCTACAAAGGAGTTGGGATGGCGAAAGCTGCCTCAATCATTGCTGCCATGGAATTGGGACGCCGCCGGGCGTTGTCGACAGCTAGGGAGGAACCGGCGTTGACGACCAGCAGGGATTTGTACGATTATCTTCAGCCTTTGATTGGAGATCTGGATCATGAGGAATTTTGGGTGGTCACCTTGTCAAGCGCTTGTCGGATTAAGTCATGCGATCGCTTGTTTTCAGGAGGAATAGAGAGTACGATTATTGATATTCGTATGATATTCCGGAAAGTGTTGGAATCAAAAGCTTGTTCCATCGTGATAGCTCATAATCATCCCAGCGGTAATGATCGTCCGAGTTTCCACGATATTACTTTGACAAAGAAGGTGCAGGAGGCTGGACGGGTATTAGACATCACGTTGCTGGATCATATCGTCGTTTGCCCTGATCGGTATTATAGTTTTGCGGACAATGGGATGCTTTAATCTCATTAAGTGCTGAAAAGTTGAATCGGAAGAATATCTTTTACTATCTTTGTGGCAGCTATTTGTGTCACATTGGCACTCGTGATGCTTGTCAATGTGGCATATTGACGGTTGGCAGGGATTTTGCTTGGAAAGAGTAGCTTAAAATGTTTATTCATAAAAAAATTATATACGATATGGCAGAAGAGAAGAGATCGACTCAAGAAAACGAGTTTGAAGAGTCACAGACGAACGACACGGAGAAAGAAGAAGTGAATTCAGAAAAACATCAGGGAGAAGCTCACAAAAAGAAAGAAGATAAGTCTTGCCGAAAAGAGGACAAGCAATTGGAAGAGTTGGGACAGAAACTGATCGAGATGAATGATAAATACTTACGTCTGTCTGCGGAGTTCGATAATTACCGGAAACGTACCTTGAAGGAAAAAATGGAGTTAACCAAGAGTGCCGGGGAACAATTGTTAAGTAATATTTTACCCGTGGTGGATAACTTCGAACGTGCCTTGAAGAGTATGAGTACGGCGAAGGATGTGGCAGCTCTTAAAGAAGGAGTGGATTTGATCTATGCTAATTTTAAGTCTTTTCTGACACAGAATGGCGTGAAAGAAATCGAAACTGAAAATGCTGATTTTGACACGGATATTCACGAGGCGGTAACAACAATTCCGGCTCCGACTCCGGAGTTAAAGGGTAAAGTGTTGGATTGTATCGAGAAGGGATATTACTTGAATGACAAGGTGATGCGTTTTGCAAAAGTGGTTGTTGGTGAATAATATATAGTTGCGTGGTAATGGAAAAGAGAGATTATTATGAGGTGTTGGGGGTATCTAAAAGTGCTGATGCCACTGAGATCAAGAAAGCATATCGAAAACTGGCTTTGAAGTATCACCCGGATAAAAATCCGGGTGACAAGGAGGCCGAGGAAAAATTTAAAGAAGCCGCTGAAGCATACGATGTGCTGAGTAACGAAGAGAAGCGACGTCGTTATGATCAGTTCGGTCACGCCGGAGTAGGTGGAGCCGGACAAGGAGGTTTTGGTGGCGGCATGAGTATGGATGATATTTTCTCTCAATTCGGGGATATTTTCGGAAGTTTCGGTGGCTTTAGTGGTTTCGGAGGTTTTGGTGGTGGCCGTAGTGCCCGCCGAGTAAACCGGGGAACGAACCTGAGAGTGAAGGTGAAAATGAACCTTCAGGAAATTGCTACCGGGATTGAGAAGAAAATCAAGGTAAAGAAATATGTGGCTTGTCAGCATTGTAATGGAACGGGAGCAAAGGATGGAAAATCCTATTCCACTTGTTCGACCTGTAAAGGATCGGGGCAAGTGACCCGGGTACAAAATACGATACTGGGAGCGATGCAAACCACTTCCACGTGTCCGACTTGCGAGGGCGAAGGAAAGATTATCAATGAAAAATGTACTTTCTGTAATGGGGAGGGCGTGTTGATGTCGGAAGAGGTGATTTCTATCAATATTCCGGCAGGAGTGGGTGAAGGGATGCAATTGTCTTTGAGTGGTAAAGGAAATGCGGCTCGTCGCGGTGGTGTGAACGGAGACTTGATCGTGTTGATAGAAGAAGAAGAGCATCCGGAGTTGGTAAGAGATGGGAATGATTTATTATACAATGTGTTTATCGGGTACCCAGAAGCCGTGTTAGGGGAAACGGTTGAGATTCCGACCATCGAAGGGAAAGTGAAAGTGAAGATTGAGGCAGGTACCCAGCCGGGTAAAATATTGCGTTTGCGAGGAAAAGGATTGCCTGATGTGAACGGTTACGGTAAAGGGGATTTGTTGGCGAAGGTGAACGTGTGGATTCCGAAGAACTTGTCGAAGGACGAGAAGAAACTCGTGGAAAAGATGAAAGAGGCGGAAGGCTTTAAGCCGGGAAGTGGTGACAAGAAAAGTATCTTCTCCAAGATGAAAGATTTTTTTGATTAGAAATATAATATATGATTACACTGACACAATTAGAATATGTTGTTGCGGTCGATGAATTCCGGCATTTTGCAACAGCCGCCGACAAGTGTTTCGTGACACAGCCGACACTGAGTATGCAAATTAAAAAGCTGGAAGATGATCTGGGTGTAATCATTTTCGATCGGAGCCGGCAACCGGTTGTGCCTACCGACATCGGTTACAAGTTGATCGAACAGGCAAGAATTGTGCTGGCCTCGACTCAAAGAATAAAAGAGATTATTAATGAAGAGAAACAGGAGGTAGCGGGATCCTTGAAAATAGGTATTATTCCCACGCTGGCTCCTTATTTATTACCGATATTCATCGGGGATTATATTCGTCGTTATCCCGGGGTACAGGTGGAAGTGGAAGAATTAATTTCGGAGGAGATTATCCGACGACTGAAACATGACACGCTGGATGTGGGAGTATTTGTGACCCCTTATCATGACGATAAGATTGTGGAACAGCCCGTGTTTTACGAGGAGATGATGATCTACGCTCACCCCGATCATGAACTTTTGAAAAAGAAAAACGTAGAAACACAAGATATTGCAACTCCTGAGTTATGGATGTTAGGAGACGGACATTGTTTCCGGGATCAAGTGGTGAACTTGTGTGAAATACGTGGAACGCTGCATAAGAATTTGCCTTTTGATTTTGAGAGTAATTCTTTAGAAACCTTAATGAAGATTGTGGACCGGGAAGGAGGATTTACCTTGATTCCTGAATTGGCCACGTTATACATGACGGAGGAAAAGAAAAAGCAAGTTCGTTCTTTCACGGTGTCCAAACCTTTACGGGAAGTCAGTGTGATATATTCCCGTCATTTCACGAAACAGAAGTTGATTGATTTGCTTTGTGAAGATATACGACAAGTGGTTCCCCCGGGAATGTTGAAAAAAGAGAGGGGAAAAATCGTTGAATGGAAAAAGATAAGATAAATGTAATACCCGAATATATGGATAGTATCAAGAAAAGTTTTTTGGAGGCGCAGCAAGTGTTAGCTGATTTCGTGGCGGATGAGGAGAAGTTGAAACAAGTCGGATTGGCGGCAGAGATATTATCCCGGGTATTGAAAAACGGGGGTAAGGTCATAAGTTGTGGAAATGGTGGTTCCATGAGTGATGCCATGCATTTCGCCGAGGAACTTACCGGACGTTTCAGGGGAGACCGTCCTGCACTACCGGCAATGGCAATTTCCGATCCGACTCACTTGACCTGCGTGGCCAATGATTTCGGGTTTGAGTATGTGTTTTCCCGTTACGTGGAGGCACACGGGAAAGCGGGTGATGTGCTATTGGCAATCAGTACTTCCGGTAATTCAGAGAACATTGTGAAAGCCGTTGATGCGGCTCACCGCAAGGGTATGTTGGTGATCGGGTTAACCGGTAAGGATGGCGGTAAAATGAAGAATATGTGTGACGTGAATATTTGTGTTCCTTGGAGCGGGTATTCCGATCGGATTCAGGAGATTCACATCAAGGTGATTCATATCCTGATTGAGCAAATCGAGGCACATCTGTTCTCGGAACAATAAAGAGGTGTATATGTTTTTAATAATATAAGTTATGGGAAATAAAATTAATGATCCTATTGTCCGGTTGATGGGACTTAGGTACAAGTCACATCCGTGGCATGGTTTGGATATTGGGGAGGATGCGCCGAACGTGGTTACCGCGTTTATAGAGATGGTACCGACGGACACGGTGAAGTACGAGTTGGATAAAGTGAGTGGGTATATAAAAATAGATCGTCCGCAGAAGTATTCGAACGTGGTTCCCGCTTTATATGGTTTTTTGCCGCAGACCTATTGCGGAGATTTGGTCGCCGAGTATTGTATGTCGCAGACTGAGAGAACGGATATTCACGGGGATGGAGACCCGCTTGATATTTGTGTCCTGACCGAGAAAACGATCTCTCACGGGGATATTATTGCGGAAGTTCGTCCTATCGGGGGATTCCGGATGTTGGATAAGAACGAGGCGGACGATAAGATTATTGCCGTGTTGAAACATGATGCCACGTATAATATTTACAATGATATTTCTGAATTACCGCACGTGATCATCGATCGGTTGCGACATTATTTTTTAACCTACAAGGATCTTCCCGGTGAAGAACGACGCACGGAAATCACTCATGTCTATAATAAAGAAGAGGCTTTCGAGGTGATTCGTAGAAGTGCCGAAGATTATAAAAATCACTTCCAAGGACTTGAAGATATACTAAGTCGGGTATAACGGTAAGGTAAAAGATAAAAACTAAAAGATAAAAGTTGAATTCTCACTTAACTTTTATCTTTTAGTTTTTATCTTTTAGTTCTCTCATCCACCCCATCCGTCCTTGTCGAGACTTCGGTATTGTATGGCCTCGGCGATATATTGCGGGGTTATTTTCTCGTTATGGTCTAGATCGGCAATCGTTCGTGACAATTTGATGATCCGGTCGTAAGCCCGGGCGGAAAGTCCGAAACGTTGCATGGCAATCTTTAGTAGTGCAACACATTTATCGTCTAGGGGGCAATACTTTTTTAGTAGCGGCGAGGTCATCTGGGCATTACAATAAATCCCGGGGTAAGATTGAAATCGCTGGGTCTGGATGGCCCGGGCTGCGATCACCCTAGCCCGAACAACAGAACTTGGTTCACTGTCCGAGGAATTTGTGATCTTGTCAAGCTCTACGGGAATCACTTCAATATGTATGTCAATCCGGTCGAGTAAAGGACCGGATATTTTCGATAAGTATTTTTGAACGGCTCCGGGCGGACAATTACATTCCTTCGTGGGATGATTATAGTACCCACATGGGCAAGGATTCATGGATGCGATTAGCATGATGTTAGCCGGATATTCCACGCTGAACTTGGAACGACTGATGGTAATCTTCCGATCTTCAAGCGGTTGTCTCAATACTTCCAGTACTGCCCGGCGAAATTCTGGGAGTTCATCTAAAAATAAGATGCCATGGTGAGCAAGTGATATTTCCCCCGGTTGAGGCCAAGATCCCCCGCCAACAAGTGCGACATCAGATATGGTATGATGCGGCGAACGAAAGGGACGTGAAGTAATTAAGGAATGATTATTTTGAATCTTTCCCGCGACGGAGTGGATTTTCGTTGTTTCCAGTGCCTCTTCGATGGTCATGGGAGGGAGAATGGTCGGTAATCTTCGGGCCAGCATGGTTTTTCCAGAACCGGGAGAGCCGATCATAATCATGTTATGTCCGCCTGCGGCGGCAACTTCCATTGCGCGTTTCACGTTTTCTTGTCCCTTCACGTCTTTGAAATCAAGCAAGTCATCATCGGGAAATGCTGTCATGACTTGCTGATCGAAAGAAATGGGAGAGAAGTCTTTTTCCTGTTTCAGAAAAGCGATCACTTCACTCAGATGGTGGAAACCGTAAACTTCAAAATCTTGAACCACGGCAGCCTCGTTAGCATTCTGGTGGGGCAGAAGAATACCTTTAAAACCTTCTTTTTTGGCGTGTATGGCGATGGGAAGTACCCCTTTGACCGCTTGTAGGCTACCATCCAATGACAGCTCACCCATGATCAAGTATTTATCCAGTTGTGCGTTAGGTAACTGGTCATTAGCCGCAAGGATTCCAATGGCTAGCGGTAGGTCGAAAGACGATCCTTCTTTCTTCACGTCGGCAGGAGCCATGTTGATGATGACTCGTTTACCCGGAATCTTTAGTCCGATTTCCCGGAGGGCGGAATCAATCCGTTGCTGGCTTTCTTTTACCGCGTTATCGGGTAAACCGACAATAATAAATTTCGCTCCCCAAAGAATATTAACCTCGATTGTGATGGTCAAAGCGTTGATTCCGTACACTGCACCCCCGAAAATTTTAACTAACATACCGTCTGATCTTATGTTTCACATACAGGCATGTAAGTTAAGATTATTTCACATGAAAACAATGCAAAATAGGTTATTTATTGCGATCAAGTTTTTCAAGAGAAACCTTCTCTCCGTCGAATACGGCATAACTGAAATGCGTGATCCAGTCTCCCGTGTTGATATAGTGGCTGTTGGGTTCGAGTTCAAGATTGAGAGGCAAATGGCGATGGCCAAAAATGAAATAATCCACGTGGTGTTCTTTCAAGATATTCCGGCAATAAATAACGATTTCTTCTTTGTCATCTCCCAGATAGCCCCTCGCCTCGATTTGTCCGTTTCCTTTCAGTCGGGAATGGGATGACCATTTATTGGCTAAAGCGATCCCCCAGTCGGGATGGATAAACCGGAAACATCTTTGTAGGAAACGATTATGGAAAGCGTTACGCAGGAAAAGATACCCTTTGTCGTTCGGGTTCAGGCCGTCACCATGTCCGATAAGGAAAGACTTTCCGTTTAGCGTGGTTTCAAGCATGGAAGTGTGCAGGATAACACCACATTCTTTTGCCAAGTAGTCGAAAGCCCAGATGTCGTGGTTACCCGTGAAGAAATGTACCTTAATTCCCTGATCCGTGAAATTGGCCAGTTCGGCAAGAAAGCGTACGTGGCCTTTGGGTACAACGTGTTTGTATTCGAACCAAAAATCAAACATATCACCAAGCAGGTAAAGTTCCAAGCAATCAGGTTTGATGCTTTGCAAAAACTCCACGAGCATAATTTCTCTCTCCCGATTATCTTTCAATAGTTTGGCACCCAAGTGTGCGTCTGAAAGAAAATAAACCTTCTTACCCTGCATGATGATATGTTCGTCCAATATAATTATTTTTTCAACAAGTCGTTCAAACGGTCTTCCAAACGGCTGCCGTACAAATTTTTACCGACAATTTCTTTCTTTTGGTTAATGATGTAGTTTGCCGGAACACTCTTCACGTTCCAAGTCGAGGCTGCCCGACTTTGTAATGCTCCTTGATCCCATACGCAAATCCAGTTGATCTTGTTCGTTTTTATCACGTCTTCCCAAAGAAATTTGTTTTTATCCAGACAAACCATGTATATTTCCACTCCCCGGTTTTTGAACTTGTTGTACACGCTTTTCATCTGGTCAATGTACTCTTGGCTCTCTTTGGCCGTGATCAGTCCGAAGTCAAGCACGATGAGTTTCGATTTGAGGGAGTTCAGTGAAACATCCTTGCCATTCACATCCGGCAGGTTAATATCCGGCAGAGATCCTTCCGTGTTGTTAATTACGGCAGCCAATTGTTGATTGCGGATAGCTTGGGATATTTGTTTCAAGTGATTCATGATTGCCTTCGTGTACTGGGATTCGGGATAAAGGGCGGTCAAGGATGATGCCACCACTTTAAAATAGTGAAGGTCTTCGAACTCGTCCATCACTCCGATATTATCATCAATTTTTTGATAAAGGGCATAGTAAGATGCCGGAGAGGTGGCGTGTTTGATAATGAAGTCACGGGTGAAACTGATCTGTTTGTTGATGGCCTCTTCCCATGCCTTGGCGTATTCCTGACGTTGAGCGTCATACTCGGTTCCTTGTGGGAGAGCTTGGTAGGATCTCTTCAAAGAATCTGTTGTCGTGATGGTACGGGTGATTTGGAAATTCAAGAGTTTAATCCATAACGAGTTTTCAGAACCGTCCACCCAATAGTTATTTTTAATGTCCTTCAGCGTACCACTGACTTCAAGTACCTCGTCCGGGCTGGCGATCAAGGTCACTTGCTCGTTGTTAGAAAATCTTAAAGAATAGAATGTCGGGAGTTCGATGTTGAGTTTAAATTTAAACTCCCCGTTCTTGTTAATTTTTGTTGAGTCGATTGTTTTTCTTGAACTTACATCTATTTGTTCCAGATATACTTTCGTGTTGGCTGCATCTTTGATGGCTCCTGTAATTTCGACATTCGTCTTTTCACTACAGGATGCGATAAGAACTACAAGTAGTCCAAGTAATAGTATTTTTCTCATAATTTGTTGGAATGATATAAATAATCTACATCTTGATTTATGAAGTTCGAAAGTAATACTTTTTTTCTATTTTTCACATCATCGGATCAGATTTTCGGGGAAAAAACCGTTAATTAATTGTTAATGGTGTATTTCGGGGAATCGAAATTTGAAAATTGTTTTATTTTTGCAAACGATGAAACAGAAAAAATTGAATATACCAGCACTCTTGCTATTGTTTACCTTTTTGTTAGGTACGATAGGTATGAATGTAAGTAAAGTGTACTGTCAGCGTTGCCAGGAAACTTACTTGCACGTGATGGTTATTCCTCAGGACATCCCGTGTCCGTGTACACATGGTTGTTACTGCTGTCATCATATGTGCCACAATGCGCACAAAAAGAATTGCGATAATGCGAAACAAGAACATACTTATTATAAAGTTTCCGGTGATTGGGCAATGTCCCATTTCGAAATACAGTTCTGCGATATGGTGCGGGAGTGTAATTTTATGATGTCTTTACCGGATGCGGTTATTTCTAATGTACAACCCTTTAATTCTCCTGTTGCATACATAGACACGTCTCCGCCTTTGGAGTTGCTATGTATTTTCCGTTGTTGATTAAATTTTGATCCGTGACGAAGATGCTTTAAAAGTATCTTTCGACGAGTCGTGTGTATGCGTCTGACTTGACTGAAACGTTATTTAAAATTTAATCAAGAGAGAACGTGTTTCGTGGCATTGGGTAAAAGAAATATCCCCGGCACGTTCCTGAAAATCGTGGAATCTATATGAGAAATTTGTTTATTGTAATGTGTTTACTTGCCTCTGTTGGCTTACAGGCACAGACCATAAAAGGGCGTGTTATGGAAGAAACGGAAAACGGAGAGGTGGCGTTACCCGGGGCGAATGTCTATTGGGTAGGGACCTCGAAAGGATCTGTTTCGGATGCGAACGGGGAATTTAAGATCAAGTGGGAAAAGGTTGGGAAGTTGGTCGTTAGTTTTATCGGGTACCGCTCGGATACGATAGAGGTAAAATCCACGGATAAATTCGTGACCTGCACGTTGAAATCCGGGGAGCAATTGGATGAGGTGAGCGTGGCTGCCCGTAAACAGAGTACCGTGATGTCGACTCAGGGACCTTTGATCGAGCAATTGATCACGGGCGAAGAGTTGTGTAAGGCGGCTTGCTGTAACTTGGGTGAGAGTTTCGAGACGAATGCCTCGGTTGACGTGTCGTATGCCGATGCCGTGACGGGTGCAAAGCAAATCCAGCTATTGGGATTAACCGGAAAGTACGTGCAGATGATGACAGAGAATATGCCTAATTTCCGGGGATTGGCCTCTTTGTACGGATTGACTTATATTCCCGGTCCTTGGATGTCCGCGATTTCCGTTTCAAAAGGAACGGGATCGGTGATTAATGGTTACGAATCGATGGCCGGGCAGATCAGCGTGGACTACAAGAAACCCCGTGATCCGGAGTTACTCTCGGCTAATGTCTTCACGAGTAGCGAGGGAATGTACGAATTTAACTCTAATTTCAGTATCAAGTTCAATGACAAGTGGAGTACGATGTTTCTTTTGCATGGGGACTGGATGGAAGAGCCTCATGACGGGAACAAGGATGGATTCTTGGATATGCCGGAGAAAACGCAATACAACGTGATGAATCGTTGGGCTTATAAAGATGATACTTGGTATTTGCAATTCGGGGGTAAATTTATCGACGAGGAACGTATCGGTGGACAAACCACTCATGGTGGACATGCTCATGCAGATGAGAAATACGGGTTGTATAAAATTGGAATCGACACTCGTCGTTACGAGGCTTTCTTGAAGTTAGGTTACTTGATGCCCCAGTATGAGAACACGAGTATGGCGATTTTGGTGAACTATTCCGATCACACGCAGGATTCTTATTATGGGCCGAAAATGTATAACGCCGGGCAGAAGAGTTTGTTCGTGAACTACATCTACCAGTCTATCTTCGGGACGAATCCCAGCCAGATGTACTCTGCCGGGTTGAGTTTCAATTACGACAAATATGACGAAGATTTCCGTGATCCGGTTTTCAATTATGGAGAGGATATTTCTACCGATTTCATAAATATGAAACGAGAAGAACGGGTGCCGGGAGCTTTCTTCCAGTACACGGGAGAGTTCTTGGATCAGCGTTTTATCGTGATGGCAGGTTTGCGCTACGATTATCACAATATTTTCGGGAGTATTTGGACTCCGCGGGCTCACATCATGTATAAACCGGATGAATTCACCAGCATTAAGGCCACTTTTGGTCGCGGTCTGCGTACTCCGAATATCTTGGCCGAGAACAGTTACTTGCTGGCCTCTGCCGCGAACTTCTACGTGAATGGCGAGTTGTTGGGTAAAAATCCGGCTTTACTAGATGATCTAAAAATGGAGGATTCTTGGAATTTCGGGGCTAACGTGAACCGGAAGTTCGAAGTATTCGGGCGTACCTTGAATATCAATTTGGATTATTATCATACGAAATTCAACGACCAAGTGGTGGTGGATAACGAGACGGCATACAACAAGGTGAACTTTTATAACTTAGACGGGGATTCCTATTCGAATTGTTACCAGATAGAGGTGAAATACGAGTTGATCCCTCGTTTGGAGGCCACGTTAGCTTATCGTTACAATGATGTGAAGACAACGATAAACGGTGATTTGAGACGTACTCCTTTAACGAGCCGTTATAAGGGATTGGTGAATTTGTCATATTTCACGAATTTGAAGAAATGGCAGTTCGATTTCACAACCCAGTTCAACGGTTCCGGACGTTTGCCGGAGCAGGGTGGGATTGCCGATGAATATCGGGTCGCCTCCCGTTTTGATGATTTCCAGATCATGAATGCGCAGGTTACGAAATATTTCCGTTTGTGGAGTATTTACGCTGGATGTGAGAATATCGGGGATTTCACTCAAAAGAACCCGATCGTAAATTCCCATAATCCTTGGAGCGATACCTTTGACTCGTCGAAAGTGTGGGGACCTCTTCACGGACGTAAATTTTATATCGGTTTGAGATTTGCCTTAGATCGAAAAGAATAATCAATAAAATAATTACTTTTGAAAAACAATGTTTTTAATAACTAATACATTTACTATGAAAACAATGAAAATTTTATTCACGCTGGTAGTGTTCGTTATGATGGGTTTAACCGTGAGTGCCCAAGCTAAAAAAGATACAACCGTTATTTTTAAAGTAGGAATACATTGCCCTTCTTGTAAGGCTAAACTGGATAAAGATATGCCTTTCGAGAAAGGAATCAAGGATTATAAGTTGAACATGAAAGATTCAACCGTGTTGATTTCTTTCCGTACCGACAAAAACTCTGTTGAGGCATTGCGGGCGGCTATCGAGCGCCATGACGTGAAAGTAGTGGGAATGTGTGATAAAGACGGTAAGTTGATGAAATGTGGTAAAGCACATAAATGTTGTAAAGAAGGAAATAAAGAAGCTTGCAAGGGAAGTTGCGGCGAGAAACATAATTGCAGTGGTACTTGCGGGCAAAGTTGTGGCGAGAAAAAGTGTGATAGCAAATGCGACCAGAACTGCGAGTCAAAAGAAAGCAAATGTGAAGGAAAATGTGGTGACAATTGCTGTTCCAAGACAGGTAAAACAGACGAGTGCTGCAAGAATAAGAAAAAGTAAGGAAATATTCTTGAAGGATACAAAAAAACGGTAGCGAAAGCTACCGTTTTTTTGTATTATTGATCCAGAATAAACTGGTTCATCTTGTCGAATTGTCGTTCCATGTCCTGTAATAACCTTACTTGAACTTTAGCCCGTTGCAGGTTATGCTCGGGATAGGTGATCGGGTAATAATGATCTCCGTCCAAATAATCCGTCAAGAAACGGACAGCTTGCAGGTAGGTCATCAGCATGCATCCTTGCGCGAGGGTCTTTTTTTCTTTGAGCGTGAAAAGGTGTTTGGCTTTTTCCATGAATCCGGCGGTGAAAGCCTCGAAATAATCCATGTTAAAATGCACCTCGTCAAGATTGCGGGTTTCCTCTCCGGCTGTGTTACAGGACGAACGAATAGCATCCCCGAAGTCGTAATGCACGATTCCCGGCATCACGGTGTCCAGATCGATCACGCATAACGGGTGATCATTGTGGTCGAACAGGAGATTATTAGCTTTCGTGTCATTGTGAGTGACCCGGAGCGGTAGAATACCCTCGTCTTTCATCCGTTGTAATTCCAACATCTCGTTATCGAACTTTTTCAAATATTCGAGTAATTCCTTGCTTGCCTCGATTCGCTCCGGTTCGGCTTTGGCCAAGGCTTCTTTTAATTCCCGTTGGCGGCGGGGAACATTGTGAAAAAGCGGGATGGTCTCGATCAACAATTTTGCATCAAAATCGGAAATCCGGTTCTCGAATTCCCCGAACCCGATACCCACTTGATAAGCGATCTGGGAATCCGGGATAACATCGTAGCTCTTTGATCCTTTGATAAAGAGTGATAGCGTCCAGTAGTTTCCCTCGTAATCTTTGTAGTAAGCGTTTCCCTTGTCCGTGTAGAAATACGTGATGTATTTGCGGGTAATGTCGCTCACTTTGTGTCGGATAAGCCGGTTGCGGATATGCCCGCACACTAGTTCTTTGTTTCGCACCAGTTTCGGGATGTCCTTGAACACGTTACCGTTGATCCTTTGGAGAATGTACTCGACATCCTCGTCCACTTTCACCAGATAGGTGTCGTTAATATGGCCAGAACCGTACGGTGTTGCGGATATAAACCGCCCGCTCGATACGAACGTGTCGTAAATTCTCTTCAGTTTGTCCATGCTTAGTTGTTTTTTAGTGTTTACCCGTTTTTATGCTATTTACTGTCCCATGTCGGTATATAATCCTTCCCCGTCGAATTTCTGCAAGGCATTGTTCACCAGCTCCGTGTCCTCTTTGTATGTCACGCCGAACCATTTGGCGCTGGTGTTTAAGACCTTCACTTTCACGGCCTTTTGCTTGATAAGTTCGTCTACCACGAAAGGTATGTAAATCTCTGCCTTGGGATTTTCGCTGTTCTTGTGGTAGAACTCGATGAATTGCTTCTCGATCTCCCCGAAAAGCATGGGCGAGAATCCCCAGAAATTCATGGAAACCACGTCATCCTCGTGCAAAACTACTCCCGAGTTCAGGTCTTTAATTACGTCACCTTCCCGACCGATCTTCGTGCATTCGGTGATACTGGTTAGGAAATTGTCCTCGTCAACCGTGCATATTCCTCTGGATACCGTCCCGTTCTCGGATAGCGTGGCTGCCAACCGGTAGCCGGCCAAGCTGAAGCATCTCTCGTCGGAGTTGCTGGCTACGAAATCGTGCATCTTCACGAAAGCATCCCGTCCGTAAAAGTCATCGGCGTTGATCGCGATAAACGGTTCGTGTATATGGTCTTTTGCGGCCCAGATGGCGTGAGCCGTTCCCCAAGGTTTTTCCCGCTGGATCGGGGGTAGGTTACCGGGCAGTTGATCCATTTCTTGAAAACAGTACACGGTTTCAACCAAGCTTTCTGCATATTTTCCCACGGCCTCTTTAAATTCGTTCTCGAAACTCCGGCGGATGATGAAAACAATCTTGTCAAACCCCGCGTGTACGGCGTCATAGATTGAATAATGCAACAATGTTTTCTTGTGAGGTCCGAGTAATGCCAGTTGTTTCAAGCTACCGAACCGGGAACCCATCCCTGCTGCCATGATGAGCAAGGTCGTCTTATTCTTCGTCGTTTCCATGTTTTTATATTTAATCTTTTTACTTGTATTACCTTCTTTCGGGCAAAGCTAATAAAAACTGCGGAAAGAATCTAGCAAGTCGTGTTTTGTTTTATTTCAGGTGAAAATCTTGGTTGTTTTTATGCCTCGTCCTCTTCTGAAAATGGATCCAGTAGTGGGTTTTGCTCCTCTTTAGCCGGAAGGGCCTCGACCGAGCGGAGTTGTCGCTGTATGGCCCGGGTTCGTTTGCCCATGACCTCTTCCAGTTGGTTGTTAGCGGTTTGGAGATTTTTTTGGGCTTTCTCCAGAAGTCCCCCGAATTTCTCGAATTCGGCCTTCACGCCACCAAGAATATGCCACACCTCGCTGCTGCGTTTTTGGATGGCCAGCGTGCGGAATCCCATTTGCAGGCTGTTCAGTATCGCTGCCAGTGTGGTAGGCCCCGTGACAATCACGTGGTATTCCTGCTGTAATTGTTCCAGCAAGGCTGCCCGGCGGGTAACCTCTCCGTATATGCTCTCGAAAGGCAGGAACATGATCCCGAAGTCCGTGGTATGTGGAGGGGCTAGGTATTTGTCCCGGATGTCCTTTGCCATACCGCGAATGGTCTGTTCGAGTACGCGGGAAGTGGTTTCCACCCGTTGCAAGTCTCCGGACTCGTAGGCGTCAAGGAGTTGCTCGTAAACATCCTTCGGGAACTTGGCATCGATGGGTAGGTAGACCGATTCGTCTCCTTCTGCCCGTCCGGGAAGTTTCACGGCGAACTCGACCAGTTTGTCCGATCCGGGTTTAGTCTTCACGTTTACATCGTATTGATCCGGGGCTAGAATCTGTTCCAGTAACATGGAGAGTTGTACTTCCCCGATCGTTCCCCGTATTTTCACGTTGCTAAGCACTCGTTTTAGCCCACCGACATCTTGCGCCAGTGTCTGCATCTCCCCTAAGCCTTTCTGCACGTTTTCCAGTTGCTTGCTGACGAGTTCGAACGATTGTCCGATGCGTTCGTGCAGGGTCTTTTGTAACTTTTCATCCACGGTGGCTCGCATCTCTTCCAGTTTCTTTTCCGTGTTTTGCAAGAGCTCCTGCTGGCGGAGTGATAGTTCCCCGAACTTTTCCCGTTGCAGGCGATTGAATAATTCCATGCTTTCGGCAAAACTTTTTTGGAAAGCCTGTATGGCGGAGTTGGTCTGGGTGGTGATATTCTTCAGGGTTTCCCGATGTTCCGTCCGGAAATGGTTGAGGGTAGAGGCGAGTTCTTCCCGGTCTTTGCGGGAACGGTTTTCGTCGTTTTCTCGGTTATAGCGGGATTCGTCCCGGATCACTTTTTCGAGATCCGAGATAGATCGTGATACATCCCGTGCGGTGTTGTCCTTGCGGGAACGAACGTGTAATCCAATGAGGATAATGTTGAGAATGAGAAGTAAAACGCAGGATATAAGTATAAATAATTCCATATTTCTGAACCTTTTGTTGTTCAAAAATATGGAAAATAACTCAGAGTTTAGTCAACTCTTCTCGAATTTGTTCCTGCCCGTGCGGGACGAAGATGAGAGCGGTGGTGTCGTACCCTCTTCGCCGCGCCCGTTGCATCAAGTCATCCAATTTTTTAGGCGGGAGTTTCGGTGTGCGGCTCACGATCCAGAGATGATCGCATTGGGAACTTCCGATGAGAGCCGCGCTGTAATCTTTCTCGACTTCCAGAATGTGGTAGTCCGTGTTGAAGATCAAGAAAAAGGTGACTTTTAGAACGCCCGGTTGCGTCGTGTCCGGGATATGCACGTGTCCCACGATCTCTTTTTTCTCTCCCCGGAGACTGTCTTGGTAACCTCGCCCGATAACCTCGATGCTCCCGCCGGGTTTGATGGTGTACTCGGTTGTTACCCCGACCAAGCCTCGCTCGAAGGGATGGTCAAAGCGTGCGATTTCATACCATAGGCCGACGTACTTTTTTAGATCCAGTGTGTCTATGGCCCGGTTATCGACGATCTTGTCGGATTGTGCTGTTGCTGCCATGATATTGCATCCGACGAGCAATACGGCTAATAAGAAGGACTTCATACTACGAGTTGATAATTAGGTGTTTAGTTTCTCGTAATACGAGGAATCGGCATCTGATGTTCGTTTATAAGATTTATAAAGTCTGTAAAGTTCATAACGTCTTTTTGGGGAGTGCTGGGGCAGTGGAAAGTGAGGTCTGTGTTTAATAGGGCGTTTATCTTTGTTGCCTCTCAGGTAAATAAGAAATTTGTTTTGATTAATTGATGACTACCTGATTATAACCGGAAGTAATATTTTTATTAAAGTATATAAATACTTTATGAACCTTATTATATATAAGGTTCATATAAGGTAGCTATAAGGTATCTATAAGGTTCATAACGGTAGTAGCTCGGTATTGATTACCTTGTAACAAACTGATATCTGCTTTGTTGGGTGTTAAGTTTTGCCATCAAGGGGACGGGCTGATTTGTTGGTCAGTCTTCTTGTGTTTATAAAAGGGAATAGGGTTGGCTAGCTATTTTTGTTGGCCAGTTGTCCGCAAGCGGCGTCAATGTCTTTTCCTTTGCTGCGACGGATATTCACCACGATATTTTTACTTTCGAGGTAGCGAACAAATTGATCCCTGCTGGCATCCGGGCTGTGACGGTAGGGGGCGTTGTCCACTTCGTTGTACTCGATAATATTGATTTTCACGGGAAATTGCCGGCAGAACAAGGCGAGCGCCTTGGCATCATCGAGACTATCATTGACACCTTTCAGTAACAAGTACTCGAACGTGGGACGCGTTCCTGTTTTATCCACGAAATACCGGATGGCCTCGGCGAGTTCGGTAAGCGGGTAAGCCTTGTTAATCGGCATGATTTTGTCCCGGGTCGTGTTGACAGCCGAGTGGAGCGAGATGGCAAGGTTGAAACGAACGTCGTCATCTGCCAGTCGTTTGATTCCTTCCACGATGCCGGAGGTGGATAACGTGAGGCGATAGGGTGACATTCCCAATCCATCCTCTGCCGTGATATGTTCAATGGCTGTAAGGACATTCTCGTAGTTCAAGAGCGGTTCCCCCATACCCATCAGTACGATATTGGATAACGGGAGTCCCCGTTCATCTCCTAGGCGTTTCACGGCAACCACTTGGTCGAAAATCTCTTCCGGCAACAGGTTTCGGGTGAACCCTAACCCTCCCGTGGCACAAAAGCTACATTTCAGTTTACATCCAACTTGCGAGGAGACGCACACGGTCGATTTATCCTTGCTTGGGATAAGCACGGTTTCAATCAAGTTCCCGTCGGGAAGGGTGAAGCCGAGTTTCGTCGTGCCGTCACTACTCTCCTGTTTATGGGTGAGCGTGGCCGCTTGCAAGGTAAAGTGGTTGTCCAAGAATACTCGGAACTCTTTTGACAAGTTGGTCATGTCCTCGAAACGGGTCACTCCTTTTTGCCAAAGCCACTGCCAGATTTGTTTTGCCCGGAATGCTTTTTCCCCGTGTTGTACGAGGACGTTTGCTAACTCTTGTAACGTGTACGCTCTTATATTCGTTTTTTCCATGTCATCGCTTTTTCCGCTGCAAAAATACAACAAGAAAATGATAAGCAGTTCATATAATGGAAGAATGTTGTGAATTAATGGTTTAGAAAAATATTTTGTTTTTGTAAGAAATTGATTCTCTTGAAATTTTACTTCGTATTAGTCATTATTTTCTTCTTCTAAAAGTTTTTTCAATTCGTCGGCTCTAGGTAAAATCCCCTCATAATCTTTAGGTAATTCGTTGGCCAATTTGTATGTGGCAACACCCATCGGTTTTGAAGTGTCGCGAAAGGCGAATTCAACGGTTTTCGAACGTTGTGATTTGCAGAGGATAATCCCGATAGAGGGGTTTTCGTGTGGAAGACGCACATATTCATCCAGAGCCGAGAGATAAAAATTGAGTTTCCCTGCGTATTCGGGTTTGAATTCGCCTCGTTTTAATTCGATGGCAACGAGCGCTTGTAAATGGCGATTGAAAAATAGTAAATCGATAAAATACTCTTGTTCATCTACAATAAGTCTGTATTGGTTACCTAAAAATGAGAAATTAGAACCGAGTGCCATGATAAATTTCTTTATGTTTTGAATGATCTGGTTTTCAATAACTCGTTCATCAATCTCATCAATGTCCTCGATGTTGATAAAATCAAGGAGATATTCATCTTTGAATGATTGTATGGCTCGTTTACGATAATTTACATTCGTGATAGTTTGATTGAAATTATTGGCTACCGCTTGTTTAAAATAGAATTTTTCATTCAAATAGTATCTTAGTTTTTCGACACTCCAAAATTCAGTAGCACAATGACGGATGTAGAATAAACGTTCTTCTACATCTGATGTTTTTAAAAGTATTTCATAATGGTGTGTGAATCCGATACTTGTAAAAGATTCCAAGTCAGAAACATTCAATTCGTCCGTTGTCAACGGACGAATTGTAATAGTTATATTTTCTGGGATTAATGAGGATGTGTTTTTGTCCGTTGTTGACGGACGATTTGAAAATATACTATTCCAGTTTTCGAAAAAAGTACGCATTTTTTTTAGACTGGTGATAGAGAATCCTCGCAGTCCGGGCAATTCTTGTTGTAATTGTTGCGATATGAACTCTAATGCACCGGTTCCCCACGTGTTTGTTCGACTATTGAATGAGATGTATTCACCTACGGCATAATATAGGGCGAGCATTTCTCGATTGATCAATCGAGCTGCCGTGTAACGACTCTGCAAAATGGCCTGTTTAATTGCCTGAATAGCATCGGAATATTGTTTGCTATATGTAACTTGTGCCATAATGAATTATTGTATTGATTTTGGAAATATGTGGCAAAGATAAGCTATTCTTTGTGTGAAACCGTTATATGAAGACGATTTAAAACTCGATCCAAATGTCATTTCGGGAGAAGTATTCCCTTAGTTTATGGATGGCCCTGCTTTTTAGGACTTTCACGGTATTCACGGTGATATTAAGGGTTTCTGCGATCTCTTTCGTGTTTTTGCCAGTGAGGGAGAGTTCCACGATTCGGTTGCATTGCGGGGGGAGAGTTGCAATGGCAGTTTGAAGTAGCTGGTTGGCTTCTTGTTCGATGATGGTGTCCCACAAGGATTCTTCCTGTTCGGAGTTTAGAGAGGCTTTTTCGTGGCGGTTCTTTTCACGGGAGAGACCCCGGAGGTAATTTAGTGCTTCGTTGCGGATCATGATAAATAGGTAATTTTCGATGGAATCCAATTGTTTGTGTTGTCCTTGATTTTCCCAAAACTTGATGATAACATCTTGGGCTAAATCTTTGGCGACTTCCGAATTTCCCGTGATTTTAAAGGCGATAGCACATAAAGACGCAAAATGATCCCGGATAAAATTACCTAGGTCAAAGTGACTACTCATGGCATCTTTATTATTTCGCATAAAAAACGTTTCATTGATCAAGCCTACATTTTCGATACAATGTTGTATGAATACGGACGTCACAAACTTACGAAAAAACTTTATAAGTTGAATGTTATGTATGATACATTATTAACAAGAGGAAGAAAATTACTTTTTTGATAAAAATTTTATTCTGGTGTAATACCAAACCTAGGTTAGTGGTGTCTTTAGTAAAAATAATAGGAATAATGGGAGAATTAAATAGTCATCAAATTGCTCGGATTATCTTAAAGATGAGGTATGAAACCGCCACGGAAGAAGAAAAGCGGGTTCTCGAGGCTTGGATGAAAGCTGGAAAAGGGCGGCAGACAATTTATGACAGAATTGTTTCTGACGAAAGCCTGAAAGAGTATCGGGATTTGAAAGCAGAATTTGACGGGGCGACGGATTACGGAAAATTGCAGTCTGATATATTGGGAACCTTGGCGAAACGGGACAGGCAGAGAAAACTTCAACGAATCTCCTGGTGGGGAGGAAGCGTGGCTGCCGTTTTGTTGGTGGTGTGTCTGTTCGTGTACAAGTATGCTGGAGAGCCGCTCCCGGAAAAGATGGGAGAGATGCGGGTCGCTAAAATCGAGTCCGAGCCGATCATTCAGGATAAGGTGATATTAGTGCTGGGCGATGGGAAAAGAGTCGGGATGCAGGGACTGCACAAGGATAGCCTGAGGCTGAAGTCCGCGGTGGTTGTCGGGGCAGAAGCGAAATTGGTTTACGATGCGAATACGGGGCAAGGAGCGGAGGACGTTTCCTTGGAGCCAGAAATCAATAAAGTGATTACTTCCACGGGAGGGTTTTATTCGTTGATATTGAGTGACGGGACCCGGATTTGGTTGAATTCCGAGAGTGAGTTGGAATACCCGGTATTTTTCGGGAAAGGGGAACGACGGGTGAAGTTGGTCGGAGAGGCTTTTTTCGAGGTAACGCCGGATGTGGCACGTCCTTTTATTGTCGAGGCGAACGAAATCCGGACGAGGGTATTGGGAACGTCATTCAATATAAAGGCGTATAAGGATGAATCGGATATTTATGCCACGCTTTTTACTGGGAAGGTCGCCGTGGAACCTTTAGCAGATACGACCCGAAAAGTCATCTTGCAACCTGGGAAACAGGCCGGTTGGGATGTGCAAGCTCGTAAATTAAGTGTACGGGAGGTTAATCTGGATCGTGTTATGGCTTGGAAAGAGGGGATGTTCATGTTTAACAAAGAGAATATCGAAGTAGTTACTCGCCAGATCGAGCGCTGGTATGGCGTGAAATTTATATACCAGGTCAAAGACCGGAATCAATACACGTTTAACGGGTATTTCAGTAAGGACGAGACGTTGGAATCCATATTAGATGCCTTCACTTATACCGGAGGGCCGAAGTTTAGAAAAGAGGGAGATACCGTTTATGTGACGGACCCACTATAAAAACAAAATGGAGCAACTTTGGCAGGCGGCTCCACTTTGACGACCTTGTGCGAGACAAGGCCCATGTTAAATTTAATAACACAAATTTATGACAAAAAGAACGAAACCGAAAGTCTTTTTGGGACTTTTATGCGTTTGCAAAAGAATGTTTAGTATTTTTTTACTTTTCTTGGCAACGCTGTTACTATCTTCTGCCTCTGTTTTTAGCCAGCAGAAGAATCAGAAAATTATCTCCATTGATTTCAAGGAGTACAGTCTGACGCGTGCTTTACATGAGATCAATCGCTTGAGTGGGGACTTGGTCAATTTCCGGGAGGAAGTTGTCATGAAAGAGTTGAAAAAGATTACCTTGAAACGGGATGATATCACGGTTTTCGAGGCGGTGAAGGCCTGTTTGGAAGGTACTGGGCTGACTTGTTCCCAGCAAGGGAATGGTAAGATTCTCGTGGGGCCGAAACAGGAAACAACCATGTTGACTGTTTCCGGTCGGGTTGTTGACGAGAAAGGGAATCCTATTCCCGGAGCGACGGTACTTATCCAGGGAACCACTCAAGGGGTAGCCACGGATGGAGAGGGTCGTTACACGATTACCGCAAGACCGGAGGATGCGTTGAGATTCTCGTTTATTGGTTATAAGCCGGAAGTTGTCCCGATTAAGGGAAAAACGAGACTGAACGTTCACCTGAATCCCACTGCCGAGAATATAGAGGAAGTGACAGTCGTGGCGTTTGGAGAACAGAAGAAAGAGAGTGTGGTGTCGGCAATAACGACCGTGGACGCTAGAAGTTTAAAATCTTCCAGTAGTGATTTGACCAGCCAGTTTACCGGAAAAATTGCCGGTATGATCGGTTGGCAGACGGGAGGTATTCCCGGTGCGTTGACGGAAGAAGAGATGAACACGAAATTTTATATCCGGGGTATTACTTCTTTTCAAACCTCGGCCAATGTTGACCCGCTGATCTTGATTGACGGGGTGGAGTCGTCTAAGTTGGACCTTTCCCGTATGGTTCCGGAGGATATCGAGAGTTTCAGCGTGATGAAGGACGCATCGGCTACGGCGATGTACGGGGCTCGCGGGGCTAACGGTGTAATTTTGATCACGACCAAGAAAGGACAGGAGGGAAGTGTTTATACTTCGGTTCGTTACGAGATGGTAGTGAGTGCTCCGACCAAGAAAATAGATGTCGTTAATCCCGTGGATTACATGAAAATGTATAACCGGGCCTTGTTGTCCCGTAACCCGGCAGCCACCCCACAGTATAGCGTGGAGCGCATTCAGCGTACGGAGTCCGGGCTTTATCCCGATTGGGTATATCCTGCTAATGATTGGTATGATATCATGTTTCAGGATTATTCTATCAACCATCGTGCGGGGTTGAATATGCGGGGTGGTTCCCGGTTGGTGCAGTATTATGCCTCTGTCAACTATGTGCGGGACGAGGGGATGTTGAAGACCGACCGCTTGAACCAGTTCAAGTGTAATATCGAGAATAACACGTTTTCTTTCCGGGCAAACCTGAATATCGATTTGAGTGCGGGAATTCGCTTGAATATTAATACATCAGCCAATCTGGATAAATATCACGGGCCTTATGCCGACGTGACGGAGGCTTATTACATGGCGTTCAATGCTTCTCCGGTGGATTTCGCTCCGCTTTATCCGGGAGACGAGACGTATGGTTGGCCACACCTTCGTTTTGGAGCCGTGGATTTGAACACGATCAATCCTTATAAGGATCTTCACCAAGGGTACAAGGACCGCCGCCGTTATTCGGCTGTGGCTCGTGCAGAGTATATTCATAATCTTTCTGCCTTGTTGAAAGGGTTGGAGTTACGGGCTTCTGTGTCCATGAATCAGACGGGATATTATACCAATGCTTACAAGACGGAACCTTATCTATATTCATTGGCCGATTATAGTTTTGAGACCGGAAAGCATCGGTTGCTGGCATTGAATGAACGTAACGCATCGCGGACGTTGTCAAAAGCGTATGGTAATAGTTCACAGTCGACGCAAATGAGTTACGAGGTGCGGGGATTGCATGTGGCAGCGTGGGGTGAACATCAGACCAGTTTGACTGCCGTGTTTAACGTGCAGGAGTCGACGTACTCTAATACGGAAACCGTATTGGACGGTATTCCTCACCGGAATATGGGTATGTCCATGCGTGGAACTTACGGGTTTAAGGATAAATATTTTGCCGAGGCGAGTTTTGGTTATAACGGCTCGGAACGTTTTGCCAAGCACAATCAATGGGGATTTTTCCCGGCGGTTGGTGGTGCATGGATTGCATCCAAGGAGCGTTTTATGGCAGACAACGTGGGACGTTGGTTTTCGTTCTTGAAATTCCGTCTTTCTTGGGGAAAGGTTGGAAATGACGGGGTCATTGATTCCCCGCGGTTTGCCCATTTACCCTTGTTGGATAAAGTGAGTATCATGGACCCGGCACCGGGTGGTACCGTTTTACAGCGTCCCGTGGTGAAGTCTTATCCTAACGACAAGATTACTTGGGAAATTGCAGAACAGACAAACTTGGGTATTGAAACGAAATTCTTTGGTGGAATCGTGGAATTGAATGCCGATATTTATCAGGAGGTTCGCCACAATATTATAGATTATCGTTACACGATGCCGGCATCTACCGGATTGGAGTATTTGCAGATCGGAAACGTGGGAGAGGTTCGTTCTAGGGGTATTGATCTGTCGGGTAAGGTTCAACATGCTTTTACTCCGGATTTCTGGACGATATTGAGTGGTACGTTTACTTACAATAAGGCGGAGTATCGAGATATTGAAGAGGCTGCGAATAAGCCGAAATGGCAAAGGAAAGTTGGACATGAAATTTCACAGCAAATCGGTTACATTGCCGAGGGTGTTTTCCGTGATCAGGCGGAGATTGATAACTCTCCCCGACAAGGCGGTGACGTGATGCCGGGTGATATTCGCTATCGTGACTTGAACGGTGACGGTGTGATTGACGTGAATGATGCCACGTATATCGGTTTCCCGACAACCCCTCGATTGATTTATGGTTTCAGTGCCTTCTTTAATTTGAAGGATTTCGAGTTAAGTTTTGCTTTTCAAGGAGCGGGTAAACGGGCGTTCTTTATGGACCCGATGAAAATCAGTCCGTTCGTGAAAAACCGGGCGATGCTGAAGGCGATTTACGATGATCATTGGAACGAAAACAACATGAAAGAACGTCCTTTCTGGCCGCGTCTTTCTACGCAATCCATTGATGCGCATAATCCTCAGGAGAACTGGAAGAATAATGCCGAGATACGGAAGTCCACTTATTTCATGAGAGAGAGTAGTTTCTTGCGTTGTACTTCGATAGAGGTGGCGTACAATGTACCGCAGGATTTCTTAAGCAAGATCAAGATGCAGAATGTGAAATTTTATGCCCGGGTAAATAATCCTTTCCTGATTTCCAGTTTTAAGATCTGGGATGTGGAGTTGGGTGACAGTGGATTCAACTACCCGATTCAGCGTACTTGGTCTGTCGGTTTGAATATAAGTTTTTAATTTAATATATATCGATGATGAGAAAACATTTATTATATATACTTTGCGGAATGCTTTTGCTAACCGGATGTGACTATCTGAACCGGGTGCCGGAGAAAGATATTGAAACGGTGGAATCGCTTTTCGAGCAACGGACGAAAGCCGAATCTTGGTGGAAAGGGCTGTATGGAGAAATTAATACGGTGCTTACGAGTCTGACGAATAACACGTCTTTTTTGGGAGCCGATGAGTTTGTGACTTGTCAGGCATTGTACAATTCAACTACATTCCGTCTTGACGGGCTGAAGGTGGCGGATGGTTTGCAGATGTCGCAAAGTCCTTACGGGTCGTTGTGGTACAAGATGTACACGGTTATCCGGAATGCGAATACTTTTCTGGAAAATATCGATAATACTTACAATATTACCGACGAAGACCGGGAATGGTGGAAAGCTGACGTGAAGGCTTTGAAAGCGTTTATCTATTTTGAGTTGGTTCGTCGCTACGGGCCGATTTGTCTCGTGCCTCAGAATATGCCGATGGAATTGGACGTGAGTGCTTATCAATTGCCGCGGCAGCACGTGGATACTTGTTTCAAAGAGATTGTCAGGTTGTTGGATGAGGCAGCGCCGTATATCCCGATGCATAATCAGCGGGACCCGGCTTACGGGCACACGATTTGTCTGGAGGCGTTGTATGCCTTAAAAGCCAAAGCATTGCTTTATGCAGCATCTCCTCTTTTTAATGGGAATGCTTTCTATTCCGATTTCAAGAATAAGAATGGGGAGTTACTTTTTAATTCTTCTTATGACCGGAATAAATGGTTACTGGCCGCGGAGGCCGCGGATAAGGCTGCCGAAATTTGTGCCGTGGGAGACCGGGATTTATACACGGAGGAAACCACGAAAAAGACCAAGTTGTTGAACCAGATGAATGATATCGAAAGTAGTATGTTCTCTCGTTTTGATAATAAAGAGTATTTATTGGAAATGAAGTGGGGTACGTTGCAGTTATATCGGTTTACATTGCCCCGGCTATTGGATGACGAGGTGAATTTTAACGAGAGTTTGCTCGGTTGTCTCTCTCCCTCGATGAAAATGGTGGAAATGTATTACACGAGTCACGGGTTACCGATTGATGCCGATAATTCATGGAGCTACGCGAACCGTTATAAATTGGGTTCTGAGAGTAGCGTGATTTACGAGGATGTGATCCCGATGAACACGTCGGTGGTGAATCTTCACCTGCGCCGGGAACCTCGTTTTTATGCGAGTATCGCGGGCGACCGGATGTACTGGCAGCGCGGGACGAACACGGCGACGAGAAATTATAACCTGTTGGTGGAGGCTCACAAAGACGAATCTTGGGGTACACAAGAAGATTTTATCGTAAGTAATAATTGGCAAAATATTAACGGATACTGGTTGAAAAAACAGACATTCGGGAATTTTGCGACCTCGAATTACGTGGCGAATTTGAAAGGACAGGAAACATATCCAGTCATTCGTTTGGCAGAGGTGTATATGATGCAGGCGGAGGCTTGGAACGAGTATCTGGATCAACCGGATAGCCGGGTGTATGATCCTCTCGATAAAGTGCGGGAACGGGCCGGAATTCTACCGGTACGGGAGGCTTGGAAGACTTTTTCAAATTCCCCTGCCAAAGTGGATACGAAAGTCGGTATGCGTGAGATTATCCGCCATGAATATAGTATTGAATTTGCATTCGAGGGACATCGCTATTGGGATATTCGCCGCTGGACGATTGCTCATCAGGTGATGAACGAGAAACAATACGGTTGGAATATTTTGGGAACGACGTTCCAGACATTCTACAATAATGAGAACGGCCCGATCGTGGTGTGGAGCAAAAATAAGTTTGTGGCACCGCGGGATTATCTGGAACCGTTCAATGCTGAAGAGATCCTGATTTCCGGAATGGTTCAAAATCCCGGATGGTAAATGAAGTTTTGATTTACGATTGTAAATTTTAACCTGTAAAAGATAGAATGATGAAAAATACGATTTTGTTATTATTTATAATATTCAGCTTTTCGGCTTGTAGTGACGACGATTCGGTTTTCGGCGTGTCAACGGAAGGTTTGGAACTTAAGTTTACCCCGGTGGAGGGAGGTGCTATGATGCACTATTCTTTGCCGAATAACAGTGATATTTTTGCCATGAATGTGCGTTACAAGAATTGGCAAGGGTTGGAAGTGTTGAAAACTTGTGGATATAGTGGTGATTCGCTTTTGTTGGATGGTTTTACGAAAGCACAGGACGTAAGTGCCCGGATTTCGTTTGTTAATCATCGGGATGAGGAATCGACCTTGTACGAGTATAATTTTAAAACGCTGGACAGTGCACCGTGGACCTTTTTCGATAATGTAGAGATACATTCTTCTTGGAATGGTTTCCAGGTGATTTATAAAAGTCCTGCGGTAGTAACCGGGATGGCTCATGTTTTTTATTTGGGAGTAGATCCTAAGACTCAAAAGCCGGACACGATTCTGATGAGAAGTTTTCCTATTCTTCAAGGTGGTGATACGCTGAATTTTGCCGTACAGCAAGAGAGCGCAAAGAATACGGTAGTCATTCGTACGGAAGATTTTCAGGGGTATCGGGTGAGACAGGAGATTTATCCTGATGTCGACGCTTTCCCCACGGAACAATGGACCATGAAGCCAGAGAATTTTAATGATTTTGGACTTTCCGTGGAGAATGGTATCGCTAAGACAGGCGTGCAGTACTTGTTTGATGGAGAGTTGAAGGGAGAAGCTCGTCTGATAGCTTCTGCTATCGAGGAAAATAAACCGGAGCGTAAAAGTACCACGACGTATGCGACTTATTTGGCTGGTCCTCAGGCTTATGATAAGCCGATCGTTTTGGATTTAAGGGAGCAGAAGGTTCCGGCATGGCTGCGTTTGTATTGTCTGTATCCGTTGAGTAATGCATCTAATCCACTTACGGGGCAGGAGTTGGGATATATTTGGTCCGGTTGTTACGAGGATAAGACTCCGTGTAAATTAACCGTGTACGGTAGCAAGACTTCTTCAGACCCGGATTCCGGGGATTGGGTACCTTTAGGGAAATTGGATCAAAAACGTGATGCCACTACCGCAAGTGATAGATGGTCATTCCTGACATCATCGACTACTGCGGCAGCAAAGACCGTGGAGGAACTTGCCCAAAAGGATCCGGTTTACGTGGATGTTATTTTCCCCACGATTGACGAGACCTATCGCTATTTGAAGATTATCGTGCATGATACCTTCAAGCGGATGAATTCAGAAGTAAACAGTAATCAGCAAAAGTATTTTACGTTGCACGAGCTGGAAGTTTATGTAAAAAAGAATTAAGCGATGAGAATGAGAAGAAATATATTATACTGGTTTGCGGCAGTACTATTATTGACTGCTTGTAACGAGAGTCTGGAGGACACGTATAGCGATTTTGCAGGAGACGGGAAAATTCGTTACGTGGCTAAATGTACGGAAGTTCATGCCACTCCCGGTTGGGAGAGGTTGATGGTGGACTGGATTAATGGAACGGATGCCACGATCGATAAGATAAAAGTTGTCTGGTCATGTGAGGAACGTAGGGATTCGGTTATGTTGCCGGGGGAGTCTACTTCCTACGAGTTAACGAATCTGGAGGACGGGACATATCGGTTTGATGTCTGTGCCGTGGATGCTGCAGGAAACGAGTCTTTGGTTGAAACAACCTATGGGCGTCCCTATACGAGAGAGCATGAGATTATGTTGGCATTCACCAGAGGGGTTACGAGATCCTATTTCCTGAAGAATAAGATGATTTTCTTTTCCGACCAGTGGAACGAGAATATTATCGAGTTACAATTGAAATACAAGAATTCTGCCGGAGATACACGGTATTACACGTTCGATAAAGAGACCAGTTATAATACGCTTGTCACGATCCCGGATGTGAGTATGAATCCGGCAGACACGGTTTATGTGCTCCGGAGAGGAAAATTGGAGGATTGTCCGGATATTATCGAGTTCGCCCCGTACGTGATAAGTCGGAAGAAAAATTATAGTGCCGGGTTCGTGAACGCGATCCACAGACGTTATGGTTATCACACGGATACAAAAGAGGATGAAGAGCGATTTGAAGAGTTCGTGGAGAATGCGCAGGAGTTGGAGTTTGATTATGATATGGAAACTTTCGAGGATATTCTGTATTGTCCAAATTTGAAAAAGCTCGTATTCCGTAAGAATCGTTATTTGGATGAGAGAAACGTGACGGAGTATGCCAAGAGTAATATATTGGGAGATAAGGAAAAAAGTCGTCAGGTGTTGGATAAGGCAAATGAGCCGGATATACTGGGTTTAAAGATTGATTATTATGGGCGTGCGAGATATTTTGTGCCTTATTTTGATTCGGAATTACCGTACATGACTTATATGGGATATTCCCAGTTACCGGCCATGGAGATTATCCCGAAAGAGGCTTTTAAAGAGGATGAGGATGGGAAACGGATTCAATGTGTACCGTCTGATCCATATGCGGATGCAGATTTGGAGCTTCTGATGGATAATAATTCGGAAAGTGCTTGGATTACGACTCCTTTGGGCAGTATACGTTATTACGAGTTGCAGATGGAGCTGTTGGTGGCCACGGAAATTCGGGGAATAAAGATTGCCCAGCCTTATTACGGCCAATGGGGTGGTAATACGGGGTTGGTGAATTTTATGCCTACCACGATTTCCGTGCAGACATCCGCGGACGGGATTACTTGGAAGGATGTGACTTATTTTGAAAATAACACGTTGGGACGTAGTTCTGGTGAAGTGACATTGTTGCCGATGGTTGAGGGAACCCGACTGGTTCGTTATATCAAGATTTCCCTACGTGATCAGATGGATACGAGTGGTTTCTGTAAAGTTAACTTGGGGGATATCGTGCTCTATAAGTAAAATATTATTTAACGGCTGGCCAAAGAGTCATTTTATTTCAAAAAACTCCTCCGTCACTTCGTGCCACCTCCTCTATAAACAGAGGAGGAGCTGGTGACTCTTCCCGAAGACAGGGAGTATTTCAACTCTCCCTCTGTTTATAGAGGGAGTACCCCGAAGGGGGGAGGGAGTTTGAAAAATGACTTTTTGGGACAGCCCCATAAATAGAATTAAGAAGTAATGTTTAGAATGAATCATTTTATAAGACTTTTTCTAAGCGGGGTATTGCTATTGACTTTCTCCGGGGTGTTTAGTCAGGAACAGGAGGATCGCCTCTTGCAACTGATGAAACAGGAATTGAAGTACAACATGGAGGAGTTGAAAAAGCAGGAATCCGCACCCTATTATATGAATCTGCGGGTCATGGATGATTATACGGTCAGCGTGACAAGTTCGTTTGGAGCCGTGGCGGTATCGAGCGAAAATCATACCCGGATGCTCGTCCCACAAGTACGTTTGGGTAGTCCGGAACTGGATAATTTTAAATATAACCAGCAAGGAGGGGTGGCCGGAGAAAAATCTCGGGGAGCCCAAGGTGTGTTCCTGCCATTGGATGATGCGGCCCCGGAGGCGATTCGGGAAGCTATTTGGCGGGAAACGTTGAAACGTTACGAGTTTGCTCGTAATATGTATGACCAAGTGAAAACGAAGACTTCCATGAGTGTGGAGGATGAGGATAAAGCTCCTTGTTTTTCTGAGGCGCCCGTAGAGGACTATTACGAAACTCCTGTACCCGCAGAGAAACAGAAGGTGGATATTCGGGTGTGGGAAAAGCGTATGAATGAAGTGTCTGCCGTGTTCAAAGCGTGTTCTGTTTTACGTGAAGGTGCGGCTAATTTTAGTTTTCAGGTATTGCGCACTTATTTTGTGAATAGCGAGGGGACTGTGGTCGTACAGAACCGGGTGGCAGCACGGGTGACATTATCGGCATCGTTGAATGCGGCTGATGGCATGAATCTACCATTGAATGCCAGTTATTTCGCTTACACACCGGATGAATTGCCGGATAATGCGCAAATGATTGCTGATGCGGAAGATATGGTTAAACGGTTATTGGCATTGCGTGATGCTCCGGTTGCTGACCCGTATACGGGACCTTCTATTTTGTCGGGATCTGCCAGTGGGGTATTCTTTCACGAGATATTCGGTCATCGGTTGGAAGGCCATCGTTTGAAAACAGGCGGCCAGACGTTTAAAAAGATGGTGGGAGAGCAAGTGTTGCCCGTTGAATTTCAAGTATATTGTGACCCGTTGCTGGAACATTATGCCGGGACTGATATGTATGGTTATTATCGGTATGATGATGAGGGGGTGAAAGCTAGACGGGTGGATAATGTGGTGAACGGAGTGTTGAAAGAGTTTTTGATGAGCCGGATTCCTTTGGATGGATTTCCGGTAAGTAACGGTCACGGACGAACGTCCGGTGGCGGTGACCCCGTGTCTCGGCAATCGAATTTGGTGATTGAAACAACTCGGCCGTACACGGAAAAGGAGTTGCGGGCCATGTTGATTGCAGAGGCCAAGAAACAAGGGAAAGAGTATGGTTATTATTTCCAGACTGTGACAAGCGGTTTCACGTATACGGGTGAAGGTGGAAGTTTGAACTCGTTCAATGTGACCCCGTTGGAAGTATTCCGGGTATTCGTGGATGGTCGTCCCGATGAGTTGGTACGAGGGGTGGATATGATCGGAACGCCTTTGTCCATGTTTTCCAATATCACAGCAGCCGGAGATGAGCCCAGTGTTTTCACGGGAGTTTGCGGTGCGGAGTCGGGATGGGTTCCCGTGACGGCATCTTCACCAATGATATTCGTGAGCCAGATCGAGACCCAGCGTCGGGCACAGGCTCGTGATATTGCACCTATACTGCCTTCTCCACAACCAGGAAATGTTGTTGTCGGAAATACGGATGAAACTATTTTTGCTGCCATGTGTTCGGAATTGGATCGTAATCGTGAGGCATTGATTTTGCCGAGAGGTCCGAAACCCTATTATATCTCATACACGATAGCTCGTTATCGTCATTTCCAGATGATTGGATCGTTGGGAGGGTTATTACATTCCAGTGTTTCCCCGTGGAGGATGAATGGCGGGACGCAGGTAATGCTTGGTGATTACCAGAATAACAGTAACGTGCAATATCTGGAACAGATTGCCCCGGTGCAATTACCCTCGGAGGTGGACTATGATGTTATTCGTCGCGGGTTATGGGAATCGTCAGACATGATGTACAAGTATTCGCTGGGAATGATGGCCCAAAAGACGAATTATTTGCAACAGAATCCGTTGCCTGCCGATGAGGCCGGGCTAGCTGATATGCAACCGCTACCGGCCGTGACTCATCTGGAGGAACGGGAAATGCCGTTCGTGATTGATTCGGTTGCTTTTGACCAGTTGGTCATGGAGCTTTCGGCCGTGTTTAAGGATTACAAGGATATTTACAATTCAAGCGTGATGCTTAACGGGCTGGAGATGGATATTTACAGGTTGACAACTGAAGGCGTGCAGTTGAAGAAACCCGGTGGGGCAATCTCTCTGGCTGTTAGTGGTAGCGTGCGTTGTGATGATGGTTCGAGTTTGAGTGATTCGTTCTCGCTTTCCTTGCAGAACCCGGCGGAACTTCCTTCCATAGAGCAATTGAAGGAAAGAACGAAAGCTTTTGCTGAAGGGTTGTTGCGTTTGAAGAGTACGCCAGTGGTGGCCGAATATTATAACGGGCCGGTGATGTTCGAGGGGGGAGCAGTGGCCACGATTCTAGCAAATAATTTATTGAATCGGGGCGGTTTGATTGCTACCCGTTCACTCGGGCCGACACGGGGCGGATTGGCTGATCAGTTCGGTCAGCGGATTATTGATAGTCGTTTAACCGTTAAGAATTACACGGCGAAAAAAGAATATAATGGAACGCCATTATATGGTTATTACGAGGTTGACGGGGAGGGGGTTACCCCGGAGGCCGAGATGACACTGGTGGATAAAGGGGTATTCGGGAAGATGTTGAACGGGCGAATCCCGACGAAAAATGCCTTGGAAACTACCGGTAGTTCCCGGTTTATGATGATTCCCCAAAGCCCGACGGTGGCGACTGGAACCGGAACCATTCACGTACAGGTGGATAAAGGTATCTCTCACGAAAAGATGAAAAAGGCTTTAATCAAGGCGGCAAAAGAGGCCGGACAATCCTGTGCCTACATCGTGAGAGGCATTTCCGGTGCGACACTGGAAGTGTACCGGGTAGATTTGAAAGACGGGAGGGAGACCCGTGTGCGGGCTACGAGTTTCCGGTTACCGGATTTGACTAAGTTATTGAAGTTAGTGGCTATATCTTCGAAAGAGGAAGTCTTGAATTACTTGCTGAACAATTATCCGGCCTCGATGATTTATCCTGCCGGAGTAATCGTGGACGGTTTGGTGATTGAGAAGGCTACCGTGAAAGCGGAAAAAGAGCCGGTGTTGACACTCCCGCAACAACGGAAATAGGGATAATACATCAATTCATCATATGAGTTTAAGTTTCCCGTCGAGATATTAAAATCGAGACGGGAGACTTTTTAACCTAAAACAAGTGGACATGAGAAAGGTTTTATTTGCTGTTTGCATGTTGTTTTGTGGTATCGTTACAAGCGTCGCACAAGATGGCAGTTACAGGCTTGAAGGTCGGTTGGAGCCCACGGTCAACGGACAGATGGTGTTGATTGCCGACACGGAGAACGGATTGATCGAGTTGGGGGATATTACGGTCACGGATGGTCGGTTTGAGTTTTCGGGAAGAATGTCGGAAATGACCGTGGTATACTTGATGACAGGAAAGAAAGATGCGGTATTGGCAACAATTATGTTGGAAAACGCTCCCTACCTGATTACTTCTGTTTCCGGAACTTTGGTAGTGGAAGGAGGCGGAGAGGCCCAGAAAATATGGTCGGAGTTTAATGATTTGAATCGTTATCTGTTGGAGAGTCAAGAACGGTTGGATGCACAAGCGATTGCAAATCCTGCCCGGTTACAAGAGTTCCAGCGAGAATTCCAGACGATTCTGTTGAACGTGGAGGCCGAGGAATTGGCGTTATTGAAAAAGTATAATCATTCGATTGTTGCGGCTTGGATGGTAGCATCCAAAATGGAAGGTGTTGACGAGGCAAAATTGACTGAGCGTTACGAGGTGCTGGGAGAGGAGGCGCAGGCCACGTTTTATGGGAAACGGATTGTTGACGAGTTGAATAAGATGCAAAAGATTGCTGTGGGGGCTGTTGCTCCCGATTTCAGTGCGCCATTGGCCGATGGAGGTGTTCTTGCCTTGCATGAGACACGGGCTAAAGTGAAAATAGTCAATTTTTGGGCATCTTGGAGTAAGCCTTGCCGGGATGAGAACGTGAACTTGTTGAGATTATACAAGCGTTACCGTCCTAAGGGATTGGAGATTATCAGTGTTTCGCTGGATGATAACAAGAGTGTCTGGCTGACGGCTATCGGAGAGGATGGCAGCGATTGGAAGAACGTGTCTGATATGCGGGGGCCGAATTCCGTGATCGTTGTAAACTACCGGGTTAAAACGCTCCCTTGTATATTTATTCTAGATGATGAAAATCGTATCGTGGCTAAAAATCTGCGGGGCAAAGAGTTGGAAAAGAAAATCGATGAAATATTGAAAAAGAAAAAATAAGTAAAGCAATAATAGAGCGTGTTGTTTAGATCAGAGTCCCCTCACTTCTCGTTTTTTGGGGGACTCGCTTTCAAAAAAGTATTGTCATGACAATTAAACTGGTGTTATGAAAAAGAAATTATTGATATATATCCTAGTTTTAATCTTCTTGTTTTTTGTTGGTTGTACAAATGAAATGGAGATGTTGGAAGATAATTCCACCTTGAAAGCAGGCAATGAACGATTATTTATGCCTGACTCGTTAAGAGATTTGATAGAGTATGACAGAAACTCGATGGACCAATATAGTATTCGTAAACTCGAGAATATACTTGAGTTATTATATACTTTTCCAGAAACGAATAAAATGTTGAACTCTCTGGTAAAGGATGGTTTGAAAGTCAAGATGGAGATAACAGGAGGGTCTAGTTCGCTTGGGGAAGCATGGTATGATCCCATATACCCGCCCAAAATTGGTTTTTTAAGAGAGGATTGTATCACCATGGAGAATGTTTTACATGAATTATTGCATCATTATGCCATGTATAATTATGTTCCTTATCGAGATGGCGTTATACCAGCTTGCGAAGAATATGAAGTGAGAGTGTTGACTGATGTAATTATGCAAAAGTATTGTGCCAATTGTGATTTTAAGTATCAAGGCATGAGTCCTGATGAGGGTCTGTTTTATCAGCCTTATATAGACTGGATTAATAATTTGATTAATACATCAAGTTTCGATAAGTTTCTTTTCGGAATAGAGTTTAAAAAGTATGGAACATTTTGTATAAGAAGACTTGTAACTAATGATAGACCTATTTCTGATGTATTAAATGAGAATGATTTTAATTATTACATACCACTCTTATTAGAAACATTTTTATTTGATTTTAAAAGATAAGAATCGTAAACCTTTAAAATAGTAATAAAATGAAAACTATAATTCTGATGTTGTTGGTAAATTTATCATTTGAAATAATGGTAAATGCGTCTACTATAAATAATGTTGAAAAAGGAGACACTTTGTCGAAAAGGATGATTAACGGCTTGGAAGTAGTTCCAATAAAGATGAAAACGTTAATATATAAAGGACAATCAGAAGTAAATCTTTGGAGATTACATATTCCTGATTTTGAAGAGAGTTTTCAGAATTTCGAAAGTAAATATCCGGGGCGTATGGGTGACTCGTTTTCTAATGAAATATTGGAAAAATTGGCGGATTGGAAAGAGTATGTTTGGACAGAAGTGGTTCCAGCAGAAATAAAAACGTTAGTTGGAAAATGTTCGTCTCCTCATCAGCGGGAATTTCTTATTTGGCTTTATGTCAATAAAGAAGGAAATGCTTTTGCGGTTGAATTTATTGTCTCGGATGTTGTTCTCGAAGCGTTAAATTCTCTTCCGAAAAATATGATGAAAGAATTATATGATAACTTGTTAAAAGAAAAATGTGAAGTCATTAAGCAAGTTGAATTTTGTTTGAACAAGGATAAAGTCACGAATCAAGAAGGGAAAGAATATATTATTGAAAGATGGGACTGGTTCCTTTATAATAAATTTGGGACCTGTCATCCAACTAAATTGAAAAAGATGGTGGAGGACGGGAGTATGGAGAAAATTTTTGATGTGGGGGGAAAAAAGTAAGGAAATGATGTTGTGGGCAGTATAAAGTGTTGTTTAAGTCTGGGTCCCCTCAGTTCTCGTTTTTTGGGGGACTCGCTTTCAAAAAAGTATTGTCATGACAATTAAACTGGTGTTATGAAAAAGAAATTATTGATATATATCCTAGTTTTAATCTTCTTGTATTTTGTTGGTTGTATAAATGAAATGGAGATGTTGGAAGATAATTCCACCTTGAAAGCAGGTAATGAACGATTGTTTATGCCTGACTCGTTAAGAGATTTGATAGAGTATGACAGAAACTCGATGGACCAATATAGTATTCGTAAACTCGAGAATATACTTGAGTTATTATATACTTTTCCAGAAACGAATAAAATGTTGAACTCTCTAAAGGATGGTTTGAAAGTCAAGATGGAGATAACAGGAGGGTCTAGTTCGCTTGGGGAAGCATGGGTATGATCCCATATACCCGCCAAAAATTGGTTTCTTAAGAGAGGATTGTATCACCATGGAGAATGTTCTACATGAATTATTGCATTATTATGCCATGTATAATTATGTTCCTTATCGAGATGGCGTTATACCAGCTTGCGAAGAATATGAAATGAGAGTGTTGACTGATGTAATTATGCAAAAGTATTGTGCCAATTGTGATTTTAAGTATCAAGGCATGAGTCCTGATGAGGGTTTGTTTTATCAGCCTTATATAGACTGGATTAATAATTTGATTAATACATCAAGTTTCGATAAGTTTCTTTTCGGAATAGAGTTTAAAAAGTATGGAACAATTTGTATAATGAATTTGCAATATAATGATAAAACGACGCATGATATACTGCAAATAAATGATTTAAATTATTATATACCATTGTTGTTAGAAACGTTTTTGTTTAATTTTAAAAGGTAAGGATAGTAGAATCTCTAAAAATGATGATAAAATGAAAAATGTAATCTTAACATTATTGGTGTACTTATCATATGTGGTTATGGTAAATGCATCTACTGCAATTAATATTAGAAAAGAAGACACTTTGTCGAAAAGAGTGATTAATGGCTTGGAAATAGTTCCGATAAGAACAAAGGTTGGTTGCTGTAAAGAATTAGAAACAATTCATTGGAAGTTACATGTTCCTGATTTTGATAAGAGTTTTCAAAAATTCGAGAGTAAATATCCAGGCTATATTGGTGAGTCACTTACCCATGAAATGGTGGAAATGCTGGCTGATTGGAAAGAGCATATCTGGACAGAAGTTATTCCGACTGAAATAAAGGCATTATTAAAGAAATGCGTGCCCTCGTCTGAGGAAGGGTTCATTCTTTTAGCTTATGTAGATAAAGAAGGATGCGTTTTTGAGGTCGAATTTATTATCATGAAATGGAACTGGTTCCTTTATAATAAATTTGGGACCTGTCATCCAACTAAATTGAAAAAGATGGTGGAGGACGAGTATGGAGAAAATTTTTGATGTGGGGGAAAAAAGTAAGGAAATAATGTAAAGTAGGGAACGGGAGATTCAAATAGCTTCCGTTCTTGTTTTGTTGATATTTTAAATTTCACAATACATATTTATGGGTTTCGCTTGAGGATTAATTTACTCTGACAGCGTGTTGTAAAATGTTATAATAATATTAAATCACGGTAAGTTACATAAGGTTTCTTTGAATTAAATTGTATATTCGCGATCGTTTGTGGGAGGCGAGGGCATAATTTGACAGGAATTAAATTAGATCAGATTATATATTAAACGTGAAATTTAAACAGATGAAGAGAGTTTTTATTATTGTATTTGCTTTGCTTTCAACGTCAATCGTGCGGGCGGATGAAGGTATGTGGCTTTTGTCATTGCTCGGGAAGAACATCGAGCAGATGCAGGCACAAGGCTGTAAATTGACGGCGGAAGATATTTATTCCGTGAATCAGGCATCGTTGAAAGATGCAATCGTTGGATTAGGAAACGACGGACGTCCTTTCTGGCATTTCTGTTCTGGAGAGATCATTTCGGACAAAGGATTGGTATTGACGAACCACCACTGCGGATTCAGCGTGATTCAAAAGCACTCAACCGTGGAACATGACTACTTGTCAAACGGTTTCTGGGCTTACAAATATAGCGAAGAGTTACCGAATCCTGGTATTACCGCATCTATCCTGCAACGTATGGAAGACGTGACCGATCAAGTGAACGCTGTTTTGAATGATAATATGTCAGAAGAAGAACGTGCAGCAGCTATTGATGCTATTTCTAAACAAATTTCTGCCAAGGCAGTACAAGGAACTAACCTTCACGCTCAGGTACAGGAGATGTTCGAGGGGAATCAGTTCTTCCTGTTGGTTTACAAGATTTACCGCGATGTTCGTTTAGTAGGCGCACCGGCTCAAAGCATGGGTAAATTCGGTGGTGACACGGACAACTGGTCTTGGCCCCGTCACACGGCAGACTTCTGTATGATGCGTATCTACACGGGTCCTGACGGTGAACCGGCTCCTTACAACACGAGTAATGTTCCGTTGAAACCGAAACATCATTTGCCTGTTTCTGCCAAAGGAGTACAGGATGGTGATTTCGCCATGATCATGGGATTCCCCGGAACAACCGATCGTTTCTTGACTAGCTTCGGTTTGAAAGAGACGATGGATGTAACCAATGATATTCGTTACAAAGTACGTACCGAGAAGTTGCGTATCATGAAAGAAGGAATGGACGCTGCCGCTGCCACTCGTATTCAGTATGCATCTAAATATGCATCATGTGCTAACTACTGGAAATATTCTCACGAGCAGAATATCGCGTTGGAGAATTTGAACACGATGGGTGAGAAAGAGAGAATCGAGCGTGAATTTACCGCTTGGGTGAACGCTGATCCGGCTCGCAAAGCTAAATATGGTAACGCTTTGACTTTGATCAAAGAGGGTTACGAGGCTATGCACCCGTATAACGTGGCCATGTCTTACATGCAGGAGGCTGCATTACAAGGTCCTGAAGTTCCGTTGTTCGCGTTCCAAGTGGCTAATACCTTGGAAAGAGCTTTGGATGCAAATACTCCGGCTGAAATGAAGGATATGTACATCGAGGCAATAAAGAAAAATGCAGCAGGTTTCTTTAAGGATTTCAACAAAGATGTTGATAAAAACTTGATGGCTGTTTTATTCAAGATTTATAGTGATAACGTGGCTGCCGAATGGCATCCTGAAGTGATCAATTTGATCAACAAAAAATACAAAGGTAACTACGAGAAATTCGCTAAAGAACTGTCCGACAAATCTATTTTCACGGATGAGGCTCGTTTGAACGCGTTCCTTGAAAAACCGGATATGAAGAAATTGAATAAAGATTTGGGTTATATCACGGGAAAGAGCTTGTTCGAGGTTTACCAGAAATTAAGCGGGGAAATGAGTTCTATGCGTAGCAATATTGCCAAAGGAGATCGTTTGTTCGTGAATGGATTGATGGCAATGGAACCGAACAAAGTATGGGCTCCGAACGCTAATTCTACTATCCGTTTGACTTATGGAAACGTGAAGAGCTACAAACCGAGAGATGCCGTGTTCTATGATTATTACACCACGTTAACCGGTGTTATGGAAAAAGAAGGCCCGAAAGGTGGCGAGTTCGAAGTACCACAAAATTTGAAAGATTTGTATTACGCGAAGAATTTCGGACGTTACGGTGCTGACAACATTTCCGTGAACTTCATCACGAACAATGATATTACAGGTGGTAATTCCGGTTCTCCGGTGATCAATGGTAACGGTGAGTTGATCGGAACCGCATTTGATGGAAACTCAGAGGCTATGTCCGGTGATATTGATTTCGAGGAAAACTTGCAAAGATGTATCAACTTGGATGCTCGTTACATGCTGTTCATCGTGGACAAGATCGCGAATGCCCAGAACTTGATCAACGAGATGACGATTGTATTCTAATTGTTTGAAAGCCTCGTTAAGAGGGTGAATTTAAGTTTTTAAAAGAGTGTACTTTACATATGTAACTGTGGAGTACACTCTTTTTTGTATTTCTACCCGAAACCGACCCAAATAAAGAAGTAATCTAACCCAAATAATCTCACTCATTCAGAGATCACTCAGAGTTTATTCGTGGCTTAAATATCACGGTATGGGGAAGCACTGAATGATCTCTGAAGGAGGTTCGAATAATGGATATTATTTCCTTAGGATTTCTGTTTCTTTCGGGTTAGTCGTTCTTGTAAAGACTGCATGACATAGTAAAAATTGGGCATGAAAAGTGTACCCACCAACGAGGTCATCAACATCCCGGCGAAAACGGCTATCCCTAACGAGATTCGACTTGCAGCCCCGGCTCCGGTGGAGATGACCAGAGGGAAAACACCGAGGATGAAAGCGAATGAGGTCATTAAGATTGGACGTAGCCGAACCTTTCCGGCCTCAATGGCTGCCTCGGAGATCGGTTTCCCGGCGGCTCGATAGTCTCGGGCAAATTCCACGATCAAGATGGCATTCTTGGCGGTTAGAGCGATTAACAGGATGATACCGATTTGGGTGTAGACGCTGATCGGAAGATTCATCACGAGATACCCGATGACAACCCCCAATAGGGCAATGGGTAGTCCCATGATCACGGCAAACGGCGAGGTCCAGCTTTCATATTGAGCAGCGAGAATGAGGAAAGCCACGAGAATGGCGAGTATGAAAATCATTGTCGTGGTCGATCCCGCACTCTCTTCCTGGTAGGCCAGTCCGGTCCATTCGTAACCGAATGTGTTGCCTAGTTCCTGCTCGAATACCTGTTGCATGATGGTCAACGCCTGACCGGAGCTATAACCCGGGGCTGCACTTCCGGATAGAGAGGCTGCCGAATAGGTGTTGTACTTGGGGAGAAGTTCTGTCCCTAGGCGTTGTTCCACGGTCGTGAAGGCAGAGAAGGGAACCATTTCGCCCTGCGTGTTCTTGACATTCAAAAATAAAACGTCGTCAATCACTCTCCGGCTGTCGGGAATGCCTTGAAGTTTAACTTGAAAGGTCCTGCCGTATTTCACGAAGTTATTCACGTAAATGGAGCCGATGTATGCCGAGAGAGCGTTAAACACGTCTCCTATCGGGATTTGCATTAATTCAACCTTGTCTCGGTCGATGTTCAGGTAATATTGCGGAACGCTGGCGCTGAACGTGGACCGGAGCATGGACAAACCGGGAGTTCCGTTTCCTGCATCAACCAGATGATCGACGGCTTGTTGCAGGGATGTAGAACCGTAGTTATTGATGTCTTCCACCATGAGTTCGAACCCGCTACTTTCTCCTAGGCCGGGGATCGGGGGAGGGGAAACGGCGTAACTTTGTGCCTCCGGGATTTCGAGATAGGCCAGTTCATTGAATCGAGTCGTGATGGCATCTACTCCCAAGGCTTTGCTTTTTCGCTTGTCCCAGTTTTCGAGCATGACGAAGATGGAAGCTGCGTTAGAGTTTTGGGCGTTGTCCATCATGGAGAATCCATTGATCGCAATATAGGTTTTTACCCCGTCGATTTGCTTTAATATCTCACCCGCTTTGGCTGATGCGGATTCTGTCCGGGAGAGGGATGAACCGTCCGGTAGTTGCATGGAGACCACGAAATATCCTTGATCCTCGTTCGGGACGAAAGTTGTCGGTAGTCGTAAGAAACCGATGAATGCCAGTATGGCGAGAACCAAGAATGCCAGAATTGCCAATGCCGATTTTCGGATAAAGCTTTGTACTACCCACGTGTACCCGTTCGTGGTTTTCTCGAAAAACTTGTTGAATCCCTTGAATAGGAAGAATTTGGATGGTTTAGCGGGTTTTAGGAAAAGGGCGCATAATGCGGGACTTAGCGTCAGGGCATTGAACCCGCTGATGACGGTTGCTGCCGCGATGGTTAAGGCGAATTGCTTGTAAAGCATTCCCGTGATCCCGCCAATAAATGCGGTCGGGATGAACACGGCCAGGAGGACAAGGATAATGCCCACGATGGCCCCCGACACCTCTTTCATGGCTTGGGTGACGGCAGATTTCATGTCCACATATTTTCCGGTCTCGATCAGGCGGTAACTGTTCTCGACAATAATGATTGCGTCGTCCACGACCAACCCGATGGCCAGCACCAACCCGAAAAGGGTTAGTGTATTGATGGAAAAGCCCATAAGACCCATGAACGTGAAGGTTCCGACAAGTGATACCGGAATGGCGATCAGAGGAATCAGCATGGCTCTCCAGTTTTGTAAGAAGATCAGAATGACAATCAACACGAGTAAAAAAGCCGTTCCCAGCGTTTTATATATCTCTTTGACAGATGCGTGAATAAATTCGGTCGTGTCGAGCGTGATATTCAGGTGTACGCCTTCGGGTAAATACGAGGATAACGTGTTTACCCGGGCTTTGATACGTTGTGCCACATCCAGGGCGTTTGCTCCCGGAAGTTGATAGATGGCTATGGCGGCCACCGCCTGACCTTTTAACAGGGCGTTTGTCGAGTACGTCTGACTTCCCAGCTCGATTGTGGCCACGTCTTTCAGGCGTAGGTATCTTCCGTCGGAAAGTGTTTTTACAATGATGTTTCCGAATTCTTCTTCACTGACTAGTAATCCTTGGGTTTCCAACGTGTACTGGAAGGCTACCGGGCTGGCAAGCGGGGGAGCCCCGACTGCTCCGGGTGCTACCTGTATGTTTTGGCTTTCGATGGCAGAGATAATCTCTTGCGGACTGATGCCCCGGATGGTCAGTAAGTCGGGATTCAGCCAGAGACGCATACTGTAATTTCCTGCCCCGAATTCCCCGACGCTGCCTACTCCCTTTACCCGTGATAATTCGTTCACGAGGTTCAATTCTGCATAGTTGGATAGGTAAAGAGCGTCATAACTCGGGTTATCGGAGGTCAACGAGAGAAACATGACCACGTTGGTGGATTCTTTGGTGGTGGTGACCCCTATTTTTGTCACTTCTTGCGGAAGTGAACTTAGGGTCATGTTTACCCGGTTCTGTACGAGAACGGTAGCCATGTCCAGGTCGGTACCGATCTCGAAGGTTACAGTAAGCCGATAGACCCCGGCACTGGAAGAAGTGGATGACATATAAAGCATTCCTTCGACCCCATTAACTTGTTGCTCGATCGGGGTGGCTACCATCTGTGCGATGGTCGTGGCATTTGCTCCTGGATATTGAGCCTCCACGACTACCGTGGGCGGGGTTATCGTGGGGTATTGTTCCACGGGTAATGATCTCAACGTGATCACACCTGCAACCACGATTAATATAGATAGGACGGTGGCAAATATCGGTCGATTGATGAAAAAGCGAGATAACATCTTGTTGATTTTAAATTTTAGATTTCAGATTTTAAATTTCAACAACGCGAGTTGGTTGCTTTTAGATGGATGATTTTTAGTTTTAGATTTTGTAATTCTCAAAGCGTTGTTTTTGTGTGGCTGGAATCTAAAATCTAAAATCATTAAATCACAGAATGGGATTGATTTTCATTCCCGGACGTACGTTGATGAGGGCTTTGGTCACGTAGCGGTCTTCCAAAGTGAGACCACTGGTGATTTCCCGCATCCCATCGGGAGTGAGTACTCCGACTTCCACTTGACGGAAGACGATTGTGTCATCCGGTCCCACGAGATAAACATAGCGTCCGCCTTGATTGGTACCGAGGGATGCTTCCGGAATGACAATCGCTTTCGGGACACTTTTGTAGGGGACAATGACTTTCACGTACATCCCGCTAAGAAGTTCCCCGTTCGGGTTACGGGCAATGGCTCGCAGGTTGAGGGTTCCCGTGTTGAGGTCAATGTTCGGGGAACTGTAATCCAGAGCGGCGATCCAAGTCTTTTCCGGATTATTCACGTCTTGTATGGTGACCGGGAGGGCAGACGGGGTATTCTTGGGTAACCGGGCAAAGTCCGGGTAAGCCATGTTGAAATAGAGATACATTTGGTTGTCCTTGTATATGGTGGCTAGAGCCGAATTACTGGCATCTGTTCCGACCATGTTGCCCGGATCGACCATGTTCCGGGAGATTCGCCCGGTAAAAGGTGCTTTCACGATACAGTATGAAAGGTCTATATTGGCCAGGCTTAACTGGCTCCGAGCCTCTTCGTAAGCTGCAAGGGCTTCTCCATAGTCGGATTGGGCTTGAAGGTAGTCTATCTCACTGATCGCTTTGGTCTTCACGGCCTCCTGCATCCGTTCGTAAGATGCTTTCGTGTAGGCAAGTTTCGATTTACTACTTTCCACGTTTGCCTCGGCTTGTGTCACTTTATCTTTATAAGGTTGCGGTTCAATCACGAAAAGAGTTTGCCCTTCGCGAACCCGTTGTCCGGGAGTGAATTGATAAGATTCCAAGTAGCCCGAAACCCGTGCCACGAGATTGACCGTTTGTTCCGCTTGTAGATACCCCGGGTACTCAAATGTATAGACCACCGTGCGCAACTGCGGATGATCAACGGCAACCGAGGGTGTTGGAGCTGTTTCCTGTTGTTTCTTCGATTTGCCACATCCGGCCAAAAGAAGAATAGAAATAACGCAAATAATGGAAAATGCTTTCATATGGTTAGTTTATAAAGTTCTTAAAATTCACTTACTGGCCATCCCCCTCCTAGGGCTTGATAAAGTTCTATCAGGTAGCGAAGGGAGGCAGTTCTGGCTTCCACAAGGGAATTCTCGTAGTTCAAAAGACTGATTTGGGAACTTAACACGGTCTGGTAACTGGCCAATCCGTTTTTGTATTGTTCTATCGCGAGGTCCAACGTTAATTGTGACTGTTGGAATGCGTCATTCAAGGCGGATATTTGCAGGAGTGATTTGTTGTAAGTTACCAGCGCGTTATCCACCTCTTGCAAGGCGGTCAGTAATGTTTGATTGTACGAGTTGATCTCTTCGTCAAGTTGTAATTGGGCAGATTTCTTGGATTCCACCAAGTTTCTACCGCTGAAGATCGTCCATTTAATAGAGGGTGCGATTTGCCAGATCATGTTTTCTTTATTCGTAAACTGTTCGAAGTTTTCGGACGAGTAGCCGAAGAATCCGGTCACGAGGAACTTGGGCCACCAGTCGGCACGGCTTGCCCCCACGGCCTCAGCCAACCCGTCAATCGTTCTCTCTGCTGAACGTACATCAGGACGTTGGCGAATCAGGTTGGCGGGAATACCATTCGCTGCTTGCCGAGGATTGATCGGGATGGGCCGGATTTTTAATAACGAGTCCCGAATGGCAACCGAATGTTCTCCGATAAGTACCCCGATTAGGTTGATCTGCTGGGCGATGGTCGATTCGATTCCCGGTAATGACGCTTTGGTTTGCAGGTAGAGGCTCTTGGCTTGTGCCGCGTCAAGTTGGGAGGCTAATCCGAGTTTGAACCTTGATTCGGTGAGTTCCATAACCTTCTTTTGTGACTCGATGTTTTCACGGGTTACTTCCAGTTGTTTCTGGGCGCTCCGCAAGTTGATGTATGCTGTGGATAATTGTGCGGCGAGAGATACCATTACTCCCCGGTAATCTTCTTGTGCAGCAAGATAGAATTCTTTCTGAGAAGAACTCTCTTTCCGGATTCGTCCGAACACGTCGAGTTCCCAGTTTAGGTTGACGGTGGCGGTTCCGTTCCGTTCGATAATATTTTTTTTATCCGCGCTAAGGCTGCTCTTTTCCGGGGCATAATTGGCTGAAAAATAGATGGTCGGGTAATAGGGACTGCGATCCACCCGCAGTTTTGCTTTTGCCATCTCTATTTTGCGAATAGCATTTCGCACATCGTAGTTTTTGATGACGGCTTTATTGATCAGCGTGTCGAGAATCGGATCTTTGAACAGTTGCCACCATTCATCGTTGGAGGGTAAGGTTTGTTGCAGGTTCGAATGTTCACTTACCTTTTTATATGGTTTGATCTTTTCCGGTTGGTCGGGTAGATATTGCCCGGCATTTCCGGCCGAAGGGATAAAGGTGAATAGGAATAATGTTAGGAAATAACTTCCTGTTCTCGTGATAGCAGCCAATTTCATAACGTATGCGTTGATTGTTAGTTTATAGCGAGGAGGGTGTGTCAAAAGGTATTTTATTCCTCAAAAAACTCCTCCGTCACTTCGTGCCACCTCCTCTATAAACAGAGGAGGAGCTGGAGACTCTTCCCGAAGACAGGGAGTATTTCAACTCTCCCTCTGTTTATAGAGGGAGTACCCTGAAGGGGGGGAGGGAGTTTGAAAAATGCCTTTTGACACATTCCCCTCGTGTATTGCTGCTATACGTTTTTTAAAAGAAAAATGTTAGAAGAAGAAACCCATTTTATCGGTTACGATAATGACTTGGGCTGATGGGGCGCCTAATAATTGTCGTTCCAGTTCGGATACCGGGCGAATCTGTATAATTTGTACCGGATCAATATTGAAACTTCTTGTCAGACGGTTGTTGATAATCAAGGCCGGTTCTTCCAATTTCTCGGGATTCAACGTGTATTCCTGTTTGTTGTACTTGTATTTCAGTACGCCGTTGGCATAACTGATGAATTGTCCTTTTTTCTGTTTCGTGTTGATTATTATGTATGATTTTTTGGCATTCGTCGGGGAGGTAATCATGTTCACGGTGGCGATTTCGTCGGGGATACCGTTTTTAAGGGAATCGGCCGCGTATTCGATACCGTCGATCACGTAAGATACTTCCGAGTTTTTGGCGTTTACTTTTATACGGGTTTTTCCGTTTTCCTGAATAACTTCCAGACCATTGGAAATGGATTCTCCCATCCCTTCCATATCCGATTCTCCGCTAAACATGGGCCCCATGTCACGGAACATTTCTTCCGCTTTTTTAAGCATATCGTCCATGCTGCCGAAACTTTCCCGGAATGAACCAAAAGGATCTTTCCCGAAAATGGAATCTCTTTTTATACCAAAGCGTTCTTCCAGTTTTTTGATAAAATCGGAACCGGATGCAACCTGATCTGTCGGCGTGTTGATGTAAGCCAAGCGATCGAGTCCTTTCACTTTTAGCGCATTGGCGATTTCATCCACGTTATCCAGTTGGATGTTACCCTTGAGTTCCACGATAGAAAGTGTTTCTGCATCTTCGCTCCATAGAACGAGAGACGTGATACGTTCTTCGTGTTGTGTCACGTAGAGGTATTCTTGGCTGTAAGCTCCCCGGTGGCTACGCACGAGCGTGTATTTGGCCTCGTTTTCCACGATCGGGGTGATGCGTTGAGAAATTTCTTCCACAACCTTGGGGGTGGCCCGTTTGATGTCAACTTGTATCACGTTGATTTCTTTTATGTCTTTCAAAGCCTCTTCCGCGGGTAGGGACAGGTCACCTTGTTTGTAAAGGCTGTAAAGCGACGGGTTTAACATCGTTACGGTTATACCATCCTTGTTGCGGAATGCTTTCATTTCCTTGCCGACCTGAGCCTGTAAGGGTAGGATCGTGACAAGGCTTACCATCATGCATGTTAATAGACTTTTGATCTTCATAACTTGACTATTTTAATGTTTTACTGACACGTACTTCTATTCGGAGAGTAAATGTAATGTAATAACTCGTTCATTCTCCCCTGCTTAACGTTATTTACAAAAGTTATACCATTGGGCGATAAATTTTATACCTTTGAAGCCGAAAAATGATTAGGTGATTAGGTGATTTATGATTATGTGATTTTAGGTGCATGATTATGAATTTCGAATAATCACTGAATCTAAAATCATTAAATCATAGAATTATGCTGTATAATTTTGGAATTATTGCATATCGTTGTGCTATCGGCGTGGCCTCTCTTTTTAACGAGAAAGCGGCATTATGGGTAAAAGGGCGAAAAGGAATATGGAAACGGATGGAGGCCGTTGAGCGTGGAAAAGGGCGATTGGTGTGGGTTCACGCAGCATCGTTGGGAGAATTCGAGCAAGGACGTCCGGTGATTGAGAAATTGAAAGAGATCGAGCCTCACACGAAAATATTATTGACCTTTTTCTCTCCTTCCGGGTACGAGATTCGCAAGAATTATCAAGGAGCTGATTATATCTATTATTTACCGATTGATACTCCTTCAAATGCCCGCCGTTTCGTGGAAAAATGGAAACCGGATGCTGCCGTGTTCGTGAAATACGAGTACTGGTATAATTATCTGAGTGAGCTGAATAAACATCAGGTACCGACATATTTGATCTCTGCAATTTTCCGTCCGGAGCAACCGTTCTTCAAGAAATGGGGAAATCTGCATCGTCGTATGCTCGGGTTCTTTACTCGTCTTTTCGTGCAGGATGAGGAATCCGTAAAGTTGTTGTCAACGATTGGTATTACTCACGTGCAACAGACGGGAGATACTCGTTTTGACCGGGTAAAACAGATTGCGGATGCGGCAAAAAGAATCGAAAAGGTGGAGGCTTTCTGTAATGACAGGAGGGCCGTGGTTTGTGGAAGTACTTGGCCCGGAGATGAAGATATTATTCTGGATTATATTAATGCGCAGGAAGGAAATTACAAATGGATTATCGTGCCTCACGAGATCGGGGAGGGGCATATCAAAGATATTTTGGGCAAGTGTCGCAAGTTGGTAGCTCGCTATACAGATGAGACAGCCGATGTGACGAAATGTCAGGTTCTCGTGGTCGATACGATCGGGGTATTGTCTTCAATCTATCGTTACGGTTCTATCTCCTATGTCGGGGGTGGTTTCGGGAAAGGGATTCACAACACGCTTGAGGCTGCAATCTACGGTATTCCTGTTTTGTTCGGGCCGAAATATCACAAGTTTAAAGAGGCGGTTGATTTGATCGCTTGCGGCGGGGCGTTTTCAATCTCGGATAAGGAGCAATTTACTTCCTTGATGGATTCATTAATAAATAGCCCGGCAATCGCTGATGCGGCCGGGCAAAGTGCTTTAAAGTTCGTCAATCAACAACTTGGTGCGACAGACGCAATTATTCGTCAGTTAGTAGATTAAAACTTCTTCAATTTCTTCTTCGACTTCCGTACCCGTGAGCCATGATTTCAATACTTTGACAATGGCAGAACGGGTAAGGTTTTCGAAACTTGCAATGCGACATTTGTGGTCCATGTTGGCTTTGATGTACTTGCGGCATTTGTTGTTTTTCTTCAAATCGACAGCCGTGGCGCTCCAAGGATCACTTCCCCCGTAAATGAAAAGAATGTTTTCTGCATTGGTCTGTAACCAATGATTAATATCCTGCAATTGTTGTGTGTTGAACGGGGCATTTTCATATCCCTTAGGCATGGCGAAGTCGAACGTGATGATCGGTTCCGGTTCATCCTTGAAGAATTTCTTGAACGGCTTGGTATTATAAGCGTACATGCCTGTTTCTGTTAGAGCGGCATAATAGAACGCCTGTAAATTTTCAATGGCTTTGTCGTCAAAGAAATCCGGGGAAGACACTTTCACCAAGTAGTTGAATATCTCGTTATAATCGTCTTCTTCCGGTTGGGGCATATCATTGATGTTGTTTCCCCATTGCCAGAATGCAAATGGGAATTCTAGGATCGTGAGTTTGAAAGCCCGTTCTGTCCCGCCGACTTTGTTGAATGAATAGCCTTTTGCTTGCGTTAATTCCTGCATGAGCGGCATAAGCTTATCCATATTTTCAAGACATCTCTTTTGAAAATCGAAGATTTGCCATTTAATATCTTTTCCACCACCTTCGAGTAATTTTCTGTTTTCCGGGGTTCCGCCCAGTTTGGAAAGGAATTTTTCTAACCGGGGATCAATTTTTTCCAAGTTAATGGGAGCCACGTAAGGTACGCTTATCTCCACGTCTTCCGGGTAGAAATAACGGTGATAGACGGTTGTCTGCCCCCCCTTGCTGATACCCGTGGAGATCCATTTCGTGTTTGGGTATATCTTTTGTCGTAGGGTTTGAATAATTTCGTGCTGGTCCGTGGCAGCCTGTTTCAAGGTCAAGTCGGTCCATGGGGTTTCGCCTTCGGGCTTACTGTTATTGAAAAAGCGGTGTTCGATGGTAAGCTGGTTCGTCTTGAATAGTTTTGACAACTCGCTTTCTGCCGGGGAATAAATCCCGTATCCTTCGAGGATGGCTACCATGGGAGCGTTGAAATCCCGATGACCCAGCAATACCCTTTGTTTGAAAGTTCCTTTCGAGGGATTATTATGGTCTATCGGTTGTTCGTACCAGAATTCGTAGTATTCCGTGTAAGGTTGAACTTTTAGTTCCCGAATACCGGATATTTCTTTGATTTGTTGTAATTTCTGTAATAACGGACCGTTTGCAAGTACTGATCCGCAAGCTAATAATAGAGTTACAAAAAGTGAAAATACATATCTCATAGTTCAGTTCTTTGCGTTATCGTGCTGCAAGGTATAAATTATTTCTGTTTTTTCTTGTCTCGTCCGCACTTTTGTGTAAAAAAGGTATCTTTGTAACACAAATTAAAATATGATGTTATGAGAAAAATTTTATTTATCCTTGTTCTTGTTTTGGGTATAGGAGGTGTAAGTGTCGCTCAGACAGCACAAACTCAACCTTCTAAAGAATACGTTGCCGCATTGAAAAAAATGATCGTGGTTTCCGGAAGCGATGCGACATTCAAGCTTGTTATCCCGCAAATGTTTGCCATGATGAAACAACAACTCCCGAATGTTCCTGCTGAATTTTGGAGTGAGGCAGAAAAAGAGATGATGAAGACATTGGTGGATGACTTGGTTGAAATGTTAGCCCCGATTTATCATAAGCGTCTAACTTTGTCCGATTTACAGGAAATTACGAAATTTTACGAATCTCCTGTCGGTAAAAAAATGGCTGCCGCGCAACCGGCAATCGCTACTGAAAGTATGGCTGTCGGACAGCAATGGGGTATGAAGATCGCGACGAAAGTACAGGAGTCGTTGAAGGCGAAAGGGTATTTATAGGAGTTGATAAAGTTTGTAAGGCCGTTTGGTGATCAGCTCTCCCTCTGTGTAAGGGGGAGTTGGAGGGGGTAGTACATGGCTTTATAAACCTTATGAACTTTCAAACTTGTTTATTTTGTTGAAATGAATTGGCTGCAAAAATATAGAGAGGATTATTCGGCGACGATCAAGATCGGGGTGCCGATTGTGTTGGGACAATTAGGGATTGTGGTTGTCGGATTGGTGGATAATATTATGGTGGGACATTTCAGTACGTCCGACTTGGCAGCCGCTTCTTTCGTGAATAGCGTGTTTAATATTCCGATCCTGTTCGGGATGGGATTTTCTTATGGCTTGACACCTTTGGTCGGGCAATTCTTTGGTCGAGGTGATAAGTTCAGGGTTGGCGGGTTGTTACGTAACAGCCTGTTGGCAAATTTTATGATCGGGTTATTCCTTTCTGTGGCGATGGGAATTATGTACTTGAATGTACATAGGATGGGACAACCGGAAGAATTGTTACCCTTGATTCGGCCTTATTTTCTGTTGCAGTTGACCTCTCTCGTGTTTGTCATGATGTTTAATAGTTTCAAGCAATTTGCTGATGGCATCACGGATACAAAGACTTCCATGTGGATTATGTTGTCGGCTAACCTGCTGAATATTATCGGGAATTCTCTCTTGATTTATGGTGTGGGGGGACTTCCGGCATTGGGATTGACGGGAGCGGGGATTTCTACTCTGGCCTCGCGAATTTTCATGTTCGTGGCTTTTGCGATTCTCTTTTTCCGGAAACAATCTTATCGGCGTTACCTTGTCGGCTATCACCGAACGACTTATAACACGGGAGATTTGAAAGTGCTGAATAGAATGGGGATGATGGTCGGTTTACAAATGGGAATGGAGACAGCATTATTCAGTATCAGTGGGGTTATGATCGGTTGGTTGGGAACGGTTCCCTTGGCAGCCCATCAGGTGGTGGCCTCTATCTCCACGTTAGGGTTTATGGTCTATTATGGGGTTGGGTCGGCTGTTTCGATCCGGGTGAGTAATTTCTTTGGGCGGGGAGATATTGCAGGAGTCCGACGGGCAACTTTGGCAGGAACTCATTTGCTGGGATTATTGGCAATCTCGGTTTCCGTGTTCTTTTTGTTGGTGCGGGAGCATATCGGGTGGTTATATACTTCGTCAGAAGATGTGGTAAACTTGGTTGCCGTGTTGATGGTTATTCTGGTATTCTACCAGTTTGGTGACAGTTTACAGATCATTTTTGCTAATGCCTTGCGTGGCGTGGCAGACGTGACCTCTATGGCGGTGATCTCTTTTATCGGTTATTTTGTGATTGCGTTGCCAGTTTCTTATGTCTGTGGTTTCGTGTTGGATTGGGGAATCGAGGGAATATGGGTCGGTTACCCCGTGGGCTTAACGCTTACCGGGGGAATGATGTGTTGGCGATTCTATCATTTCTTGCGGAAAAAAGGATAGGGCATTTACTTTTCAGCGACAATGAACATTTCACTGCTTGACGTGAAGTTGTTCTTGCCAAGTAAATTTTTATGAATGGATATTTCCCGGAATCCTATTTTTTTCAATAGGTCTGTAATCTCTTTTTCGGAATAATATCTTTCCCAAACGATAAATTGTTTGATAGTATCTTCGACAATCAAATTATATTGATACGCGAATGCTTTATCCCGCGGGTAATGGAATGTCTGGCTTAAAAGTAAGTACTCGCTTTCATTCCAGAAACCTCCGGAAGGTTCGTATTCCCAACTTTTACCTTCCTGTCTGTCATTGATAATTCCTTCAGAGAAAATATCAAAAATGAAAATCCCGTTATCCGTCAGCGAGTGATATATATTTTTCAGTAATTTGTCCCGGTCACTATCCGAATGGGTTCCCATGTCGCAATAGATCATGGTGATCAGATCGTATTGTCCCGTGGGGTAATTCATGATATAATCTCCTAATATGTATTCAATGTCCTTTCGTTTGTGGGTGGCATATTCTATCGAGGCTTTATTGAAGTCAATACCCGTTACAGTGTGCATTTCATCCGCAAGGTGCGACGTGTACAATCCCGGTCCACACCCCAGATCAAGCGAACGGCTTTTCGGTTTTGCGTGTTGGAGTATAAAATTCACGATCTTCACGATGTATTCTTGCCTTCTGCTTGCTTCGTCGGAGTGAAGATCAAGATGCTTTTTTAACATCTGCTGTTGGATGTAGGGATCGGTCCAAATGTTGTGGTCGGATTTTTCAAATAGAATCGGTTTGCGGTCATTAATCTTCATTTTGTCCGTTTTTAGGATTTTACCAAAAACTTTTTCTTTCAGGTAGGTCGCTAGTTGCTCCTTTATGCTTTTACGTTCGAGAGTTATAGGGTTGCCCGTTGTTTCTTCTCTTTTAGTCTTTCCCGGATTTCCTCGTAGCCCTTGTGCCTGTCGGTGAAATGTACCGTGTTAATTCCTACTGCTTGTGCGGCCTTCACGTTGGGTTCCAAATCATCAATAAACAGACACTCTTTGGGTTTTAAATGATAGCGATTTAGAATCAAGTCGTAAATTTCCCGGTCGGGTTTCACCATGTGTTCGAGGGCAGATATGATTTGCCCGTCAAAGTACTTGAAAACTTCCCGTGTTTTCAGATAATCGTAGAAATCGACAGACATGTTGGAAAGACAATAGAGTTTGAATCCCCGTGCGGAAAGTTCTTTAATCAAAGTTTCAGTTTCGGGAATGGAGACCAATGAATGTTTCACGTGTTCCACGAATTCGTTACAGTCTTCGGGTGGGCAACCGGATAGGATGGCGACTTTGTTGATCAGTTCTTGGCGAGTGACGTCTCCCCGGTCGTAATCCCGCCAATCGTTCAGGAAAAGACGGTTCTCTCTGACAAAATTCACGAGAATAGGATTCCCTTTAAAGGTTTCAATTACTCGTTTGGCATTCCATTCGACAACAACTCCTCCGAGGTCAAAAATAATATTCTTCATATTTTCAGTGTTAATCGGTTATCTGTTTAAAAATCAATAATAATACCCACGGACGGTAGTAATGTTCCCGTGTCATTTTTGATGTATCTCATCAGGTAGTGATCCGGGTGTTCAGGGTTGATTTTGTAACTTCCGTCCGGGTTCTCCTGCGGTACGAGCAGATCGGGGCTTTTCGTCTTGTGGTCATAGATATTCTGTATATCGGCATACAGGATTAATGACCATTTTTTGAAATAAAAACTCCGGTCAACCCGAATGTCCAGCTGGTGGAACGAGGAGGCCCGTTCGCTATTGAAACGGGAGTAGTCAAGATAAGGTTGCCGCTTGGCATCCCAAGCTGCTATTCGTGAACTGGTTTCCGCGTCATAAGGAGTGAAGGGAGCCCCGTTCGTGATTCGCCATTTCATACCTATATCCCAGAGGCCTAACTTGCGGGTTGCCGTGAGGGAAAGAATATGGCGGTTGTCCCAACTGCTGGGAATATATTCCGAGATCGGTTGCAGGTCATGATCCATTTTCTTGAATTCGGAATAGTAATACGTGTAGGCGAGCGATGCCACGATCCCGAAAAATTCCTGAGTGCGAACCATCAGTTCTACCCCGTACGCTCGCCCCTCGCCGAGAGATTTCACGGGTTCGTCACCTACCGCCACGTAGTCGGTACCTTTGTTGGCAAGCACGATGCTATCCAGTAGGGAAACCGGGTAATGGTCGTACGTTTTGTAGAATCCTTCCAGCGTGATTTTTGTCCGGCTACCGGGGCGATATTCCAAACCGACCACGTAGTGGTTTGTCCCGATATATTTCAACCCGTTTTGTTTATTTACTAGGTCTCCTTGCTCGTCGGCATATCCCATCGTGGTGTACGAGGGAAGTTGATAATAGCGTCCGGCATTTGCATTGATAAACCATTCGGGGGAGAGCGAGTAGGAGAGGGATAACCGGGGTGATGCCTGTTTGAAAGGATTGTTCATTCCCGACGTGTAACTATTCCCGTCAACCCGGACTCCTGCTGAAACGGCGAGACGTTCCAGAAAGAAATTTTTGCTGATTTGCCCGAAGAGAGACCATTTGAAGAAATCAAAATTCTTGTCGTAGTGTACCCGATTCAACTCTCCGAGGGTATATAATTCTCTTGTTGTCTTGTTTTTGTAAGTAGCGTATTCGATCCCGGCCCCGGCATTCAACTTGATGTCGTGTCGTAACAAATGATTGTGTTCGAATCGGAATTTATTCTCCGTTTCACCGGAATTATAATCCACCAGTTTCGTTTGGCTTTTGTCGTTGTTGGTGTATTTCTCGATCTCGTTTTGCAGGGTACTGCGGCTGAGTACGAAAAGGTGGTTCCAACGGTCCCCGTAATGTTTGTAGGTAATTCCGATTGTGTAGCTCCATTGCACGCTCTCCGGTAGGTAGTTGAGCATATATCTTTGGTCATCATCGGGATCTTTCATCCCTTTATTGAGATGATTAACATCGTAAGCCCCGATGCCCAGTATGGTTAATTCGTTTTTCTGGTTGAACTTGGTTTCCGTTTTGAACTGGAAATCATTATACACGGGCAGAAAAGGGAGACCGATCATGTCGAATAGGAATTTCAGGTAACTCCTGCGGGCGGACATGATGAACGTGGTTTTAGGTGTTAGAGGCCCGTCCAGCGATAACCCGAAATCCGTCGCCCCTAAAGTTCCTCGCACTTTTATTTTGTCAGGGTTCCCCGCTATTTGCCGGAAGTCGAGCAGGGAACTCATCAGGTTTCCCCGGGAGGCAGGGAATGCTCCCGAGTAGAAATTTACCTCCTTCACGAAATCGATGTTCACGATACTAACCACACCACCCGATGCCCCTTGTGTAGCGAAGTGGTTCAAGTTGGGCAATTCTACGTCATCCAGATAAAAGCGGTTTTCGCTGGGACCTCCACCTCGAACAATAAAGTCATTTCTGAAAGCCGGAGAGGAAAGGACTCCCGGCATGGATTGTAATACTTTCGATATATCTCGATTCCCGCCCGGGTTCTTCTCTATTTCAGCGATCCCGATGCGTTGTAAAGAAACAGGACTTTCCACCGCTTTGCGGAATGGATTGGCCTTGACCGTTACTTGTTCCAAGTTGACTTGGCTTTCTTCCAGTCCGATGTTTACCGTGCGTTCTGAGGCCGTGTTTACCATGAATTCTTCTGATAATTTTGTTGTGTAGCCGATGCTACTCACTTCCAAGCGATTGAAACCCAACGGCACGTTTTCTATGCGAAAGTACCCGTTTTCGTCGGCAGCTGTGCCTGTGGTGGTTTTCCAGATCACCACGTTGGCAAAAGGTATTGGTTCATTGTTTTTACTGTCAAAAACCCGTCCCTTCACTACACCTGTTTGTTGTGCGGAAAGGCAAAGTGGAAGAAATAATAACGGGATAAAAGCAAATCGTATAATAGTTTTCATGTTTTTTGTATCTCTTGCAAAAGTAATTAAAATAGCTGATTTGTCAACAGGGGGATAACCTAAACTAATTCCAAGCTTAATTCGGGGATATAGTTGGGTAATAATACGGTCACGCCCTTTTATGGCCCTTTCATTACCCTTTCATAGCCCTTTGCCAATAGAGTTACATGAGGATGTCAACGATGTGTGCTGGATTGTATGAGATTATAACCCGAAGAGTTGTTTGGGTGTGCAATTGATTTTCTTGGTGTTATGGAAATGACAGAATGTTGTTGTAAATATTTTCTACTTTTTCTTGTAAAAAAAATGTCATTTTGTTTGGAGTTTGAGAAAAAAGATCTACTTTTGCACCCGAGTTCACGCCCAGGTGGCGGAATTGGTAGACGCGCTGGACTCAAAATCCAGTGTCCCTTAAAGACGTGCGGGTTCGATTCCCGCCCTGGGTACTAAAAAATCGAAAGATAACCCTCTTGGTCTGATGATTGAGAGGGTTTTTCTTTTGATGATAGTTTTCATGTAAACTGGAAGAAATCTTTTTGTTTATTTGAAAGGTAGGATTAGAAATGGCGTGAGAAAATTGAATGTTTATAATGAATTGTAAACTAAGATTATATATGTATAGATATTCGTTGATTATTCTATCTTTTCTAATGATGACGGAACTTTCTGCTCAAAAGATAGAAAAAGTACTTCTTGATAAGAATGATACGACAAGGAATTGCTACACGATCATTTATCCTGACTCGTTACCATGGATGGGGTACTTGTTTTTGGTACCGGGATTTGGTGAAACGGCCGAGGATGTTTTGCTGCAAACAAAACTACCTGTCGAAACAGCGGAAAGGGGAATTTTGACTATTATACCTACTTTTCAGGATGGCGTTTCTTCGTTTGGGTTTGATAGTTTGAGCCAGCAGGCATTTCGTCGAATCGTTGATGATGTGACGAGTAGACATAAATTGCAGGATCTGGAATATTATCTTGGAGGCTTTTCGATGGGAGGAAGTACGGTTGTAAAATTTGCGGAAACGGCAGATAAAAAGCCCAAAGCTGTTTTTGCCATAGACTCACCGCTGGATTTTGAACGGTTTTATAATTCCACGAAACGGGATGTCATGTTGTTTGGAAAGGGTGGTTCTGGCGAAGAGAACATATATCTTTATCTGCTTTCAAGGATCGAGCAAATCATGGGAGGAACACCTCAAACGGCCTTGAAGAATTATCACAAAATATCTCCTTATTCGCTTTCCGACACGACGCAGTCTGCTATAAAAGGATTGTTGGGTACACCGATTAGGATATATATAGAACCTGATATTCAATGGTGGCTTGATGAACGGGAAACAGATGTCTTTGGTTTGAATATCATTGATTGTTCTGCGATGATTAATGAATTAAAAAGGTTGGGTAACGACAGGGCTGTTCTTATTACAACTCAGAATAAAGGGTATCGGAAGCCGGATAATAACCGGCATCCACATTCTTGGAGTATTGTTGACAATAGAGAGTTGATAGAGTGGTTGTTGCAACAAAAATAGTATTTACGTTTTTCAGAGAGGGACGTGGCGTTTAACGGTATAAAAAAGGATCGGGGTCTAACGACCGGAAATATAACTCTTGGGTTGTTGTGGTTCGCTGTACCCATGATTTTAGGGAATCTGTTGCAACAATTCTATAATATTGCCGACACGCTGATCGTGGGGCAGTTTTTGGGGGCGAATGCGTTGGCAGCAGTCGGATCGGCTTACTCGTTGATGATATTTCTGACTTCGGTACTTTTGGGGTTGTGCATGGGGAGTGGGGCCATTTTTTCTCTGCAATATGGGGCGGGAGACCGGGAGGCATTGAAACGTAGTATTTTTGTTTCTTTGGTGTTAATAGGCTTGGTTACTTTGGTTTTGAATGTCGCTGTTTTCGTATGGATCGATCCCATTCTGAGATTATTGCAAGTCCCGGAAGCTGTTTACCCGTTGATGCGTGATTATCTTTGGGTAATCTTTTGGGGTATCGGGTTTACCTTTATCTATAATTATTATGCCTCGTTACTGCGTGCGATAGGTAATTCCATCGTGCCATTGTGGTTTTTAGGAGTGGCGGTTGTTTTGAATATTGCGCTTGATTTGATTTTTATTTTGTGGTGTGATTGGGGAGTGAAAGGAGCGGCATGGGCAACTGTTATCGCGCAGGCCGTTTCGGGGGTAGGACTTTGTGTGTACACGATCCGGAAATTCCCGGAGTTCCGAATTCGGCGGGAGGATATGTGCATGAAGTGGCAAACGGTAAAGGAAATTGCGGTCTATTCATCTCTGACTTGCGCCCAGCAGTCCGTGATGAATTTCGGTATATTGATGGTACAGGGATTAATCAATAGTTTCGGGGTTGCCGTGATGGCAGCGTTTGCGGCCGCAGTTAAAATAGATTCGTTTGCTTACATGCCCGTGCAGGATTTCGGGAACGCCTTCTCGACGTTTATAGCCCAGAATTTTGGTGCTGGGCAAATGAAACGTATTCGGGATGGAATCCGGGTGGCGGTTGTTTCTGCAACTATTTTCTGCGTGTTTATTTCTCTTCTTGTATTCGGGTTTGCCCGTCCCTTGATGTTGATTTTTGTTCCGGTACATGAAACGGAAATTATTTCTATTGGGGTCCAGTACCTACGAATCGAAGGGGCTTTTTATTGCGGAATCGGTTGCTTGTTCCTGTTGTATGGTTTCTATCGGGGGATTCGGAAACCGGGGATGTCGGTCGTGTTGACTGTTATTTCTTTGGGAACTCGTGTCGCTTTGGCTTATGCTTTATCCGCGATTCCGGCTATCGGGGTTGTGGGAATCTGGTGGTCAATCCCTATTGGTTGGTTACTGGCTGATATTGTCGGGTTGTGGTATTATCGGAGATTATTCTCGAGAGTCACGAGATCGAGTATTGGTAAATAGAACCTGTACATCAATTGAATCCTGTCAATAATTTGTTTCGTTTTTATTATAATTATATTGGAATCCTATTGATACTTCATTTAGACCATCGAGCATTCATCTTGTATTCATCGAACATTTATTTTCGATAAAATTGATTTTTAGATTGATTCTGTTTGGTGGAATCTTGTATGGAGGATTATATTAGCTATTCGTAAGGGTGTGCTTAAATGATAGAGGGGCGGGGTGTGAAAATAGTCAAGCTATTGCTCAAATGTAATTCTAAAAAAATGAGTAGTATTTTATTTTTCCAGATTCTTTTCAGATTCGGGGGATATTTTTGTCATGTAAATAATAAAATAGTAACCCATTAAAAATAGAAGAATATGAAAAAGATTGTTTTTTTACTCGTATGTTTATTCTCGATGACGATAGTAAAAGCTGATAATGACAAGCCGATTGAGATGAATCAGTTACCGGCGAAGGCGCAGACGTTTATCACGACTTATTTTAAAGATCAGAAAGTGGCATTGATAACACAGGAGACAGGTTTGTTTTACAAGAGTTATGATGTGGTGTTTGCAAGCGGGGAAAAGTTGGAATTCGATAAATCGGGAGATTGGACAGAGGTGAAATGCAAAACGGGTGAGGTTCCCGCTGCCATTATTCCGGAGGCAATACTTAAATATGTGAAGGCCAATTATCCGGATGCAAAAGTTTTAGAGATCGAGCATGATTCGGAAGGATATGAGATCAAATTGTCAAATCGCTTGGAGATTAAATTCAATGATAAGTTTCAGGTAGTGGATATTGACGATTAAAGATAAAGTGAAAGTGTGTGTAGGGGGGCTGTTTAAGTGGCCCCTCTATTTTATTATCCGATCCGGATCGGGATTATCGGTTGCTGGTTTACTTTGTCGAGAGGCTCTGTTTGATATTTTACCCGGGCAAAATTGATCTTACGGAGATCGATGCAACGAATGGCGCTATCGTACATGGTACGATAGTAGATCATGCGGTTCGTCATGTCGGTTGCCGAGGTCCATTGCGTGGCGCTTGGAATATCAACGGGAGTTTGGTCGGGAGCGAATTCGATTCCGATGGGTATGTCAAAATTATTCAGTATTTGGAAACATTGAATAACGGTTTGTTGTCCTGTCTCTTGACGTGGTGCGGTCGCTTGGTAGAAAGCGGCACGGACAAATCGGGAGGGAGGGGTGATATCGCCCGGTATACCAAGAAAACCACTTCCGTTTCCGAAAGAAGTAAGAGCCACTCCGTCTAGTTGTTGGGAGGGGGCCATACCGGGAATCAAGTTGACATAGTTATTCAGGTTTGTCATCTGCCAGTCGAAACTTGGGGAGTTGGTCAGTACGCCTAGTTTGTTCTCGTGAAAGATCGGTTTTTCATTGATGATTTCGAGAACGATCTGGCGTCCGGTGGTGTCGGCAAAACGCCAGTGGGCGGTAGATGCCCTCGGATCGATACCGATGACATGAACTTTTTTGATGGATTCTTTTACTTCGTCCACGGTCTTGCAACTGCCCAATATCCATGAAACGAGTTGTAGGTCGGCAATGCTGGATGCTTTTTCTTTGGGATTGTAAGCTTCATATTTCCCGTATTGCGGGAAGTAAAACAGTCCGGCGGAAAGTCCCGCCTCGTTCAGTCCCTCTGCCACGAATTGTTCTTGCTCCACGGCTAACCCGATATACCCGTAGCGAGCAGTGAAAATCATCCCTTCTGTTGTGCCGCCGGGAATGTAGGATTGTTGTTCGTACCCTCTTGGTACGACAACATATTGGCTGTTGAGATTGTTACCTCCCCATTCTATGGTGCGGGCCACGATGCAGGAACCATCCTTGGCTTTCAACGTGATTCCGGTGCAGGCTTTGAGTTCTTTGGGGAAGAAGGTGATAAGGGGTAATACCACCCATAGGATTATTGATAATTTTTGTTTCATAAGAGCATTGTTTTTATTTTAAGATAACGGGGAAAACGGCTTTTTGTTTCATTCTTCGGAAGTTTCATGAACTTGCCTATTGTTTTTGATTTGTCTTCTGAAATCTTTATATTTGTAAAGAATGTCGTGCAAAATAATATGATAATGAAGACGAGTAAGATAAAAAACGGTTTGGTGGTGATGGCATTTATTTTGTCGGTACTGCCGGTATGGGGCCATTCGGATTGGGGATTTACAAAAGATTTCGGTAATGTCCGGGTTACGTATTGGTGTGGTTTCAGCAATCACGAGGAAAGATATAAATCTCATATTATTGCTCAGCTGGTAGAGATATTATCCAAGGAACTAGATTGTAAGCAACCGATTTATCTCGATTTCAAGCATTCTTATGTGGAAGATATTGTTCCCGAGTATAAATTATGGTACAAGCGAGGAGAATCGGGCGATACGTTGGTGTTTCACGTGCATGAGAAGACGTATGATGCGGTGAAGGCTCTCCAATTAATAGAGTATGGGATAAAAAATAAAGCTTCTGTCGTGAAAAATCAGCGAGACACGGTTATCGAGACTCGTTATTGGGGATCGCAAACGCATACGTCTCTGAGTCGGGCGGAGATAAATAAGATTTTGAGAAGAAACGTATCTCCGTTAGTAAATAAGGTGCTAGCCAATAAAATATACAGGCCTAAAAATGAAAGTGATAAAATAGTGGAAGGATTTACGTACTATTTTCAGAATAATAAATATCATCTTTGTTATGAATGGCAGGAAGGATATGGGGCTGTACAATTAGAATTGGATAATATTTATCAGTTTCAGGCTCTTGTTTATTATGATGGGGTGTTATCCAGCCGGCTTGGGGTTGTGTTCGATACAGACTCGACATTTTACGTGATAACGAGAAATGGTTATGTAGAAGAAAAAGCGGCTAAATATTTTTTATCCAAGCGGCACGTGATAAAGAATGTGGCTGATATTTTCCAGCCTTACGTGCTAAAGGAACTTGGAAAGAGCGAGGTTTTTATAGGGGTTGAACAACCTTTCTCCGGGACACGAAAAAATCTTCTTTACCGGGTGAAAGATGATTATTTGGTGCAAGATTTGGATGCGCTGGTGGATAAGGAGAGTAAAAAAGAGTGAGACGAAAGGACAATACTAGTATGGTGTAATCTGTGAGGAAATATGTGGTTACTGTAAATGTTTTTTGTTAATATTGCGAAAAACTATTTTCAACATGGATTTGTTTACGATCGTGACCGCGCGTGCGGATTATGAGCTGGGTGCGTTGGTGATTATTGATCAGACGCAACTTCCGGAACGGGAAGTTTATTTGGCGTTGAAAACTCCGGAGGAAATTTGGGAGGCTATTTATTTGTTAAAGGTAAGGGGTGCGCCTGCCATCGGGGTGGCTGCCGCTTACGGGATTTCCGTGTGTATGCAAAAGGTGGATGAGGTTGGTGATTTCTACCGGGAGTTTGCAAGGGTGAAGAATTATCTGGCATCTTCCCGGCCCACGGCGGTAAATTTGTTTACGGCATTGGAGCGAATGGAAGTCGCGTTGTTGAAATGTCAAGGTGCGGGGGTGGAAGTTTTGAAACAAGTCTTGCGGGAAGAGGCCGAGGCGATTCGGAAAGAAGATGCGGCGGCGTGCCGGAAAATTGGAGAACATGGATTGTCACTGTTGAAACCGGGTATGGGCTTGCTCACGCATTGTAACGCGGGGCATCTGGCGGTTTCGGAATACGGTACGGCTTTGGCCCCGATTTATTTGGGACAGGAACAAGGATTCGGTTTTTCGGTTTTTGCCGATGAAACCCGCCCGTTATTGCAAGGGGCGAGGTTGACGGCCTTCGAATTGCAGAAAGCGGGAGTGGATGTAACCTTGATATGTGATAATATGGCCTCTTCGGTGATGAAACAGGGATGGGTGCAGGCCGTGCTGGTTGGGTGTGACCGGGTGGCTGCCAATGGAGACACGGCAAATAAAATCGGTACTTCGGGGGTAGCCGTGTTGGCTAAATATTATGGAATTCCGTTTTACGTGCTGGGGCCGACGTCTACCATTGATATGGATTGTCCCACGGGCAAAGAGATTAAAATTGAGGAACGAGAGCCGGCAGAGGTGACAGAGAAATGGTATGCCCGAAGAATGGCTCCCGAGGGGATTCACGTGTATAATCCCGCCTTTGACGTGACTCCTGCCGAGGTGATCACGGCTATTATCACGGAGAAAGGGATCGCTTATCCCCCGTTTAGTGACACATTCCGGGGATGGAAAGAATGTAAATAATTAAGCCATTTTGTCATATATTCTATAAAACATAAAGACAAAATGACATATTTATAATACCTTTTGTTTTAGAAAACAAAAATCAATAGTTCGTTTTTTTATTGATTGTTAATGTTATAGGTTGAAATGTTTTTTCATTTTGTCCAGATGAAACTTTTGGATAAGAGTTTCGGTATATACTTTGTAAAATTGAAGGCAGAAAGGAGAAAATGAGACTATGAACATGAACAATTATACAATTAAGTCGCAAGAGGCCGTGCAGTCAGCCGTGCAACTTGCGCAGGAAAAAGGTCAGCAAGCCATCGAAACAGGTCATCTGTTGAGAGGCGTGATCGAGAAAGGTGAAAATATCACGAACTTTATTTTTAACAAGTTGGGTGTAAATAGCCGGAATGTCTTGGCTGCTTTGGATCGAATCGTGGACGGATACCCGAAAGTGTCGGGAGGTTCTCCCTATTTGTCCGACGAGGCTAATAAAGTGTTGGAGAAAGCCACGAAGTTGGCGGGAGAGATGGGTGACCAGTATGTTTCTTTGGAACATATTTTATTGGGATTATTATCAGTGAAGGATCCGGTTTCCGGTATGTTGAAGGATGCGGGAATGACCGAGAAGGAAACCCGAGCGGCGATTGACGAGTTGCGGAAGGGGTCGAAAGTAAATTCTCAGTCGGCAGAAGATAATTATGATGCGCTGGGGAGGTATGCCATCAATTTGAATGAAAGAGCCCGGAACGGTAAGCTGGATCCTGTAATCGGACGAGATGATGAAATCCGTCGGGTATTACAGATATTGTCCCGGAGAACAAAAAATAACCCGATCTTAATCGGTGAGCCGGGTGTTGGTAAAACGGCTATTGCCGAGGGATTGGCACAGCGTATCGTGAACGGGGATGTGCCTTCAAATTTGGCATCCAAGAGTATTTACTCGCTGGATATGGGAGCCTTGATTGCGGGGGCAAAGTATAAAGGAGAATTCGAGGAACGTTTGAAATCGGTTGTGAACGAGGTGTTGTCTTCGGAAGGAGAAATTATCCTGTTTATTGATGAGATTCATACCTTGGTAGGAGCCGGAAAGTCTGACGGAGCAATGGATGCGGCGAATATATTGAAACCCGCTTTGGCTCGTGGAGATTTGAGGGCTATCGGTGCGACCACGTTGAACGAGTACCAGAAATATTTTGAACAGGATAAAGCCTTGGAGCGTCGTTTCCAGAAGGTGATGATTGACGAACCGGACGTGATGAGTGCGATCAGTATCATGCGGGGATTGAAGGAGCGTTACGAGAATCACCATAAGGTACGGATCACGGATGATGCAATCATTGCATCCGTGGAGTTGTCCCACAGGTATATTTCCGATCGTTTTTTGCCGGATAAAGCTATCGACTTGGTGGATGAGGCGGCTGCCCGTCTGCGTTTGGAGATGAATTCCGTGCCGGAGGAGATTGATGAACTAGACCGTAAGATCAAACAGTTGGAAATCGAGAAAGAGGCGATCAAGCGGGAAGGGAAAAGCAAGAAACTGGACGAGATCCAGAAAGATTTGGCCGATTTGAATCAAGAGCGTACGAAATTGCGAGCCCAATGGGAGTCTGAGCGTTCTTTGATTGACGAGATCCAGAAGAATAAGGATGCGATCGAACAGTACCGTTTCGAGGCAGACCGGGCCGAGCGGGAAGGCGATTACGGAAAAGTTGCCGAGATTCGTTACGGTAAGATTAAGGAGGCCGAGCGTCGTATTGAAGAGGTGAAGGCCAAGCTGGCGGATATGAAGCATGGAGAGTCGTTGATTCGGGAAGAGGTGACGGAAGATGATATCGCGGCAGTCGTGTCCAAGTGGACGGGTATTCCGGTGAGCCGGATGATGCAGAGCGAGCGTCAGAAGTTATTACACTTGGAAGACGAGTTGCACAAACGGGTAGTCGGTCAGGAAATGGCCATTACGGCACTGGCAGATGCCGTTCGTCGTAACCGTGCAGGATTGCAGGATGCGAAACGTCCCATCGGTTCGTTTATCTTTCTCGGAACCACGGGTGTCGGTAAAACCGAGTTGGCGAAGGCATTGGCAGAGTTCCTGTTTGACGATGAATCTTTGATGACCCGTATTGATATGTCCGAGTACCAAGAGCGTCATTCTGTTTCCCGGTTGATCGGGGCGCCTCCGGGGTACGTGGGATATGATGAAGGTGGTCAGTTGACGGAGGCTGTTCGTCGGAAACCTTATTCCGTGGTTTTGCTGGACGAGATCGAGAAAGCTCATCCCGACGTGTTCAACATCTTGTTGCAAGTGCTGGATGACGGGCGTTTAACTGATAATAAAGGTCGGGTAGTCGATTTCAAAAATACGATTATCATCATGACTTCGAATATCGGTGCGCATATCATTCAGGAACGTTTGAAAGGCATCGATGAGAATAACCGGGATGAGGTACTTGACAAGACGAATCACGAGGTGTACGAGATGTTGAAACAGACGATTCGCCCGGAGTTCTTGAACCGTATCGACGAGATCATCATGTTTGCCCCGTTGAAGAAGTCGGAAATCGTGGATATTGTACGTTTGCAATTCAATGGCGTAAAGAAGATGTTGGAAAACAATGGTATTGCCATCGAGATTACCGACAAGGCAGTTCAATGGTTGGCAGATGCCGGGTATGATCCGCAGTTTGGCGCTCGTCCCGTAAAAAGGGTTATTCAACGTACATTGTTAAATGATTTGTCAAAACAGATTCTTGCAGAGGAAGTCTCCAAAGATAGCCGTATCGTGGTAGACGTGAAGGATGATAAGATCGTTTTTGAAAATAAATAAGGATTCTTAAAATCATATGGAGTAGGTCGTTTCAAAGAAGAAACGGCCTACTTTTTTGTATGACGGTAATATCTCGATAATTTTGATTCTTGACGAGAATGTCTATCTTTGCATGAATCATAATTGTCGATTTAGATTTTTGTATGGTATATAGTGAATCGGAGATTGTACATGCGTTAGAGGCAGGAAATGAAATTTGTCTGAATATGCTTTTTGATAATTATTATCGGGCATTGTGCGTGTATGCTTTTCGGTTTGTTTCTGATGCAGATGATGTAGAGGATATTGTGCAGGAGGTGTTTGTTTCTTTCTGGATGAATAAAAAGCGAACAGTTTTTTCCGGTTCCGTTCGTTCTTATCTTTTCGGGGCGGTAGCCAAGGCCGCCTCTAAGTTTGCTACACGGCGGGGAAGGGTTATGTTTGATGACGTGGAGAAATATGTGGATCAGTTTTTAGAAGAACTGGGAGAATATGATGAGGACGAGTTCGCTTGTTTGCGTGATAAAGTATATGCCCGGGTGGAGGCTTTACCGGAAAGGACAAAAGAAATATTTAAAGCCGTGGTGTTGAATAATTTGACTTACCAACAAGTGGGTGAACGGTTTGGAATAACCGTGAATACTGTGAAAACGTTGTATTATAGGGCATTGAAGCAGTTAAAAGAAGAGCTGGGTGGAAACGCTTTGGTGTTGTTTTTTATTATTCTGCGATAAATTTTTACACCTTCATTTTGTTAAAATTATTTTTCCTGCAATTTTTCCTAAAAAAGTTGTCATCTCTTTTTCAATCTTCCGGTATATAAAAGAAAAGAGATCGAGATGAACGATAAAATTTGGCAGAGGATTGGTGATTATTGCTCCGGACTTTTGGATAAGAGTGAGGAACGGGAGTTGCGTGCGTGGATGGACGAGGCGGAGGAAAACAAACAACTTTTTATGGAGGGGGTGAAAATGGTGCGTGAGTATCAAATGGTTGCTTGTTCGGGTAGGGATGCCTCGGATTCATTGAAACGTGTACGGGAAAAGATCAAGGTTCGCAGGAGAAGACAATTATGGATTCAGGTTGCAGCCGTGGCTTCTGTTGTGATCCTGTTCGCCTTGTCATTTGTATTCTTTTATGTCCCGGAATCACAGGAGTTATCTCCCGTGTTGGCTAAGGTGCAGGCAGGGGGAACGAAAGCAACTCTAACCGTGGCTGATGGAATACAAGTTGATTTGACTCAAGATAATTTGCAAGAAGTGATCGAGCAGTATGGGGTTACTGTTTTGAGAGATAAAAAGAATGAATTGCGATATGATAATGTGGAGGTGAATGACGAGATAGAAGAAAAACCGGTATATCACACGATCTCTTCCCCAGTTGGAGGGGAATACCATTTCACGCTGGCAGACGGTACGATGGTATGGTTGAATTCATCTTCACGACTAACATTCCCCACTCGTTTTACGGGAGATACGCGAGAGGTTCTTGTTGAGGGTGAAGTGTATTTTGAAGTGCAACCTGACGAAAATAAGCCTTTTATCGTGCGGGTAAATGATGTGAGCGTGCGAGTGTTGGGAACGAAGTTCTGTATTTCGGCTTATCCCGAAAATGAGGGAATTATGACAACTTTGGTACAGGGGGCCGTGCAAGTAACCTCCGGAGATAATCAGGTGGTATTAAAACCGGGATATCAGGCCGTGGTAGATCAACGTTCCGGGGCAATCAGCCAGAGGGCCGTGGAACTTTCTTTGTACACCTCGTGGGTACGGGGAGTATTTGAATACGAGAACATGGAATTGAATGATATTGTGGTACAATTAGCCCGGTGGTATGATGTTCAATTCTCATTCTCGGCTCCTGAATATAAAGAGCGTCGTTTTACCGGCGTGGTGCGGAAATATGAAGATTTGAATGACGTGTTAGATATGATAGAAAAAACAACTAACGTAAAATTTATTATTAATGGAAGAAATGTTACAATAACCTCAGTGATGAAATAGAAGAAACACGAAAACGGGAAATGTTCCCAGCATTCCCCGTTCCATGTTGAAAATTTAATGGCGGCCTTCGGCAAAAGGCTACGTTTATTAATCAAAGTATCCAAATGTATGAAAAAAAGACGAAATTCTACACAATCCTCGCCTGAAAATGCGAGGGGAAAAATTTATTTAGCGATGAGATTAACTTTGTTTTTAACCCTGTTTTTCTCTTTTACGGCAATAGCCAGTGTATCGTCACAATCCGTGACGTTGAAATTAGAGAATGCAAGTCTCAGAGAGACCATTAAGGAATTGAAAAGTCAGACTGGGGTTTATTTCGTGTTTAATGAAGAAGAGATCGCAAATTTGAACGTGAAACTCAATATGGTTCTGACGAATGAACCTTTCGAGAAGGCGTTGGATCGAATTTTCGAAGGACTACCTTTTACCTATGAGTATGCGGAGGGAGTGGTAATTGTCAAACCGACACCGCAAAAGAAGGATGATGTTAAACTAAAATTGATTAAGGGGAAAGTAGTTGATACAGATGGGATGCCTCTTCCTGGGGTTTCCGTTGTTGTGGAAGGAACAACTCGCGGGGTAGCTTCAGATGTGAACGGTCTATTCCAAATGATGATTGAAAATAAGGTCGGACAAAAATTACTTTTCTCTTTTGTGGGGATGGAGCAAAAAGTAATTACTTGGCAAGGACAGGATTCTTTGAATGTAGTTATGACGTATTCTTCTGTAGATGTGGATGAGGTTGTTGTGACTGGGTATCAGACATTAAACCGGAGGGAGTCTGCCAGTGCAGTTTCAGTAGTGAAGACCGATGATATTTATATGGCGGGAGTTGCTTCTGTAGATCAAATGTTGCAAGGACAAATTCCTGGTTTAATGGTGATAAATACTTCTGGAGAGCCGAGTGCTACGCCTAAAATACGTATCCGGGGAACTTCAACGATTAACGGAAATAAAGCTCCGGTATGGGTGGTTGATGGGGTAATACTGGAACAAGATGTTCCAATTACAGCTTCGGAGTTGAATAGCGAAGATGCCGAGTATTTAGTAGGAAATGCTATTTCGGGAATTAGTCCGCAGGATATAGAGTCTATCACGGTTTTAAAAGACGCTTCGGCCACAGCGATTTATGGGGTAAAGGCTGCGAACGGGGTGATTGTGTTGACAACGAAAAAAGGGGCTGTCGGAAAACCGAAAGTTTCGTATCATGGTGAAGTGGTAATAAATGAACGTCCTTCTTATCGAAATTTTGATCGTATGAATTCTGCGGAACGTATGCAGTTGTCCAAGGATATTTTCGAGCAAGGATTATCATATAGTTCAAATATATCGTTGGATCCGGATGATTCTTACGAAGGATTGTTGAATGAGTTAGTTAATCGCCGGATGTCAAAAGAGGAGTTTGCTCTTCGGTCAAAAGAAATGGCTAATCGTAATACGGATTGGTTTGATGTATTATTCCGTAATGCTGTAACCCATACTCATAATTTGAGTATTAACGGTGGGTCAGAGACTACAAAATATTACTTCTCAGCAGGTTATAATAATAATCAAGGCGGGGCAAAAGGTTCTGTTAGCGAGCGTTTTACAACGTTGGCTCGTGTGGATGCATCTGTCGGAAAGTATATTAATTTTATGGCGAAAATTGATTTCAGCACAACGAAGAATGAAGGTTATTCTGTCGTGAATCCTTTTAGTTATGCTTATAATACTTCTAGAACGCTACAACCATACGAGAAAGACGGGAAATATCATTTTTACAAGAAGGATTCAAAATACCTATATAACGTGTTGAACGAGTTGGCAGAAACAGGTAAGGAAAGTAAGTCGAATGATTTTAACGCCCTATTAAATTTGAATATAAAGTTATATGATGGGTTGTCTTATCAAGGAACTTTCTCGTATCATAATTCTTCAACGGATCAGCGGGATTGGCAGACGGAAGAGTCCGCTAGTGTTGCTTCTATTCGTGGATATGATTACAAACAATATGACGAGAATGATGATGAATATTGGAAGTCGTCCTTGCCATATGGAGGTATTTTGACACAGGGGAATACGGTGAAAACGGGGTATACGGTGAGAAATGGTTTGAGTTTTGTTAAAGTTTTGGCAGATGTTCATGATATGAATATAATTGTCGGTTCTGAGTTGCGAGGTACGAAGTACGAGGGAGTACGTTCAACTGGATATGGTTGGACACCTACTTATGGGGAGCGGTTTATGCCAGTACATACGGATAGTTTTGTGAACAATTATATCGATAAAATGCTTCCGGCAAACACGAATACGATTTCGAGAGTTGCTTCGTTTTTTGGTTCGGCTACATATACTTACAATAATCGTTACGTGATGAATTTCAATATCCGCTCCGATGGAGCCAATAAGTTCGGGAGTAATCCGAAATATCGGTGGTTACCCACGTGGTCTATTGCGGGTAAATGGTTGTTGACGAATGAAGGTTTTATGTCTCGATTTTCCGATAACGGACATTATATTTCTGTAAGAGGTAGTTACGGTATTCAGGGAAATATTCATGATGATGCTACTCCTAATTTGATCTTGGAAGTAGGAGATAGGAATACAACAAGTAACTTGGACCAGTCAACGATATATCGTTTGCCTAATCCTGATTTGCGGTGGGAAAAAACGACTTCTTGGAACGTTGCAGCAGACTTTTCTTTCTGGGATGGAAGGCTTTCTGGTAGTTTGGATGTATATAAAAAACATACCGAGGATTTGATCATGGAAAAAACAGTAGCGACATCTAACGGAAAATCACGTTTGTACATGAATGCCGGTGAAATGGATAATCAGGGGTTTGAAGGTAATTTGAGTGTGGAGATTATTCAAGGGAAAAAGTTAAATTGGAGATTTAATGTGAATTTCGGGAGAAACACGAGTGAGGTGACTTTGGCAAACGATGAATTATACAGCGATTTGGAGGTCATTAATAAAATGTTGGAGGGTAATTTAGCGATTGAAGGCGAGAAGTTGGGGTCAATGTACTCTTTCCGTTATGGGGGATTATCTAGTGAAAACGGATATCCGTTATTCTACGGGAAAGATGGCAAATTGTGGCATACGGCTGATCCGAAACGTATGGAGCTGGTGAAAAGCGGATCTATTTATCCGGATCTTTCCGGAGGATTTGATACACAATTGACTTTTGATAGACGTTTATCGCTATCTTTAGGTTTCACCTATAATTTGGGTGGTGTGAAACGTTTACCGAAAGTGTATGCCGATAAAAATTCTGCATTGAATCCGGTAGCTAATGTATCTACGAATTGGAAGAAAAGATGGAGAAAGCCTGGGGATGAAAAACATACGGATATACCTGTTTTGTATAATGATAGAGTGGCTTCGGAGTTTGATCGTAACGTTTCGGCCGAGGATCGGGGGGCTGTTGAAGAGTGTACCTATTTTTATGATTTGTCTGATCTCCGTGTGGCGAAAGCTGATTTTTTACGTTTGCGTTCTGTAGGTTTAAGTTATATCATGCCTGAGAAATTATTGAAGGGGGTTGGAATTTCTTCCATGATGATTCGTTTCCAGGCGTCGAATTTGTTCGTGTGGGCGCATAAGGATTGGAAGGGACTTGATCCGGAGACTCCAGAAGCGAACATTCCGATATTACCTTCTTATAGTTTGGGTGTTAATGTTTCATTTTAATAGGAAGTAGTTATGAAAAGATTTGTAAAGATATATACCTATTGGCTTTTAGGAATGCTTTTGTTCACCGGGTGTGATGATTATTTGAAAGAGGATTCGGGCGATTTGTTGATCCCCGGGAAGGTGGATGAGTTTTTACCGATGCTATATAAAGAGGGTTTCCCTCAAAATTTTAATGAGGAAGTTGCTTGGTTATATTTGATGACTGATGATGTGGAGATGGGGCAACTGGAATTGGATCCGGATGATGAGAGTTATGAAACTCGGGATAAAAATTCTTTGGATGCTTTGAGTGCGGGAGAAGGTGAGGAGCCTTACAAGTGGGAAAGAGAGATAAAAAGTTATGCCGATAATTTTTGGGAGCGTCGTTACGGGAATATTTTGGCTTGTAATTTAGTCATAGATGCGTTACCGGAAATGAAGTACGTGGAGGCGGATTCAGGGGTTTATAATTTCCTTGCGGCACAAGCTTATGCTCTACGTGCTTACTATTATTGGTGTTTAGTGAATTCATACGCTTTACCCTGGTCGAAAGAAAATCTAGACAAGCCGGGAGTGATTATCCGTACGGAGCCTCAAATTGATATATCTGCGAGAGGACGTTCGTCTATCCGGGATGTGTATGATTTGATTAATGGAGATATTGAGGAAGCGGAAAAATATATCAAAGTGGCCACCTTTGACGGGAATATACATCGGCTTTCGGAACCGGCGATTTTATTGTTAGCTTCTCGTATTGCATTATTCCAAGAAAATTGGGACGAGGTCATTCGGACCGGTGAATTGTTTTTAGCACAGAATTCCGTTATTTTGAATTTGAATGATCAGGACACGACATTATTTGGGACGGAGAAAGGGCTTAATAATAAGATATTTACTATGATGGATGGGACTATAAATAAAGAAGTCGTTTTTACGTTCGGGACTTCTAGTTATACCCCGTATGATTATTTATCGACTTCGGGTACTTTTTATGGATTGGGTTTCAGACCTTCCCATAGTACGGACGAGTCTTTGATTCGTTCTTATGAAGAGGGGGATTTACGGAAAAAAGCTTATTTCTTGAAGGATGTCCCGGCTAAAAAGGCAGAGAGTATCTGGGAAGAAGATAAACCTTATGAGTATAAATATTATTATCCGATAAAATATCGTCAAATGTCGGGTTCAACTTCTACGAAGCCGAGTGAAAATCTTCTCCATGAGAATTGGCGGAGCGTGGAAGTAATGTTAAATTTAGCAGAGGCATATACGCGTAAGAATAATGAGGTGACTAGTGATGCGCTTGATTTATTGAATGATCTACGGCGTTGTCGTTTGGATTCGGAGGCGTATGTGGAAAAAACGTCAGCAGATTTTTCGGATGCCCAAGCTTTGTTGAAATTTATTTGGGAAGAGCGACGTCGGGAACTTTGTTTCGAGGAGGCTATGCGTTTTTGGGATTTGCGGAGACAGGGTATGCCGGAATTGAAACATAAATGGTATTCAAGTTGGGATACATACGAAACCTATACTTTGCCGCAAGGAAGTAAAAATTACGTACTTTCAATTCCTCGGAGTGAGCTTGATTATAACAATGGATGTTATGATAATGAACGTGATTTGATTCGGCCCGAGTAGTGATATTAAAAATTTATGAAGTATGAAAAAGATTGCAATATATTTAATAATGATCCTGTTTTTAGGAGTTTCCTGCTCCGAGGATGTGAAGGTGGATCCCGAATTGGCGGGTCCGTTATATGGTTTGACGAAAGGAGAACCGGGTTCTGTGGATGAGTTGATCTATAATACTTGGGAAGAGTGGGGTATGTATTATTTATATAAATTTGAACCGTATGCTTTTCAAGTAACGAATTGGAGTGGTTATTTTAATAAATGGTATACTCCGGTAAAGGAAGAGAACACGGAAGTAATTCGGAAAATTATAGACCATATACAGGGTGGTATATTCGTGGGGTTGGATAAAGATTTGGTGCAGGGGAGTTGGTTCGTGCGTACGTTTTTGTGTGATTCGCTTTGTGATGATTACGATTATAATCCAGAGGAGTTGGTTGCTACCTATTTAGAGAATGGTGATTGCATTATTCTTGCCGGGGTCGGAGATAAAATGAATAATTTTACGGATGAAGATTGGGATAATTGGAAGGCGGAGTTGTCGAGTTTGTTGATTTCACGTTTGTATTTGGGAGCAACGGAGAAACCTACTGATTTTTTTAACTTGCGTATGAAGGATGCTAGTGGTAAGGAAGTGAAGTGGATATTAGCACCTTGGCTTGAGGATCCTGCAGGTAAATATTCACCCAATGTGTACACATTCCGTTCAAATGGTTATGTTCGTTCGAAACCGAATTCTTTTCAAAGTGAGACAGTGAATATTGTTGATAACCAGATGGATTTAGCAGATTACATTTCTTTCTTGACAACCACCACAAAGACTGAATTGAATTATAATTTTAAAGTATTTCCCCGGATGTTGGAGAGAGCTGTTGCTTTGATTCCTTATCTACAGCAAGTATTATCGATGGATTTGGAAGCGATGCAAAATGCAAATTGTCCAGGGGATCCGGTTGAGCCCGATTATTTTAAGAGTCTAAAAGAATGATTTGTCTGTATAATGTAGAAGGTATGTTGAGAAAGACAATCATGATATTGGTTTGTGTCGGATGTTGCGTGGCAGCATCGGCACAAACAGACTTAGAAAGTTTGGAAAAGGAATATGAAGCCAACAAGCGGGACATCAAAGTTGTGAAAGAATACGTGGAGGCTTTGGAGGAAGCGAATAAAGGAAAAGAGGCCGAGCGGGTGGCAAAGGAGTATATGTCTCGATGTCCGGTGTTGCAGGTGGAAGATAAGGAAACCTATTTGTTGTTAAATAAATATGTATTCACAGATCCTTATTCCAATGTTTTCGAGTATGGTATTTATGCCATGAAAAAAATGAAGTGGGACCGGGGAGAAAATCCCGCTCAGGAAGATAAGACAGCACGTTTGAAGAGGCTTCTTAAAAGTTTGGGAAATGGGGTTAGTGGTGACAATGAGATTGATAAGAGATACGAGGTGTTGATGATATTGAGCCGGAATTTGAATAAAGAAATTGATAAACAATGTGATCCTTATTTGAAGGATAAACAGTATGTTCTGCCATTGTACGATTCGTTGAAGTTGGAACGATTGACGTATTTGATAAATAAAGGGCAATTATTGGGGCAGGATGGAATGCGCTTAAAGTTGGCTGTTAATAAAGCTTTGCATGTGGGGGATAACGCACAGGTAATCAGAGATTTGGAAGTGGCTACAAATTTAAATATGACTGATATACGAGGTAATTATATTGTAGCAATTTTGACTATACTTTCAGAAAGGACTTTAGATAGAGAATTAATAGATAATATTTTGTCATTCGTGTTGAGACTGAGAGATCAAGAAGAGGGCACGGGCGGTTCAACCAATTATTATAACTTGTTAGGTCGTTTGTGCGCTCTTGTGGGTGACAAAGATAATGCTGATAAATATAAAAAGATAGGAGATGCGATAGAAGCGGAGCGAATGGAACGGTATAAGGATTTGTTTGAAGCAACTCGGTCTAATTAATCTGGAAATATGATGAAGAAACAGATAGTTGTAATGTTTGTCGTATGGCTGTTTACGGCTTGTAATTTATTGGATGTGAATGCTCGGCAGGTTCGAGACTATGTGGTCCTTACCTCGAAGGAGATGCAATCCGACAAGGCGTGGATGAAAGTGGTCGAAGTCTTGTCCAAAAGACATAAAGCAGCCGTATTGTATTATAATGAGAAACCGCGTGAATTATTGGAAGAGTTACGACGTTTGGCGCCCCGTTATATGGCCGTGGTGGAAAAACCGGAAAACCTCAATCGTGAATTCGTTATGGAAGGACATCGTTTGAGTCGGGAAATAGATGATGATATTTATGCGGATTACTTGTGGGGGATTATCACGGGGTATTCAGCTGCGGACGCTATGCGTATGGTAGAAAGCAGTGCCAAGCCTTTTGTAATTCATACTGCGTTGAACACGACGGCAGAATTGAGTGATGGGAAATATTTTGATCGTTTCGCTTTTATGAACGACGGGGGTACTCCCGGTGGCTGGGGAGAAAAGACTACCCGTGATGGAGAAGTAAAGAGTGAACAGATCAATAAATGGGAGATTCTTAATAAATGGGTAGAAAAATACAAAGAAATTGATCCTGATTTGCTGGTAACATCTTCACATGCGACAGAGAAAAATCTTGAAATGCCGTTTACCGTTGGCGACTTGAAACCACGGGGAGGACGGTTATATGCCGATTTTATGACTCCCGAGTTTTTGAACGGGACGGCTCATCCTAGAGTTTATTTTGCGGCGGGTAACTGTTTGATTGGAAATATCGATAATGACCCGGAGAGTATGGCCGTTGCTTGGTTGAGCGGAATGAATGCGACGTCCATGATCGGGTATGTCGTTACAACTTGGTATGGTCGGAATGGTTGGGGGGGACTAAAATATTGGGTTGCCAATGCCGGGCGGTTGACCTTGGCTCAAGCTGTTTACCTGAACCAGCAAGATATGTTGAGGACTGAAAACGAGTGGCATCCGAAGATGTTGACTGTAAATTATCCTTTTTCGGAAATAGAGTTTGGGCAAAGGGAAATGTTTGAAAAACAATTCAAGACGGTGACGGGTCTGAAGCCGACGAAAGATCAGATGGGATTTGTACATGACCGGGATGTTGTTGTTTTGTATGGAGATCCGGCTTGGGATGTGAAAATGCAAAATCCTAAACCATTAGGTTATGAGGTTGGTTTTAAGGTTAAAGGGAAACAATGTTTCGTGACGATTACGACTAATGAATATTTTGACGGGGGATTGATGAAGGGGGAAAAGCTGAAACAAGAACACGTGGCGGATATACCGTTTGCCTATTACTTCCCGAAACGAGTGAATAATCCGCGTTTGGCAAAGGGACAGGAATGGGAAGTTGCTGTAGCTGAAGATTTTTTATTGTTGTATGATTGTGATTTCGAGAAAAATAAACAATATACAATAGTATTGGACATAAACTAAAAGGGATTGTAAAATGAAAAAATTCGTATTGTTAGTGTTGGTTTTAATCACTGGTTTAACCGTGTTTTCACAAGGAATAGAATTCCAGAAAGGGCGCTATGCAGAGGTATTGGAAATGGCGAAAAAACAAAATAAGTTGGTATTTATAGATATATATACTTCTTGGTGTGGCCCTTGTAAACATATGGCCGATAAGGTATTTCCGCAGGCTAAAGTCGGTGAATATTATAACGCTCATTTCTTGAACTTGAAGTTGGATGCAGAAAAGAGTGAAGACGGGAAAATGGTTGCAAAAACATTTGGAGTATCTGCTTATCCCACTTTCCTTTTTGTTAACGGGGATGGAGAATTGGTTTATCGTTTCTTGGGTGGTAAAACCGTGGATATGTTTGTCAAGGAAGGCGAAAAAGCCGTGGTTGCTTTTGCGGCACAACCGGAATTAAAGAAATACACGAAGAAGTATGAGGAAGGAAACAGGGATAAAGAATTCTTGAATCAGTATTTTATATTGAAAGATCGGTCCGGTTTGGATTGTAGCGATGTGTTGCTTGATTATTTTGCTTTAGTAGATGATAGTCAGTTGTTGGATTCGATAAATGTTCCGCGTATTGGTAAGATTACGGTTTTTGACAAGAAATTAGCCAACCGGTTCGTGGATGCGGCTTGTGCGGAAGCTGTTAATCCAGTGAAAGATAAAAAGCATTCTACTACCGTGAATAAAGCAATTTGTACGTTTTTGAGTGCTTGTGTTCAAAAGACGGCACAAGCCGATCAAGAAGAGAATTTTGATGAAGTGTTGGCTTTGAAAGATCGTTTGTTTAAGGCAACAGGGGCCAAGAATAGTGCCACGGCGGCTTCATTGGGGGGAGGAAATATTTATATCCCTTCGGAGTTACTACGTTTGAATTACTATTCGGCTAAAAAGAAATTAGATAAGTTTAATCATCTTTTTATTAATTATATAGCCGAACTTCAAAAAAAATACAAGGAAACTCGTGAAGAGAAAATAGCCATGCTTAAGGCTATGGAAGCCAAGTTGAAAGAGGCCAAAGAAAGTGGAAATGAGGCGGAATATCAAGCGGCAAGGAAGCTAAATGCGATGATGTCTGCTTTTTCAAGTATTGATGATTACTATACTTCAACGAGTATGATCGAGAACGTGGAACGTTACGAAGAGATATATGAAGGGGAGAAAGATGTTGCATACAAGGATCGAGTTGCTGGTTGGTACGTGTTTTTACATCAGTTGAGTCCTTCTGCGAAGACAGCGACTTACGTGGCCGATAAGTTGTTAGCCTTGGATAAAAAGGAACTGGCGAAAGAAGTCTTGACATTAGGATTGAAAGATGGAAGTGCGGCAGCTGGGGTGGAAGAGGGAGACGTGAAAGCTTGTCAGGCAAAATTAGATGAATTGAAATAGTAGCGTATTTGTAAATAGGATTAATTATGAAAAAAATTGGATTTATAGTACAATTTTTGTGCTTGGCCCTGTTCTCGTTCGGACAGTCTGCTGAGGAGGGAATTCGTTTTATTGAAGGCGAAAAATGGGAAAATATTTTGAAAATGGCCCAAGAACAGAATAAATATATTTTTATGGATTGTTATACCTCTTGGTGTGGTCCATGTAAAGCCTTAGCTAAAGACATCTTTACACGTAAAGATGTGGGAGACTTTTTTAACGCAAATTTTATCAACGTGAAATATGATATGGAAAAAGGTGTGGGGAAAGATTTATACAAACAGTATAAATCCAATATCATTGGATTCCCGACACTCCTATTGATTAACAAGGAGGGGAAGGTTGTACACCAGATGGCTGGTTTTCAAGAGGCTGATGTTTTAATCGCCGGAATGAAAGCCGGGATGGAAGGTAAAAGCTTGTTCACTTATAAGGACAGATATGCGGCAGGAGAGCGTGAACTTGCCTTTTTGAAAGATTATGTTGTTGCTTTGGAAGGAGCTTTCTTAAAAGATGATATCGAGAAAATTATACTCGATTATATGAAAACGATACCCGTGGAAAAATTGCAGGAAAAAGAAATCTGGGACTTCGTGGGTTCTTATATTAAGGATCCTATTCTCCACAATTTGACTACGTGATTTTTAATATAGACCGTTTGGCAAATAAAGTGAAGTTTGATCGTTATAACGTGGAAAGGCAACTGGGTTGGGCGTTAGAGAGAGCCGTTAATCAAGTAGTTGAGGTTAAGTTTGACAAAGAGGATACCCCATTGCGTTTGGTTAATGCCGCAGGAAAAGTGGACACGTTGTTACGGTTGATCAATCGCGGGAATTTGAAACGTGCGGAAACCTTACGTGCCAAGATAAAGATATATGAGTTGGAATTGGCTCAAAAGTGGAATGAAGTATATGAATGTCAGATGATTTACCGTGATATAAAGGCTTTGGGGTATTCTGATCGTTATTTGGATGAAACAGCTCAATATCTAGCCGCATATTGCCCGGATAAAGCCGTTATTGAAAAATATTTGGCTTTAATTGAAAAGTTGCAGGAAGAAGAAGACAAGGGGAGTTCTAAATTAAGATCTTGTTATTACGGAACACTTTCTGTTTTGCATACTAAACTAGGTAATAGCGCAAAAGCGAAAGAGTTCAAAAAAATGGACGAGAAGATTAAGGCAGAGAAAGCTAAAGAGTTCGAATTGTTTTTGAAGAAATCGAACTAAATATAAATGATATTTGATTTAGAAATATTAAAGTAATTCCGAAAATATGAGAAAAATTGTCAGTGGATTATTGATAGGCCTGTTGTTTGTGGGCTGTGCTAAACAGGAAACAATGTATACCATTCAAGGAGAGTGGGAAGGTGGAGATGGGAAAGTGGTTTATTTGAAAAAGGACTTAGGAGACAAGAAATATGAAATACAGGACTCCGTAGTCGTGGCAAACGGTAGTTTCAAAATGCAAAAGCCGCTTGGAGACGTGGATGAGCGGATTTTGGAAATAAATGGTAGTACGAATATCATTATTTTGGATTCTGTTCCAATCCATGTAAAATGCGTAACCGTGAAAAAAACGGTCAAGGGAAAAGAGATTGAGAATGTCAGAGCAGAAATATCGGGGAGCGTGGAGCAGGATATTTTTAAAACAATGCTGTTAGCACAGCGGGATGAGATGTTGATGATGTTGGGACTTTCCTTCATGGGTAGAGATGAGAATACGAGTACTGCCATGCAGGACTCTTTAATACAGATGTATACGGCTATGAAGGAGAAAACCGTGCGGACGATTGACAGTTTGGTTACAAATTATCCCGATTGTCATGCAACTGCGTTGATTATTAATAATTTCGTGATCAAGGATAGAAATTTGGCGGAAGTTGAAAAAATGTATGAAGGTTTGACTCCCCGTATCAAAAATGCTTATTTAGGACGTAAATTGAAAACATCGATAGATAATATTAAAAAAACATCCATCGGTAGTATTGCCCCGGATTTCACCTTACAAGCTCCGGACGGAAAGAATGTTTCTTTATCCGATTACCGTGGGAAGATTGTTTTGCTTGATTTCTGGGCGTCTTGGTGTGGTCCTTGTTTGCGTGAAGTTCCCAATGTGAAGAAAGTATATGACAAGTTCCATGATAAAGGATTTGAAATACTGAGCGTGTCACTGGATGATAAAAAGGATAATTGGGTAAATGCGATTGAAAAGAATGATTTGGACTGGGGTCACGTTTCTTCCTTGAAGGGATGGAGTTGTCCGGTGGCAAAATTGTATAACGTGAGCGGGGTTCCAGCCATGTTGTTGATTGACAAGGAGGGAAAAATTGTCGCTACCAAATTGCGGGGTGACTTGTTGATGGAAAAAGTTGCGGAACAATTTGGAGAATAACGATTGGTAGGAATAATGAGAAGAATACTTTTTACAATAGCCATTTTGCTTTTCTCGTGGAACGTGTTTTCACAGGGGATTCAGTTCGAAACCGGTAGCTGGAAAGAAGTTTTACAGAAAGCAAAACAGGAGAATAAATTGGTCTTTGTAGACCTGTACACGACGTGGTGCGGTCCTTGCAAGAAAATGGCTGCGGAGACTTTCCCTCAGCAGACCGTGGGAGATTACTTCAACAAGAATTTCGTCAATTACAAGATTGACGCGGAGAAAGGTGAAGGACCGGGATTGGCAGGTAAATACGAGGTTTCGGCTTACCCGACGTTGGTATTCGTGAATGCCGAGGGCGAGTTGGTGTATAAGTTTATGGGGGTCCGTACGGCTGATAAACTGATCGCGGAGGGGGAGAAAGCCGTGCGTTTACATGCTTTGGCTCCCCGCATTGCGGCGATGGAGAAAGAATACGAGCAAGGAAAACGAGGAAAAGTATTCCTCGGAGAGTATTACGCTCTGTTGAAAGAGTCCGGGGCAGGTGGTGGTGTTGTCCTGAACGAGTACTTGAAATGTCTCTCTGACGAGGAATTGTTGTTGGAGGAGAACGTGAATAATATAGGTAATATTTCCATTTTCGATCCGGTTCTTTTTGATCGTTTGGTTAAGGGCATTAAGAAGGTTGAGGGAGAGAATAAGAAGTTGGGCAACCGCTTGAATGCCTCCGTGATGAAAAGTCTGAGTGCTTGTTTTGCTACTTGCGTGAAAGAGAAAGATGAAAAAGCGTTGGAAGGGATTCTTGACGTGAAGGCCGGGTTGGGAAATCTGGAGAATGGTATGTCTGCCATGATGGGTGGCGGTAAATCTTACCTTCCGGCAGAGCAGTTGCGTTTGGATTTCTACTCGAACAACCGTTTGGACGATAAATTCAAGACGTTGATGAACAAGTATCTCGTTGCTCAACAGGAGGAGAATAGCATCGATTCTCTGAGAAAAATGGAAGAGATAACAAACCGGCATTTCAAGATGTTGATTGATTCGGCTAAAATGAAGAATGATTCTGCCGCGATCGTGAGTATAAAGAAGACGATGGGTATGGCGAGCTTGTTTGGAGGGGTGAAGTATAAACTATTGTCTTCTTTCGTGATCAGTGCTACCCGTCATTACTGGAAGATTACCGATCAGCAAAATGCTGGAGAGAAAAAGCAATGTATCGACTGGATAAACTACGCTTACCAGTTAGATCGTACCCCGGCCACGGCTTGGGGATGTGCGGATTTCTTGGAAGGAATCGGGGAGAAGCAGGAGGCTAAAAGGCTCTTGAATGACGTGTTGGAAGTTGTTAAGAGTAACCCGGCAAGTGATGTCGATCCGAAGGATATTCAATCCGTAAAGGACCGAGTGGAAAAAATGTAACATGTGTTTTATTTAAAATAGACTGTTTTAGTATAAAACAGAACTGCCCCTAAAAAGTGAACAAAAAACTTTTAGGGGCAATTTATTTTTTTGTGATAATTCCATTTTTCCCGGTTCTCCCGGTAAATAAGTCATGTTCGGTGAGACGTGTCTATAGTTCTACGTACTCGCTCGGTGAAAATTGGGTAAATTCTTCGTTTCCGAAAAACAGGTAAAGATGTAATCGTGTTCCTTCCGGTTGATCTGCCGGAGGAATTTCGATCGTGATTTTCTCGTCTATCCGGCGTGGCATGTAATCCAAGGTTAACTGGGGTGAACGACGTAACGTGTCATAGAAATAGCCTAGGAATACCCAGTCAGAGGAATCCGCTTTCGGGCAATTAGCCCCGTTTTTCCAGTGTAGGGTTACCGTCCATCCCTCGCGTTCCGCGGCCGTGATCACGGGAGCATCCAAAGATCCCACGGAGAACCGAAACGTTTTGAATGCCCATACTCCTTTACCCGGTTGTAGGCACCCGCCATTGATGGAGTGGAATAAGGAATCACTTTTAGAGACCCCTCTTGCCCTTGCTTCAACTCGCCATATCGGTAAATCCTTGATTGCCCGGCGGTAAATTTTCCACATTTTACGGGTTTCCGTGAAACGATCCGTCGTTTGTCGCTCCCCTTCTGTTCTGGATTTTCTAGGGCCTCGCTTGGATTTACATTTCCTGATTTTTCCCCCGTATAGGAAATAAGTGTACCCGTCCATTTTGATCGGGCCATTAGCGAGCAAGGCTAAAAATAAAGGAGAGGTAGTATCCATGTCAATCCTGATTTAATGATTAGTAATTGGTTAATTCCGGAACAATAGTACAAATAAAATTTTAAATAAACAATAGATATATTTTATAAACCTTATTATATATAAGGTTTATAAAAGGTATCTATAAGGTATCTATAAGGTTTATGAGGGTATTCATCCGTATTTGATCAATGATTAACCATTTGGCATGATATTAATAATGTGTTAATTCCCAATTGATTATGGCTCGCCTGAGATGCTGGTTTAGTTTTGGTTTGAATGATTTACTTATTTGTCAAAATTTATTTTGAATAGAATAAATTATTTTTGTAGCCGGATAAAAAATGAATGAAATGATATTGGAAACGGAACGGTTGGTTCTAAGAAAGTTAGAACAAGGTGATTTTGACGAGGTGTGTAAATTGTTGCAGGATCCCGTGGTGATGTATGCTTACGAGGGTGCTTTTAGCGATCAGGAAGTTCAGGCGTGGTTGGATAAGATGTTCCAGCGGTACGAGGATGACGGTTTCGCACTGTGGGCGGTCATCGAGAAAAGCAATGGCGAGCTTATCGGGCAATGTGGTATCACGTACCAAGAATATAACGGGGGCAGGGTTCTGGAAGTCGGTTATTTGTTCCGGCAAGAATTTTGGCATAAAGGATTTGCCACGGAAGCTGCCATTGCTTGTAAAGAATATGCATTTCAAGTGCTGAATTTTGACGAGGTTTATTCCATTATTCGGGATTCGAACGTGGCATCCCAGAACGTGGCCCGGCGGAACGGGATGATAGAGGTTGATACGCTTGTCAAGCATTATCGGGGAGTCGAGATGCCACATATCGTTTTTAGGGTATCGAGAGAGAATAATTTAAAAAAGTGATTAGAGTTTTCCGGATAAAATAAAAGGAGTTAGTGATTACTAACTCCTTAATATTCCGTGTACTCGAGGCGGGACTTGAACCCGCACAGCCGCAATGGCCACGGGATTTTAAGTCCCGCGTGTCTACCGATTCCACCACTCGAGCAACTTGGAGCGAAAAACGGGACTCGAACCCGCGACCCTAACCTTGGCAAGGTTATGCTCTACCAACTGAGCTATTTTCGCATGATTGCTTGCAAAATTTTCTAGGAACGCTTTCCTTTTTTGCGATTGCAAATATAGAGCATTTTTTGTTTTCAGCAAAGGGTTTGATAAGAAAATGCAAAGGATTTTTTAAATTCATTTCTTGAAAACTGTTTTTCATGCAGTTACTGGAGGGGAAAAGAGGTGAATGTCGGGGAACGGGAGGTCGAATGAGGCCTAGTGAAGATGTGATTTTGCGATTTTTTTTAAGAAATGGGTTGTTCTCGGGTGTAGAATGATTATATTTGTCAAGTTTTTAAGACAGAAAAAATGTCGCGGACAGAAAGTAGAAAGGGAAAAAGTGCTTATTTTGTTCCCACAATCAGTATTTCTCTGGTATTGATTGTGGTCGGTATGCTTGTATTTATTTTGTTGAATGCCCGGGCGATTTCGGATCATGTGAAACGGAATATCGGTTTTGCCGTGATCGTGAAGGATAACACGAATGAGGCGGAGATTAAGCGGGTGCAAAAGATTCTGGATACCCAACCTTACGTTTACGCTTCGAAGTATATTACTAAAGAACAGGCGGCGAAGTCTTTCAAGAAAGAGATGGGAGAGGATTTTGAGCGGATATTGGGTGCCAACCCTTTGTTGCCTTCCATCGAGATCAAGCTGAACCCGGCATACGCGAATAACGATTCGCTGGCGATGATAGAGAAAGGATTGGCAAGATTTGATATTATCCACGAGGTGTATTACCAGAAATCCATGATCGAGAGTATTAACGAGAACATACGGCGGATTACGATTATCTTTTTGATTGTCGGGGCGGTGTTGGTGTTGATTTCGTTCACGTTGATTCGCAACATGATTCATTTGGCGGTTTACTCGCAGCGACTGTTGATCAAGACGATGCAGTTGGTGGGGGCCACGCCGTTTTTTATATGCAAACCTTTCGTGTACGGGAGTATGTGGCGAGGGTTCTTCGGGGCTTTGATTGCTAACTTGGTGTTGCTGGGTGCGATATTTTTCGTACAAGAGAACGTGGGGAACGTGATTAATATCATGCGGCAGGACGTGATCTTGTTGATGGTGGGTTTTGTGATCCTTTCCGGGGTGGTGTTGTCATTTTTCTCGGCTTGGTTCTCGGTACGTCGTTATTTGCGGCGGGATTTGAATGATTTATACGTGTAAATAAAAATATATGGCAAGAATTTTAAACGAAAAGAAAGACGGTTTTCCTATACCGAAGGATAATTACAAGATGATCCTGATCGGTTTCGGGATCGTTATAGTGGGTTTCCTCTTGATGATGGGAGGGGGAGCGGATTCGCCCGATACATTTAATTATGACATTTTTAGTTTTCGCCGGATCACGTTAGCGCCTATCGTGGTGTTATTCGGTTTCGGTTTCGTTTTCTGGGGTATCATGCGAAAACCCAAAACGAAGGGAGAGGAGAAAAATTAAATATTAATGTAATTGAATATTGACGTGCGTGCATTCTCAATTTTCAATTCTCAATTTTCAATTCATAGATGGAGTGGTTTGAGGCATTGGTGCTTGGTATCATCCAAGGGCTTACAGAATTTTTGCCGGTGAGTAGTTCCGGGCATTTACAGATTTTTAGCGCTCTTTTCGGGTTAGAAGGAGAGGAGAATTTAACGTTTGCCGTGGCGGTTCACGCCGCGACGGTTTGTAGTACGATCGTGATTTTATGGAAGGAAGTGTCCGTGTTGTTCAAGGGCTTTTTCACGTTCAAGTATAATGACGAGATGGCCTACGTGCTAAAGATATTTCTTTCCATGATACCGGTGGCTATCGTGGGATTCTGTTTCAAGGATTACGTGGAGGCGTTATTTGGTTCGGGATTGACGGTCGTGGGGTGTATGTTGCTGGTAACGGCGGTGTTGTTGTCGTTCGCTTATTACGCTAAACCCCGGGTGAAAGAAAAAATCTCGTATCGGGACGCGTTCGTGATCGGGTTGGCGCAAGCGTGTGCCGTGTTACCCGGTTTGTCTCGTTCCGGTTCGACTATTGCTACCGGGATTTTGTTGGGTAACAAGAAGGAGGCGGTGGCCAAGTTCTCTTTTTTGATGGTATTGATTCCTATTCTGGGGGAGGCTTTTCTGGATCTGATGAAAGGCGGGTTCTCGGCAGAGGCAAGCGGTATTTCGACCGTGTCGCTGTTGGTGGGATTCGCTGCAGCTTTTATCTCGGGATGTATTGCTTGTCGCTGGATGATTAATATCGTGAAAAAGGGTAAGTTGATTTGGTTCGCTCTTTATTGCGCTATCGCGGGTGTATTGACGATTGTTTTAGGATAATGAGTAAGTGGGGTAATATTTTTTTTAGAGAAGGAGAGGATTTTCGGGCAGGAGCGGTGTTCGTGGTCGATAAACCATTGCGCTGGACATCGTTTGACGTGGTGAACAAAGTTCGTATTTGCTTGAGAAAAGGATACGGGAAGATAAAAGTGGGGCACGCGGGGACGTTGGATCCTTTGGCATCGGGAGTGGTGATTATTTGTGTGGGGAAGGAGACAAAGAAGATCGAGGAGTATATGGGACAGGAGAAAGAGTACGTGGCGGAAATTACTTTCGGGCATACGACCCCTTCTTATGATTTGGAGACATCTTTTGACGGGGAGTTTTCGTATGAACAAGTGGATCGTGCTTGTTTGGAGCGGGCGGTCCAGCAGTTTGTCGGGGAAATTGAGCAGTTTCCGCCCTCTTATTCGGCTGTTCGTGTTGACGGGGTCCGGGCGTACGAGATGGCTCGTCGGGGGGACGAGGTGGAGATGAAGAGCCGGAAGGTAGTGGTTCGGGAGATTGAAATATTGAAAGTGGAACTTCCAATAGTGGAACTCCGGATTGTGTGTGGCAAGGGAACGTACATCCGTTCGCTGGCTCATGATCTGGGAAAAGCCTGCGGGAGCGGTTCGCATTTGTCAGCTCTAAGAAGGACCCGGGTGGGGGACTTCCGGGTGGAAGATGGGTTTAAAATGGATGAAATTATTGGAGTTTTACAGGAAAATTTGTAATTTAGCAAGATTTGATTAATATATAAACATTATTCAACATGAAATTATCTAAGTTTAAATATAAGTTGCCGCCGGAGTTGATCGCGTTACATCCGACGCCTAACCGGGATGAGGCCCGGTTGATGGTTCTGGATCGGAAAACCGGAAAGATTGAACACAAGGTATTTAAAGATGTGATTGACTATTTTGACGAGAAAGACGTGTTCGTTTTTAACGATTCCAAGGTGTTCCCGGCGAGGTTATATGGAAACAAGGAAAAAACCGGTGCGGAGATCGAGGTGTTTTTGCTGAGAGAGCTGAACCCGGAATTGCGTATTTGGGACGTGTTGGTTGATCCGGCTCGGAAAATACGTATCGGGAACAAGTTGTATTTCGGGGAAGATGATAGCATGGTGGCCGAGGTCATTGATAATACCACTTCTCGCGGGAGAACTTTGCGTTTCCTGTTCGATGGTGAATATGACGAGTTCAAGAAGGAGTTGTACGCGTTGGGCGAAACCCCGCTTCCTCGTTTTATTAACCGGAAAGTGGAACCTGAAGATGCTGATAATTACCAGACTATTTTTGCCAAGCATGAAGGTGCGGTGGCTGCCCCGACTGCGGGTATGCATTTTAGTCGCGAGTTGATGAAACGTATGGAGATCAAGGGGATTGATTTCGCTTACATCACGTTGCACGTCGGATTGGGGAATTTCCGGGAGGTGGACGTGGAGGATTTGACGAAGCATAAGATGGATTCGGAACAAATCTTCGTGACACCGGAAACGGTGAAAATCGTGAATGACGCGAAGGATGAAAAGCATAAAATTTGTGCCGTGGGTACGACGGTGGTACGTACATTGGAGAGCTGCGTGACCACCAAAGGACGGTTGACGGAGTTTGAAGGGTGGACGAACAAGTTTATCTTCCCCCCGTATGATTTCAGCGTGCCGGATGCTTTCATTTCCAATTTCCATTTGCCTTATTCGACGTTATTGATGATGGTGGCGGCCTTCGGTGGGTATGAACACGTCATGGAAGCGTATAATCAGGCGGTTAAGGAAAAATATCGTTTTGGTACTTATGGCGATGCCATGCTTATCATTTAAAATATAGAACCTGAGGGTTGAAGACGGTATGCTGAAAGGTATGCCGTTTTTTTGATAAAGGAACAAAGATTTGGAAGCAAAAGAGTTATTAGATTTATTTCAAGATCATCCTGTCGTTCAGAAAATTGCCAATCGGCTGCGCAAGCAGACGGGGACAAAGATAAAGTTGGAGAACGGGATCGGTTCGCTCGTGGCTTTTATCGCGGCTGCCGTGGGACGGGAGATGAAGGGATTACAGCTTTTCGTGTTGAACGACAAGGAGGAGGCTGCTTATTTCTACAATGATTTGTTGACTTTTTATGACGAGGAGAACGTGCGTTTTCTGCCTTCCTCGTTTCGGCGTTCCGGTAATTTTGAAGATAAAGATAACGATTCGATTCTGGTTCGGACAGAGGTGTTGAATGCCTTGACGGCAAAAGAGGTGGGGATGGTGGTCACTTACACGGAGGCGATGGCCGAGAAGGTGGTGAGCAAGAAGATGTTGGCCGATATGTCGATGCCCGTGATCAAGGGGAACAAGCTGTCGCTAACGTTTTTGGAGTCGTTGTTGGGAGAGTACGGTTTCGAACGGAATGATTTCGTGTATGAACCCGGACAGTTTTCTATCCGGGGAAGTATCGTGGATGTCTATTCTTTCGCGGAAGAGCGTCCGGTGCGAATAGACTTTTTCGGGGACGAGGTGGAAAGCATTCGTTATTTCGATGTAGAGACACAGCTTTCCGAGCAGTTGATTGACAAGGTGGTGATCGTACCCGATTTGAGCGAGTCAACGGATAAGAATGATAACGTGGGGTTGACCGAGTTCCTTGGGAAAGAGGCCACGTGGTGGATGAAGAATTCCTTGTTGATTCATGACCGCATTAATTCGTTAAAAGAACTGGATGCCGGGGAATTCCTGATCACGTCGGATAGTTTGTTCCGGACGATCGAGGGGAACAGTGTGGTGGAGTGGGGACCGGAGTTGTTTTTCCGGGGTGAGGTGATTCGCTTGGAGGCGGAGGTGCAACCGGCCGTGAACAAGCAGTTCGATTTGCTGGCAGAGCATTTGCTAGACAAGCAGATGGATCGCTACACGGTTTATCTTTGTTCTACGAACGATATGCAACTCCAGCGATTGCGGGATATTTTCTCGGACAAGGGGCATGAGGTGAATTTTGTACCCGTGGAGGGAACGATCCACGAGGGTTTCAGTGATGCCCTGATCAAGGTGTGTATCTACACGGAGCATCAGATCTTCGATCGTTACCAGAAATACCGTTTGAAGACTTCGCAGATCCGGAAAGGGCGGGAGTCCATCACGATCAGCGAGTTGCAGAACCTGCATCCCGGAGATTACGTGGTGCATATAGATCACGGGATCGGGCGCTTCGGCGGGTTGACGAAGATTGATAATGACGGGAAGATTCAGGAGGCCATACGTTTGGTGTATAAGAATAATTCCGAATTGTACGTGAGTCTCCATTCATTACATAAAATTTCCAAGTACAAGGGGAAGGACGGTGAACCGCCAACCGTGAGTAAGTTGGGTGGGGAGGCTTGGAATAAATTAAAACAGCGAACCAAGTCGAGGGTAAAGGATATTGCCCGGGAGTTAATAGCTCTGTATGCCAAGCGCAGGCGGGAGGAGGCTTATGCGTTCTCGAAAGATAGTTTCTTGCAGGACGAGATGGAGGCATCCTTTATGTACGAGGAAACGCCGGATCAGATGAAGGCGATCGAGGCGGTGAAAGCGGACATGGAGAGTCCTCACGTGATGGATCGTCTGGTTTGCGGGGATGTGGGATTCGGAAAAACGGAAGTCGCTATTCGTGCGGCATTCAAGGCGGTGGCTGATAGTAAACAGGTGGCCGTGTTGGTGCCGACGACGGTTTTGGCTTATCAGCATTATAATACTTTCAAGAAACGTCTGGAGGGGATGCCTTGCCGGATCGAGTATATCAGTCGGATGAAAAAGAGTGCCGATATTAAGCGGATTTTGAAAGATTTGGAAGCGGGGAAGGTGGATATTATCATCGGGACGCATCGTTTGACAAGTAATGATATAAAATTTAAGGATCTCGGTTTGCTGGTGATTGATGAGGAGCAGAAGTTTGGGGTGGCGGTGAAGGAGAAGTTGAAACGTTTGAAATTGAACGTGGATACCATTACCATGACGGCGACACCGATCCCGCGGACTCTGCAATTTTCGTTGATGGGGGCGAGGGATATGTCGATTATCCGTACGGCCCCGCCTAATCGTTACCCGATCGTGACGGAGTTACATCGTTTTGATGAGAAAGTGATTAAGGATGCGATTTCTTACGAGGTGAGCCGTGGGGGACAGGTGTTTTTTATTCATAACCGGGTGGATAATATCCGGGATATTCAATATATGATTCATCGTCTGATTCCCGGCATCAAGAGTTGTGTGGGACACGGGCAGATGAGTGGGGAGGAGTTGGAGACGGTGATGCATGATTTCGTGCGGGGAGATTACGACGTGTTGATTGCCACGACGATCGTGGAGTCGGGGTTGGATATTCCTAATGCGAATACTATTATTATTAATCAGGCCCAGAATTACGGGTTGAGTGATTTACACCAGTTGCGGGGACGGGTGGGACGTTCCAACCGGAAGGCTTTTTGTTATTTGCTGGCCCCGCCTTTGGAATTAGTGAATGCGGATGCCCGGAGGCGGTTGAAGGCGATCGAGGATTTCAGCGGCTTGGGGAGTGGGTTCAATATTGCCATGCAGGATTTGGATATTCGTGGGGCCGGGAATATTTTAGGGGGAGAGCAATCCGGTTTTATTGCAGAAGTGGGGTACGAGACCTATCAAAGAATTCTGAACGAGGCGTTAGTGGAATTGAGGGATGAGGAATTCCCCGAATTACAGAAGGTGCATCCGGATGAGCCGATGGCGTTTGCCACGGATTGCGTGATCGACACGGATTTTGCTTTGTTGATTCCCGATACTTACGTGGAGAACGTGAGCGAACGAATCCGCTTGTACCGGGAGTTGGATAATATCGCGAACGAAGAGGCTTTGCAGCGTTTCGAGATAGAGATGAAAGACCGCTTTGGCGAGATTCCGGCTCCGGTTGTCGGGTTGATGGAGGTGGTCCGGATTCGTCAGAGATGTATAGACTTGGGAATCGAGCGGTTGATGGTGAAGAATAACAAGATGGTTGTTTATTTTATCAGTGACCAAAATTCGCCATTCTATGCCTCTCCCGTGTTTAGCGAGCTATTGAAATTTATACAGAAACAGGTGATCCCTTGCAAGATCAGCGAAAAGAATGATAAGTTGAGTCTGGTTTTCACGAGTATTGCCGATATTAATCGGGTATCGGAAATTACGCGGGAGATGCGGGACTTTGCTTATGGTAATAATTAAGCTATGAATCTAATTGTTGATATTGGAAATACACGAACCAAGTACGCCGTTTTTGACGAGGGCGATTGGGTGGAGTGTGGATTGGGATTACCGGAAGTATACGATCTGGCGACGACTTACCGAAAAAGCGGGAAGGAAGTAAACTTGATTTTGTCAAGCACGGGAGCTATCTCGGCGGAAGTTCGGGAAAGACTGCGTGAGGTTTCCACTTTCTTTTGTGAAGTGTCATCGGAAATCCCCTTGCCGATACGCTTGGGATATGATACTCCGAAAACCTTGGGTGTAGACCGGATTGCCGGTTGCGTGGGCGGGGCATTCCTTTTCCCGGGTAGGGAGTTGCTGGTGATTGATTCCGGAACGGCGATTACGTATGATTTTGTCAGTGCGGATGGGGAGTTTCGGGGAGGAAATATTTCTCCGGGGCTGGGTATTCGTTTCCGGGCGTTAAACGAGTTCACAGCGAGTCTTCCATTGGTGAAGTGTTCCATGGAACACGGGTATGTCGGGAAGAACACGCATGATGCGATTTTGAACGGGGTGATGAATGGTATACTTTTTGAAGTAAGAGGGTATATAGATGAGTTGCTTCGAAATAATCCCCATGCTGCGGTAATTATAACGGGTGGCGGAAGTGAATATCTGAGAAAAACGTTGAAACGGACGGTTTTTTTTGAAGACAAGTTGGTGATCACGGGTTTAAACAGAATTTTAGAATACCAAAAAACGGTTAATTATACATGAAAAATATGTGAAACATTTCCGTTTTAAAGAAATAGTGGTAATTTTGCGATAGTCCTCACGTGGGTGGACGGGCTATGATGAAAAAACTTATTCGAACTAACTTAAATAAAAGGGATGACCATGAAAAAGATTGCTGTTATAGCATTTGGGATGCTTCTATTCATTCTACCGACAAAAGCGCAAACGTTGGAGTCTCAGTATGGATTGGATAGTGCAAATACCATTCTGAATGCTTCTCTGTACACGGAATACTGGAAACAGAAAAATTACGAAGAAGCGTTACCCTCTTGGAGATACGTTTTCTTGAACGCACCTGCATTTCAATTAAATACTTATATCCGGGGGGAAGATATTATTGAGTTTATGATCCAGAAGACGAAAAAGAAGGAGTACGTGGATACTTTAATGATGGTTTTTGATCGTCGTCTTCAATACATGGGAAAAAGAAGCCGGGAAGGATATGTTCTTGGGAAAAAAGGTATGGCTCAAGTGAAATATTCCAACGGGGATATTAATATGTTGAAAGCCGGGTTTGATAACTTGATGAAGTCGTATGAATTGGAAGGAGAAGGTACTCCGGCACAGTTGATTCATGCTACTTTTGAAGTGGGTTGTGGGTTGGTACAACAAAATCTGTTGTCTCAGGAGGAATTTATTAATTTGTACATGAAATTCACTGATTTTGCGGACAAACGTCTAGCATCAGGTGAAAAAGGATGTGATAATTTCGCTGTATGTAAATCTGCATTGGATGCCATTTTCTTCGAGTCCGGGTATGCTGATTGTAATACATTGGCCGGTTTGTTGAATCAGAAATACGAGGCGAATAAAGATAGTCTGCCTGTTTTGAAAGAAATTTCTTCTATCTTAAGAAGACGTGAATGTACGGATTTACCGTTGTACGCTACGGTTGCCGAGAAGATTTATCAGCAAGAACCGAGTGCCGATGCTGCTTACAGTTTGGCTATGATGTTCTTTTCAAAACAAGATATTGCGAAATTCGAGCAATATTTGAAGGAGGCTATCGATAAATCAGATGATCCGAAAGCTAAAGCAGATTATAATTACAAGCTGGCACAGGTGTATTTGTCAAAGAAGAATTATCCGTCAGCCAAAAAATATGCTTTGGATGCTTTGAAGACAAACCCGAATATGGGTGATGCTTACATCACGATAGGTTTGGCTTATGCGGTAAGTAGCAATGACTATGAAGGAGACGAGTTCGACAAACGTACCGTATTTTGGGCTGCCGTGGATAAGTTTGTGAAAGCGAAACAAGTTGATCCATCAGTAGCAGGAAAGGCTAACGAATATATTGAGCGGTATTCTCCTCACTTCCCGACGAAAGACGAGGCTTTCTTCCGTGATATTACGGCAGGGAAAAGCGTGAAAGTCGGTGGATGGATTAACGAGACAACGACTGCCAGGTTTAGAGATTAAATACATGACATTTCTATATCGTGCATTAAAAATAAAAAGCATTACCGTCCTTGCTTTAGGGACGGTAATGCTCTTTTCGTGTAAAACGAATATGAAGGATGTGGATGCGATCGGGAACCGGAACAATATGCCTGAAATGTCTGGGGAGAACATGGAGTTATTTTATTCAGACTCTGCGTTGTTGAAGTATAAAGTAATAACACCCCTTTATAATAAGTATAACCAAGACGACAAGAAATATGATGAATTTCCGAAAGGGATTCATGCGGAGTTGTACGAGAAGGGTGGTAGCATGGTCGGTTCCATTACCTCGAAATATGCGAAGAAGTTGGAAGAGGAGATGCTGTGGGAGTTGCGTAACGAGGTGGTCGTGATCAATGCCGAGGGGAAGAAGTTGGAAACCGATCTGATGTACTGGGATATGAAAAAAGAGATCGTTTATTCCGATCGCTATTCTCGGCTCACTTCCGGGGACCAGATTATAGAGGGGAATAAAGGTTTCAAGTCGGATCAATCCTTGAGAAACCCGGTCTTTAACAAGATTACGGGTGTGGTAGAAATTGAAAATAAACCTTAAATGTCAGGATTTGTTGCCATATTGATTTGTTTGGTCCTGTCTGCTTTCTTTTCGGGGATGGAAATTGCTTTTATGGCTTCCAATAAACTCCGGATTGAGATTGATAAATCGAACAAGGGTATCACGCAGAAGTTAATAGATCTTTTTGTTTCCAATTCGGGGATGTATATCACCACGATTCTGGTAGGGAATAACGTGGTGATGGTTATTTATGGTATTTTTATGTCCGACTATCTCGATCCTATGTTGGAAAATGTCGGTATTTCGCTGGGGTTGAGGATGGTTCTTGTGACCTTGATTTCGACGTTGATCGTGTTGGTGACGGGAGAGTTTTTCCCGAAAGCCGTGTTCCGTCTGCGGCCGAATGTGTTTTTACGGGTATTTGCTATTCCGGTATTTTTGTTTTATATCCTGTTTTTCCCGATCTCGTATTTCTCCGTGTGGTTCGGGGGATTGTTGCTGAGGATATTTACCGGACGCAAACTGACGCATAAAGAGGAAAACCGGGCTTTTGGCAAGATAGATTTAAATAATCTGATAGAAGAGGGTGAGACCGGGGGAGAAGAAAATGAAGACGAACACGATATTAAATTGTTCCGGAATGCGTTGGATTTTTCGGAAGTGAAATTGAGGGAATGTATAGTTCCTCGTCCGGATATTGTGGCTTTATCTATTGATAGTAGTTTGGATGAGTTGAGGGAGCTTTTCGTGAAAACGGGATTGTCCCGGATATTGATTTACCGGGATTCGATTGATAACGTGATCGGGTATGTACATTCATCCGCTTTGTTTCATCATCCCGAAACCGTGAAGAAGGCGGTGAGCAAAATATTGATTGTTCCCGAAACCATGTCGGCCTTGAGGTTGTTGAATCTTTTCACGAAGGAACAGAAAAGCGTGGCGGTCGTGGTCGATGAGTTTGGAATAACGGCCGGGATGGTTACGATTGAAGATATTATGGAGGAGATATTCGGGGAGATCGAGGATGAGCATGACCGTTTGAATCTGAAAGAAGAACAGGTCGCTCCCGATGAATATATTTTCTCCGGCCGTCTTGAAGTGGATTATCTGAATGAAAAATATGATTTGAATCTTCCGGAGAACGAGGAGTACGAGACTTTGGCCGGGTTGATTCTTTATTACAATGAGGATATCCCGGAAGAGGGGGAACGGATCTCTATTGAAGATATATCTTTTGAAATCGTAAGTGTCAAGAGTGCCCGGATTGAGGAGGTTCGGGTAAAGATATAAAAAGAAAAGGAGCTTTAATTAAGCTCCTTTGTTGTATGTTTTAGCATATCGTCGAAATGCCGGATGTTATCCTCGTGATCCCGGTGGCAGATCATTAGAATATCATTGTTTTCCGCGATAATGCAATTTTCGACCCCTTCAATAATGACTTTCTTGTCTTGGGGGACGTTAATAATACATTCTTTAGTTTCGATTAAGCGGACTTGTTCGCTGTTGGATACATTGTTATTCTCGTCTTTCGGGCTGATTTCATGGAACGAATGCCACGTGCCGACATCGGACCAACCGAACTCACCTTTCATGACATAGACTTTTGCGGACTTCTCCATGATACCGAAGTCGATGGAAATATTACGGCATTGTCCGTAGATGTGAGCGATATTTTCGGGAGAATCCGGGTTCTCCACATTTTTATATTCCTGCTCGAACAGTAAATACATATCTTCGAGGTATGTTTTGAACTCTTCGATAATATCTTCTACTTTCCAGATAAATATCCCAGCGTTCCAAAGGAAATCACCCGATTCCAAAAAGACTTTTGCCAGTTCCTTGTCCGGTTTTTCGGTGAACGTTTTAACCTTGGATATAAATTCGGAGAACTTGTTTTTCTTGATCTGGATATACCCGTACCCTGTTTCCGGGCGGGTTGGTTTGATACCGATGGTGAGTAAGCCACCGAACTGTTCTACGAAAGAAATTCCTTTCTGGATGTTATCGAGATAGACCGCGTCATTGGTGATAAAATGGTCGGAAGGGACAACTACCATACTCGCATGCGGGTTAACCCGGGCAATGCGGTAGGCCGCATAAGCCACGCATGGGGCGGTGTTCTTGCCGAAAGGTTCTTTCAGAATATTCTCGGAAGGAATTTCCGGGATTTGCTGTTTCGTCAGCTCTTCGTAGGCGGTACCTGTAACAATGAATATATTTTGGGTATCAAAGATTTGATTTGCTCTTTCAAAGGTTTGACGGAGGAAGCTTTTCCCGACATTTAAGATGTCACAAAATTGTTTCGGACAGGCTTTCGTACTCACGGGCCAGAAACGTTTTCCGAGACCGCCGGCCATTATAACGCAATATGAGTTCTTATTCATCTTATTTAGTTATACATTTAAAATTAAATTCATCTTATTGTTGTCGAAATTAGTAATAAATCCGTGAATAATTTCTATTTTTACGATAAAATTTGAGACAGGGTTTACAGGAGGGTATTATTTAAGGAGTTAGTATAGATGAAAGTATTAGATAAGATAGGAGCTTACATATTATTCATGGGGCGTATCTTCACGAAACCTGAGAAGAAGAAAGTTTATTTAAAAGAATTGACTAACGAGTTGGAGAAGTTGGGGTTGAATTCCGTTATGTTGGTGATGATTATTTCTTTCTTTATTGGGGCGGTGTTGACGCTGCAAACGGCTTACAATATGTCGAGTCCCCTGCTACCTCGCTATCTGATTGGTTATTTGACCCGGGAGACGTTATTGCTGGAGTTCTCGTCAACGATCGTGAGCTTGATTCTTGCCGGGAAGATCGGTAGTAATATTGCATCCGAGATCGGTAGCATGAAAATCACGGAACAGATCGAGGCGCTGGAGGTGATGGGAGTGAATTCCGTTTCATATTTGGTGGGGCCGAAGATTGCAGCAGCCTTGGTGGTAAATCCGGTGCTTTATATATTCAGCGTATTTATCGGTATTATCGGTGGAATCCTTTCGGGATTGGCATCCGGGGTGGTAAACTATGATGATTATATACACGGGTTGCACTTTTCATTCAATCCTTACTACGTGACCTATTCCATGATCAAAACGTTGTTCTTTGCCGTGATATTTACTTCTATTCCCGCCTTTTACGGGTATAACGTGCAAGGAGGGGCGTTGGAAGTCGGTAAGGCGAGTACGAAAGCCGTGGTGGATAGTAGTATTGCCATCCTGCTTGTGAACTTGATATTAACCAAAATATTATTGTAATGATACGGGCGGAAGGGGTATGTAAGTCATTTGATAAAAAAGAGGTGTTGACGGATATAGATGCCGTTTTCGAACCGGGAAAGGTAAATCTGATTATCGGGAAGAGTGGTTCCGGGAAGACCGTGTTATTGAAATCGTTGATTGGCTTGCACTCGATTGATAAAGGAAAGATATTCTACAATGACCGGGATATTACCGTAATGAATAACAAACAGATAAAGGAGATCCGGAAGGAGCTGGGAGTGGTTTTTCAAGGCGGGGCATTGTTTGATTCACTTTCCGTGTTGGAGAACGTGAAGTTCCCGTTAAATCTGTTTTCTTCGATGACGGAAAAGGAGAAAACGGAGCGAGCTATTTTCTGCCTCAACCGGGTGAACCTGAATAACGTGGAGAATCTTTATCCTGCGGAGATCAGTGGAGGAATGAAAAAGCGAGTGGCTATTGCCCGGGCTATTGTCTTGCAGCCTAAATACTTGTTTTGTGACGAGCCGAATTCCGGTTTGGACCCTTTGACCTCGATCGTGATAGATAATCTGTTGTCCGAGTTGACACATGAATATGATATGACCACGGTTATAAACACGCACGATATGAACTCGGTTTTCGAGATCGGGGAAAAGGTGTTGTTTATCCATGAAGGACACAAAGAATGGGAGGGCAGTAACGAAGAGATCATGTACACGAACAACAAGGCGTTGAACGAATTCCTGTTCTCGTCGAAGTTGAACAGGATGGTGCGGGAGAAACTTGGAAAAAAGAGCGAGGAATAAATACTAAAAGTTTTAGCGATATGAAGCGTATTTTATGGGTGATATTGATTATTGCGGCGATGACGGCTTGTTCGAAGAAGGTCCCGTTGGACAAGGATCAATTCACATCTTTGTTGATTGATATGCACACGACGGATGGAATGTTGTCGGTCGCACGAGGTGATATACGAACCGAAAAAGATAATTATTTATATTATAACGACCTGTTTGCGAAATACGGGATTACACGGGAGGATTTTGATTCTTGCGTGACCTATTATTCTCTGCAATCGGCGTTATTCAATAAAATTTATGACGTGGTGATTGATACCTTGAGTCGTCGCCAGACGAAAATCATGCGGGAGTGGAAAGAGTTGACCGTGAATGATACAGTTAATCTGTTCCCGGGGTACACGATGATCGTGGCAGATACTATACGCCCGGATTCTACACAAGCTAAAGTCCGGAAGAAAGATTCCATCGTGTACGAAACACGTGTGGTGAAAGCCGATACGGTTTATTTTGACAAGCGGAACCAATTCGTGCTGGTGAAATTGGATAGCATTGTTCCCGGTATGTACAAATTTACCTCGACGATAAAGTTGGAAAAATCAGACCGGGGAAAACGGAATTTCATACAGACTTATTTTCTGTCTGCCGATAATGATACGCTGAAAGTTCCGGATCAGTACGTGGGAGTCGACACGTTGCGCCCTTACAAGAAAGACTGGGAGTTCTACGTGGCGGATTCCAGTTACACGAAGTTATTTATGAAGATTCCCAAGAGTGACCGGGATACGAGGGTGAAAGTGAAGAAGTTGAATGACCGGGAAGGTTGCGTGTACAAAACCGAAATCTTTAAAACGTACGTAGCCCCGAACCGGGAGAAACAATTGAAAAAGGAATACGAGCAGAGGAGACAGATGGAGCTTGAAAGGAAATCTGTAAAAAAGAAATAAGATCATATTCTGAATGAGAAAGATTGCGGCTAATTATATTTTGTTACCCGGATTTGAATTCGTGAAGAATGGATATGTTGTTTTGAAGGACGGGAAGGTGGTGGACGTGGTGAATACCGGAGGCGAAATCCGGGAAATTCCTTGTCTCGAATTCTACGGGGGAATGATTGTTGATGCTCGTGTTCGACAACATATTCAGTGGGTTCCCGGTGATCCGATTCGTGAGAAAATTTTTCAATTATACAGGGAAAGTGAGGTATGTGGAAATGGCCTTGCCCTTATTCAAGGGGCTGATTTTACCCGTTTTATCTGGATGCCGGAATCCCGGATCGTATATTTGCGCTAAGTTAAATACCAAAATAAATGAAGGATGAATAGAATCGTATTGACTGTTACTTTTTTACTGGTTGCTTTTTTCGTTCAGGCGGGACCGCTTTGGATGCGTTATCCGAAGATTTCGCCCGATGGAAAGCAAATTGCATTTAGTTATAAGGGGGATATTTATGTTGTCCCCGCGGAAGGTGGCGAGGCTCGCCAGTTGACCACGCATCCGGCGTATGAATCGCATCCCGTGTGGTCTCCGGATGGGAAACAGATCGCCTTCACGAGTGATCGGAATGGTAATTTCGATATTTTCGTGATGTCGGCCCGGGGAGGTGATGCCCGGCAAGTGACGACAAATTCAGCCAAGGAGATACCCTACACGTTTACCCCGGATGGAAAAGAAATTGTTTACGGGACGCAAATGAGTGATCCCGCGCAGAGTGCTTTATTTCCGGCAGGTTCCATGACCGAATTGTATGCCATATCGGTGGATGGGGGACGTCCCCGGCAGATATTGGCAACCCCGGCGGAAGAGATTTGTTTCTTCAAATCGGGTGATGCTTTCTTGTACCAAGATAAAAAGGGCGGGGAGAATGAATGGCGTAAACATCATACCTCTTCTATCACACGTGATATTTATCGCTATGATATGAAAAGTGGGAAACATACCCGTCTGATTGATCGGGCGGGGGAAGATCGTTCTCCCGTGTTGTCTCCGGACGAACAAAGGGTATATTTTCTGAGTGAGCGGGAAGATTCGTTTAACGTGTACTCGTTCCCGGTGGCTGATCCTTCTGCCGTGAAGGCAGAGACTTCTTTCAAGACTCACCCCGTGCGTTTCTTGAGTGTTGCGGGTAACGGGCGTTTGTGTTTTGGTTATGACGGTGAAATATACGTGAAAGATGCATCCGGAAGTCCCAAGAAAGTGAAAGTGGATATTATTGGTGACAATGCGAAAGATAATATCGCCTCGTTGCGTTTTACTTCCGGGGCAACTAGTGCGACTATTTCCCCGGACGGGAAACAGGTGGCCATGATTATCCGGGGAGATGTGTTCGTGACTTCCACCGATTACACGACGACGAAACAAGTTACCACGACTCCGGAGGGAGAGAAGTGGTTGAGCTTTGCTCCTGACAACCGTACAATTGCTTATGCCAGCGAACGGGGAGGAAATTGGAATATCTACACGGCGAAAATTGCTCGTGAGGAAGAGGTGAATTTCCCGAATGCAACTTTAATCGAAGAGGAAGCTGTTCTCCCGGTTTCAACCAAAGAGCGGTTTGCCCCACAATTCTCTCCGGATGGAAAGGAATTGGCCTTTATCGAGGATCGTACAAAATTGATGGTCGTTGATTTGAAGACGAAGAAGGTACGACAGGTGGCGGACGATAAATATCAATATCGCACGGGGGACGGTTTCACCTATACATGGTCTCCCGACGGGAAATGGTTCGCGATGGAAATCATCGGGAATCGTCACGATCCGTATAGTGATATTGCCATCGTGAGTGCCGATGGGAAAGGGGAAGTTGTAAACCTGACGAATAGCGGCTATTTTGATAGTAATCCCCGGTGGGTGCTGGATGGAAATGCCATCTTGTTTTCCAGTGAACGTTACGGGATGCGTAACCATGCATCGTGGGGTTCTTTGCAGGATGTGATGATCGTGTTCATGAATCAGGATGCTTACGATAAATTCCGTTTGAACAAGGAAGATTACGAGTTGCTGAAAGAGGAGGAGAAACGTATGGCCTCTCTGAAAAATAAAGAACAGAAAGAGGATCAGAAAGATAAAAAAGGCGAGACGAAACCCGCCGTGAAAGAGAAAAAGAATATTGAGGTCGAACTGCAAGGTATCGAGGACCGGGTGATGCGGTTAACGCCGAATTCTTCACAATTGGGAGATGCGATATTAAGCAAGAGTGGCGACAAGCTTTATTACATGGCCTCTTTCGAGGGAGGTATGGATTTGTGGGTGAGCGATCTGCGTTCACGGAGTACCAAGGTGATGCATAAGCTGAACAGCGGTTGGGCGTCTTTGGAGATGGATAAGGACGGGAAAGATCTGTTCCTGTTGGGAGGACGTTCCATGCAGAAGATCAATCTGGGTTCGGAGAGAAGAAGTCCGATTGCGTATTCTGCCGAAATGAAACTGGATCAGGCTGCCGAGCGGGCATATATGTTTGATCGGGTGCGTCGTCAGGAGGCCAAACGTTTCTACGAGAAGAATATGCACGGTGTGGATTGGGCAAAAATGACCAAGGCTTACGAGAAGTTTTTACCTTATATCAATAACAACTATGATTTCTCCGAGTTATTGAGTGAGTTGTTGGGTGAGTTGAACGTTTCACACACCGGATCGGGTTACCGCCCCGGGTCAAGAGGTGAGGCAACTGCCGAGCTGGGTCTCTTGTTGAACGTGAACTATGCAAAGGACGGGTTGCTGGTTGACGAGGTGTTGGAGAAAGGACCTTTTGATAATGTCCGTTCGAAGTTGAAAGCCGGAATGGTCATCGAGAAAATTGACGGGCAGACGGTGAAAGCCGGGGAAGATTACTATCCCCTGCTGAGAGGTAAGTCCGGTAAACGTGTATTGTTCTCTATTTATGACCCCACTACCAAGGAACGTTGGGATGAGGTGATCGAGCCGATTTCAAAGGGTACGATGAACGGGTTACTTTACCGGCGGTGGGTAAAACAAAGAGCTGCCGATGTGGACCGTTTATCGGGAGGACGTTTGGGCTACGTGCATATTTCCAGTATGGACGATCCAAGTTTCCGTTCCGTGTATGCCGATATTCTGGGTAAATATAATGACCGGGAAGGAATTGTGATCGACACTCGTTTCAATGGTGGTGGCCGTTTGCACGAGGATATTGAGATTCTGTTCAGTGGTAAGAAATATTTTACGCAAGTCGTTCGGGGGCGGGAGGCTTGCGATATGCCAAGCCGTAGGTGGAATAAGCCTTCGATTATGGTGACCTGTGAGGCGAATTACTCGAACGCCCACGGAACGCCTTGGGTTTACCAACATCAAGGGATCGGTAAGGTTGTCGGAATGCCTGTGCCGGGAACCATGACGAGCGTGTCTTGGGAGACTTTGCAGGACCCGACGCTATATTTTGGGATTCCGATCGTCGGTTACCGTTTACCGGACGGTAGCTATCTGGAGAATAAACAACTGGAACCGGATGTGAAGATTGCTAACTCTCCGGAGAAGATTATTAAGGGAGAGGACGAGCAATTGGAGACAGCGGTGAAGGAGTTGTTGAAAGAGATTGACTCGAAGAAATAAAAGGGAGAAACGGCAGGCCAAAGGGATGAAGGCCTGCCGTTTCGGTTTACATGAGAGGTTGAAGCCTCCCGTCTTGCATGATTAATAATATCTTATCTTTATTTAGTCTGGAACGTACACCCCAGTCAAAATCCCTCAAGTTTCTCAAGTATTGACTTGTTTGGGGTGGAAGGAGTACTTTCTTATTTTCAGGCAGGTATAGAGACAGTGTCACTCTTTGAGCCCTCCATTGTCCTGCGAGCTTGATGTAATTATCAAATCGGAGCGTGTCGTTCTTGTAATTCCAGTTAAAGTCCATGTTGTCATACACCGGCTTTTCTTCTTGGGTATAAAATTGCACACGTAATGTCGGGGTTGTGTCATCGGTCGAGTATACCCTGATGTCCGGGGCAATCATGTTGCTGGAGGCTAATTGGAACACGTCTTGGTCTATGTAAAGATTTTCAGGTAGTTTGTAGCGTTCATTTACAAGTAGGACGAGCGTGTCCTGTTGACTGAGTTCGAGCGATTCTCCATAGCGGGTACCTTTAATCGACCAGCTTCGACCTTCGCTGATCCCCACGACTATGAGCATAACGAGTCCCAGCATCCAACACGAGAGGGCAGAAAGGGCGATCACTTTGTTATTACTCTTGAAGGAGAATAACAATTTGATCGCCATATAAATGATCATGATAATAGGAATTCCAATCAAGAATGATATAGCGATTTTACCCAAAGTGAAGTTTAAGGGAGTGAACGCGTAGGCGAGTTCCATAAAACCACTTTTCCAAGGATAAAGGTTAGGTAAGAATAATGCCGACAAGAAGGCGAACAGCATGAAGATTCCCCAGACGAAGAGGGCCACGCCGATAATAATGGCCAACACTTTCCCGATAATGGTAAATACTTCGCATAAGCCTTCGCCTACCCGGTTCACGAAAGCGGCACCCTTGCCGTTTTTAATCTCCTGATACTCGTCTTTTATAGAGCGTTCGATGTTGGAGACATTTATATTTTCTCCTTTCATTTCGAGTTTCTGTTTGGTCGTTTTGGCCTTGGGGACGGCAATCCACAAAATGATATACACGATAATGAATATTCCATAGTAGAAGGACAGAAGTACGAAACCTATCCGGATGAGCAAGGGGGATATTCCCCAATATGCGGCTAATCCCCCGGCCACTCCACCAAGTACTTTGTTATCCGGGTTGCGGTATAGTTTTTTTGCCTGTTTCGGGGCGGATTTTCGGGGCTGCTCGTCTTCGTCGATGATGTCGTCAGGTGTACCCATCGTGGCGATTGCCTGATCCACGTCATCGAGAGTGATCACCTCGCGGAACTGTCCTTTCAAGTTTTCCGTGAAAAGCTCCCCGATCCGGTTCTCGATGTCATCCATGATCTCGTTACCGTCTTCTTCTTGCGTGTAATATGTTTTGAGGGTATTGATGTATTCTTGTAGTTTTTCCAAAGCGTCTTCATCGATGTGGAAAATCTTACCGCTTAAGTTTATAGTATATGTTTTTTTCATGATATGGGTGATTAAGCTATATGTTGGTTTAGGGACTTAATGTACAATGCGTTGTCGAGAATATGGTTGGGCTGTTCCTGTTCGTGAATCACCCCGTAATTCTGGTGGTGCCGGGTGCTGTGTCTTTGAGCCGTGAAAATGGAAAATGCTAGAGCGAAGATCCAAAGAATCAAGGTATAGATGATCACTTTCTTGTTATTGCTTTTGAATGGAACAAATACTTGGACCAAAAGGTAGAATAACAAGAAAATGGGTATGACGATAAGTGCCCCCGTGGCTAGTTTGAAAGAGAATAACATGCCGGGGATGTCCGTGTAGATATGCGAGTGAAAAAGGTTGAATGTGCTAAGGCCCGGTACGATGTGACCAAAAAGATAATTTACCGGAAAGCTGATTAACTTGGTTAAAAAGTTGAACGAGAGGATAAAACACAGGACGATCCCGCCAATCAACAGGGCATCCCGGGTTTTGCTGCTACGTTGGTGTGCGTATTTCTCTCTGGCATTTTGGAAACCTTCCCGGACGGAATCTTCGATGTTGGAAACATTGATGCCCTTTCCTCTCATTTGTAGTCTTTGTCGTGGCGTGACGGCTTTCGGGACCAGCATCCACATGAAGATATAGACAAGGAAGAAGATTCCATAAACGAACATCATCAACAGGAAACATACACGTGTGAGGGTGACCGGAATTCCCAAGTACGTGGCGAGCCCGGAGGCCACGCCTCCCAAGATGCGGTCTTGCGGGTCCCGGAACAGTTTTCTGGGTAAAGTCTTTTCCGAGCGAGTCTCTTGTTGTTGGGCAGTTTCCCGGGGAGCCTCTTCGTCAAAAATGTCTTCCGGTTTTCCCATGATGGAAATGGCTTGTTCCACGTCGGGGATCGAGACGGATTCCCGGTTTTCCTGTTTCAGGTTTTCTATGAATAATTCGGCCAACCGACTTTCGATGTCGTACATGATTTCTTCCCCGTCTTCTCCTTTGGAGTAGTGGGCTTTCAGCGCGTTGATGTATTGCTGTAATGATTCCAGTGCGTCATCGTCAATATTGAGTACCTTGCCGCCTAGGTTAATAGTAAATGTTTTTTTCATGAGCGGGGGATATTAGTTGTTATGGTTTTCTTTAATGCTGTTCACAGCAGAGGTCAATTCATTCCATGAGTTTTCGAGTTCCTTGAGAAAATCTCGTCCTTGTTCCGTGATGCTGTAATATTTGCGGGGAGGGCCTTGCTGTGACTCTTCCCAGCGGTATGACAATAATCCGGTATTCTTCAGCCGGGTTAATAAAGGGTATATCGTCCCCTCGACCACGATCATCTTGGAGGCTTTCAGTTTACTGATGATGTCCGGCACGTAGGCGTCCTGTTGCGCGATGATCAGTAAAATGCAGTATTCCAAGATACCCTTCCTCATTTGAGCTTGTGTGTTTTCAATGTTCATCTCTTGGTTCTTTTGTAATGCCAGACAAAGATATGAATAAAAAATAGTATTATGCAATACATAGTACTATTAATTTTAATATTTTATTCTTTCCATCGGAATAAACGGTCGGGGAACTTTAAAACGTTTTCGTTGATTTTCCTTGATAGTAAGGCGTTAAACTGGATATTAAAGATTAACTTTGTCGTGAATTTAGAAAAGTAAATAACAAAAATAAAATAGATATGAAAAGAGTTTTATTGATGATACTGGATGGTTGGGGTGTTGGAAAACACGATCATTCGGACGCGATCGGGAGTACTCCGACTCCTAATATCACGGAGTTGGCGAGTAATAATCCCCGTGCCTTGTTGTACACGAGCGGGGAGAATGTAGGTTTGCCCGACGGTCAGATGGGAAATTCCGAAGTGGGACACTTGAATATTGGAGCCGGACGGGTGGTTTATCAGGATTTGGTGAAGATTAACCGGGCTTGTCGGGATCATTCCATTGCCCAAAACCCGGAGATCGTGAAGGCGTTTAATTATGCCAAGGAGAACGGGAAACAGGTGCATTTCATGGGACTGGTTTCTAACGGGGGAGTACATAGTTCGCTGGATCACGTGTTTGCCTTGTGCGATTTGTCGAAAGAGTTCGGGATCGAGAATACTTTCGTTCATTGCTTTATGGACGGTCGGGACACGGACCCGAAAAGTGGAAAGGGTTTTATCGGTGAGTTGCAGAACCACATGAAACAATCCACGGGTAAGATTGCTTCCGTGATCGGGCGTTATTATGCCATGGACCGGGATTCCCGCTGGGAGCGTATCAAGGAGGCTTATGATTTGTTGGTAAATGGAGTGGGTACTCCGGTGACGGATGCCGAGGCGGGAGTGCAGGCCTCTTACGACGCGGGGGTGACTGACGAGTTCATCAAACCGATCGTTTGCGTGGACGAGGTCGGGAAACCCGTGGGAACGATACAGCCGGGCGATATGGTGATCTTCTTTAATTTCCGTAACGACCGGGCCAAGGAGTTGACGATCGTGTTGACGCAAGAGGACAAGCCGGATTTCGGGATGAAGACCATGCCGTTGTATTATTGTACGATGACTCCTTATGATGCTAAATTCAAGGGATTACATATTTTGTTCGATAAAGAAAACGTGGTGAACACGATCGGGGAATATATTTCCAAGCAAGGATTGAAACAATTGCGTATTGCCGAGACGGAGAAATATGCTCACGTGACGTTCTTCCTGAACGGGGGACGGGAAGAGCCTTTCGAGGGAGAGAGCCGTATTCTGGTACCTTCGCCGAAAGTGGCAACCTACGATTTGCAACCCGAAATGTCTGCCCCTATCGTGACCGAGAAGATCGTGGAGCAATTGAATGAAAAGAGTGTTGATTTCATTTGCTTGAATTACGCGAACGGGGATATGGTGGGACATACCGGAGTGTACGAGGCCATCCGGAAGGCCGTGGCTACCGTGGATGAGTGTGTTGGGAAGACCGTGGCAGCTGCGCGTGCTAACGGTTACGACGTGTTGATTATTGCCGATCACGGGAATGCCGATAACGCGGTGAACGAGGACGGGACGCCGAACACGGCTCACTCGCTGAATCCCGTGCCTTGTATCTGGGTTACCGATTCCAAGTGCGATCACCTGCGGGATGGGGTGTTGGCCGATGTTGCCCCCACGGTTCTTGCGATTATGGGACTTCCGCAGCCCAAGGAAATGACGGGAAAATCGTTATTAGTTTAATATAAAAATGGAGAGGTTGTGTCAAAAGTCATTTTTCAAACTCCCTCCCCCCTTCGGGGTACTCCCTCTATAAACAGAGGGAGAGTTGAAATACTCCCTGTCTTCGGGAAGAGTCGCCAGCTCCTCCTCTGTTTATAGAGGAGGTGGCACGAAGTGACGGAGGAGTTTTTCGAGGATAAAATACCTTTTGACACAACCTCTTTTTTGTTTGTCGTGTATTTGAGATTTTTGTAATTGGCAGTGAGAAAAAGAAAAGTCTTGTTATTACTTCTTCTTCAATTGTTCTTCCAACAGGGCGACTTTTTCCTGTTCGGCTTTGACTAACCGTTCGTAAAGTTCTACAATTTTGTCTATTGGATTGAACGTGTATTGACAATTTTGAGAAAAGAAGTGTTCGTTTTCGCTATTCGTAAACGTGTTAAAATAGTTAATAGTTGCTTCTTCGCTCATCGTTTTCAGGGCCTCCGTGGAAACGTGCAATATTTTTGCAATCTTATCAAGCATTTCGTCTTCAATTTGTTCTTTTTGTTCTAATTTTGAAAATGCTTGTTGTGTCATGTTTAACTCGGCCGCAAGGGTTTCTTGTTTAATCCCTAGCATATCGCGAATGCGTTTTATACTGTGTCCATGGTGTGTTTTGCTCATAGGTATAGTCTCTGTACTCATAGTTGTTTTATATTCAGTTATACGGGCAAATATACGAAATAATTGTTTATTATGGGTTGTAAATTACACCATTTCGGGAGTTATTTACAAGGATTGATTGTAGTTTACCTGTAAATTCTCGACTTTATTTGCATGGGTGTTATAAATAATCGTTTAGAGGAAATGAAAATCTATCAGCGTCAATTGGAAGAATGTTACCGGAAACTGGAACAAGCCGAGCAAGTCGGGAAAACGAGAGAATTGCGAGTGAGCTTGGGAAAAGTGATTGATAAGATACAATTAATTAATACAATAGATGATTTGATTCATAAGAAATCGGAAGAAATGAGACGGTTAGTAGAGGAAGTCTCAGGGGATATTGATGATCTAGCGCGACGGCATCACATCTTTTGATATATTTCCCAACTGGCGATTTTTACATTTTGCCATGATGGATTCTACTGGGGGACGAGACGATTGGGCAGAGTGTGGTTGTAATTATCATGATTGACATGTATTCTCTTTCGCCTGCCATTCTATCAGTAGTTCATCTGCAAGATATTCATCGCTTAGACAATGCATATCGCCTATTCCTTCGCTTATCAAAGAATAGGTGTCTGAATTATAAAAGAAATCAAGGGCATCTTCGTATGATATATGAAGATGATCGGCAAACAGTTTAACTATTCGGGCGTATTTCATTTGTAGTATGGTCTTATCTGCTTGCATCTTCAATTCCTCCTATTGTTATTTCTGTTGCTTTGATAAAATGTAAATGATGAACTATTATTTTTTGATTTAAGATACATAATTGGTGATTGGGATATTCAAAAGATAATTTTCCCAATGCATCATCTTTGCTTATAGTACCAGCAAAATACAGGTCGATGGTGTTAAATACCTTGTCATTTGCTATCCCTCCTTCTACTAGATCAAAATGTTCCATTCCCATCCCCTTGCGGCATTTACCAACGTAATCTAACCACTCTTCGTTGTAACTACAGAACGTTTTAATTTTAAAATCACTCAACTCATCATCTAATAAATATTCGTTAATATAAGCTTTCTGCTTTTTAAGTAAAAAGCGCATGGCGTATTTCCGAGCTTGGTCATATAAAGACGTTAGGTAAAATCCTTTGCCAAAATCTAGATGATCGCGTGAGTGATATACATCTGCGAGTTCAATTATATATGGTGATGCGTGATACAGTTTCATGCTAACAATCCTTTTTCTTTCATATATTGAATAAGATCTTCTACGATGTATTCTTTACTGAACGTGTGAAGTACATCGTATCCTGGAATCAGATATTCTGTAAGGATTCCAGAAGAACGTAGTAGCCCGTATACTTTTCCGGCACTCATCTTTAATGTGTCCGCAAGGTTGCCCACGCAAAAAGTTATAAAACTCAATATTTCAAGATTCATATTTTTTTCACTGATTGTTATTGCAAAAATAACACTATTTCTCCGTAATTCAATCGATTCTTATTGTTTTATATTCGTTTGTATCTTAGACTTTTCGTACCGACTTTTTCAGCAAATATTGGATTGGGATTCTTTAAGCGGTCGGTCGATTCTCCATGATATAATCCCGGTAAGGGATCGCGGGTGTATTTCGAGTAGGTTGAAGGGTACTCTCGTTAAATTTTCATGCATGGATCAAGCCAAGATGAAAGACAATTGATCCTCTCCGTCCCGTTGACTTCCCGTTGATTTCCCGTTGACTTCCCATTGACTAATTAACGAGATACCGGTGCAAGTGTACTGGGATTCCTTGTTGTCCCCGAGTCATTGCACTAAAAACTGATCACTTTCATCGTCGTCCCCTATCGCTTGTAATGGTGGCGGAAGATTAACGATTCTATCTTTTTTATTGTAACTTTGCAAGATCATTTTCAATTTTGCATTTTCAATTTTCAATTAAAACATGATACAGATAGGGGATACGATTATAAGTCTGGATATTTTCGAGAAGAAATTTTGTTGTGATTTGGCAGTTTGTAAAGGAATATGTTGCGTGGACGGGGACTCGGGGGCGCCTTTGGAAGAAGGGGAGGCGGAACAGATCCGGGAAAATTACGAGAAGATTAAACCTTACATGAAACCCGAGGGAATTGCTGCCGTGGAGGAACAGGGCTTTTCAGTGATCGACATCGAGGGCGACACGGTTACCCCGTTAATCGATGGACGGGAGTGTGCGTATATTATCGAGGAGAACGGGTGTTCGTGGTGTGCCATTGAAAAAGCGTGGAGCCGGGGAGAGAGTTCTTTCCGTAAACCTATATCTTGCCACATGTACCCGATCCGGGTGAAACAATACCAGAATTACGAGGCGATGAATTATGACCAGTGGACGATTTGTGCTTGCGCCCGCTTAAAGGGTGAGCAAGAGGGGATTCCGGTGTACGTGTTTTTGAAAGATGCTCTCATTCGCAAATACGGGGAGGAGTGGTACGAGCAATTATGCTACGCCGCACGGGAGATCGAGACGGGAAAAATCAAGTTCGGACGCTAATTTTTTTGGGACTTTTCTTTGCGGAAAAAGAAAGTTATTCTATCTTTGCAGCGCAAAAGCAAAATGGTGGATGTAGCTCAGTCGGTTAGAGCGTCGGATTGTGGTTCCGAAGGTCGTCGGTTCGAGACCGATCTTCCACCCGCGGAGACGGAGAATTGAAATTCAGTTCTCCGTTTTTTTATTTCTTTCCGGTTGGGAAGAATGGAAATTCAGATGAAGATCAAGTGGCCTCTTGTAATATAACACGGTGAAATCCCGTTGTGTTTTCGATGAAGACAGGGAACACCTTCGCTTCATCTTCGGTACACCTTCGCTACTCCCTCGCTCACGGGCGTCAGTGTGGCGAAAGTGTTCCGAGAACGTGCCGGGGAAGAATATTGACTTGAATGTTATTTCAACGGGATTTCACCCGTTTTTCACTTGAACAGGGGAATGCCTGCCCTCCGTGTTCCTATCCTTGAGCCTCCTCCGTCTTTTCGTGAGAGTCCCTAGTATTTTTATTGATAGTTCATTGAGACCACGAAGCATTCATCCTGCATTCATCTTGCATTCATCCTTGATAAATAAGATATTTTCATCGTTTTTGCTTGGATGCTCCTTCTATTGGGATGTATATTTGTGCTAAGAATTGTTATGGTTGAAAGAAAGGGGAGGATAGGAAAGGGCTAGAGAAAGCCAATCGAATTCCTAGATGTTATATCTTCTTTGGATAAAGGGTATATTCATGGTAATATTCCGGTAAAATTTTCAACTGTACTTGAAAATTCTTGTGTTTGTAGGAAAATATTCGGTTATGATTGAATATATATTCTTGTGGTGTTTTTTTGCAAGGACGAGAATTATGTCTATTTTTACACAATCGTTGACGAAACGGTGTAATTGAATATAAATCATTAATAATTAGAATAAATTACATGGCAACAGAGAAATTTTTGTGGAGACACATAGGGCCACGTCCGGAGGATATTGAAAATATGCTCAAAGTGGTTGGTGTTAGTTCACTTGACGAGTTGATCGAGCAAACCGTGCCGGAGTCTATCCGTTTGAAAAAACCGTTGGATTTGCCGGCTCCTCTAACCGAGTTCGAGTTTATCTCCCGGATGAAGGCGGTAGCTTCAAAAAATAAATTATACAGAACCTTTATCGGTCAAGGATATTATGACACGATTACCCCTGCCGTGATCCAACGGAATATTTTGGAGAACCCGGCTTGGTACACGTCATACACTCCCTATCAGGCTGAAGTTTCACAAGGGCGTTTGGAGGCTTTACTGAATTTCCAAACGATGGTGGTGGAACTTACCGGAATGGAAATTTCTAACTGTTCGCTGCTTGACGAGGCCACGGCTGCTGCAGAATCAATGACGATGATGTACGGTCTGCGCGGTAAAGAGATGAAAAAAGCGGGTGCCAACAAATTGTTTGTTGACAACCAGATTTTCCCGCAGACAAAGGACGTGTTGATCACCCGTTCTGCCCCGCAAGGAATTGAGTTGGTTTATGGTGATTATGACACGTTTGAATTTACCCCGGATGTATTCGGTGCTATTATCCAGTACCCGGCTGCTAACGGTGAGGTCCGTGATTACAAGGCTTTTGCTGATCGTGTACATGCGAACGGTGCTTTGTTGTCGGTAGTGGCTGACATGATGAGTCTCGTGTTGCTGACTCCTCCGGGAGAATGGGGTGCTGACGTGGTTGTGGGAACAACGCAACGTTTCGGTATCCCGATGTCTTACGGTGGACCTCATGCTGCTTACATGGCAACGAGAGAGGAATACAAACGTAACATCGTGGGACGTATTATCGGTGTGACGATTGATGCACAGGGAAATCATGCATTGCGTTTGGCTTTGCAGACCCGTGAACAACATATCAAACGGGAGAAAGCTTCTTCCAATATCTGTACTGCCAAGGCTTTGAATGCCACGATGGCCGGATTCTATGCCGCTTATCACGGTCGGGAAGGATTGGAAAGAATTGCCCGTCACATTCACTCTGCAGCCGTGATTTTGGCCGAAGAAATCCAGAAATTAGGCTACAAGCTGAAAGTGGATAAATTCTTTGACACGTTGCGTTTCGAGTTGCCGGAGGGAGTTTCTCAAGCTGCCGTTCGTGACGCTGCCTTGGAACAGGAAATCAACTTGTTCTATTGCAACTGCGGTTGTGGTAAAGTAGTTGGTTTGTCAACTGACGAGAAGATCAACGAGAAAGAAATTAACACGTTAATCGGTATTTTCGCCAAGGCTGCCGGAAAGACTGCCGATCACGTGGAATTCCTTGACGATCGCACGGTGCTTGACCCGACGATGTTGCGTGACGACGAGATTCTGCAACAATCCGTGTTCAACATCTATCACTCCGAGACCGGAATGATGCGTTACATGAAGAATCTGGAGAGAAGAGATATTTCTTTGGCTACTTCCATGATTTCTTTGGGATCTTGTACGATGAAATTGAATGCTGCTGTTGAGATGTTGCCGATCACGTGGCCGGAACTGGGTGCTATCCACCCGTTTGCCCCGATGTCTCAGGCGGAAGGTTATCAGCAAATGATCCGGGAAACCGAAGAAATGCTGTGCAAGGTGACCGGATTTGCCGGATGCAGTTTGATGCCGAATTCCGGTGCTGCCGGAGAGTATTCCGCTTTGATGGTGATCCGTCAATATCATATCTCTCGCGGAGAGGGTCATCGTAACGTGATCCTGATCCCGGCTTCCGCTCATGGTACGAACCCGGCTTCCAGTACGATGGCAGGTTTCAAGATTCTTGTTACCGCTACTGACCCGGAAGGAAATATCGACGTGGAAGATTTCCGCAAGAAAGCTATCGAAAACCGGGATAATTTGATCGGTGCGATGATCACGTACCCCTCAACTCACGGTATTTTCGAGGAATCAATCAAGGAATTGTGCAAGATTGTTCACGAGAATGGCGGACAAGTATTCATGGATGGTGCCAACATGAACGGGCAGTGTGGTTTGACCAGCCCGGGAGAGATCGGTGCTGACGCTTGTCACTTGAATTTGCACAAGACATTTGCTATGCCTCACGGTGGTGGTGGTCCCGGTGTCGGCCCGATCTGCGTGGCTCCTCACTTGGTGAAATTCTTACCATCACACACGATGGTAAAGACCGGAGGCGAGGAAGGTATTCACGCTGTGGCTGCCGCTCCTTACGGTTCAGTTGGAATGTTACCTGTAACTTACGGTTACTTGTTAATGTTGGGTGGCGAAGGTTTGGCTATGGTGACCAAGATGGCGATTTTGAACGCGAACTATCTGGCTTCATCTTTCGAGAAATTAGGATTCAAGATTCTGTTCAAGGGATCGAAAGGTCGTGTAGGTCACGAGATGATCTGGGATTGCAACATGTTCAATAAAGAATACGGAATTTCTGAGTTGGATATTGCCAAACGTTTGATGGACTTCGGTTTCCACGCTCCTACCTTGTCATTCCCCGTTCACGGGACCTTGATGGTTGAGCCGACGGAGAGCGAGCCGAAAGAAGAGTTGGATCGTTTCATCGAGGCGTTGAAGACTATCCGCGAGGAAATGATCGAGGTGGGTGAAGGTAAAGCCGACAAGACGGACAACGTTTTGAAGAATGCACCTCACACGCATAAAGTGTTGACGGCTGACGAGTGGTCTCACGCTTACCTGCGTAGCAAGGCGGCTTACCCGCTTGCATGGGTGGCTGAGAACAAATTCTGGCCGCAAGTAGGTCGTGTGGATGATGGTTATGGTGATCGTAACCTGATGTGTACCTGCGATCCGCTTGAGTCATACACGGATGAGAAATAAATTCTTTTAAATTATAGGGAAAGCGTTTCATGTTGAGGTTGAAACGCTTTCCTCTTCTTATTTTCCATGGAGGAAAGCATGTTAGATCAAGATGTTTTGTTGGATTTGTTGGCACGTAAGGATAACCGGGCTTATCAATATTTGTATCAATGCTACTACGTGGCGTTGAAGGCTTTGGCAAATTATTACGTGAAGGATAATGATGTGGCGGAAGATTTGGTGCAAGACGTGTTTATTTCTTTGTTGGAAAGTGACTACAAGTTCAAGACGGAGAATGACATCAAGTATTTTTTATACAGTTCTCTGAAAAATAGATGTATTAGTCATTCCAGAAAACAGAAAGTCCGGGATAAATATTACCGGGATGTTTTGTCCTCGCAAAATGAAGAGGAACATTTTTGGGATAAGGTGCTGGAAGAGGATGTTTATGCCCGGTTGATGGCAGCTATCGAGACTCTGCCGCCTCAGTGTAAATTAGTAATGATGATGACCCTAGATGGGTTGAAAGCGTCGGAGATTGCCGAACGTTTGCATATTTCCGTGGATACCGTGAAGGATCATAAAAGTAACGGGAAGAAAAAGTTGACCGCCCAGTTGAAAGATGCAGAGTTGCTCTGTTTGATTGGATTCCTTTGGTTGTAATACTCATCACGGAAGTGCTATTTTTTCAGGTGTAAAATTTTTTTTTAAGAGACACCCCCCTTTTGGGAGGTCGTGCGTTTTATTTATAGAACTGGGAATGAAATAGGTTTAAACGTTCCTTTATTAAGAGCATAAAGGTGGTTTAATAACGAGAAATCTATTAAATCATTTTAATTGGAAAAACGCTGATTACAAACGCCTTAAAGAAGAGCAAAATTCCAACGTGAAAAAGGGAAATCTAAATATTTAAAATATCAATAATGGAACGTTTAATGCGATTTTATAAATTGTATACTGATGAACGATAAAGAAATGTTATTCAAAATATCCTTGTTGATTTCCAAGAGTTTATCTGGGAATATCACGAAAGAGGAACAAGCCGAATTAGATTCGTGGCGGGAAGAATCCGAATATAACAAGAAGTTGTTCGAGCAAATTTGTTCGGAGACGGTAATGCGTGAAAAACTTGCTCAATATAAGAGTGCGAACGTGCAGACTGCGTTTGATACCTTTGTTAAAAGAAGAGAGAAACTACATTCTCGTCAACGCTGGATAGGAAAGTTATCCCGTTACGCGGCTATTTTTATCGTACCCGTGTTGGCCGTGGTGTTTTATTATAGCCAGAGAGAGAACGTTGAAATAACTGAAGAACCACAATCCAAGAGTGGGGTGGTTACGGTTCAGAGAAATTTGCCGGTGCTGACGCTTTCTAACGGGAAAGAAATGGTCTTGTATAATCAGGAGTTACTGTTGGAAGAAGAGAACGGGGTAAGAATTTCGGTGAATGAAGAGGGACGTATGCAATATGACCGGGCGGATTCCGTGGGAACGGAAATAGTATATAACACGTTAACAACGCCTTCGCGGTGTGATTTTACGTTCACTTTGGCAGATGGAACAAAGGTGTGGATGAATGCTAAATCTTCTTTACGCTATCCGGTTGCTTTTCAGGGAAAAGAACGGGTGGTTTACGCGGAGGGAGAGATATTTCTGGAAGTGGCCCGGGATGAAAAACATCCGTTTTTCGTGATGCTTAACGGGATGAAAGTGGAGGTGCTGGGAACTTCCTTTAACGTGAATTCCTACGCGGATGAGAATTACACGGAGGTGACACTGGTGGAAGGACACGTGGCGGCTTACGTGGACGACAAGAGCTACGATCTATTACCAAGCCGACAATTACGCTGGGATAAAGAGAGTGAATCCGTGGATATAAGAACCGTGAATGTTAATGATTATATCGCTTGGAAGAAAGGGCAATATGTATTTAAGGGGCGGTCTTTGGAAGAGGTGGCTAAAGTATTGGAGCGCTGGTATGATATGGAGATTATTTTCGAGAATGAAAAAAGCAAGAAAACTGTTTACACGGGGGTAATTAATAAAGAGGAAAATTTTGATGCTTTTGTTTTGCGATTGAGAGAGACGTCATCTTTATCGTGTAGAATGGAAAGCAATAGATTATATATCAGGTAATTTTAATCGTAAAGGAAAATTGTATGAAAAAAATTTTAGTATTAGGCTGTTTATTGATGTCATTTGTCGGGCTTTTCGGGCAAAATGAAGTCTCAAAAGAGACGAAAGATTGTACGATACAAGGTGTGTTAGATGGTATTTATAAAGGAACGAAGGTTTATTTGGTTGAAGAAGAGGAAATAAATGGAGCCTCCAAGGTTATTGATAGTTGTGATGTCAAGGATAATCGTTATACGTTTGTTATAAAGAATGTGACTGTTCCGCGAATGTATTTTGTGAAAAGTGGCGATCCGAACTGTTTGAGCCCGATTACCCCAATTTGGGTAGAGCCGGGGAATGTAAAAGTTCGGGCTAATTCGGAGTTTTTTTTGAATTGTACTGTTACCGGAACGGTTAATAACGAGATTTTTAGTGCTTATAATGCAGAGATGAAGCATTTCGTGGATAGTATGTTGCGTTCGGCTAATATAGATCTGTTGTTGAATAGAAATCAGTCGGAAAAGGAAAAGGATAGGGATTTTAAAGCTCGTACGAAACAACATGGTAGTAGAGCTTTGCATTTGCAGGAAGAGTTAGTTCGTAGGTATTATGATCAGGCAATAGCCCCGTTTATGATCTTTTGGGAGATGAAAGCGAATGTTACTCTCGATGAATTAAAAGAATTACGTGCAGTGGTTTCCCCGAGCCTGAACGAACATCCTTACACGAAGCAATTGGATGAATATATTCGTTTAGCTGAATTTAAGGTGGGAAGTGATGTGCCGGATTTCGAATTACCGGATAAGGATGGAAAAACGTTTAAATTGAGTAGTTTGAGAGGTAAGTACGTGTTGATAGATTTTTGGGCGTCTTGGTGTGGTCCGTGTATGCGGGAAATGCCTAACGTGGTGAAACTGTACAAAGAGTGTAAAGGGAAGAATTTCGAGATCGTGGGTGTTTCTTTGGACCAGAAACGTGATGCATGGTTGAATGCGGTGGAGAAGAACAAGATGAAATGGATTCAGGTGAGTGACTTGAAGTCTTGGGCAACCGCTCCCGTGAAATTGTGTAATGTGTCGGCAGTCCCTTATACGGTTCTGATTGATCCTCAGGGTAAAGTGATTGCCTTGGAGTTGAGAGGTGAGGAGTTAATCAGTAAGGTGAAGGAAGTTTTGAACAAAAAATAACAGGAATACATGAAATATATATTTTTGATTATAGGATTAATGGGTATTCTTGCTTTTCCGGCAGAGGCCAAAGAACGCGCTACCGTGATCAGTGCGGAGATTTACGGGTATGTGCGGGATCAAGTGTATTTTGATTTCCTTGAGAAAGAGGGAATTAATATGGAATTCCCGTATAAGGAGGGGCAGGTGATCGAGTTTACCGTGGACTTGGACGATGTGACCACGTTGGTGTTGAATACATTTATCGAGATGTATTTACAGCCGGGGGATTCTATCCATGTGAAACTGACTTACGATGGAAAACGTTACGAGTCGGTGGAGTTCTCCGGAACCCCGGCAGCGGTCGCTATCTGTTCCGCTATAAATAAAAAGGAGATGTTGCAGCGGGAACGTCGTTATAAAACTAATATCCCGGCCATGCTGGTGACTCGGACTGATGCGAAGAAGTTTCACGCGGCAACGGTACAGGAGGTGAAGGATGAGGAGAAGATTATAAATGAGGTAAAAGATCAGATTGATCCTCGGGTGTATAATATGGCGATGGCGCAAATTGAAGGGACCTTGTTGACGAATCTGATTTCCTATCCTTACGCGAGTGCGGATTTTCACAAGAAAAAATTGGAGGATTGTCTGGCCGAGGACTATTGGACGGCTTTGGATGATTACAAGCTCCGGACGGATGAAGCTTCGCTGAGGAATCGGGTGTATATGGCTTTTCTCTTGCCTTACAAAGATTATATGCGTCGTAAAGAGGCTCATGATCAAGGGAAGGACTATCAGCCGTTGACTTCCTTGGAAGATCAATATAAGGATATGGCTGCTTTTTACAAGGGGTCTTTGCAGGATGCGGCATTATTCGTGCTTTTGTACAATTCAATCACATCCAATGGAGATTTTAACGTGATCGAGAAACTGGTAAAAGATTATTTGAAAAAGTATAATAAGAATAAGGAATACAAGAAGATTTTGAATCAAGTGATGCAGTAAATTAAAAGGGGAAATGTATTGCAGTACATTTTCCCCACTCTGAATTTTAATTTAATTTCTCTAAATTAAAAGCAATACAAAATTATGCAAAAAAAGAAGTGTCTATGTAGAGATTTAATTATTAAATCGATTTGTTGTGTTTTTTTATATGCTTTACTGCCAATTTCGTCTGTTTTGGGGCAGGAACAGGACTATAAAAAAACGAGGGTAACGCTGAATGTGAAGGATATGAAATTGAACGACGTGCTTGATACGCTGGCATCAGTAGCTAAAGTACGGTTCTTTTATAATCATTCACAAATAGATGTTAATAAGAAAGTGTCTTTGGATGTGAAGGATAGCGAGTTGGATTATGTGTTGATGTTAGCCTTGGGGGATCAACCCGTGTCCGTGGAGTACCAGATGAATCGTGTCGTGGTTTTGAAGTACCAAAAACCGACACAGGGAGTAACTATTTATAAGATTAACGGGACTGTTATTGATGCGTCCACGAAAGAACCTCTTCCGGGAGCGAGTATTATCCTGAAAGAGAATAAGGGGATGGGAGTGGTGACGGATTTTGACGGGAAGTTTTTTATCGAGGTGCCTCAGGGAACATCTGCCTTGTTGATTTCATTCGTCGGCTACGAGGAAGAAACGCTCACGGTGACCGGGGATGTGAAAGATCTGGAGATCAAGTTGACGGCGAAAACCACGGAGATCGAAGACGTGGTGGTGACGGGTATGGCACCTCGTAAGGTGGAAAGTTTCTCGGGAGGTTATGTTTCCGTGAAAGGGAGCGAGTTGAAGAAGATAAGCCCGAATAATCTGTTGAAGGCTTTACAGGTTTTTGATCCGAGTTTCCGTATCGTGGAAAATAATAATGCCGGTTCGAACCCGAATGCCATGCCGGAATTCCGCTTGCGGGGTGATGTGCAGCTAGGAAATGGCGGGGTGGATGCCAATAGCATGGAGATGATGATGGGGGATTATTCTCAACGCCCGAATATGCCGCTTTTCGTGTTGGATGGGTTTGAAACCACCTTGCAACGGATTGTTGACTTGGACCCGGAACGTGTGGAATCCATTACTATTTTGAAGGATGCTGCAGCAACGGCAATTTACGGTTCGAAAGCCTCTAACGGGGTGCTTGTCGTGGAAACGAAGAAACCCCTTCCGGGAGCGTTGAATATTTCATATAGTATGAATATGGGTATTTCCGTGCCTGATTTGTCGGATTATAATTTGATGGATGCGGAAGAGAAGTTGGAATACGAGCGGATGGCCGGGGTATTCAGCACGACAAGCCAGTTGAACTATTACAATAAATATAAAGAAGAAATTTTAAGAGGGGTTGACACGTACTGGTTGTCAGAGCCTTTGCGGACGGCCGTCACTCACCGCCACACGTTGACAATGGAAGGTGGAGATGAGGCGTTAAGATATAACTTGGGAATAAATTATTCAAGAGAACCGGGAGTGATGAAGGAATCCGGGCGTAACAGCATGGGTTTGAATCTATCTCTTCAATACCGTCGGAAAAAATGGAATATCCAGAATCAATTGAGCCTGTCGAACGTGAGAGGGGATAATTCTCCCTACGGTTCTTTCAGTCAATACACGAAATTAAACCCGTATTACCGGAAAACGGATGAGAACGGTCGTTATACCAGTCTTCTGGACCGGAAGAAGTTACCGGGTGAAGGGGGAGGAACGGTGGATATTGTGAACCCGTTGTATAATTTGTTGTGGAAATATAAGGATTTCACGGAGAATTTTAGTGTCGTGGATAATTTTAATATCGAGTGTGCGGTTCTGGAAAATCTCCGGGTGTCAGCGGGAGCGTCCATCACGAAAGGTACTTCCCGGATGGAGGTTTTCAAATCCATGAATCATACGGATTTCTTGCCAGAGACAGATTTGACCAGAAAAGGGTCATACAGCAAGAGTACAGGGGATAATGTTTCTTGGAGCGTGAATGCTTCTGTAAGTTATAACTACACGAAGGATAAGCATTTGTTAAGTTTGTTCGGACGTTGGAACGTGGATGAGAACAAGAATAATAGTGTAGACTTGTCGGCTATGGGTTTTCCGAATGATAATATGGATGACTTTTTGTTTGCTTACGAGATGGAAGACCGGGTGAGCGGGTCTGAATCGACTTCCCGGACGGTCGGAATTATCGGGCAGCTTAGTTATATGTATGATATGCGTTTCTCGGTAGACTTTAGTATTCGTGGGGATCTTTCCTCGCAATTCGGGGCGAACACGGGTATGGCTCCTTTCTGGGCAGTTGGGGCTCGTTGGAATGTACACCGGGAAAAATGGTTGCAAAATACCTTCATCTCAAACTTGGTGTTACGCGGATCATACGGTATCACGGGATCACAAAGTTATTCCCCTTACCAGGCGAAAGAGACTTACACGTACGATGATTTGTTGTTCCCCTATCCGTCTTCGGATATATTGGGAGCGCAGTTGAAAGGTATGGGTAACCCGGATTTGGGATGGTCCACGACGAAGAATCGTAGTTTTGCGATGGAACTTGGACTATGGAATAGTCGGGTAAATGCTTCCTTCTCGTATTACAATAATTACACGGATGAGTTGCTGTTGGATTATAATATGGCTCCTTCTACCGGATTTGCGAGCAAAACCATGAACGTGGGAGCTGTTGAAAACGAGGGATATGATATTTCGTTAAGCGTGATGCCTATTCAGGATTACGAAAGACAGATTCAATGGAGTATTTCAATGAACGGTTCGCATAATCGTAACGTGATCAAGAAGATTTCGAACGAGATGAAGGCTATGAATCAGAAAAATCTGGAGAAAAAGAACGGGAGTCCGGAAGCTATTTACGAGGAAGGGAAATCTACCACCCAGTTGTTCGTGGTTCCTTCCTTGGGAATTGATCCGGCCACGGGGCAAGAAGTATTCTTAACCCGCAACGGGGAGAAAACCTATATCTGGGATCCGCTGGATAAAGTGGCCATCGGTGACACGGAACCGAAATTGAGAGGTTCTATTTCTTCCGCATTTACGTATAAGAATTGGAGTGTTTCTCTGGCTTGTTCGTACGAGTTGGGTGCATGGTGGTATAACCAGACGCTGGTGGATAAAATAGAAAATTCAAGTGCTGCTTATAACTTGGATCGCCGGGCGTTGTCACACCGTTGGAGTGAGAATAACCGGAATGCCCGTTATAAAGCGATAACGATGACGAACCAAGATACGGGAATGAGCAGCCGTTTCGCTCAGAAACGGAATGAATTGTCGTTTACGTCTTTGGCAATCGGTTATCGTTTTGACCCGAAGAATTTTAAATTCTTGCAAGCGTGCCGGATTGCCAGTATGTCGCTGAACGCTACGATGGAGGAACTAGGTAGAATTTCATCGATCAGAACGGAAAGGGGATTGGATTACCCGTTTGCCAGAACGTTCAACGTGTCGTTGTCGGTATTGTTTAATTAAAATGAGGAGGAGTACGAGATGAAAAACTTATTATTATCAGCAATTTGCATCGTTTCGTTGTTCTTGTCTTCCTGTCAGAATTGGATTGATGTGAATCCGAAAACGGATATTGAGGCCGAAGAGTTCTTTACTTCAGAGGACGGGTTCAAGAGTGCGTTGACCGGGTTATATAGCATGATGGTACTGGAAAAGTCATACGGGAGACAGATGACGTTTGATTTCGTGGAGAAATTGGTTCAACGATATGATAATTACCCGGCAGGAACCGTGACGGATGAGGAACGGGCTGCTATCTATAAATATGGTGAAACGACAAGTTCTAAAAATGCGATTGCCGAGATCTGGTTGAAGTTATATAACGAGATCGCAAATATCAATAATTTCCTGCAATACCTTGAGACAAACGGAGATGTGATCGTGACGGAGGGGTATCGTGATCTGATGAAGGGGGAGGCTCTTGGCTTACGTGCGTTTCATTATTTTGATCTGTTGCGTTTGTGGGGACCGATTTATTCCCAGGATTCGACAAAAGCGTGTATTCCTTACCGGGAGCAATTTAATTCGGAAAGCGCACCCTTGATGGCAGCTAACGAGGTGATGAAACGTATTGTTGCCGATTTGAAAGCTGCCGAGGAATTGTTGAAGAATGATCCGATGAATTATGAGAATGTTACAGACGAGCCTTTCATCGGTTATCGCAAGCATCGTATGAACAAGTATGCCGTTAAGGCTATGTTGGCCCGCGTATATTTGTACATGGGAAATAAGACGCAGGCAGCGAACTATGCCCGGGAGGTAATTAATGATTCCGGGTTGCGGCTTGTACGTGATAACCGGGAAGACGTGTCTTCGTACGGGGAGACTATTTTCGGACTTTCCATGTATAATATGGAAGAAAAGTTAGCGGCTTATTGGAAAGATGCCACGACTTTCGACACGCAGTATTATATTTCTCGAACCAATATTTCATCCGTGTTTGAAACCAATTCGGGCATTGGGTTGAATGATATGCGTTATCGTTCGAATTATGGCTTTATTCATACTTCTGCTAATCTTTTTCTTTGTCGCAAATATTTAGGTGCCAGCGGAATGTATGGAGAGAAAATCCCGTTGATCCGTTTGGCAGAAATGTACTATATACTGGCAGAATCGGTTGCTTTGTCTGAATGTGGACAATATATTAACGCGGTGAAGAACGCCAGGGGTATTTCCAGGGCATACGATGTTGGTACGGATGTGACCGAGGAACAACGTTTGGAAGAATTGAACAAGGAGTATCAAAAGGAATTCTTTGCTGAAGGGCAGTATTTCTACTTCTTGAAGAGGCATAACATGAAAACCTTCTACCGTTGTCCCGTGGAGAATTTTTCAGCTTACGTGCTTCCGGTTCCGGATGATGAGAAAACGTATGGTGAGGCTGAGTAATCATTTAAACGCAAAGTATAGAATATGAGAAATATATATGTTATTATAAGTGTTTTGTTATTCTCTTTAGCGGCGTGTCAGGAAAAGGAGATTCCCGGCTACTCGATAGAACGGGATGGTTTGCAATTCGATTATGACACGAATGAAATGAGAGTGACGGTTGATTTTATGCAGGAGTATAGAATTGATACGATCTGGTATTCCGGAGTCCCGGGCGAGGGATCTTATTACACGTTAAGATGGTACACCGGTGATTCCTTACTGAAAAAGAAAATTCAGTTGAATTTATCCATGATGGGGCATGCCGTGGATTATGACCGGGAATTCCGGTTGAAGGCGGTGGTGGCGGAAGGTACGGATGAAGTGGCAAAAACTTTCTTGGAGTTTGAGCCTTCGTACGTGTTCCGTGCCGGGCAATTGAAAGACACGGTGGAAGTGTACGTGTTGAATCCGGGTGCTAGGGTGAATTACACGATCGGGATTGTTTTAGATACGGAGAATTCCGACCCTTCATTGGAATTGGGAGCAATGGAAAAGAATGAATATCAAGTGCTGTTAAGTAATCGTTATCCGCAGCCGTCTCAATGGGATGCGAGTGTCGTCGGGGAGTTTAGCGAGGACAAGTATGCGTTCATGGTGACCATTTTGGGAAAATTGTATGATCAGTATGCTGATTGGAGTACTGATCTTGCCACGTTGTCAGAGGCTTTGAACAAATACAATGCTTCACATCCCGGTGAAGAGAAAGATTTTACATTCCCGGAACCTCCGGCTCCTGTTTGGTGGGGTACGTTTGAATACATAATCGGAGAATATTCTATGGCCAAGAATCAATTTATGCAGGAGGCTTTAGGGGATGATTATAACAATTTCGGTTATTGGGATATAAAAGATCCGGAAGGAATGAACCAACGTTTGCGGGATGCCTATGACGAATATAACGCTGAACACCCGGATGATCCGCTACCGTTCGAACAGTTCCCGGTTATATGAGAGAAAGATTATTCTATGATTCATAAAATAGAAAAACAATGAAAAGATTAATATTTATAGTCGGATTTGTCGCGTGGTTTCTTGTCGGATGTTATGATGATAAAGGAAATTACGACTACAAAGATATAAACACGATTGACGGGCTTACGTTTATGCCTACACCGATTACCGTGGAAGAAGGAAATACGTATCGATACGAGTATCGCCAGCCGGCACGGGAAGAATTGAAGGTGACTTATTCTCCGGTGTTTACCCAAAGTATGGTGGAAGGAGAGGATAACGTGGAGTATTTATGGACGGTGGGGTACAAGGATGGTTCTGAGAATGTTGTGGATAGCGTGTTCACGAAAGAATTGGAACTGACTTATCCTCCGAAGAAAACAACCAGATATAATGTTAAATTCCGGCTGAGTGATAAGAGGACGGGGGTTGATCATTATCGTGATTTTACCATGACTACGAAAGTGCCGTTCGTGAATGCGTGGTTTATCCTGAATGGCCCGGAAAACAACAGGAAGTTATCTACCGTAGAGGAACCGGATTCCACGAACCCGATTATCAGTTATGATGCTTATAAGGATCTGTGGAACAGGGAACGATTCCAAAAAGCGGAGGCTTTGTCGTACGTGGCTTTCCTGACTCATACGGATGGTCAGGATAAGTATGAAAATTTATATGTTATTCAGCGGGATTCTGTTGCTTTGATGTTGCCTTTCGTGTTGGAAGACCGGAAAGACTCCAGATCGTTATTTGCACCGGGAGCTAACCCGAATAATTTGGTTTATAGTGAATCCCATCCCTTAAGCCGTTATGCTATAGCCGTGGATGATAATGGTAAATTCTATCATTCGGGAATGAGTGGATATTATTTTTCCGGTTTGGCTGAAAACGACGTGCAGAATTACGTGATCGACAAGATTTATATGAGTCAAACGGGTTTTACCACGATTTGGGATAAAACGAATCGGAAATTTATGTCGTTTGATCCTGTCGAAAACCAGTGTTATAATGTTACGAGTTCCGACGGGAGTTACCCGCAAAATGCTGTTGAGTCAAATACGGTAGAGATCAGTGATTTTCCGGTTGAAGGCTTGTCCGAAGTTGTTGACGGGACGACTCAATTGATGGAGATTTTATGGTTGGGGCAAGGAGTTACTTCGGGGTCCGAAGAGACCGGAGCAACAGCTATTGGCGTGATGACGGATACCTGCTATATTTTTTATATAGAGGCTAGTGATAAGGGAAAATCAATGAGGGCCGAAGAGTCCCCGATCAAGGTGACGAGAGTGAATTTGGGAGAACTCGGGTTTGACCAGAATACTTGTTTTGCCACGTCTTCCGCTTATGCAGAACAATTCTTTTACACGAAAGAGAGTAAGGTGTTCTTATTTAATACCGTAAGTAAAGAATCGGTAGAATTGTATGATGCGGGCAACGTGATTACGAAGTTGAAGTTCAGGTCTGATGCTGATGCTAGTTTTCCGGATAATTCTTCCCCGTACCGTTGCTTGGGAATTGTCGTGAATGTGGCAGGTGCGGGTGAATTGCATGAGGTAATTTTGGACGAGGCGGGGGATTTCGTGACTTCACATACGTTTACCGGTTTCGGAGAGATAAAAGATTTGATTTTTACAACAGTAACGAGAGTGATTCAATAGATATGTATAAGTTATTTAGTCAATTGTTTATAATTGCTTTTTTCCTTTTCCCCGGATTGTCTTTCGGGGAAGGAAAGAAGTTTACGATTAACGGGAAAATACCGGAAATGCCGTCGGGCAGAATGATAGTGATTACCCAATTGGTGGACCGGGTGGATACGTTGGGACGAGGGGATATTCATGGCGGGAAGTTCGTGGTGGAAGGAGAAATGAATGAACCTTGCGTGGCGTTGATTTACGTGGAAGGATATGGCGGAGGCTTTGTTTTTATTTTGGATTCAGATGCTCCTTACGAGATGGAACTGTTCCAGTCCGGTAAAAGCGTAATTAAAGGAGGAAAATTACAGAGCGAGTTAATAACATATCAGGGAATCGTTGCTGAGGAAAACGAGAAGATTAAGGCTGCACGGGCAAAACTGGCGGAGGCTAGCGAGGCGAAACATTACCGTACTGCAAGTGAATTGCAGAAGAAGTTGGATCAAGTGATGGCAGATGCACAATCTCGTTTAGCTGAGGTCGTGGAGAGGAATAAAGATAACGTGTTTGCAGCTTACATCCAGACGGCTGGAATGGAACGTTTGGATTTGAATCGGTTGAAGGAGTGTTATGCGAGTTTGACGGATAAAGCAAAAGCAACAGGCCCCGGTAGGTTAGTGGCAGCTCGGATTCAGGCGTTGGAAGGGGTTGATGTAAATGCAGTTGCCCCGGATTTCACGCTACAAACACCGGAGGGGGAGGACGTTGCCTTGTATGGTGTGAAAGGGAAATTGAAGATCATTGATTTCTGGGCATCTTGGTGTGGGCCGTGTCGGATGGAGAACCCGAATATGGTGAAACTGTATGCTGAATTTAAAGATAAAGGTTTGTCCGTGATCAGTGTTTCCTTGGACGAGAAAAAGGATAAGTGGGTGGAGGCGATCAAGAAAGATGGGTTGACTTGGTTACATCTTTCTGATCTGAAAGGATGGCAGGGCGACGTGATAAAGAAATACAATATTGATGCTGTTCCGACGATCTTCGTGTTGGATGAAAATAATCGTATTATAGCTAAAAATCTGAGAGGAGAGAAATTGAAGGCTTTTGTCTCCGAACGATTGAAATAAGGTTTGTGTTTTAAAATGTAGAGGGAATCCGATAAGTGAAATTGGATTCCCTTTTTTGATTGTAAGAAGATGATGAACTTTAGACATGGACTCTTTTTTATATATTTGCAAATGTTTGTGTAAAATATATGAATTGTAAAAAAAATAGTCATGCGGAAAGTATTATTGAGTGTGATTCTTGTCGGATGGAGCATGTTATTATATGCCCAGTACGAGGGAATGGAATATTACCGAGAACAGGACCCGGCAGTACAAGCGAAATTAGAACAGTGGCAGGATTTGAAGTTTGGTTTTTTCGTGCATTGGGGACCTTATAGCCAGAAAGGGTATTGCGAGTCGTGGACGATTTGTTCGGAAGACGTGGATTGGATTCAACGGGACACGACGATTTCTTATGACGAGTATTACCGGAATTACGTGGGATTAAAGAAGACGTTTAACCCGGTGAAGTTTAACCCGGAATACTGGGCTGATCTGGCAAAAGAGGCCGGTATGAAGTATTTCGTGTTTACCACGAAACACCATGACGGGTTCTGTATGTGGGATACCCGGGAAACGGATTACAAGATTACTTCCGAGGAATGTCCTTTCCATACGGCTCCGAATGCGGATGTCGTGAAGGAGTTGTTTCGGGCCTTCGGGGAAAGAGATTTCATGATCGGGGCCTATTTTTCAAAGCCGGATTGGAATAGCCCTTATTATTGGTCGGATCGCTGGCAACATGGCGATCGTAACGTGAATTACAAGATCAAGGATCACCCGTGGATGTGGGAGAAATTCTGCGACTTTACTTATAATCAGGTGAAGGAATTGATGACCGGGTACGGGAATGTGGATATTATCTGGCTGGACGGGGGATGGGTGGCCCCGGAGAATCGGGGACAGGATATTAAAATGGATCGGATTGTCGATATGGCCCGGGGATATCAACCCGGCTTGATTGTCGTGGATCGTTGGGTTGGAGGGAAGTACGAGAACTACCGCACTCCGGAACAGAAGATTCCCGAGAAACCGTGGGATTACCCGTGGGAGACGTGTATGACGATGGCTAATCAATGGTCATATTTGCCGGGTGATAAGTATAAGTCTACCCGGGAATTGGTGCATTATCTCGTGGATATTGTCAGTAAGGGAGGAAATTTCTTGTTGAACGTGGGTGTGGATGGTAACGGGGAGATCCCGCCGGAAGGGATCAAGATCATGAAAGAGATAGGAGCTTGGATGAAGATTAACGGGGAGGCAATTTACGAGACCCGGCCGGTTGCTCCTTACAAGGAGGCGAAGATTTGTTACACGAAACATAAGAATAACGGAAAAGTGTACGCCATTTATTTGAATGATGAGGATGAACCGAATCCGCCTTCACAGATTATGTTGTACAGTATCAACCCGGCTAAAGGGGCTAAAATCTCGTTGTTGGGTTATAAAGGGAATTTGTCATATAAACGAGTTGGGAATGGGGTGTTGGTGACACTACCATCTTCTTTTGTGAAGAACCCGCCCTGTGGTTATGCGTGGAGTCTTTGCATTGATTAAATTGAAATCATGCAAAAAGAATCATTCTTTTTGCATGATTTCAATTTAACGTTATGATTTTAGTCAACAAGTTTTATTTCCTGACGAATGTCTGCACAGATGATCGTATCTCTCGTGATGGGATCCACGATGAAGAAACGAATGACGGCATAGTAACTTCCCGATAAGGAATGCTCTGGATCGAAAAGGACATCTAATGTCGCTTGAAATTTCCCGGTTTTCATGTAGGTCTCGTCATCGGTTATGGAATGACCGGCAAATCCGAATCCGTAGTTTCCTTCTTGTCCGTCGGGCATGTAACCGGTACAAACGATTGAAAAGGCTCGGTTGGGATGCTCGGCTAAAAATTCCTGAGTGATGCCAATTTTGGGTAAATATTCTGACATATCAACAATCACCTCCGGTACAAGATCTGGGCCTTCAAAGTCAGCTCTGTTGTAGGTCAACCCTTCTGTCACCGGGATAATTTGGATGTTGCGAAAGAAAGAAACGTCAACGTTATGAACCAACGTGTTCCCGAAAATATCCGTCAAAGTTACTTCCGCGGTCGTTGGAATCGAGTTTATATCGGTGTGTTCGTTGAAGTATGCATCGAAATTTGATAGAATGGGGGTGATGTCAAATGCTAACCCGTAATCATCTTGCATCTTGGACACTTGGAAATAATCTGCAAACTCTCCTTTTAAAACGACTTCCATGTTTTGGATCAATGAAAGATCGTAATTTATATTAGTCGTCTCGTTTAAAGGGTTGGGGGTCACGTGGATTCGGGACGAAAGAACTTCGCCATTCACGGGTGATTTGTAGCTTTGAACCGTTGGGTTTGAAAATGAAACCATTTTTTCAGAAATGGCGGGTATTGTTGTAATTTCAGCATAATTAGAAGAGGTGATGCTGACAACTTGATTTTTTTCGATATTATAATTTAGCACAAGAAAGATTCGCGTTAATTCGGCAAATGGAAGTCCGTCTTTTACCTTAACCGTGGCAACCCATTCTCCTTCGTGAATTTTTTCTTCCTCGTCAACAAGTGCTTGAACACTTACGAGTTCAAAATTTTCGGGTGGCGTGACCGACACGCCGCGGCCTATCGTGTTTGATTGTACGCAATCCAGCGCAATACTCCCGGGTGAAACTTCATAATTTGATGGGTTTACGCGAAAAATGATTTCACAATTACTCTCGTTATCTATTAGAATTTGCGGGTTAAGTATAACAATCCCGTGGGGAGTAATATTTTTATCCTCGTTGTCGTCGTCATCGTCACATGAGCTACACGTGAGAGTGAAAATAATAGAAAAAAGTAATAATAAATAGGATTTCATGAGATTAAAATTTTAAATATTTTTATAAAAAGGTTATTCATTCAGATCATTATAAATTTTAGAACCCATTCAACTGCATGGTTGCCGTGGGAATTAATAACACGAAACCGATAATGACAAGCAGCAGGATGAATCTCCAGAAAAATTTCACCCAAATATCGTAAGGAATACGGGCAATTCCCAAAGCGCCAATCAACACGCCGGAAGTCGGGGTGATCATGTTCGTGAACCCGTCCCCGAACTGGAAGGCCATCACGGTGGCTTGTCGGGATAACCCGATCACGTCGGAGAAAGGAGCCATGATCGGCATAGTGAGAGCCGCTTTGGCTGAACCCGATGGGATGATAATGTTGATCATGGTTTGAATCAAGTACATGATTCCTAGTGAAAGTACACGTCCTGCCTCACTCATCAGGCTTGCCAGCGAGTGAAGGATTGGGTCTATAATATGTCCTTCCTGCAAGACAATGATGATTCCCCCGGCCAACCCGACTACCAGCGCGGCAGAAAGAATATCTTTTACTCCCGCGATAAAGAGCTTGACAATACTATCTGCATTTTCTTTTGCTGCAAAACCGGAAAGGATTCCCATGGCAAGGAATAATCCGGATATTTCGGGCAGATACCACCCGTAGCCCATCACTCCCACGATTAGGAAAAGAATCGTGAACCCTAGGATCGTCAAGATGAAAAAGTGGAAAGATTTCCGTAAAGAAAAATATCCGATCAAGGCAAATAGCACGGTTAATACCGGAACAACAAACGTGGTCAGACTGGAATGTTCCCCGATGGATAGTGTCGTGCGGGGGAAATAACAGGAGAAGAGTACAAGTCCGGAGAGGATAAAAAGATAAACTACCCAAGATGAGGTGTAACTTTTATATTCAATTTCCTGCGTGTTGTCCACTTTTTCCTGTCTCCAATGGCTATCCAAGTTGTACACGAGAGAGGCTTTGGGATTCTTTTTGACTTTTGCCGCGTAGCGTAGTACCCAAGCAATCATGATCACGTTGAGGATGGCCCAGCAGAAAACCCGGTATTCAAACCCGGAGAATAGCGGTAGGTCTGATAATCCTTGTGCGATGCCGATCGTGAAGGGATTCAGAATAGCACCCGCGAACCCGACATGGGCGGCGACGTAGACCATACATACTCCCGTGAGAGAATCGTAACCCATGGATATGGCCAAAGGAACAATAATAATGACAAAAGCCAGCGTTTCCTCGCTCATCCCGAAGATCGCCCCAAAACAACTGAACAGGAGCATGACCATGGTGATAATGATGTTATTGACCCCTAGTTTACGGATAATCCCGATATGTTCGAGTTTCTGAGTGGAGCGTAAGAAGGAGAAAATTCCCACGTCAATGGCCTTGCTGTTATTCATGATCCAGAAAGCACCCCCGATGATTAGGATAAAAGCGATAATTCCGGCTTGTTTCTCGAATCCGTTGAAAAGGGCCGAAAACACCTGCCACGTTTGCGGGCTTTTGGCCACCTCGTGGAATGAATCGTTCACGATTACAGTACGTTCCACTCCATTGACATCGACGGTTTCCCGGGCATATTCCCCACCCGGAATGATCCAAGTTAGGATAGCACAGATGATAATGATTGAAAATACAATGGTGTAGGTGTGCGGCACTTTCTTTAGCATAATGGCTGTGTTTTTAGATTGAGGGTTCAAATTTACAAATATTTGTGAGAGAGCAACAATATGTGGCGTGGAATTCTTAAATTTGCATGAAAGAAGTAAATCATAACCGTATGGACACACGTTTGCAGGATAAAATATCAGCGGGGGAGAGTAAAGTCTTGGAATTTAAAGAAATCCTGCCGCAAGGGGATAAAATAGCGAAAACTGTTATTGCATTCTCTAATACTAGCGGGGGGCAATTAATTATCGGGGTTGGAGACGACAGAACAATAAAAGGCATTGACCCCGACGTGGATATTTTTGAATTGCAGGATAGAGTGGCATCCATTATCTATGATTTATGTTACCCGAATATTCTTCCCGAATTTTACACGATAAACGTGGATGGAAAGTTATTGTTTATAATAGAGGTCTATCGTGGGAATCTGTTGCCTTACTATTTGAAAAAAGAAGGGCGAAATCATGGTACTTACGTGCGGATAGGAAGTTCTAACCGTAAAGCAGACGTGGAGACCGTGATCGATTTGGAGCGGCAAAGAATAAATAGAAGTTTTGACGAGGAGATCTGTTTTGACACGTCTTTTGATAGTCTGGATTTGACCCCGTTGCAGAAAAGGTTCGAGGCGAGGGGGAAGATCCTTGATATAGAGAAGTTGAAAAGTCTGAAACTCGTCCAAGAAGAACATGGGCATTTGTATCCTTCACAAGCTTTGTTAATTTTGTTAGGGGTACGGGAAAATGCCACCGTGAAGTGTGCCCGTTTTAAGGGAACGACCATGGGATCATTTATTGATAAGAAGGAATATTCGGGAGACCTTTTTTCTCAATTGGATCAAGTCGAGATGTTTATAAAAAACCATCTCCATTTGGCGGGAGTGATTAAAGGGTTACAACGGGAAGATCGGTACGAGATCCCGATGGAGGCGATTCGGGAAGTTATATTGAACGCTTATGTACATAGGGACTATATTAATTTAGGGCGGGATATAAAAGTCGGTATTTATGATGACATCGTGAATATTGTTTCCCCCGGAGGTTTCCCGAGTTCGATTACGATTGAGGACGTGCTTGCAGGACGCTCTGAAACGAGAAACAAGGCGATAGCCCGTGTGTTTAAAGAGTTGGACTATATCGAACAATGGGGCAGTGGAATAAAGAGGATATTTTCATGGTGCGAAGAGGCCGGGGTTGCAAAACCGTTGATTACTGAAAAAGGAGATTTCGTGGATGTCGAGTTGTATCGGGAATACACGAGTGTCAGTGAAAGTGTCAGTGAAAGTGTCAGTGAAAGTGTCAGTGAAAGTGTCCAAGAAAGTGTCCAAGAAAGTGTCCAAGAAAGTGTCCAAGAAAAAGGAGAGGTATATTTAGGAAAAAGGCAAGTAGATATATTGTATTTTTGCTTGGAGCCAAGAACTAGTAAAGAAATATTAGATTATTTAGGCGTAATTAATCATTCGAAAAATAGGAAGTCACATGTAACTGGGTTAGTTACGCTTGGATTGCTGGCTCGAACAATACCGGAAAACCCGAATGACCGGAACCAAAAATACATAACAACAGAGGCAGGGAAATTATACGTAGAAGAGAATGATAACAGAAGAAAAACAAGATAAAGTATTTACCCGGGATTTCTTTCGAAAGGTGGGGAAAGCGATACATGATTATAATTTAATAGAGGACGGGGACCGGATTTTGGTAGGAGTTTCGGGCGGGAAGGATTCATTGGCCTTGTTGGAAGTGTTGGCCATGCGCGCCAAGGACCCGAAACAAAATTACACGGTCATAGCGGCTCATATCGCGGTGGAGGATGTCGCTTACGAAGTGGACAGCGATTACTTGCGAGCGTTTTGTGAACGTTTGGGGGTGGAGTATGTTTACCGGACGATTCGGGTGGACACGACGGTGAATCCCAAGAAACCGGCTTGTTTCGTGTGTTCATGGCATCGGCGCAAGATGCTTTTCGATATTGCCAAAGAGCATGATTGTAAGAAACTGGCCTTGGGCCATCACCGGGATGATGCCGTGGAAAGTCTTTTGATGAGCATGATGTTCAACGGAACGATTTGCAGTATGCCTGCCCGGTTGGAAATGTTCAAGAATACGTTCACGCTTATTCGTCCATTAATCTATCTTTCGAATGACGAGACTTCACGATATGCCGAAATGCGGCAGTTTAAAAAGCAAAAAAAGCATTGCCCCCATGAAAAGGCAACGAACCGGGATGCCGTGAGTAAGTTGCTTGACCAAATGGAAATGATCTCTCCTCATGCCCGGAGCAATTTGTTTGCAGCGATGCAAAATATCCGGGAAGATTACTTGCCTTGACGCTATTTATATACCGGGAAATGATAAAAACGGGATCGAATGATTTTTAAGTGACCCTCCCTTTCCTGCTTGTAGAGTGGGAAAGATAGTTTTTTCTGTATCAGATAAATGGCATCGAATTTTTTAAATAAAAATATTTGTGGGGAAAAATTGTTTTATTCAAAAAAAGGTCCTAATTTTGTCTTCAGGAGGTGAGGATTCCAGAGAGAATGGAATTCTTAACTAGATAAAGGCACTTATTGGAGGATAAGTGTCATTTATTTTTTTATGTACAAATCAAGATCTTAATATAACAATTATGACAAAGAAGGTATCTTATGTAACCAAAGAAGGGCTGAAAAAATTGCAGGATGAACTGGACAATCTGCAGAATGTAGAGCGCCCTAAGATTTCTAAGGCAATTGGAGAAGCCATCGAAAAAGGAGATATCTCCGAGAATGCAGAGTATGATGCGGCGAAAGATGCCCAGGGATTGCTGGAGGCTAAAATCGCCCAGCTACAAGATATAATTTCCAATTGCCGGATCATTGACGAGTCACAGATCGACACGTCAAAAGTTCAGATATTGAATAAAGTGACGATCAAAAATATAAAGACAAAGGCAACGATGACTTATACTTTGGTGTCAGAAAGCGAGGCTGATTTCAAGGCTGGTAAGTTGTCGATCACCACTCCTATCGCTAAAGCTTTGATCGGTAAAAAGCTAGGGGATAAGGTTGAGGTGCAAGTGCCGGCAGGATTGATGGAGTTTGAGATCATGGACATTTCAATTTAATTGAAAATTGAAAATGGAGAATTGAAAATGAAAGTCGGTGGGGTTGGGAATTTAGAATCTAAAATTTAAAATTTAAAATCTAAAATAGATTATGGCTTCAATTTTCACGATGATTATTAACGGGGAGATTCCATCTTACAAGGTGGCTGAGGATGAAAATTACTATGCATTCTTGGATATTAATCCCATGCAGAAGGGACACACGTTAGTGGTTCCAAAGAGAGAAGAAGACTATTTGTTTGACTTGACGGATGAGGAATTAGCCGGGATGATGGTGTTTGCCAAAAAGGTGGCAAAAGCAATTAAGAAGAGTGTTCCCTGCCAACGTGTGGGGGTAGCCGTGCTGGGCTTGGATGTTCCACATGCTCATATTCACTTGGTTCCTTTGGTTGAAGGCAACGAGTTGAATTTCTCTAACCCGAAGAAACAATTCCCGAAAGAGGAAATGGAAGTTTGTGCTAAGCTGATTAATAGCAATTTGTAAAAATATTAGACAATTTATCATGAGGGACGCGACCACGTCCCTTTTTTTATCAGAAGATGGAAAGAAAAAAACTATACAACGCTTACGAGCAACACGAGGGATATAATTGTTTCGGTTGTGCATCCGGCAATGAACATGGTTTGCGCTGTGAATTCTATGAAGAAGGGGAATATATTACTTGTCATTGGATGCCCCGACCTGAATTTCAAGGTTTTTTTCACGTGTTACACGGGGGAATACAGGCAACTTTGATGGATGAAATTGCGTGTTGGAATGTTTTTGCTAAAGTGAAAAGTGCGGGAGTCACGGTTGAATTAACAACGAAATATCGTGCTACCGTTTATTCCGATCGGGGAGAAATATTCCTGCGTTCCCGTATCGTGGAACAAAGTACCCGTTTGGCAAAGATGCACGTGGAATTATTCAATGCGGATGGAACGTTGGGTAGTGAGGCAGATGTGGTTTATCGGATATTCCCGGAGAACGTGGCTCGTCAACGGTTAGGATGGACGGGAATCGAGGCATTTCATCCCGAGGAAAACGAGTAAACATGCTGGAGGCCCGTGTAATGGGAAATGAGCCGGGAGCGATACTTAATTTTGATGAGGTTTGTCAAAAGTTGATTTTGAATTAATGTAAAATAATGTTATTTAAATGCTATCATTGTGTTATCATAAAGTAAGCCGCTCCCATTCCGCTCCCATTCCTGTCCTATTCCGCTTCTATTGCAATAATAAAAAATTAGAGATAGATAGTAGAAGTTAACATTTGTATGAGTAAATAATAACATGATGATTATTGTGTAAATCATGAAATTTGTCAGGATACTCGTTTTGCATGAATAGATCATTACTCGAACTCCGTTTTTCAATTCAAACGGGAAATGATTACCTTTGTCGAGAAAGATTTACACGTGGTGTAATGGCCGTTTAAATGCAGAAATAATGAATGATATGGAATACAAGAATGTGGTTTGGGATTGGAACGGGACGTTATTGGATGATGTGAAAATTAGCGTGGATACGATTAACGTGATGTTGGAACGGAAGCATTTGGGGAAGTTGACGGTGGAAGAATACCGATCGATTTTCGGGTTTCCCGTGAAGCCTTATTATGAATCGATCGGGTTTGATTTCACGCAGGATGACTGGGAGGCCGTGTCGAGGGATTTCGTGAACATTTATAATGATCTGGCGAAGAACGTGGAGCTGACTCCCGGGATTATTCCGGTGCTGGAGGGAATAAAGAAAAAAGGCATACGACAATATATATTATCCGCGTTGCAAGAAGATTTGCTGACCGGAATGTTGGAGCGATTCGGTATTCGGGAATATTTCGAGGGAGTTTGCGGATCAAATAATATTTACGCGGATGGGAAGGTTGCACGAGGGGAGGAGATGTTACGGATGTTCCCGATCGTCCCGGGAGAGACGGTTATGGTCGGTGATACACTACATGATGCAGAGGTTGCGGAGACCTTGGGGTTTGATTGCAGATTGTATGCCGGGGGACACAATAGTGCAGAACGCTTGGCGGAAAAAGGAGTCGTTCTGAGGCAAATGGACGAACTGTTTCTTGAGAGATGAGAACAAGATATTCAAAAAGGGACCCGATAACGAGTCCCTTTTCTTTGCATTAGGTTTTATACTTATAGCTTGTATTGATACAATTGAGCTAATATACTGTGATATTCTTTTTCTACATCCAGATAACTTTGGTGACTATCATAGATTGTCGTGAGTTCCGTGAAATAGTCAATCACGGAAAGTTGTCCGGCATTGAGAGCCTTGTTGAGTAATTCGATATTACGTTGTTGTTCCAATACTTTGGCATAATCGGCGCGAGAAATCTGTAATGCCTCGGCTTGTTGGTAAAGCTGTTGAAGATTCGTTTTCAAATTCAAGCGATTGTCTTCCAATGAGGCCGTGGCAAATTCAGCTTGTGCTTTTGCTTTTTTCACCGTGTTCTTGTTCTCGAACAGGGGGATAGATACTCCTACCATAAATCCATTAGAGGCCACGTGATCTTTGGCTGCATTGCGTTTGTACCCGACATCGAATTTCGGTAAGGTAAGGGAACGACTTAATTTCACTTCCCGGTTGGCAATCTCTTGATCTCCGGTAAGGCTTTTCAAATTCGGGTCAGCCTCCATGAAGGCAGCTTGTAATTGGTCAAAATTGATGAGTTCTTCTCCCGTCGGGTAGTCCGTTGCGTCAAACGTGATCGGGTTCCCCCCGTTAAAATTGCGAAGTTGCTCTTCGGCAGCGGTTAAAGCGGCTTTGTTCAAGCGGCTTTGATTTTGGGCATTCAATAATTCCAACTGGATTTTATTTAATTCCAATTGGTTCGCGTCACCGGATTCAAACCGCTTTTTGTAGAGAGCGAACATGGTTTCTGCATTAGCTAATCGTTCGTCCAAGAGGCTCTTTTGTTTCCGCAAGTAGATGATCTCTATACAAGTCTGTTTGGCATTTAAAAGCAATTGTTGGCGATAGGCGGCGGATTGAAAACCGATCGTGTTTGCTTTTAAATTTGCCAGTTTGTTTTTGTTCGAGTAGGTCGTTGGGAAATCCAGCGATTGTTTTACCGTCAACGTGTACTCCGAACCGGGATTGTTGCGGTTACCCCACATCTGTTCCCATTCCACCGAGGGGTTGGCAAGGAACTTTCCGGTTTGGGCCTCCAACTTTTGAGCATCGGTCATTTTCGTGTTAGCTTGCAATGACTTGTTGTTGGTTTCAATGCTTTTCAGCACTTGATCGATGCTATTTTGGGCTCTCGTGGTGAGAGTACCCAAAAGCATCCATCCGAGTATGTACAATTTATATGTTTTCATTTCTTTATTTTCAAAAGGTTACATTTCTAAGTTCTCGATCTCTTTTTGTTTGTGATTAAGTAACAAGTACATGATCGGAACGACAAAACCGTTTAATAAAGTAGAGCTTAATAATCCACCTAGAATGACCTGAGCCATGGGGCTTTGGATTTCATTACCCGGAAGGTCACCGCCTACGGCTAACGGAATCAAGGCTAAAGCGGAAGTCAAGGCTGTCATCAAGATCGGGTTCAACCGGTCAAGTGAACCATGAACAACGCTATCATGCAAGGACATACCCTCCGAGCGCAGGTGATTGTAGTGAGACACGAGTAATATACCGTTTCGGGTAGCGATTCCGAACAGGGAGATAAACCCGATGATGGCCGGAATACTGATGATTCCCGATGTAAACCAGATACTTAGTACTCCTCCGATAATTGCCAACGGTAAGTTCAACATGATGATACCGGATAACGGCATACTGTGGAACTCGTTGAACAATAATAAGAAGATCAATAATATGGAAATTACCGAGGTTAGGAACAACGTGCGGGATGCAGCTTGTTCGCTTTCGAATTGTCCACCGTATTCCACGTGGTAACCTTCCGGCAGGGTAATTTGTTCCCCTACTGTTTTTTGGATGTCTTTTACCACACCGTTCAAGTCACGTCCGGCAACATTGGCGGAAACAACGATTTTCCGTTGCACGTTTTCCCGGCTGATGGTATTCGGACCTACCAAGGGAAGGATTTCAGCCACGTAGTGAAGTGGTACTTTCTGTCCGTTGGCATCAATCATTAAATTACCAATCTGTTCCATGTTAGCTTTGTCATCATCATGTACTTTTACGGTGAGGTCGAACACTTTACCGCCTTCATAGACTTGTGACACGACTTTACCGGAAAGAGCCACGTTAATGAATTCCGAGAATTCAGGCAGAGGGATACCGTATTTAGCGAGCATATCCCGTTTGGGTTTGATCTGCAATTGGGGACGTTCAATTTGTTGTTCCAAGGTTAGATCGGCAATTCCGTCAATTCCCTGGATGGCCTCTTTAATTTGTCCACCGATGTTATATAGTTTATTCAAGTCGTTTCCGAATAGTTTGATGGCGATATTCGCTTTTGTACCGGAAAGCATGGCGTCAATACGGTGGGAGATTGGCTGACCGATTTCGATGTTCACTCCCTTTAATTCTCCCAGTCGTTGACGTACGTCAGCCAAGAATTCATCCCGGGAACGTTTATCCAGTTCGAAAGGAGCTTCCATTTCAGATACGTTTACTCCAAGGGCGTGTTCATCCAATTCTGCACGTCCGGTTTTGCGGGCCACGGTTTGTATTTCCGGAATGTCCAGAAGAATCTTTTCTGCCATACGTCCCATATTATCAGATTCTTCCAAGGAAACTCCCGGCATGGTACTGATGTTAATCGTGAGTGATCCTTCGTTGAATGGGGGCAGGAAACTACGTCCCAATCCGGTCATGATGACAATCGTGAAGATTAACAGGGCGGCACTGGTCCCGATAACTATTTTTTTATAACGGAGAGCCCATTCCAATGCTTTTTTATACCATACTTTTAAGGTACGGGATACAAAAGGTTCTTTTTCGTTTTGTTTCAATGCTCTTTTAGTCGTTAGCATATAGCTACATAATACCGGGGTCAAAGTCAATGCCACCACGGTTGAGGCGAACAGGGCCACGATGAATGCGATTCCCAGCGGGATCAACATACGTCCTTCCATTCCGGAAAGGAAGAATAAGGGCAAGAAACAGGCCACGATGATTAGTGTCGAGTTCAAAATCGGCATACGTACTTCGCGGGAAGCCTCGAACACGACTTTCAGCGAGGAAAGTCTTTCTTCCGCGGGCTTTAATTGATTTTCCCGTAAGCGCTTGTACACGTTCTCCACGTCGACAATGGCATCATCCACGAGTGAACCGATGGCAATGGCAAGTCCTCCTAAACTCATCGTGTTAATCGTCAAGCCAAGCCCATGAAGGGTTAGGATGGCAACCAGTAAGGATAGGGGGAGAGCAACTAGCGAAATAATCGTGGTACGCACGTTCATTAAGAAGAAGAAAAGCACGATAACAACGAAAATGGCCCCTTCGAATAGTGCTTTCTGTATGTTAGAGATAGAACTTTCGATAAAGCGGGATTGACGGAATATGTCGGACGAGATTTTCACGTCAGACGGTAATGTCTTTTGCAGGTCCACGATGGCCTGATCCAGTTTATCGGTTAACTCCAGTGTGTTCGTGTTCGGTTGTTTCGTGATAGTTACCAGTACGGCAGGTTTTGCTCTTTCGGAGGCAAGACCCAGTTTCGGTTCTTTCGGTCCGATTTGTACGGTTGCGATGTCTGATAATAGAACCGGAACGTTGTTCACGGTTTTTACCACACCTTTACCGATTTCTTCCACGTCATTTGTTGCCAAAAGACCTTGCACGATGTACTCGTTACCATATTCGTATAGAATACCTCCCGTGGAGTTCTGATTCATGTTATCCACGACGGTCAATACTTCATCCATGCTGATCCCGTAATGTTTCATCCGTGCGGGATCAAGAAGAATCTGGTATTCCTTGATGTCACCACCGATCACGGCTACCTGTGCAACTCCACCCGTGGATAACAAACGGGGCCGGATTGTCCAGTCGGCAATCGTCCGTAAATCCTGTAAAGAAGTACTGTCGGCAGTTAACCCGAAAATCATCATTTCTCCCAAGATGGAAGATTGCGGTCCAAGGGTGGGTTGCCCCACGTTACTCGGTAAAACATCTCCCAACGTGGATAGTTTTTCAGACACGATCTGACGGGCCGTGTAAATATTGGTACCCCAATCAAATTGTACCCAGACTACCGAAAATCCGGTTGTAGAGGATGAACGTACACTTTTCACGTCCGTGGCTCCATTGACAGCCGTTTCGATCGGGAAGGTTACCATACGCTCCACCTCTTCGGGAGCCATTCCTTGCGCCTCGGTCATAACTACCACCGTGGGCGCGTTCAAATCCGGGAATACATCCACTTCCATTTTATGCGCCGTGTAGGACCCCCATAGGAGCAAAGCTATCGACGCGATCATTACCACCAGCCGGTTATGTAATGAATATTGTATAATCTTATTCAGCATCCGCGATTAATTTTAGATTTCAACTTTTAGTTTTTAGATTGAGGAATGAAGTGATTGAATACTTTCATTTTCAATTTTCAATTCTCCATTTTCAATTTTTTAGTGTTCATGGCTATGTCCGTGAGGAATTGCTCCGGATGCGGAGGCCATTTTGACTTGGTAGGCTCCTTTGGTTACGACACGGTCTCCGGGGTGCAGGCCTTTGATGATCTGTACCTCTTTACCATTGTTGGCACCCAATGCCACTTCTTGTTTGCGGTAGCCTTCCTCGTCAATTTGCACGTACACGTAGTGGATTCCCATCTCGTTGGTTAACGCGGATACGGGGATGGATAACGTGTTTTCAATCGGGGCTGAAATAAGATATACTTCTACGAAGGATTCCGGGATCACTTCGCCTTTATTGTCAAATTCGAAAGATACGGGGATAAAGAATGAATTCTCGTTGGAAGTTTTTCCGAAAGAAAGTAAGCGTCCGTTCAAGTCTTCCAAGGAGTAAACTTTATTATCGTACGGAGTCTTGAAATTAGCACTCTTTACGGATTGCATGGCATTGTAGTATCTTTGGGATACTTCGGCCCGGAGTACTAAACGCTGATTTTGAGAAACCGTTGCTATCGGTTGACCTACCGTGATGTATTCTCCTTCTTTTACAAGAATGTTTTTCATGTGTCCGTTGATCGGGGCGTTTACACTGACTCCTTTTGCCGTTTTGTTATTGGATACGGCGTCATAAGCTGTTTTCGCGTTCTCGAATTCCAGTTTGATACTTTCAAATTCTTTTTGAGATATGATTTTGTCCTTTACAAGAGCCTCGGCACGGTCATAGCTGGCTTTAGCTGCCTCGTAAGTTGCTTTTACTTTCGTGTAGTAATCTCCTTCCGCAATGTCTTTTGAAGAAATCTGGAATAGGGATTGTCCTTTTTGAACCTTTGTCCCTTCCGTTAATTTGTTGGAAGAGAAAGAAACGACGCCATTGCTGGTAGCGACGATAACAGCCTCATCACCGGGAGCGGCAAGCACTTGTCCCGTTGTTTTAACTACTTGGTTAAAAGAGGCGGGTTGAATTTCCCGTACTTCGAAAGTGGTTTTTGCTGCTTGTGCTTTCGGGAAAATGATCTCGTCACTGTGTTTTGTTTCTTCACTTTCGTGACTGTGACCGGCATGTTCCTCCCCGGTTTCATGTTCATGATCGTGTCCCTCATGTTCGTGATCATGTCCCTCGTGTTCATGATCATGTCCTTCGTGGCTATGGTCATGTCCTTCATGGTCGTGTCCTGCGTGAGTCTCCGTTGCGGAGTGAGTGTGTTTATCTTGTGATGTTTGGTTTTTGCACCCCCATAAGGAGATCGCTAATATTGTAATAGCATAAATAATTGTTCTCATGAATAAGTGATTTAATGTTGAGAATAAAACAATAAATAATAATTGTCCGGTTCACGCCGGGCGAGTAATTCTATATTTAAGCTATTACGGTAGGAGGAGCCCTGCCGGCAGAGGTGACGCTCCACGTGATCGGGTGGAGACGTTCCCGGTAAAATATGGGTGGAACTTCTTTTGGTACTCCGAGAAGTAATAACGAGTGATCTAACCCGGCAAGGGTCAGTATGGATTGGAATGGTTGATCCGGAATGATATTCGGACAACAATTGCACTCGTCATGATGTTGTTTTACAATGCTTGTCTGGAATAATAATCTGACCTCACATTCACCCTCGGTAGGAGTTGAGTCATGTTCGTGGTTACATGCTTTTTCGATGAACGAACTGTGTTCATGTGTAGGCGTGAAACAGATTAATTTACCGTGGTGATGATGAGGCATAATAGACGACAGTAGCATAATCATGCTAGCAAAAATAAGCGGGATAATAGCTATCTGTCGTTTCCTCATGGTTTACAAACCTTTAATCGATACAAACATAGTTTTTTGTGTGCGGATTTGCAAATCTTCACACAAAGTTTAATAAAACATTAACTATTTCTGCATCTGTTTCTCGAAACCTTTCAGCATCAATTCCGCAGATGCCGGGTTCGTTGCCAATGGAACATTGTGAACGTCACATACGCGCATTAACATTTGCACGTCCGGTTCGTGAGGGTGTTTCCCAAGCGGGTCACGGAAGAACAGGACCATTTGTACTTTATGTTCTGCCACTTGTGCTGCAATCTGGGCATCTCCCCCGAGTGGACCGGAAAGAAGGCGTTCAACTTTTAACCCGGCATCCTGTGCATGTTTTCCGGTAGTCCCGGTAGCAATGATCTCGATGTTTGCCGAATGCATGAATTCATAATGTCTGTTCAGGAAAGCAACCATATCTGCTTTTTTCCCGTCATGTGCGATTACTGCTAGTTTCATCTTCATGTTATTTTAAGGTCATACAAATATATAAATATGTAAGTGAAAACCGGAAAGCTAAAAACTAAAAGTTTTGGTTGATTTCAGTATTGTATCTGTTTTCTTGAAGAAACTCTTGCTTTTCGTCAGGTGAAAATCTTTTATAACACTGTCTGCCAAATTTTCCGGTACCACGTAATAACGTCGCCGCCCTTCCTCGTAGGGACGGTACATGTAAAATTTAATCGGCTCCATTTGATAACGTACAGGATGGTTCCGGGGTTTCGTTAAAGTCACGCGAATACATATTCCTCCTTCTGTTCCTTGTTGGGATTGGTTGGAAATAAAGTTACCCAGAGAGAAAACGGTAACGCCTAGTGTATCTTTGTCCGAGGTATAATATTCTATCGGCTGGACCACGTGGGGGTGTGAACCGATGACCATATCAGCTCCTTGTTCATGCAACCATTTACTTAATGCCCGCTGTTCCTTGTTCGGAAAGTTATGGTATTCATACCCCCAGTGCATGAAGGCAATGATGTTGGTGGCCGTGTCCCGGCGAGCTAGTTGGATGTCTTGTTTTATGGTGGTCGTGTCAATGTGCGGGACGACAAAACCTTTCGGAACGGGGAGGCCATTTGTCCCGTACGTGTAGTTGAGTAATGCTATTTTGAAACCGTCTTTCTGAAGATAGAGCGGGTGTCTCTTTTTGTAATTGAGGGTATCTGTGAATGTTCCCGTGTGTGGGATTCCTAATGAGTCCAAATAATAGATGGTATTGGTGATCCCTTTCCCGAGTTGGTCACAGCTATGGTTGTTGGCGGTAACAAAGGTTGTTACTCCCAGTTGATGAAGGTCCCGGGCGATTTGCCAAGGTGAACAGAATCGGGGGTAACCGGAAAAGTCTTTATTTCCAAGGGTTGTTTCCAGGTTGGCAATGACGAAATCGGCATCCGCCCAATAAGGAGCGATGTACTTGAAACATTTCTGGTACTTGTAGTCTTTTTCCGATGGTTCGTGAGCGCTGTATATTTGCGGAAGGTGTTGGATGATGTCCCCGCAAAACAAGAGGGTCAATGTTTGTGACGTGTGAGGAATTTCCAGCGAGTAATCGGTTTGAACGGGTGGTTTCTTCTCTTTGCAAGACGTGAACAACAAGAAGATGATACAGAACAAGAGAATTCGGTCGAGATACATGTATTTTTAATTCTTTCGAGTTGATCAATGGGGAAGGGGGATAAAAAAAGCCGTCCGAAGACGGCCTTTTGATTATTTCGTTAATTCGAATTCAAATTCTTCTTCGGCAGGAGGGATACATTGTCCGCCAGAGCAAGACATGTATTCTACGTAGCCTACCAATTTAGCTTTGTCTTTTTTCAGTTTCACCCGTTGTACGAAAGTCACGGTTCCTTCGAAATATTTCAATTCCATGTTGAAGGCTTCGCTCTTTTCAGTTTTAGCTTCTGTAGTTGCTTTAAATTCTCCTACTAATTCAATGTCTTTCGTCTCGTCTTCATCTAAGTTGAATGTTGTGGGAAGAGGTCCGTTTTCCGGTAATTTGGTATCGTACAGATGCCATCCGCTTTCAATAGTAGCTTTGCAGATAATGTCATAAACACCTTCGCTTACTTTTTTGAAAGAAATTTGCCATTTCACTGGTTTTAATACCTGTGAATTTGCAGCCCCAACCATTAAGGTTAATATTGCCGTAAGAATTAATAGTCTTTTCATGAATAAATTAAATTAGTTTTTAAAATAATTTCTCTCTAAAATTTAGTGATGCAAAGTACAAAATTATCGAGAGAAACTATGTTAGCTTATTGTTAAATTTTTTATAATGTTTTTTTCACGGCCACTTCTTCGAAACTTTCGACAAAATCTCCTGTCTGAATATCGTTGTAATTATTGATGTTCAAACCACACTCGAATCCTTTGGAAACTTCTTTCACGTCGTCCTTGAAACGTTTCAATGATCCCAATTCTCCGGTGAAGATCACGATACCATCCCGAATCACGCGCACTTTTGAAGAACGGGTAATCTTTCCGTCTCTCACGATACATCCGGCAATCGTTCCCACCTTGGAAATCTTGAATGTTTCAAGCACTTCCACGGTCGAGGTGATCTCTTCCTTGAATTCCGGGGATAACATACCTTCCATGGCGGATTTGATTTCCTCGATCGCCGTGTAGATAATAGAGTAAAGTCGAATGTCGATTTCCTCTTTCTCTGCCAGCTTTCTGGCACCCATCGAAGGACGAACTTGGAATCCGATGATGATAGCGTTCGATGCGGCAGCCAACATAACATCGCCTTCGGAAATTTGTCCCACGGCTTTGTGGATCACGTTCACTTGGATTTCCGGGGTCGACAACTTGATCAGAGAGTCGGACAAAGCCTCGATAGAACCGTCCACGTCTCCTTTCACGATGATGTTCAACTCTTGGAAGTTTCCGATGGCAATACGTCTGCCAATTTCGTCCAGCGTGATATGTTTCTGGGTACGCAATCCCTGCTCGCGTTGTAACTGTTCCCGTTTGTTAGCCAAGGCACGGGCGTCTTTCTCGTTACCCATGACGTTGAATTTGTCTCCGGCCTGTGGAGCCCCGTTCAAACCGAGAATCAATGCCGGGCAGGATGGTCCGGCCTCTTCCATTTTACTTCCGCGTTCGTTGAACATGGCTTTCACGTGTCCGAAATATTGTCCGGCGAGTACCACGTCTCCTACGCGTAACGTTCCGCTTTGTACGAGTACGGTTGCCACGTAACCCCGTCCTTTATCCAGCGAGGACTCGATGATTGAACCGATCGCTTTCCGTTTCGGGTTAGCCTTTAACTCTAGGATTTCTGCCTCAAGTAATACTTTCTCCAGAAGTTCTTCTACATTCAAGCCTTTCTTGGCTGAGATTTCCTGACATTGGTATTTACCACCCCATTCTTCTACGAGGTAGTTCATGGCGGCCAGTTCTTCCCGGATCTTGTCGGGGTTAGCTCCCGGTTTATCAATTTTGTTTATCGCGAATACAATGGGTACTCCGGCAGCACTGGCATGATTGATGGCCTCAACGGTTTGCGGCATGACGTTATCATCGGCTGCAATAATGATGATGGCAATATCCGTTACTTGGGCACCTCTGGCACGCATGGCCGTAAACGCCTCGTGTCCCGGGGTATCTAGGAAGGTCACGGTTCTACCGTCAGCAAGTTTCACGCTGTAAGCACCGATGTGCTGGGTGATTCCTCCTGCCTCTCCGGCAATCACGTTTGCTTTACGGATATAGTCCAGTAAAGATGTTTTACCGTGGTCAACGTGTCCCATAACAGTCACGATCGGCGGACGGGATTCCACGTGTTCTTCCTGTTCGTCTTCATCCTCGTCAATGGCCTCCTGAATATCCACGCTCACGAATTCGACATCGAATCCGAATTCTTCTGCCACGATATTAATGGTTTCAGCATCTAGACGTTGGTTGATGGACACGAACAAGCCCAAAGACATACAAGTCGAGATAATATCTGCCACGGAAATATCCATCATGGTTGCTAACTCGCTAACCGTAACGAATTCCGTGAGTTTAAGGATACTCTTTTCTAACTCTGCCTGCTCCATTTCAGCCTGCATCTTCTGGTGTACGGCATCTCGCTTGTCTCTCCGGTGCTTGGAACTCTTGGTTTTTCCCTTGTTCCCCAAACGGGCAAACGTGTCTTTGATTTGTTTTTGTACGTCTTCTTCAGAAATTTCAGCCTTGCTGGCTTTCTTTTTCTTTATCTTCTTTATTTTCTTCTTGCTCTCTTCCTGTTTGGCGGTTTTAGAAGCTTCAATGTTGATTTTCTCGTCTTTTTTCAGAATACGTTTCCTTTTTTTACGAGTTTCCGATTCTTCAGAATCATCCTCGACCTCGTTTATTACGACGTTTTTCTTGATCACGATGTCATCCGTATTCTTGGGAGGAACCAAAGATTTTTTCTTGAGTTCCCGTTTGTCCCTTTCTCTTTCCTGTTTACTCTTCTTCGGGGGCCGGGTACGCTGGTTGATCGCATCCAGATCGATTGTCCCGACAACCTTCACGTCTTTAATCGCCGGAGTCGGTGATTTGTAGCTCACTTCTCTGTCGGCTCTGTTGGAATGATCTTCAGACGGGGCTTTTTCCTCTTGACGGGTTTCAACTTTCGGTTGTTTGATGATTGTTTTCGGAGGTCTGGCAACAGGAGCCTGTGTTTCTTCCCGTTCTTGCTTTTGTGCAATTACGGGAGTTTCTTTTACCTGAGGTTCTGCCGGTTTCTCTTCTTTCTTTTCTTCGATCTTCACCTCTTTTACCTCTTCAACCTTCTCTTCCGGTTTCTGTTGCTTATTCAGTCTGTTCAGGTCGATGTGATCTACGACCTTAATTTTATTTTCCAGTTTAATCTCGTCCTTTATAGATATAAATTCCGGAGCGTGTTCCTCCGTACCATTGTTCATATTATCAATGGTAACCGTTTCTTTTTTTAACCGTGTATTTTTTAAATCTACCCGATTGGATTCTTTTTTAGCCTCGCTATCGGTAGAAAACTCTTTCGCTACCAAAGCGTACTGGTCATCTGTTAATTTCGCATTTGGATCAGATGAAATCTTAATCCCCTTTTCCTGCAGGTAATCCACTATCGTGGACAAACCTACGTTAAATTCTCTAGCAACTTTACTTAGTCTAACTGCCATATTAAGATTTTATTTTACAAGCATTATAACCTTGAGCGTTCCTTATTCAAATTCGGCTCTTAATATTTTGAGAACATCCCTGATGGTCTCTATCTCAAGATCAGTCCTGCTCTCTAATTCTGATTCACTTAACTCTAACACGCTCTTTGCCGTGTCACAACCCACGCGTTTCAGTTCCTCGATTACCCATGGTTCGATCTCGTCGGAGAATTCTTCTAGGTTAACGTCTTCTTCCTCTGCGGTTTCAAGTTCACGATAAACATCGATCTCGTAGCCCGTGAGCTGGCTGGCCAGTTTGATGTTCAAACCGCCTTTACCGATAGCCAAGGAAACTTCCTCCGGGTTCAGGTAAACGTTCGCTCTCTTGTTTTCCTCGTCCATTTCGATCTTGTTGATCTTGGCCGGGTTCAACGCACGGGTGATGTATAGTTGGATGTTATTCGTGTAGTTAATCACGTCTATATTTTCGTTTCTCAGTTCCCGAACGATACCGTGAATACGTGAACCTTTCATTCCGACACAAGCTCCCACTGGGTCGATACGGTCATCGTATGATTCCACGGCCACTTTGGCGCGTTCTCCCGGGACACGTACCACGTTTTTAATCGTGATCAAGCCATCGAATATTTCCGGTACCTCGTTCTCGAACAATCTTTCAAGGAATACGGGGGATGTTCTGGAAAGAATAATGTACGGGGAAGCGTTTCTCATTTCTACGCGAATAACGACTGCCCGGATGGTATCTCCTTTCTTGAAGAAATCGCTAGGTATTTGCTCTTGTTTCGGGAGAATCAGTTCGTTGCCTTCGTCATCCAGAACCAGAATCTCTTTTTTCCATACCTGATAAACCTCTCCGGTCACGATCTGGCCCACTTTCTCTTTGTATTTGGTGAAGATGTGATCTTTCTCCAGTTCAAGAATCCGGGCTGAAAGGTTTTGTCTTAAAGCCAGCACGGAACGGCGTCCGAAATCCTTGAATTTCACCTCGTCGGTCACCTCTTCTCCCACCTCGTAGTCGGCATCGATTTTCTTTGCCTCCGTCAGCGAAATTTGGGTATTCGGGTTTTCGAAGGCGTCATCCTCTACCACGATGCGGTTTCTCCAGATTTCCAAGTCACCCTTGTCGATATTTATAATGATGTCAAAATTCTCGTCCGTCCCGTAACGCTTGATAAGCATGTTCCTGAAAATATCTTCCAACACTCTCATCAAGGTTGCCCTGTCAATATTTTTAAGCTCTTTAAATTCTGCGAATGAATCTATCAAATTAATGGCTTCCATTTTTATTTTATGTATTTAGAAAACAACAATATCTTTAACCTCCTTTATGTCTGTAAAATGAATCTCTTTCTCCACTTTGACGATGCTTTTCTTCTTCTTTCCTTCCACGGTCACTTTTTCTTCACATTCGATCACGATTCCCGTGTTGGAATGGGATTTTAATATTCCCTGTAGTTTTCCCCCGTTTTGCAGTTTCACCTCCACTTGATTACCCAGGTTCTTTTCGTATTGCTGGGTTACTTTGAAGGGATAACCGATTCCGGCACTCGAAACGGTTAACTCGAAATCCTCGGTATCTCGATCCAGTTTTGCGTCCAATTGTTTGCTGAGGGTTACGCAGGAATCCACGTTAATGCCCTTCAGGGAGTCGATGTAGACCTCGATCGAGTTGTCCGGAGATACTTTCAAGTCCACCAGAAACAAATCTGTCCCCTGCAGTATTGTTTCGATAATGTCTTTTATTTCCTCTGTACTTTTCATTCTACTCTTTAATCTAAGATAACAGAAGAGGGGACTAATCGCCCCCTCGTTTGTTAATAACCGAGTGCAAAGATACAATTAATTATTTTTAATCCAAAGAGTTCCAGTGGAAAATAGGTGATGGCGGAATATTTTTTTCGGTGCGAACGTTTCCGGGAAAGGGGTTTCATGGCAATGGAAATCGTGTTGGAGACAAGCCTTTAGGCCTTGATATGTATGCTTTTAAATAATGGGATTGAAACATATTTGTCACATTTTCTATATAGTTCCAAATAAAATTTGTAAGTTTGCCGAAATTTTTTGAATTATGGAGTTTAAAGCAAAGGACATAGCAGCTCTATTAAGCGGGGTTGTCGATGGAGACCCCGAGATTTCTGTAAATAACGTATCTAAAATAGAGGAAGGAAAGCCGGGAACGTTGGCTTTTTTAGCTAATCCTAAATACGAACATTATATCTACACGACGCAAGCATCGATCGTGTTAGTGAATAAAACATTCGAACCCACGCACGAGTATTCCTGTACTTTGATCCGGGTGGAATCGGCTTATGATGCCATTGCAACATTGCTGCAAATGTATGATGATATGAAGCCGAAACCAGTAGGAATTGAACAACCTTCTTATATCAGTGATAGTGCCACGATCGGGGAAAAACCTTACATCGGGGCATTTGCATATATAGGGAGAGGTGCGAAAATCGGGAATAACGTGAAAATATATCCTCAGGCCTATATCGGTGACGGTGTGGTTATCGGGGATAACACGATTATTTATGCCGGGGTAAAGATTTACACGGGATGCGTGGTCGGGAAATCCTGTATCCTTCATGCCGGAGTGGTACTGGGAGCTGACGGTTTCGGATTCGCTCCGGAAGGTGATCATTACAAGAAAATCCCGCAGATCGGTAACGTGTTGCTGGAAGACGACGTGGAGATCGGTGCGAATACTTGTATCGACCGGGCTACCATGGGATCTACGATTATTAAAAAAGGAGTTAAACTCGATAATTTAGTCCAGATTGCACATAACGTGGTAGTGGGAGGTAACACGGTTATCGCTGCCCAGTCTGGGATTGCCGGGACTACAAAAGTCGGTGAGAACTGCGTGTTCGGCGGGCAGGTGGGAATTGTCGGTCACTTGAATATCGGGTCGGGGACGCAGATTGCAGCCCAGAGTGGTATCACTTCCAACATACCGGAAAAATCTGTCCTGCGCGGATCGCCTGCATTCGATTATCCGAAATACCAGAAATGTTATGTCATGTTCCGTAAATTACCGGAGCTATACGGGCAAATAAAAGATTTAGAGAAAGAAGTAAATAAATTAAAATCAGAATAAAATGTCAGTAAAGCAAAGAACTTTAAAGAGTGAATTTTCTTTGAATGGAAAAGGTTTGCATACCGGGAAACAGGTGACCGCGACCTTTAAGCCAGCTGAAGAGAACTTTGGCTATCGAATACGTCGAATGGATTTGGAGGGATCTCCTGAAATTCCAGCTTTGGCTGAATATGTAAAATTAATGGATCGTGCCAGTTGTCTTGAAAAAGACGGCGTGTGCGTGTTCACCATGGAGCATGCGATGGCAGCTCTTTACGGGAGCGGAATTGACAACTGCCTGATCGAGTTGAGCGGGGAAGAATTCCCGATCTTGGACGGTAGTGCTAAATATTACGTGGAAGAGATAGAGAAAGTAGGTTTTGAAGAACAAAAAGCGGATAGACGCTACTTTACAGTGAAAGAGCAAATGGAATTTTGTAGCGAGGACGGGCAGACGAAAATCACGTTATTGCCGGATACCGACTATAATATAAATTTGGTCGTTGCTTACGATTCTCCTTATTTGCAAATGCAGTATGCTACTTATTCTGAAAAAGTAACCGATTTTGCGAAAGAAATTGCCCCGTGCCGGACATTCGTGTTCCTGCGCGAGTTGGAAATGCTTTTGCAGCACAATCTGATTAAAGGTGGGGATTTGGATAACGCGATCGTGATCGTTGATCGTGAAATTTCTCAAGAAGAGGTGAACCGTCTGGCTAAACTGTTCAACCACGATTCTATCGAGGTGAAGCAGGGTATTTTGAATAATTTGGACCTGTACTTTGACAATGAACCGGCTCGTCATAAATTGCTGGATGTTATCGGGGATTTGTCCTTATGTGGGCGTTTTATCAAAGGACGTGTTATCGCGGAGAGACCGGGTCACAAAGCAAACACCAGTTTGGCCAAGAAAATGTGTAAGGCCATCACGCAGGCGGAGAGAGAAGATGTTCGTCCCGACGTGGACACGACGGCCGAACCGTTGATGGATGTGAATAAGGTGAGAGCCTTGTTGCCTCATCGTCCTCCTTTCCTGTTGGTTGACAAGATTTACGAGGTGACGGATGACATCGTGATCGGTTGCAAGAACGTTACCATGAACGAGCCTTTCTTCGTGGGACACTTCCCGGAAGAACCGGTAATGCCGGGTGTGCTGATCGTGGAGGCGATGGCGCAGTGCGGGGGGATTCTGGTGTTGAATCAGGTGGAAGACCCGGAGAATTACTCCACGTATTTCGTGAAAATAGATGGTATCAAATTCCGTCATAAAGTTGTTCCGGGCGATACGCTGGTTTTCAAGCTGGTAAAGATTGCTCCCATCCGTCGTGGGATCGTGACGATGAGAGGGTACGCTTTTGTCGGTAAAACGTTAGTTTGTGAAGTGGGTGAATTCATGGCCCAAGTTGCAAAAACGAAAAAATAGTGATAAGCTTGTACTTAAAATGTAACTATTATATTGTAATTAAATAAAAAAAACGAATGAAACAACCGTTAGCTTATGTTCATCCTGAAGCTCAGATCGCGGATAACGTGGTGATTGAGCCTTTCGTGACAATTGATAAGAATGTTGTCATTGAGGAGGGAACAAGAATTGGTTCGAATGTCACTATCCTGGAGGGAGCGCATATCGGGAAAAATTGTAAGATTTTTCCGGGGGCTGTTATTTCTGCCATTCCTCAGGATCTTAAATTCAAGGGAGAGAAGACAATCGTCGAGATTGGTGATAACACGACCATCCGGGAGTGTGCGACTATAAATAGAGGTACTGCCGCTAAAGGCGTAACTAAAGTCGGGAGCAATTGTTTGATCATGGCCTACGTGCATATCGCGCATGACTGCGAGATCGGGGATAATTGCATTATCACGAATGCTTGTCAGTTAGCCGGAGAGGTCGTTGTGGATGATTTCGCTATTATCGGTGGAATGTCTGCCGTGCATCAGTTCGTACATATCGGTCGTCACGTGATGATTCAAGGTGGCTCTTTAATTGGTAAGGACGTACCTCCTTACGTGAAAGCCGGGAGATTACCTTTGTCCTACGCGGGAGTGAATTCGATCGGTTTGCGCCGTCGCGGATTCGTGAACGAGAAGATCAACGAGATTCAGGATATATACCGGATACTTTTCCAATCCGGGTTGAACAACTCTGATGCGGTGGAACGAATCGAGGCCGAGATGCCGGCATCCAAAGAACGTGACGAGATCATTATGTTCGTGCGTAACAGCAAACGGGGTGTCATGAAAGGCTATATGGGATAAAAATCCAAAGCATTAAATATCTATTTCAGAGCCCGGCCACTCAAGGTCGGGCTTTGTTTATGATAATATTTCATACTCAAACTCCTCCGTCACTTCGTGCCACCTCCTCTATAAACAGAGGAGGAGCTGGTGAATCTTGCTGAAGATAGAGAGTATTTCAACTCTCCCTCTGCCAGAGAAAACTAAAAACTAAAAGTTGAAAGTAGAAAATTAAGAAGCGTCGGCCTTGTGTGGTGGAAATCTAAAATCTACAATCATTAAATCTAGAATTAGTAAGGGGAGTACCCCGAAGGGGGGAGGGAGTTCGTTTACTGTAAACTCGTGTATAAGTCCTAAAAAAAAGCACTCCTTGCGAAGTGCTTTTTTGCTGTTCTAATCCTAGAATTATAATTTCGGACCTGCGGCAACCAATGCCTTTCCGGCCTCGTTTCCTTCGAACTTCTTGAAGTTTTTGATGAAACGTTCTGATAAGTCTTTTGCTTTCGTTTCCCAGTCATTTGCGTTACTGTATGTATCGCGAGGATCAAGGATCTTCGGATCAACTCCCGGTAATGCGGTCGGAACCTCGAAATTGAAGAACGGGATTGTTTTGGTCGGGGCTTTGTCGATAGAGCCATCCAAAATAGCATCGATGATTCCGCGAGTATCTTTAATGGAGATACGTTTACCGGTTCCGTTCCATCCGGTATTTACCAAGTATGCTTTTGCTCCTGTTCTCTCCATTTTCTTAACCAGTTCTTCTGCATATTTTGTCGGGTGTAATGACAAGAATGCAGCACCGAAACAAGCAGAGAAAGTCGGAGTCGGTTCAGTGATACCGCGTTCCGTTCCTGCCAATTTTGCAGTGAATCCGGACAAGAAATAGTATTTCGTTTGTTCCGGGGTCAGGATTGATACCGGAGGTAATACTCCGAACGCATCAGCTGATAAGAAGATAACTTGTTGTGCAGCCGGACCTTTAGAGATCGGTTTCACGATGTTCTTGATATGATAGATCGGGTAAGAAACACGAGTGTTCTCGGTAACTGATTTATCATTGAAGTCGATTTTTCCGTTAGCGTCCACGGTAACATTCTCCAACAAAGCGTCACGTTTGATGGCGTTATAGATGTCCGGTTCGGCTTCCTTGCTCAAGTTGATAACTTTAGCATAGCATCCACCTTCGTAGTTGAACACGCCTTCATCATCCCATCCGTGTTCGTCGTCACCGATCAAAAGACGTTTGGGGTCAGTTGACAATGTGGTTTTACCTGTTCCTGACAAACCGAAGAAGATAGCGGTGTTCTTACCTTCCATATCCGTGTTGGCAGAACAGTGCATAGATGCGATTCCGCGTAACGGGTTCAGATAGTTCATGATAGAGAAGATACCTTTCTTCATCTCACCACCGTACCAAGTGTTCAAGATTACTTGCTCTTTGGTTTTCAAGTTGAAAACGGTAGCTGTTTCGGAGTTCAAGCCTAATTCTTTGAAGTTTTCAACTTTAGCTTTTGCAGCGTTGAAAGAAACGAAATCCGGTTCCCCGTAGTTCGCTAGTTCTTCTTCTGTCGGGCGGATGAACATATTCTTCACGAAGTGAGCTTGCCATGCAACTTCCATGATGAAACGAACTTTCAAACGGGTACCCGCGTTGGCCCCGCAGAACGTGTCAACCACGTACAGTTTTTTGCCGGACAATTGTTTCACGGCTTTTGCCTTCAAATCTGCCCATGCTTCTTCCGAACAAGGTTTGTTGTCGTTCTTGTATTCGTCAGAAGTCCACCATACAGAATCCTCGCTGGCCTCGTTCTTTACAAAGAATTTATCTTTCGGTGAACGTCCGGTGTAGATTCCGGTCATCACGTTAACTGCGCCAAGCTCGGTCAAATATCCTTTTTCGTACCCTTCCAGTTTCGGGTCTGTTTCTGCCTTGTACAATTCTTCATATGAGGGATTGTGAAGGATCTCTTTCACATCCGTGATTCCATAAATACTTAAATCTAATTTTGCCATAGCAATAAATTTATGTTAGAAATTAATTAATTCTTTTTTTCTTTAATTCGGCACAAAAGTAGGAAACATTTTGATATAAAAGAACCAATTTCTCCTTTCCCTTGTCCGTTTATGTTTTATTAACACGTTCTTGTTTTTCTATTCTCTCAAGCATATGCTTACACGATCGTATACCTTTTGTACGTTCGTGTCCGTGAACTTGTTACGATCTATGTTTAGAATGTAACTATCGGTAAATGGGGAGTTTAGTTTTCGATCAATCCGGCTCCTGCCGATGGCGGTTAGTGCCGCAACTTGAAGATTGGGATGATCGGAATTTAAATATTCATTTACCATTTGTTCCACGTTTTCCCGTTTCGAAAGAACCAATGTCCCGAAATATTCCGCGATCTCGAAGTTGTAACAGAATTGTAATAATTGAGTAATTTTTTCTGTAATCAACTCGTGAACCGGGAATAAAAAACAGGCAACGATTTGTTCTTCTCGTTTCTTTGTTCCCCACAATAGTTGTGCCAATCTTAAATCGGGTTGGTATTGTCCGGCCAGATTTTTGAGAGAGAGGTAACTTGCCCCGATCTGTCCCCGCGTGTCGGCTCCTATCCGTTCCATGCTGTCAAGACTTCTTCCGTTTTGTAACCGGAATATTCTTCGGCTGACTTCTTTAAAGAGTTGCTCTACTTTTTTATCAATCGGGAAAACTTCTATCACCTTGTCCTGTTTATTTAAAGTAAATGAAAATATTAGCATGTTTATACACGTGCAAAAATAGCTATAAAAAATGAAATCGTGGCGTCAGAGGTTATGTTTTGTAGCATATTCAAACGTTTGTGTAGAAGATGATTAGTTTAAATAATCTGAATCTGTTAAATATTTATTAAGATTTCGATAGAAAGGTAATCTTTGGAAGGATATAATTAATTTCGCTTTCACAAAGACCAATAGAACAAATTTAAAGGAATAAATGATGATCAAATGTTTTTTATGGTTCGTACCCTGCTTTTTCGTGCTGGCCGGGTTCGCGCAGAAAGCTAATTACAAAGAAGCCGAACGTTTTATGCGTGGGAACGCGGAAAAACTGGTAGGATCAACGAAAGTAAGTCCTCGTTTTTTGAAGGAAAGCGATAAGTTTTGGTATAGTTACAAAACGGGCGATGGAACCCGTTATTATTTCGTTGACCCGAAGGCGAAGATTCACCGGGAGTTATTCGATCGGGAATTTATGACTGCCGAGATCAGCAAGTATACCCACGGACCGGTGAATTACAAAGAACTACCCGTGCGGGCATTGGCTTTTAAGGAAGATGAGAAGACATTGAAGTTCGAGGTGGATACTTTCCGTTTCGAGTATAACATTTATACCAATCGGTTGGTGAAAATAGATTCTGCCCGAAAGAAACCGGATACAACTCCCAAGAAATCGAACGGGTTGGTGGGGACGTATTCTCCGGATAGTACTTATATCGTTTACGCGAAAAGTCATAACCTGTATATGCTTTCCGTGAAAGATTCCGTGGAAACCCAGATCACGACGGATGGGACATTGAAATATTCTTATGCATACGATGATACGGATACCACGAGTAAACGGGAGTCTGCCCGGGTGACTTGGTTCGAAAATTCTGAACGTTTTTACGTGCGTCGCTCGGACCGGAGAAAGATTAAAACGCTTTATGTGGTTAATAATTTGAGTTCCCGTCCGACGTTGAACGAGTATGAGTACGTGATGGCCGGGGATCAGGAGGTGCAACACGAGGAATTATTCTTGGTGGACACGACCGATAAGAAATTGATCAAAGTGCCGGTTGAGAAATGGCCGGATCAGACGTTGAGATTGTTTACCCCGGGAAAAAAGGTCAACAGTCTTTATTTCCTGCGCAAAAAGAGAACCTGTGACGAGATCGATTTTTGTAAGGTGGATTTGAAAACGGGGGAGGTGAAGGTGTTGATTAACGAGATTAGTAAGCCTTATTTCAATAATGATTTCTTCCATCTTTCCTTGTTGAACGAGGGGGAAGATATTATCTGGTGGTCGGAGAGAACAGGTCACGGGCATTTCTATCATTACGATGGCGAGGGAAATCTGAAGAACGCGATTACGGCCGGAAATTGGACGGCCGGGAAGATGGTTAAGATTGATACCGTGGGACGTACCATTTATTTCGGGGCTTACGGGCAGGAGAAGGGAGCGTGTCCCTACTATGCCCGGGTGAATAAAGCCCGGATTGACGGGAATGGTCAAGTGGAGGTGCTGACTCCCGAACAGGCCACTCATGAGGCTTATTTTTCGAAGTCGGGACGTTATTTCGTAGATAATTATTCCCGTGCGGACTTGGAACCCCGGAGCGTGTTGCGGGATAACAAGGGAAAAGTGATTCTGGAATTGGCATCACCCGATTTGACCCGGCTTTACGAGACGGGATGGAAGATGCCGGAGCCTTTCACTGTGAAGGCTGCCGATGGGCATACGGATTTGTACGGTTTTATGTGGAAGCCTTTTGACTTCGATTCAACCCGGCGTTACCCGATTATTTCGTATGTTTATCCCGGGCCGCAAACTGAGGCGATTCCGTTGGAGTTTTCCGTGACGGCAGCTTATAATGTTGGTCTAGCACAAGTCGGTTTCGTGGTGGTAACTTTCGGTCACCGGGGAGGTAGCCCGATGCGGGATAAATGGTATCACACGTTCGGGTATAATAATTTGAGGGATTACCCGTTGGCGGATGATAAGTGTGGTATCGAACAGTTGGCTGATCGTTTTTCTTTTATTGATAAGTCCAAGGTGGGTATTTTCGGACATTCCGGTGGAGGTTTCATGTCTACCGCGGCATTATGTACTTATCCCGATTTCTACACGGCGGCTGTTTCGTCGGCAGGAAATCATGACAATAATATTTATAACCAATGGTGGGGAGAGACGCATCACGGGGTTCGGGAGGTTAAATCTTTCGAGAAGAAAACCGTGAAAGATTCCATCACGGGGAAAGATACCACGATTTCCGTGGAGAAGATCAAGTTCGAGACGAAAATCCCGACGAATATCGAGCTGGCGAAGAATTTGAAAGGGTATTTGATGCTGGTGACCGGTGACGTGGATAATAACGTGCATCCGGCGAACACCTTGCGTATGGCAGATGCGTTGTTGAAAGCGGGAAAGAATTTTGACTTGGTGATTTTACCGGGACAAGCTCACGGTTTTATGGGCATACAACAGGCTTTCTATCAACGGAAGATGTGGTTCCACTTTGCGAAACACTTGCTGGGGGATTATTCGTCCGATCAGTTCCGGGAGATTGATGCTTATATGCGGTTGTGAGGCAAATGCTAACGCCTTGATTTTATTACACAGATTATAGGATTAGAAATAATTCCCGAAGAGGGAGAGTTACCCAGCTCTCCCTCTGTTTATAGAGGGAGTACCCGAAGGGGAAGGGAGTTTCTGTAAATAAGTTGATTACATTGAAATGAACCCCTCCGTCACTTCATGCTATATTATCCCGTTGGCTATGTAGTTTCCTAAAATTGGTTTACTAGATTTGACATTCAATAAATTGTATAAAGCATTTTCAATTCTATTTTCTGTTACAAGTTTACTTCAAAAAACTGTAATTCCTGTAATAGTTTTACTTTTTTATTGGCATCCCGGGAATTCCCGGGATGCCAATAACACTTGGCGTCAATACATGACCCTGGCGAATAACTCTTTTTTATCGCGGTGTGCCTGGTCCGGAACTTTCAACCCGATAGCCATGTGTGGTCTTCTGGTGTTGTATATCCCGATGATTCTCTCCACTTGCATTCTCGCCTGGTCAATATCTCTCAAGACCATATCGTTTAACCATTCCCGTTTCAAAATCCCGTTCACTCTCTCGGCGATACCGTTATCGTAAGGGGAGCCATCTTGTGTCACGCTGACTTGAATACCGTGTTCTTTCAATATCCCGGTGTACAGCGAGGAGCAGTATTGCCCACCCCGATCCGAGTGATGAACAAGCTTATCGCTAAAGTTGGGAGGTAGCGTTGCCAACGCCCGGCACAACGCCTTCACGGGACCGGACGAGTCCAGGGTGGGGTGAACTTCCCACCCCGTGATCCGCCGGGAATAAGCGTCGGTTACCAGCGAGAGATACACGAAACCGGCACTCGTTGACAGGTACGTGATATCACTGACCCATACCTGGTTGGGGCGGGTAACTCGAAGCCCTTTCACCAGGTTCGGGTACTGGCGATGCCACGCCCGGGAATCCGTCGTGATGACCCGGTACTTCTTCTGTTTTATCATTAAATCGTGAAGGTGAAGTAAACGATAAAGCCAATCCCGACCGACGGGAAGCCCGTTAGACCCCAGCATGTTCCACAATTTATTAACCCCGAGGTTAGGCATGTCACGGCGAATATCCTGGACGATGGAAAGAACGTAACGCTCGCGTTCCTCGCCTCCACGATCGGCACGGAGGCTCTTGTAATAAGCCTGCTTGCTGTAGCCAAGGGAATTGCAAAGGTGTTCCGTCACGGCTTTACCTCCCCGCTCTTTTTGTCTCTCGACAATCCCGCTAATAGCATCTCCTCGTAGTTTTTTTTTACATCAACATGCAGGCGTTCCCTGGCTAACTCTAGCATTAACTCGTAAGCTTCCACTAGTATTTTCTGTTTCTCTACTTCCTGACGTAAAGACTCCAGCTCGGCGCGTTCTTGATCGGTCATCGGGTATAACATTTTGTAATTACGCGAAGATAAACGTTTGTGTTGTTCTTCCGATAAAACGCGAGATTTATACTTGTGTAGCCAAACGTGAAAAGTCGAGGGTTTGACCTCGTACTTGGCTAGAACTTCCGCGTAACCCATTTCATTGATTATTCGATCTCGTACCGCTGATAATTTCGTCTTCACGGCGTAATAACGACGACGAACAGGGGGAAAATTTAATTCTGACATTGGTTTACTAAGTTTACTGTAAACTTTTTTCAGGACAATACACTATCCTTTGTCTATCGATAGGCTATGACAAGAACACAGCATCTTCATAGCATGAACATAGCAAGAACAATCTCTCATGTATTTGCCGTGTTCTTGCCTTGTCATTACTTGGCACTTGTTATAGTTTATCCCTAGTTTACCCGTGGAGCAATCAGGGACGAGCGTCGAGATGGATGCTTGTAGAAGATACTGTAATAGAAATAGGAAGGGGGAAAATGGATCGTCCCCCTTCCTGCACGAAGTCTTTTCACTGGTTGCAATTGTGAAATGTAAGTCCGGACTTCGTGTTGGTCTGAACCAAGTCAACGATGAAAATTCTAAATTGTCTTATTTGATGTTGGGGTAAAAATCAACAGGGGAAATAGCCGGATCAATGCAGGTTCCGGCTATTCCTGTTTCTATATCCCGGTCAATAAAAAATCCGGACCGAGCAAGTCAATCCGGAGTATGGCATAACGGCTCGGGATTGACTTAATTCATGGGAGTTGCGTCTGCCATCATGAAAAAAGCAACCCCACGCCGCTATAAGTATAATTCTGAAAAGAATATACGTGTAACAAACGTGAGTGTTGCAATCTTCATGGTTTAATGGCTATAAGCCTGGTTCGCAACTCCTAAACCATGTCGGATTTTAACCTCAACATCATAATCGGATTTATGGCGGCTCTCCGCTCAATCCTTAATACAAAGGTATGATTTTTTTGATTTATTACAAGCTATTATTTCAATTTGTTGTTGGGGATTATCGTATATAGGAATTATTCTGATTTTGATGATATTTTGCTTTTAAATACTATTCCCGGAAACTGTATTATTTCTGTGAGAGGGTTTAGCAATGGGATAATGAGTATAGATTCTAGATTTTAGTCTTTTTGATGAAACATGATATAAGTATAATGACTTGGGATTGACTTGATTCATGGAAGTAGCGATCTGTCAACATGAAAAAAGTAACCCCATGCCATTATAAAAAATTGGTGATTCCTCATACAATCTTTAGTACAAAGGTATTGGTTTCGATCGAAAATCGGGATATACTTGTCAAAAAGATATGCCCCGATTTTGTGTACTACGATTATTTAATGTGCCTTATTCTTTCACCACGATGGTAAAAATGTCTTCGAGAATGGCTGAGTGGTCCTCGTTTTCCACCTGTAAGCTGATTTGATAAGTTCCTGCCGGGATATTGTTGTAAACGGGAATGTCAAAAGCACCGTTTCCTCGGACCGTAACCTCTTTCAGAAAAGCTACTTTGTCGCCATCGGTTGTTGTCACCTGCCGGATTGTGATGTAGATGGGTTGAGTTCCTTCCACACCCTCGATGGGGGGAGAGACCACGTGTAGGGGTTCATTCGCATCTTGGGATTTCGTGACCTCCAGTACGTTCGGATTATATTGGGCGACCTCTGTTTCTAAATATCCTACTTTTACATCGTGGCAGGAAAATAGGGCAAGGCAGATAATGATAGATATGTATTTCATATTCTTGTCGATTTAAAGTTTTTCAATTTTTTCAAGTTCTGTTTTGGGGACAAGGTCTCCTAATGTGTAATTGTAATTCAAAGAATGGACGACCCCGGTCAGCGTTTCAATGTCCGGAGAGGCTAATGGTATTTGGGTTTCGGCATTCTTCGAGAACAGGTACAGGGTAACGGCTCCTGCGTCGGCAACACCCCCGTATTCTGATTTCTCCCGGTAACCCAGTAGAGTAACGCCGCCTGCCGTGGTCATTTCTGTGGCACCGACAATTTTCCCGGTAACATCCGGAATTCGGAAATTCATTTCGTCTTTCATGATCCGTTTCTTCACAACGTGCATGAGGATAATTTGTTTACAGAATGTTTTACTCATATCGCTTATTCTTGTAATCTCCCTGTCTAGCATATAGCGGCGAATCGAATGGTTCGTGGGGCCCCAGAACGTGATTTGTTCGTAGCCGGGTTCTCGGCCTTCAAAAAGACTTTCCAGTTCTGCATGTTGAATCATAACCAGCAGGGAGTCCCAGTTGTAGGAGCTGGTATGGAAGTATTCGAGCATGGAGCAGTCATGTTTCCCGTTGGAAATACCGGTATCTATGTAATTGCTTTTGGGATCACAACTAGTTAGAATGCCAATGGTGAATATGCTTAATAAAATGTATTTCATAATCTTCAATTTTTATTCCGGTGAATGTTAATAGCGTGCTTGCCAATATTTGTTTTGGGTCATAAGTGAATTCTCGTTGAAAGCCGGGTAACCGACAGGCATGTATAGGGCCCCGTTATCCACGTCTTGTTGAGTCATTTGAGTGGCATGGAATTTGGACAACTCTGTTTTCCAGTATCCATTACGGACGATGTCATACCATCTTTTCCCTTCCCATAAAAGTTCTTTTTCCCGTTCCTTGAAAATGATGTACCTTAGGTCGCTTCCTTCCGTGGCGGCATTGTAATCATGACTCCGGTTCCCGTAGGCTCTTTCTCGGATGCGGTTCAGGTCCTTTGTGGCGAGATCATTCTTGTTGATGCGAGCGTAACACTCGGCCCGGAGGAGAATGAGGTCTGCTAGGCGATAAATGATGTGGTCACAGGCGAAACATTCGAATTTACCTTGGCTCCATGAAGTTGTTCCTAGTTGTACTTTCCGGAATTTGTAAGGGTAGGCATATCCCTCGGCCAAAGCGTGCCATTCGGCGTTTTTACGGATTGTGTCGAGGTCATAGAAATAGGCCAATCGGCGTTTGTCTCCTTGGTACACACCCTCGGCGATCATCCCTTCAAAGTGACCCGGGTACATTTTATCCACGGTTGTTTCGAACATGCGGGCGTAGCAGTATTTGATGTCTCCCCGTCCGTCTTCCGGTCGAATCGGGAACGTGACGAATTCTTCCATGGGTGTCCATGGATTACGGGTAGCCTCCACGTAATTGAATTTAATTTCAAAGATTCCTTCGTCACTTCCACCGGGTAGGACTTTGGTACATACTTCTTCGGGGTCGGTAGCTAGGGTGTAATGACAGGAGTCAATCACGAAGTTGGCGGCGTTAATGGCCTCCTGCCATAATTCTGGTTCGTTATTGATGGCAGCCTTCCACGCACAAAGGTCTGCCTTGAGAGCCTGGGCGATCTCCTTGGACGGGGTGGCTTTGTCGGTTACCTGTGATCCGTTGGCATCAATCAAGCCATCGCGCAGGGGCAGAAGTTTAATTGCTAGGTTGGTTTCATCTAGGGCGAATTGTAGGATGTCTGCAACGGATGATTTCGCTTTTTTAGAAATATCTCGGCTGTCAGTCTGTAAAGGTGCCTCTCCCCATTTTTGGGCAATGCGGAAATAGGTGAATCCACGGTAGAAATGTGCCAGTCCGATGTAATAATCTTTTCTGTCTTGGGTAATCTCGGCCTTGTCAATGTTTTCCAATAAAATGTTGGCGTAGCAGATTATTGCGTAGTGTGAGTTCCAGAAAAAGTCAACGTAAATCGGGGTGAATTGTGAGGCATCCCAGTTGAAACTCTTTTGTGCGGAGGTGCTGCTTAACGTGTCGTGTACAAAACCGAGGTCGATGGGGGTCTTATTTGCGTTAAAGGCACAAGTACTTCTAAATTCGTCCCGGAGGGCATTCAGGGAGGTTTCAATGTCTTTTTCCGTTTTGAAATAGTTCTCAAAAGTAACGGAGTTTTCAGGAATTACTTCCAATCCGTCCGTGCAGGCAAAACAGCCCCATAATATGCTTAGTATGAATAATATTTTGTTCGCTTTCATGGCTATCATAGTTTAATCGTTATACCTAAAGTGAGTTTACGTGCCAACGGGTAGTTTTTACCATCGTCGAGTCCGGTGTTTATATCCACGGTTTCTGGGTCTAGTCCCGAGTAGTTCGTGATGTTCAACAAGTTCTCTCCACTGAAGAACACGCGAATGTCTTTAATGTATATTTTCTTCAGGAGATTTTTAGGGAGTGTATAACCGATAGTCAGGGTTTTAAGTTTTAGATAATTTACTTTTTCCACGTAGCGATCTATCACCGGAGACCAGCTATCATTGAAATTGTTGAGTTCTGCTTTGGGATAGGTGCTGTTGTCGCCTTCTTTCTCCCAGAAAGATACTTTCTGTATGTCTTCAAAGATGGGGAACAGGGAGGTTTCCTTGCTGGTTGAGACGATCGGGAGCAGGTTGATCATGTCTCTTCCTAGGGAGTAGGACCACAGCATATTCAGGTCAAAGTTTTTCCATTTGATCTCGTTCACGATACCACCGTATAGTACGGGCAAACTGCTACCGATGTACACGACGTCCGATGTGCTGTTGATGTAGCCGTCCCCGTTCACGTCAACGATCTGTAAATCTCCGGGTTTGTAGAATACATCTGAGAAGTATTGTTTCTCGATGGCCCGGTACGTGCCGTCTTGGCGATAGTAGTATTTAATATCTTCCTCGGACTGGATGTATCCCGTTGTCTTGTATCCCATGATGTTTCCGACGGGCTTTCCGATAATGTAGCTACGACTATTCCCGGTCATGTCACTCATGTTCATATCTTTCCCGTTGTAGGTTTCCAGTAATTTGTTCCAGTTTTTGGCAAAGTTGACAGATATGGTCCAGAAAGAATCATCCGTCCGCATGATGTCATATTTAATGTCAAATTCAATACCTTCGTTTGAAAGGGCTCCAGCATTTCTCCACATGGCAGAGTAGCCGGAATGATTTCCCGGTATCGGGGTTTTGCTTAACATTTTGTCCGTGCGGCGGTAGTAATAGTCGGCTGTGACGGAAAGACGATAATTGAAAAAATTCATGTCAAGACCAAGGTCATATTGCTTGGTTTCTTCCCAACCTAGTTTGGGGTTATAATATCCTTCCTGTAAATCTGGGGTAATGATGGGGTTGCCCTCGTAAGAACCTTGGCCGCCTAAAAGTAAGCCGTAAGCCAAATAAGGTTGGTTGAACTGGTTTCCGGAGACCCCGTAACTGAAACGAAGTTTACCAAAACTTAATGCCTCGAACCATTGCATGAAGTTTTCTTCCGAGAAGTTCCAGGCTATGGCAGCCGACGGGAAGGTGGCCCAGCGTAAATCCCTCCCGAATACGGAACTTCCGTCTCTTCTTAACGTGGCGGTTAGCATATATCTTTCCTCGAAGACATAGTTAAGACGGCCGAAATAACTCATCATCTTTTTCTCGGTGAAGTCAGATTGGTAGTCTTTCAGGGCTTGCGTGTAATAGTCTCTATCTGCGAGAGAGGGCCACCCGTATTTCGTGGCGTAATGCACGTAGTCACTCGGACCGTTTTGGGCGGTTCCCCCGATATAATTATATTGGTCGTACTGGTAGGAATATCCCAGCATGACATCTATTTTGTGACGTTCACCGAAGATTTGCTGGTAATTGATCAGGGCCTCGTCTAGAATCGTGTATTCCCGGCTAACCTCTCCGTTGGTTAAGGATTCTTTCGGGTCATTCAGCCAAGAAGGAGAGAAGTAATTTCGGTTATTTTGTGAATAGTCGAGAGAAATCGTGTTGGAAATATTCAGACCTTTCATAATGTCCAGTTTTAAACCGAAGGTGCTGCGTAGGCGGTAGGTGTTGTTTTTTTCCTCTACACCCCGTAGACCTTTTAATACCTCTTCGGTGACCGAGTTGTTGCCCGGTAGTAGGGTGGATTGCGATAGCGGGTCACCCGGAATGACTTCCACCTCGTTCCCGGCAGAGAATCCGGAACTTTTCACGCCCCGACTACGATCGGAGAAGGCTAGATAATTTCTGAAGTCCACGGTTAACATGGGTATCGGGTTCATGATGAAGTTTCCCATCAAGTTTATTCGGGAGTACCCGGTTCCTTTCAGAATACCTTCTTCATCGTAGTAACCTAATCCCACGGAATAAGTCATTCGTTCCGAACCACCGGATGTTTGTATGTTGGCATTCAGTGTTTTGGTGGCTTGGAAATAGTATTTATAGAAGTTGGTAGAGTTGTTGTAGAAAGGGTTTAAGCTATCTTGTAATTCATCCCCGTTCTTGTTCCCGGAAACAGTCCCATCTCCCCAGTAGGCATCGTATGAACCGCCCTTGGTGTAAGCCTCTTCATAAGAGATGGGATAGATATACATATTTTTATCTTGATCTTTATAAGCTTTACGGGCATTGAAACGTTGTAACAGCCGGAAATTGCGTTCTGCTTTCCCTCCGGTTTGCACGGGGTATTCCGGTAGCACGTTGTACGTGTATGAAAAGTTGACATCAAATTGAGCGGATTGGTTTTTACGGCCTTTTTTAGTGGTCACGATGATTACCCCGTTAGCGGCTCTTGATCCGTAAAGGGACGTGGCGGAAGCATCTTTCAAAATTTGGATGGATTCGATCACTTCCGGGTTCAAGTCGGCCAACCCGTTTGTTCCGGTTACCGGGGAGGTGAAAGAGGCCATGGGAACCCCGTCAACAACCCATAGGGGATTAGAGAATCGTCGTCCACTTTCCACGCTGAGGGAGTTGTACCCGCGAATGGTGACTTGGGTTCCACCGCCACCGGGGGCTCCCGTGATGTTGGTTACGTCCATACCAGCTACCCGTCCTTGTAAAAGGTTGGCGATGCTTGGGGAAGGAATTCCCTTGATGGACTCTGCTTTCACGACAGAGATGGCCCCCGTCATTTCCCGTTTGTTCGTTTGTCCGTAGGCAACAACGTGTACTTCATCCAGTTCTGAAATGTCTTCTTCCAGAATAACCACGAGGTCTTTATTTCCTTTGAATGGAACTTTCTTGGTTTTATAGCCGACGAACGAGCATACGAGGTTTCCGGATGATACAGGAAGTTCGAGGACAAATTTACCGTTGACATCGGTGGCGGTTCCCAGTAGCATACTGTCCAGTTTGATGGTCACCCCCGGCATGGGTTCGCCTTTCTTGTCTTTCACGATACCCGATATTCTGTATTTCTTCACGTCGTCTGTTTTGGGAGTGGCTTTCATGACTATGATGAACTCCCGGTTTATTTCAAAAGTCAATCCCCGCTTTGTCAGCACGCGATGTAACAGGTCTTTTAATTCGATCTGGTCGAAATCGGCCTTGACTTTGGCATTTTTATCGAGCATATCGTTGTTATACATCACGATACATCCCGTCTGTTTGCGGATTTCCCGGAATAGTTCTTCATAGGTTGTTTCGCCCATGTTCACCTTCATCTGGTATTGTCCCAGGGAGTTGGCACTTGCTCCGAATATGAAGCCTACAAGTAGAATCATTGTTAGTCGCATAATCAAAAAGATTTTCCAACGTTCGCTTTTTTTGAAAGCGAACCCTGTTAATGGATTTTTTTTCATACATTTGTAATATTAAGTTTTAACTGAACTGGGACCGAAAGGTGGTGCGAACACCTGACGGTCTTTTTTTTATTTCTCGTATATCTGGATTACATTTCCATTCACTTTAAAGTAAACATTAGATGTTTTTTCAATAAATTCAAGCATGAATAACAGCGTGTTACTCCGTTTGATAGCACCCGTGAACTTGAAGTCTCGTATATCGCTGTTTGCGAAGAAGAAGTCCACGTCGTACCAGCGGCTTAACTGTGATACAAGTTGTTCCAGCGGCATATCATTGAATTCGAACATCCCGTCTTTCCAAGAGACATAGCCAGTGACATCTACTTCCCGTGTTTTCAGCGTCCCGGATTTGTTCTCCGTGACGGCCTGCCATCCCGGTTTTAGAATACATTTTTCATGTTGATTGTACACCTCGACTTTCCCACTCACGAGAGTTATAGCTGTGGTCGTTTCATCCTCGTAAGCGCTGACATTAAACGAAGTTCCGAGAACTTTCGTGTTGGAGTACGGGGTGTGGACGACAAAGGAGCGGAGCGTGTCTCGTTTTACCTCAAAATAGGCTTCTCCTTTCACGCTGACCTCTCTCGTGTTACCCGTGAACCGGACGGGGTATTTTAGTTCGGTTTCGGAGTTTAGCCATACCTTGGTTCCATCCGAGAGAGTAAGGATGTATTCTCCACCGCGGGAGACAACAAGTGTGTTGTACTCGACGGTTTCATTTGTTGCCCGTGTTGAAAGAGAGTCACTAAGCTCGTATTTTAGTCCGGTGTTTTCACCATCTTTAACGATGGTGTTTTTGATTTTTATTTCGAAGGTATCATCAGCATTTAATTGAATCTTTTTCCCATTGTCAAAGATTAAGGTGGCTTTAGGACTACCACTTTTCACTTGAGCCAAGTCGAGGATCGTTTTTTCCGGGGAGGGTTCGTGAGGAATGAATCTCGTTACCGCAAAAAGAATTAAGCAAGCGGCTGCTACACCGGATACAAGGTATTTCCAATGGAAGGATTTCTTTTGTTTTTTTAGACGGGAATTCAATTTTTCTTTTCCTTGCAGGGAATCGATACGTTTCCATGTTTGAACGTGTGCGAGCTGATAATGGGTCTTGCTTAATCTTTCAAATAGATCCCGATTTTCTTGACTTGTGTCAAGCCAGTCTCGGATGAGTTCTATCTGTTCCGGAGAGGCTTTTCCAGTCCAACAAGCTTGAATGGCTTGAAATATGTTGTCATCTATTTCCATGTTTCTGTTTATCTTTTATTAGTTAAACAGATTTTTGGTCCTGACGGGTGAATGAAATAAGAAAAAAAAGAAATATATTTTTAAATATCTCTGGTAAACAGTGTGTTGTAAGCGTTGTTTTATTGAAAATCCTGGGGGTATAACATGAAAAGCAAGAACATTTTCTTGTATTCTTCTAATTCTGAACGTAATTCTCTCATCCCGGCTTTCAGTAATGTTTTCACGGTATTAATGGATACTTCCAGTTCATCCGCAGTCTCTTGATAGGAGTGTCCTTGACACATAACAGATTGGACAACTTGTTGTGTCTTTTCAGGAAGTTTCCGGACGGCAGCTAAAACGGTTTCGATGACGGTTTCATCCAGTAGATAGGATTCCTCTTGAGCTATGGCGTAATGAGGTAAATCTAATTGCTCCGTGGGTAGTCCTTTTTTGGTTATCTGGTTCATGCAGGCATTTTTCACGATCGTGAAAAGGAATGTTGACAAAGCGTTTGGATGGATATGTTCATAAAGTTCTTTTTCCCATAGTTTCACGAATTGTTCCAGTACCGTGTCCTCAGCTTCCGGTAGATCGTGGAGTAGGTCATCGGCGAACACGACTAAAGGTTTGTAATACCTGTCAAACAGTGCATTCATACCTTGTCTTTTACCGGCTTGTAGCAAAGCTATTATTTGTGCATCACTGACACTCATATCCTATTCACATGATTTGTTCTATTTTCCCGATTAGTTGTTTTGCGGAAAGATCCATTTGCTCAACGGCCATCCAGGTCACGATGTTTTCCCGGTTGACGAGATAGACACGGGGAATGGTGCTATTGGCAAAAAGGGAAAAGACTTTTTTGTCCGGGTCAAGGTAGAACGGCATAGTGAAGTTTTGTTCTTTCCAGAATGCGTTGACGACTTCGGCTGTTTCCCCGCGGGAGATGGTGACGAGTCGGAAGGTGGGTTGGTCTTTCAGTTCATTCCACACGCTGTCAATCTTCGGGAGTTCCCGCTTGCAATCGCCACAGGTGGTAACGAAGAAAACCAACAGGGTTGTGTTTCCTGATAAATCTTCACTATGAAGTTCTTCTCCGGTTGCGCTTTTCACGGTGAATTCCGGTAATTTGTCGTTTTCTTCGATGTAATTTATGACATCCTCTTTTTCGTCTTTAATACAGGAAAGAAGAAGTAATGTAAATGCGAGTAACGTGACGAATATTGTTTTCATCTTTTACGAATTCTGTTTCAATTAGACCGTGAAATTAGCGAATAACATCGAATTATAAAAATATTACGTATTTTTTGCCGTGAAGTAAGTATATATACACAAGCGAGAAGCTTGGAAATCGTGTATGTTTGTATGCGGTAAAAAAGAAGAATAGTATGAATAAGATATTGCAAGAAGATTTTGACTTGGCTCCGTGTATGGTTGCCGGATATGAAAGTTTTATGGATGGTTTGTTGAATATCGTACATTCCGGGCCTATTTGCGAGAGCGTGGGTGAACGGATCAAGTCGTATGTGCTGGATTTTGTTCAAAATCACCCGTTGGATTCTTTTGATTGCTTTTCGGATGAGACCTATACGCGGAATTATATTGGCAGGGACAAATCCGGTTGGGAGGCTATCGTGATGTCGTGGAAGAAAGGAAACCGTACGGCCATTCATGCTCATCCCCAGTTTGCTGGTTACACGTTTGCCGATGGGGAGTTCTTGGTTGAGGTTTTTGAACCTTTTAAAGAGGGGATTTGTCTGGTTCAAGAGATGACAATTAGCGATATTCACGGGGTATATGCTATCGGCAAGGCTGGTAAATACAACAATCATATTCACCGGATTACCTGTTTAAGCGATACGGCTCACAGTTTACACGTGTATTCGGATGACGCATTGAAAGGGGAGAAGTTGGACGAACAAATGATATATTAATTTTAGATTTTGGATCCTATCGATTAAGTGATTTAATGATTTTCGATTAAGTGATTTTAATCACCCAATCATCGAATCGGCAATCACGGAATCTTTTTCATTCTAAACTCTAAATTCTACATTACTTTAAACTTTTCTTCATTTTCAATTGTAAAATATTATTTTTGTCGGCGTGTGTAAATATTAGTAATAAATTGATAGTATGAGTGTGACAACAAAAAAGAAAGAGAAAGTAAAGTTTAGTAAAGCGTTTTGGGTTGCCAACACGGTAGAATTGTTAGAGCGTGCCGCTTATTACGGGGTGTTCGTCGTGATCACGTTATATTTGAGTAACGTCTTAGGATTCACGGATATTCAGGCGGCTACTATTGCGGGAGTTTTTTCCGCTTGTTTGTATTTATTGCCGACATTTTCGGGTGCGCTTGCCGATAAGATCGGTTTTCGTAAGTCGATGTTATTGGCGTTTACCTTATTGTCGTTAGGTTATTTGGGTTTGGGATTATTCCCGAATTTTCTGGCTTCGACGGGATTGGTAGAGTACGGTTACGTGACAAAGTTTACGGGATTGCAGGAAAGCGGTTATCGCTACGGGATTATTCCGATCATGATTCTGATTATTGTGGGAGGATCATTCATCAAGAGTGTGATTTCCGGTACGGTGGCCAAAGAGACGGACGAGAAAAGTCGGGCAAGAGGGTTTGCTATTTTTTACGGGATGGTGAATATCGGGGCTTTCTCCGGAAAGGTTCTTGTCACCCCGTTACGTGATGCCATGGGGCATGAGGGGATGATCGTGTTAAATTATTTCTCTGCGGGAATGACTTTCCTTGCGTTGATCGCGATTTATTTATTTTACAAGAGTGATAAACATGCCGGGGAGGGAAAGACTTTCGGACAGATATGGACGGCTTTGGTGAAAGTTTGTACTAACGGACGGTTGATTGTTTTGATCTTGATTATTACCGGGTTCTGGATGGTACAACATCAGTTGTATGCCACGATGCCGAAATACGTGACCCGTTTGGCGGGAGAGGCAAGTGCCATCGGGTGGTATGCTAACGTGAATCCTTTGGTGGTCGTGTTGACGGTGAATCTGGTGACTTCGCTGATGCGTAAAAAGTCAGCTTTGTTCTCCATGACTTGTGGTATGTTCATCATGCCGATCTCGGCTTTGTGTATGGCTTCCGGGAATATGTTGGGTGGTGGTGAGATTCTTGGATTGCATCCGGTGGCCTTCATGATGATCGTGGGAATCGTGTTCCAAGGATTGGCAGAAGTGTTTATTTCTCCTCGTTTCTTGGAATATTTCTCTTTACAAGCACCGAAGGGAGAAGAAGGAATGTATTTGGGTTTTAGTCATCTACACTCCTTTTTGTCATCCATTTTCGGGTTCGGGTTGTCCGGGTTCTTGCTGAGTAAATATTGCCCTGCCCGTGAATTATTTAGTAGCGAGGCCGATTGGATGGCTGCCTCTGCAAATGCGCATTACATCTGGTATTACTTTGCGGCAATTGCTTTGGTATCAGCCGTGGCCCTGATTATTTACGGGAAAGTGGTACGTCGGTTGGATGCGAAGAAAGCGGCAGTAACACGATAAAATTCATTTATTAAATAGTAAAGCGTCGGTAGTTTTCCTATCGACGTTTTATCTTGTCTTACTTTGGATTTGTGACAAATTTTATCGTTTCATGTTTGGATTTGTGACAAATATCAGGTGGTTTATGTTTGGATTCGTGCAAATGTTGATTGTTTTTGGAGGAGATATTAAAGAAAGCGTAAATATTATTAAACCTCTTGTTATTCTTAAAAGTTATTGCGTAATTTGTGTAGCATAAAAAGTGCTGCACAAATTACGCAATAATTATATGATTTATTATGAGTGATATAGCGAATCCTTTTCTCGTGTATGGTTATGTTAGTCCCAAGTATTTTTGTGACCGGCAGGAGGATACCCAAAAACTTATTTCCGCATTGCAGAATGGTCGGAATGTTACCTTGATGAGTCCTCGACGTATGGGGAAAACTGGATTGATTAAAAATGTCTTTTATGAGGTTGCTCGTCAGAAACCGGAGGTTGCCTGTTTTTATTTGGATATTTATTCTACCACTTGCTTGAATGATTTTATCATTCTTTTAGGGCAAACGGTTATAGGAAAGTTGGACTCCTTCTCACAGCGGACATTGGCATCGTTAACCGGTTTTTTTAAAAGTTGTCATTTGGTATTTTCTTCTGATCCGTTGAGTGGTGTCCCCCAAGTGACATTAGATTTCCAACCTACACAGGCTCAGGCTACGCTGAAAGAGATTTTTGATTATTTGGGTATGTCCGGGAAAGAATGTTATATCGCTATTGACGAGTTTCAGCAAATTGTTGATTACCAGGAAAAGGGTGTGGAGGGGTTACTACGATCTTATATCCAATTTCTTCCTCATGTACATTTTATTTTTTCAGGTAGCAAGCAACATCTTATGAATGAAATTTTTTCCTCCGTGAAACGACCTTTTTACAGGAGTACGGAAAAGATGACTTTGCAGACTATTGCTAAGGAGGCTTATTCTCGTTTTGCTCGTGATTGGATGAAACGAGGAAATAAGCAACTGGATGAAGACGTATTTGATGAAATCTATGAACGTTTCGGGGGACATACGTGGTATGTGCAATATATCTTGAATCGTCTTTATGGACAATCGAAATCAGTGATTGACAGAGGGGTGGTTGAGGCTTGTCTGACGAGTATAATACAATCGGAGATTGATTCGTATCAGTTACTATACGGGATGTTGACCGAGAATCAGTCCACGTTGTTGCGTGCTATCGCGAGAGAGGGTATCGTCGCTGCCATCAATAGTTCCGCTTTCGTGAAGAAATACAGGTTGAAAGGTACCAGTAGTATTAATACGGCATTGAAGTTTTTGTTGGACAAAGAGTACGTTTTTAGATCGGAGAGAGGGTATTGCGTGTACGATCGTTTCATGGAATTGTGGTTGCGTTCGTTGCCCTATGGTAATCTGTGATGAGACATGGAATTCATCTGGTTGAAACACTTCCTTTGACGAGGGTACTTGGTCTTGAGTTTTGATATAATTATTTATTGCTATCGTTGTTCCGATAAGGAAAAGAACGATAGCTAAGATTAATGCTCTTATCATAGCTTTCGGTTTTTGGTGAATTTGATTTTACGGGAAATGCGATAATAAGGTTACAATGCAGGCCTTTGGCGGTGTTTACTCCATCAGTTCTTTGATTTTTTGTTTTAAGGATTCACCTTTTAGGTTGATAGCGATGATTTTAGTTCGGAACCGTGATAAGGCCATAGTAAACCGTCTTCTTCAATGCTTCCAGCCACTCGGATTTGTCGCTATCCAGAGAAATACTGATGATTTCCAAGCCTTGGGAATTGAATTCATTGTAGAGGGCTATCATTTCCGGATTTGTTTCCCGGCAGATCTAGAATGAAAAGTTCTTTACGGTAACGAATGGTCGGCTTTCTTCGTAAGAATTTCCAAATTCTTTGTTAGCTTTGTGGGAATGATGAAAGATATGAAGACGGTTATAGATTTATTTGAAAGAAGTTGCGAAAAGTTTCCGGATAATCCTTATTTATGGGAAAAGAAAAACGGGAAATTCGCGGCTACATCATATATGGAGGTAAAGCGAGAAGTATTGAACTTCGCGGGTGCTTTGTGCCAATTAGGAGTGGATAGGGGAGACCGGATTGCATTGTTAAGCGAAGGCTGTAATGCTTGGGTGTACTCGGAATTGGGAATGTTATACGCCGGAGGCGTGAATGTGCCGCTATCCATTAAGTTGACGGATAACGAAATTGTTTTTCGGGTGGAACACTCTCAAGCTCGTTTTTTGATCGTGTCCGCAAACTTTTTGAATCGAGTTCGGGGAATTGAAGGGCGAATCGGAGGGGTGGAAAAGATTATCGTGATACATTCAGATATAAATGAAGGTAAATACGTGTCCTTTGAGTTGTTACAACGAGAGGGGGAGATTTGGCGGGGAGAACGCGAGAAGTTGTTGAATGACCGGATTCATGCCGTGACGGAGGATGATCTGGTAAATATTTCTTATACTTCGGGGACGACGGCGGAGCCGAAAGGAATCATGTTGTCCCACCGGAATTACGTGACGAACGTGTTACAATCAGATTCCTTGATACAAATCCCGGCATATTATCGGATATTATTGTTTTTACCATGGGATCATAGTTTTGCCCATACGGTAGGGCTTTACTCTTTTATGTATAACGGGGCCTCGCTGGCTTCTGTCGATTACGGGCAGTCGGGAATGGAGTATTTGCGTAATATCCCGGTGAATTTGCAGGAAGTGAAACCTCATATATTATTGAGCGTACCTGCCTTGGCGAAAAATTTCCGCAAGAATATCGAGGCGGGGATCAAAGCGAAAGGACGTTTTACAGATCGGTTTTATCATCTGGGATTGAAGATTGCTTATACATATAATGGTTTCGGGGACGATCGGGGACGAGGATGGAAGGTGTTGCTGAAACCTTTGGTGAAATTATGGGATTCTCTTTTATTCTCTAAACTTCGGAAACAGGTATTTGGCGGGAACCTTCGTTTTTTCGTGGGAGGTGGAGCCTTGCTGGATATTGAATTACAGCGTTACTACGCGGCTTTGGGAATTCCGATGTTTCAAGGGTATGGTTTGTCGGAGGCCTCTCCCGTGATCAGTTCGAACACCCCCGGGCGTTATCGTTTCGGTTCTTCCGGGATATTGGTAAAGCCGATTGATTTGAAAGTTTGTGATGAGGAAGGACAGGAATTACCTCAAGGACAAAAAGGGGAGTTGTGGATAAGAGGAGGAAACGTGATGGCTGGATACTGGCGAAACGAGAAGAGTACGGCCGAGACGATCGTGGACGGTTGGCTGCATACAGGCGATTTGGGGTATTTACATCCCGATGGCTGGTTGTACGTGCTGGGACGTTTCAAATCCTTACTGATCGCGAATGACGGGGAGAAATACAGCCCGGAAGGAATCGAGGAGACCATTGCCGAACAGTCGAAATATATAGATTATTGTATATTATATAATAATCAATCCCCGTACACGGCCGGGTTGATTGTCCCGAATAAAATGGCGTTACGGGAGTATATCGAGAAACAGGATGTTGAACCGGATTCCATGGATGCTTACCGGGTTATGTTGAAAAAGATCCAGAGTGAGCTGATGGCTTACCGGGTAGGTGGGAAACACGCTCATTTATTTCCGGAAAGGTGGCTGCCTGCCGTCGTGGCCGTGTTGCCGGAGGCGCTGAACGAACAGAATGGCATGATAAATTCGACCATGAAAGTCGTAAGAGCTAAAGTTTATGACCGATTTAAAGAAGAAATCGATTATCTTTACACCCCGGAAGGAAAAGAAATTACGAATAAACGTAACCTTCAGAATTTAAAGCAATTAATATCTTGAATTGGAAGTCTGAAAGTGTCATCATTTTCAATTTTCAATTTTCAATTTTCAATTATTATGAAGCGTCGATCTACGAAACAAGTTAAGATTGGAGAAATATATATTGGATCGGAGTATCCGGTTTTGGTACAATCCATGTTAAATACCGATACGATGAACACGGAAGCTTGTGTGGAACAAGCTATACGGATTATCGAGGCGGGAGGAAAGTTGGTGAGGATCACGGCTCCCGGGATAAAGGAGGCTAAAAATCTGGAAAATATTCACGTGGAGCTACGTCGGAGAGGTTACACGACTCCGCTTTCCGCGGATATTCATTTTAACCCGGAGGCGGCGATTGAGGCTGCCAGACACGTGGAGAAAGTACGTATCAATCCGGGGAATTTTGTGGATAAACGGGCTACTTTCAAAACATTGACTTATACGGACGAGGAATATGCCGCGGAGTTAGAGCGTTTGCGTGAAAAGTTCACGGCATTTCTGGACGTGTGCCGGGAATACGGGACGGCGGTGCGGATAGGTACGAATCATGGATCTTTGTCTGACCGGATTATGAGCCGTTACGGGAATACACCTGCCGGGATGGTGGAGGCAACCATGGAATACCTGCGGGTGTGCCGGGATGAGAAATTTGATGATGTTGTGATTTCCTTGAAATCGAGTGATTGCCGGGTGATGGTTGAGGCTGTGCGTTTGCTTGTGAAGGAGATGGAGAAAGAGGGGATGGATTACCCGTTGCATCTGGGAGTGACGGAAGCCGGAGAAGGAGAGGACGGAAGAATTCGTTCTGCCGTGGGTATTGGTACTTTATTAAATGAAGGATTAGGCGATACGATCCGGGTATCCTTGACTGAGGAACCGGAACAGGAGATTCCCGTGGCGAATCTTTTAAATGAGATTTGTTGTTTACAGGATTTGAAAACGGAACCGATTCATTTGGTAGGGCGTTACTCTCATCCCGTGATTGTAGCGGATATTTCTAAGGTAGAATGTCTTGACGAGGCTGTGATGGCCGGTCTGGATTTTCACGTGGCGACAGAGAATGATCCCGTGTATGGCGATATGTTGCAAGGTGGGATGCGGTCTCCGGAGATGATCTACACGGAGGCATTGGGACCGGAGTTGACGAAATTGCCGGATTCCGTGACCGTGGTGGTTCCTTTTGATAGTCTGGATATTGCCCACGTGTATAATCGTAAGGCGGTCGCCTTGATTGATGCCAAAGATTTCGTTCGGCTATCGAAACCCGTGGAAGGAGATAGTATTTTCGTGGAAATCCGTAACGGGGAAGTCATAAATACTGAGCTTGCTGGAAAGTTGGAACGGGAGAAAAATGCGATCGTGGTGTTGAATCCTGAGCGTCCTTCTAGTGCTTTGTATCGTTTGTACTTGGGAGAGTTGAAACGTTTAGGGATAATGAACCGGGTAATTGTACGGGCCATGCTTGACGAGTCGGATTCCAACAGGTTGAGTTTGTGGATGGCTGCTCATCTAGGAGGTTTATTCCTTGACAGGCTGGTTTATGGCTTGTGGTTGTCATGTCTCGGTATTCCGGATATGTTCTACGGGGTACATTTGAGTCAGGATATATTGCAATCGGCAGGAGTGCGTCGTTATAAAACAGAGTTTATCAGTTGTCCCGGATGTGGACGAACATTATATAATTTGCAGGAGTCCGTGGCGAAAGTAAAGAAAGCATTTGCTCATCTGAGTCGTTTGAAGATTGCCGTGATGGGTTGTATCGTGAACGGGCCCGGAGAAATGGGGGATGCGGACTACGGTTATGTGGGTGCCGGAAACGGGAAAGTGAATCTATTCCGGGGAAAAGAGATGGTGCGTGTGGCCGTGCCGGAGGAAGAAGCCATTGAGGCATTGAAACAATTAATAAAAGAGAACGGAGATTGGAATGACTGATACAAGAGATACCGCACCTTTAGTTTTAGGAACCGAGAAGATCGGAAAATTATTGATGCAATATGCTATCCCGGCAATTATTGCTATGACGGCCTCTTCACTTTATAACATGGTAGATAGTATATTTATCGGTCATGGAGTGGGACCATTGGCGATTGCGGGATTGGCTATTACATTCCCGTTTATGAATCTGGCAGCGGCTTTCGGGTCGTTGGTGGGGGTAGGAGCATCGACGTTGGTTGCTATTAAATTGGGACAGAAAGACAAGGAGAGTGCTACTCATGTTTTGGGGAACGTGGTGATGCTGAACGGGATTATCGGCTTGGTATTTATGACCGTGGCATTGCTTTTCCTTGATCCGATATTGCTCTTTTTCGGGGCGAGTCCGGACACGTTACCTTATGCAAGGGAATATATGCAGGTGATTCTGGCGGGAAATCTTGTCACGCATATTTATATGGGGTTGAACGAGGTTTTAAGAGCTTCGGGTTATCCACAAAAAGCGATGGCTGCTACATTGACGGCTGTTATTGTGAATTGTGGGTTGGATGCTTTGTTTATTTTAGGTTTCGGCTGGGGAATCCGGGGTGCAGCTTTGGCTACTATCGCAGCACAGATTATCGCTTTGGGATTTGAATTGCACCATTTTTCAAGGAAAAAGAGTTTTTTACATTTCCAACGTGGAATCTTCGGGTTGAAACGCCAGATCGTGGGAGGGATGTTGGCCATCGGGCTATCCCCTTTCTTGATGAATCTTTGTGCTTGTTTCGTCGTGATCTTGATCAACAAGAGTTTGAAAACGTATGGAGGGGATTTGGCTATCGGGGCGTATGGTATTGTAAACAGGATCGTCTTTTTGTTCATCATGATCGTGATGGGATTTAACCAAGGAATGCAGCCTATCGCGGGGTATAATTTCGGAGCCCGGCAGTTCGACCGTTTGATTCAAGTATTGAAATATACCGTCTTTTGTGGCGTGACTGTTACGACAGTCGGTTTTCTGGCGGGACAGATTTTTCCCCGGCCATTGATTTACCTTTTCACATCGGACGAAACTTTAACTAATATTGCCGTGGAAGGTCTGCGTATCGTGTTGATATGCTTTCCGGTTGTTGGTTTCCAGATGGTGACATCCAGTTTCTTCCAATCTATCGGGATGGCCAAGAAGGCGATCTTTTTGTCGTTGACACGACAGTTGCTATTTTTGATCCCGTCATTATTGGTGTTTCCATCCATTTGGGGAACGGTCGGAGTCTGGATGAGTATGCCGGTTGCGGATGCCATTGCGACGATCGTTGCGGCCTGTATGTTAAGATGGCAATTGAAACATCTGAAAGCGTGAAGAAATTTATATTGTAGCGGGTTACAGGTTCAAAAAAAATCGATAGCTTTGTAGAAGAATAGATTTAAAAGATCAAAATATGGATAATAAATTTGTTATTACAATAGGCCGCCAATTCGGAAGTTGTGGTAAAGAGATCGGACAAGAGTTGGCAAAACGTTTCGGGATTACCTTCTATGACAAGGAATTAATTTCTCTCGCATCGAAAGAAAGCGGTTTGTGTCAGGAGTTTTTCGAGAAGGCGGATGAAAAGAATTCCGGAAACTTGTTACAGGCTTTTGCTGCCGGATTTACCTTCGGGCCCTTCCAGTACAATGATTTTCTTTCTAATGATAAGCTTTTTCAAATCCAGTCGGACGTGATTCGTAAGGTGGCAGGCGAACATTCCTGCGTGATCGTGGGACGTTGTGCCGATTACATTTTGCGTGACAATAAACGTTGTATCAACGTGTTTGTTCATGCAGATATAGAAGAACGCGTGAAGACCGTGATGAATCGTCAACATATATCGGAACAGGAAGCCCGTGAGTTGATTCGCAAGATGGATAAAACTCGTCCGAATTATTATAATTTCTACTCGGACAAAGAGTGGGGCGTGGCATCATCTTACCATTTGTCTGTTGATTCAGGTCTATTGGGAGTACACAAAACGGTGGACTTTATCCAGAAATTTGTGGAAGAAGCACTGAAAGACTGAATGATTTTTGATTTATGATTTATGATTGAAATTAGCCAATCATAAATCGTAAATCAAGAAATATTTTAACGAGTACAGTAGAAAAGTTCCGGTTCTTTTCTCTCATGGAAGTTCTTGAAGAGAAATTCTGAAAAAGGAGTGTTGAAAACTCTGGCTCCGTTAGGACATTCCTTCACGCAAGCACAACATTTAATACAAATTTCGGGATCGCTCACGATCTCTTCTTTTAATTCGATTGTTTCAACAGGACAGATTTCGATGCAATATTGACATTGTGTACACAATTCGTCAATGGTGATCGGGGTTGCCGGAGTTTTAGGTTTATTCTCTTTATACGGGAAATTCCCTTTCACTTCCAAAGCGGGTAATTCTTTTATATCTGCATATTGATTTAGTAGCTTTATAATATTTTTTCCGAATTCAGAGGCTATTTGTATGTCGGATACATCGGGGCGTCCGGCTGCCGTGGGGAATTGTTCTGTACTATACGAGTGTTCCCCGATAAAGGCTCCACCGGCAACAGGGACAAAACCCAGTTGTTTCACAGAGTCCCGTAATTCAAGTAGGGCATCCTCGTAATCCCGATTTCCATAAAGAACAACAATGATAGCCGGGGTGTTATCTCCTTTTATTTTTTGTAGCCTTTCCAATGCCGTTGGGGCAACTCTCCCCGCATAGGTTGGAACACCGATAATTGCCAACGAATCTGTTGATATGACTTTTTGATCCGCACATGGATAGGTTAAATCAATTTCTTTATTTACTATGATATCAGTTCCTTCTGCTATTGCCGTGACAATCTTTGCAGAGGTATGAGTCGGTGAAAAATATACAGGTTGAATATTCTTTACTCGCATAATGTTCTTTGTTGCTAGATTATTGTTTTCAGCAAAGGTAAGGATTATTTAGGATATTCGATTTTTATCACTAATTTTCACGTTTTATATGTGATTTGTAAAAAAAAATAATCGTATTCTAAAAAAAAAGTCGTATTTGCCTCACCCCTTTTCTATCGTTTTGGTGCTTTAGGGGAAAAAGGCACTAATAGTTGAATAATGGTTTTGGAAAAAATTCAAATAGAGACATCTGAAATAGACTTGAAAGATACTCAGATTTTCAAGGCTATTTTTAATATGTTCTATCCTCGGGCCTATACTTTCACGCTAAAGTTACTCCGGGATGAGGTCATTAGTGCGGATATTACTCAAGAAGCTTTTCTCTATATGTGGGAGAAAGCATATCGTTTTCCGGATATGATGTCGTTTAAATCTTATTTATACAGTTGTTTGAAAAATAAGACGTTGAACTATATTCGGGATCACAAGGTGGAACGGAACATGGAAGAATTGAAGGATGTTTTCGTGGATGATATCTTAGTTGATCATTTGATTATCGAACATGAACTAAAGGCTAGAATATTGGAAGAGATCAACAAATTATCGGATGTGAAGCGGGATATCATGTTGTTGCGAATGGAGGGATATAGCTATGATGAGATCTCGGAAGAGTTATCCTTGAGTATTAACACGGTAAAAACGCATAAAAAGCAAGCCTATAAAGATTTGAAGCTTCATTTGTCGGATTATAACCAGTGTCTTTTGGTGTTAATCTCGTTGTTAGTCACTTGTTTTTGTTAATAGATAAAAGGTAGATATTCATGAAAAGGATACGGAAGGATATAGAAATCAGTAATTTAATTTACAAATCTCTACGGGGAGAAACCTCTAAGGATGAGGACGAGTTGTTGGAGGCGTGGTGTCTGGAGTCGAGGAATCGAAAATTATTCCTAGAGTTTCAGGAAGCGGATCATCTTTACGAGGGGATAACAGATATGTATAACGTGGATACGAATGTGCCTTTAAAAAAGGTGAATGATAAAATCAAGAAAAAGAAGCACGTGCGTGTTCTGAAATACATTTCAGGAATTGCCGCCGTACTATTGGTTGGAGTGATATTTATGCTTTCTATGGAGGACAAGACTGAACCGACAAGGCAGGTGTTACTTTCTTCTGTGTCAAAAGAACGGATGGAACCTTTCGCGACGTTAGTAACAACGACGGGGAAAGTGGTTTACTTGGAAGACTCTGTAAAGCAAGAATCTTTGAAAGCGAGCAATAAAGAGTCTTTAAAACAGGAAGAAAGCGGGAATGGAGAGGTGTTACCACAAGAAATTAAGCAAGAGGTAGAATATAACGTGTTGACGACCTCGAAACAGGGAAATATAAAAGTCGTCTTGTATGACGGCAGTCACGTGTGGTTGAATGCTGGAAGTGAACTGAGATACCCGAACTCTTTCGTGGAGAATCAAAGAGTGGTATACTTGAAAGGAGAAGCCTATTTTGACGTGACAAAAGACGAGTCTCATCCTTTTATCGTGAAGACAATTGCATCTGAAATCAGTGTACTGGGAACGAGTTTTAACGTGAATGCCCGTGAAAACTCATGTGTTACGACTTTAGTGGAAGGCCTCGTGCGGATGAAGCACGGGCTGCAGGATAGCGTGGAGTTACATGCGGGACAACAGGCTTGTGTGTCCGGGATCGGGAAAATTCATGTGCAGGAGGTAGATACGAGATATTACACGAGTTGGATGAATAATATGTTTGCTTTCCGGGAAACTCCATTGCGGGAGATTGCCAACGTGTTGGAGGAGTGGTATGGGTGTGAATGTCGTTTTGAGACCTCTACCTTGGAGAATATTCCTTACACGACAATGGTGGAAAGGTATTCAGATATAGATAGCGTGTTACAAATACTAGCGGGAACGGGAGATTTCCGGTACACGAGAATAGGTGATATGATCATTATAAAAGAAAAATAGGCAAAGAGCCTTCACTCCCTTTACCTATTGTTACTCATTAATTGTAATAATTAAAAGCAAATTTATGAAGAAAAAACCGATTTATTACACTTTTAGAGAGTGTATTTTTGGAAACGACAGGTTTTTGAAACGATTCCTGAGTTTGTTGTCTTTGTTTGTCATAGGCAATATAGGTGTTGTTATGGCTCAAGAAGTCCCGAAATTTACCGTGGATTTTAAAAATGCCTCTTTAATAGAGGTGTTTGATTATTTTGGAAAGAACAGTGATTACAAGTTCACGTACAACAGCGAGAACGTGAAAAACGAAACGAAAAAGATTACCGAATCTTTTAAGAATGTGACGTTGGAACAGATTCTTACAAAATGTCTGGATGGTACACGCTTTAGTTTCGAGATCGTGAACAAGAACGTGGTGATTACGCTACGAAAACAGCCGGATGTGAAGTTGATCGAGATTTCCGGTCGGGTGGTTGACGAGAACGGGAATCCCATTCCCGGAGCGACGGTGTTGATTCAAGGTACATCTCAAGGTGTAGCCACTAACATGGATGGGCGTTACACGATTAATGTGAGACCGACAGATGCTTTACGGGTTTCTTTTATTGGTTACAAAACGGCTATTGTGGAATTGAAAGGGAAAACGAAGGTAAATGTACGTTTGAATCCCGAGGAACAGAACTTAGATGAAGTACAGGTTGTGGCATTCGGTACGCAAAAAAAGGAAAGTGTGGTTTCTGCCATTACCACGATTCGGCCGATGGACCTAAAATCCTCCAGTAGTGACTTGACCTCCTCTTTTGCCGGTAAAATTGCTGGTATCATTGGTTGGCAGACAGGAGGTGCTCCCGGGGCGTTGACTGAAGAGGAGATGAACACAAAGTTTTATATCCGGGGTATCAGTTCATCCAATGGTGCGTCTGAGCCGTTGATTCTGATTGACGGGGTGGAATCTTCCCGTTTGGACTTGGCTCGTATGGTACCGGAGGATATCGAGAGTCTTTCTGTATTGAAGGATGCGTCAGCTACGGCGATGTACGGGGCCAGAGGGGCGAACGGGGTGATTTTGGTGACTACGAAGAAAGGGGAGGCAGGGAGCGTATATACCTCCGTTCGTTACGAGGCGGTGGCTTCCATGCCAACGAGTGACATTGACGTGGTGGATCCAAAAACTTATATGCGGATGTACAATGAGGCGCAGACGACCCGTAATCCTTTGGCTAGTCCCGCTTACTCCTTGACCAAGATTGAGCGGACGGGTGACCCAAGATATCCTTCTTGGGTGTATCCTGCCAACGATTGGTACAAAATCATGTTCAAGGATATGTCCGTCAATCACCGCGTGGGCGTGAATGTCCGTGGTGGATCCGAGTTAATGCAATATTACGCTTCGGTCAATTACACCAACGACCAAGGTATGTTGAAAACCGACCGCTTGAACCAGTTCGATGTGAATATCAAGAACTCGACCTTGACCTCGCGCATTAATTTGAACGTGAACTTGAGCAGTGCCATCCGTATGCTGGCGAACGTATCGATCAGTGTCGATAAATACCACGGTCCGTCTTATGACGTGACACAAGCCTATTATTTGGCATTCAATGCATCACCGGTGAATTTTGCCCCGCTTTATCCGGGTGACGAAAAATATAGTTGGCCTCACCTGCGTTTCGGGAATGACGCCACGGGGAAAGCAGCAAATCCGTATGCCATGTTGCAGAAAGGATATAAGGAACGCGGACGGTATTCTGCCACGACAAAGGTGGAGTATATCCACAATCTTTCCTCTGTGTTGAAGGGGTTAGAACTTCGGGGAAGCGTGGCTCTTTCGAAGACAGGATACGAATCATCGGATTACGTGACAATCCCTTATTATTATTACATGAACCCGGAGGCAGGTGATTACGATTTTGAAAAAGGTACGCATAAGTTGACGAATGTGAATACTACTAGAAAACCTCGTCGAACGTTGGAGTCGGATGGATCGCAGGCGCAAAGTACCACGCAATGGGTGTATAATGTCACTTTATTACACACGGCAGCTTGGGGCGGTGCAGAAGCAAATAAACACCAGACTTCACTGACTGCCGTGTTCCAGGCACAACAAGGTAGTTATGCTCCCGTCAGCAATTTGTTCAGTGGGTTGGAACAGCGTAATTTGAGCTATTCCATGCGTGGTAGCTATGGGTTCTTGGATCGTTATTTCGTGGAGGCGAGTTTCGGGTACAACGGCTCCGAGCGGTTTACCAAGAACAACCGGATGGGTTTTTTCCCTGCAGCCGGAGTGGCATGGATTGCCAGCAAGGAAAATTTCCTTCAGGGGATTGGTAACACGCTTTCTTTCTTGAAGGTGCGAGCCTCTTGGGGTAAGGTCGGTAACGATGGGATTATATCGACTCCCCGTTTCGTGTATATGCAAGAACTAGGCAAAGGTCAGGATATGAAGGATCCGGAAGTAGGAAGTAATCAGTCTTTTGCGAGAAAGATGATAAAGAATTATGGCGATCCCGATGTAAAGTGGGAGGTGTCCGAGCAGATTAATTTGGGATTGGAAACCCGTTTCTTTAAAGATAAATTAGAACTCAATGCTGATTTCTATCAAGAAATTCGCCATAATGTTATTGAGTTGCGGGAGGTGATACCCGCTCATGTGGGGGTAGAGGTTTCCCCGTTGGATAATATGGGCAAAACCCGCTCGCGCGGTGTCGACCTGTCAGCGAAAATACAGCATGCCTTTAGTAATGATTGCTGGATTATCTTGAACGGTACGCTCACGTATAGTAAGGCTATTTATAAGGAATTGGAGGAAGCTGTTGACAAGCCGGCTTACCAAAGAAAGACGGGATACGAACTTTCACAACAAGTAGGATACATCGCTGAAGGATTGTTTCGCGATCAACAGGAAATTGATAACTCGGCTAGTCAACCCTCGGCTGAACCCGGTGATATTCGTTACCGCGATATTAACCATGATGGCGTAATTGACGTGGAGGATGCCGTGCATATCGGTTTCCCCGAAACGCCACGATTGGTGTATGGGTTTAGCGGTTTTATCAATTATAAAAATTGGGAGTTTAACTTCTCCTTCCAAGGTTCCGGTAACCGTGGGTTCTTTATCAACGCGAAGGCCATCTCCCCGTTTGTAGGCGATCATGCCATGCTGAAGGAAATCTACGAGAGTCACTGGAGTGAAGACAATATGGCAAACCGTCCTTTTTGGCCGCGGCTTTCCACGAGTAGCATCACTGAAACTAACCCGCAGGAGGATTGGGATAGCAGTGTGGAAGAACGAAAGTCCACCTACTTCATGCGCGAGTGTAGTTTCTTGCGGTGTACCTCACTGGAGTTGGCATATAACCTGCCGTTAGCATGGCGTAAGAAGTTACGCTTGCAAACGGTGAAGGTATTCGCCCGCGCCAATAATCCGTTCATGTTCTCCAATTTTAAGATTTGGGATGTGGAGTTGGGAGAGGATGGATTCAATTACCCGATACAGAAAACATACGCCGTGGGCGTGAACATCAGTTTCTAAATTTAAATATATAATGTGTATGAAACGAATATATACTTTACTACTATTGCCGTTTTTCCTGCTAACAGCTTGCGACAGTTGGTTAGACGTGGTGCCGGAAGAGGATATTACGACTATCGACACGGATTTCGAGACGCGCGATAATGCCTACGAGTGGTTTAAAAGTTGCTATGCCCCTTTGAATCTCAGTAGTACATCGGTACGGGATTTAGTGGAATACACGGCTACCGACGAGGTGGTGATGTGCCAATACTTGAAAAATGCCGGGTATTTTGTTGGAGATAAGATTATTTCCGGTAAGCAAAATGTGTTTCAACCCTATGCCGATCGCTGGATTAACGGTATGAACCCCCGATCCGATTTTTATGCGGCGATTAATTTGTGTAACATTTTTATCGATAAAATCGACCAAGTGTACAACATGGAAGAGAAGGAGAAAAAAGAGTGGAAGGGAGAGGTGATTGCCGTGAAAGCCTACTATTATTTCGAGTTGGTGCGTCATTATGGTCCCATTGTTTTGGTGCCGGATTTTATGGATCCGAATCAGGATCTAGCCTCGCTGAAGTTACCTCGTAGCCATGTGGATAGTTGTTTCCAAATGATTGTAAACTTGTGTGATGAGGCGGTCCGGGTGGGCATCCCCTCTTCTGTCGAGCAACAATCAACTCATTGGGGATATTTCAATAAAGAGGCGGTGATGGCATTGAAGGCAAGGGCATTGTGTTATCAGGCATCCGACTTGTTTGCCAATAATCCGGTGTATGCCGATTTTAAGAACAAGAAAGGAGAATTGCTGTTTCCCGAGGCTGGGGATGCGGTAGCTCAAAAGGAAAAATGGCATCGTGCCGCTTTGGCTGCCGACGAGGCAATTGAGGCATGTCGTAATGCCGGAAAAATGTTGATAGACAATAGTAAGGCTACGTCAGTGTTACAGACCCATATGCTTAATATTGAAAAGTCCGTGCGGGCTGCGAATTTTAGTAGTACGGAGGCGTTGCTGATGATCAGAAGGGTAGATGACTCTGACAGTGAGTGGTGGTATTGGGCGTTACCCCGTTTGATTTCTGATCCCATAGGGGGCATTCCCGGAACTCAACTGGCCCCAAGTATGAAAATGGTCGAAATGTTCTACACGGAGAACGGTCTGCCGTTGGGTGAGGATCGTGCTTATAGCGGAAACATTTATGGCATGACCCAAGAGAAAGATCCGAAGTATTCAGAGGTGGTGGCGTTGAACGAGGATATTCCGGTGTTACATACCAAACGCGAACCTCGTTTCTATGCTAGTATTGGAGCCGATCGTTGCTATTGGCGGATTGGTCGATCTTCAAGCGGTAATTTTAAAGTGGAGGCCCAGCAAGGAGAGGAATTCGGGTTGAGAGCCAAACGTATCACGGGTACGGCGCCTGAGAACCTCACCGGCTATTGGTTGAAAAAAGGTACTTGCTCGGAGGCGGAATTGTTTAATTACAGCAGTACTATTGCCGGTTTTGGTGAAAATCCCATGATCTTAATTCGTATGGCGGAGCTTTACCTGATTTCCGCTGAGGCATGGAACGAGTACCTCGATGCTCCGGATGAGGAACACGTGTATAAATCACTCAACGTGGTGCGTAAACGTGCCGGAATACCGGATGTGGAAGTTTCGTGGGCAGGAGCGAGGAATCGTAATAACGTGAAAACTAAGGCCGGGATGCGCGAGATCATCCGTCAGGAGTGGAATATCGAGTACATGTTTGAGGGAATGCGTTTTTGGAATTTACGCCGTTGGAAAATTGCGGAAAAGGAATTGAATGATAAGCTTTTCGGTTGGAAAGTGGCGGCTAGTGATCAAAAAGCTTTTTATAACAATGGAAACGGTCCGGTCGTGGTGGAAAGTAATCGCGAGTTTGTCGCCCCGCGGGATTATTTTTGGCCTATCAAGAGTGAGGAAACTCTGATTTCGGGTATCGTGCAAAATCTAGGGTGGTAATGATGAATGAATTAATAATGAATGACTATGAAATGTAAATTATTGATAGCGATGTTTGTGGCAAGCGTGTTTGCAGCCTGCTCGGACGATGACAAGATCGGGTTTGATCTGCCCGTGGATGTTTCGCAAGAGGCGATTCGTTTCACCCCGGCTCCCGGAGGTGCGGTGATGCACTATTCGCTGCCGGAGGATAAGGAGGTGTTTGGTATTCGGGTGCGTTATAATAGTGTGTGGGGAGAAACGGTTGTGAAGGATGGTAGTTATTTAAATGATTCGCTTTTGTTGGATGGTTTCACGGAAATGCAATCGGCTGTGTCTGCACAGGTTTCTTATTTCAACCGGGCGATGGTGGAAACGGAACCTGTGGAGGTAACCTTTGCCACGGAAAAGTCTGCAACAGTGGCGTTGTTTGATGGTATAAAGGTAAATTCGTTCTGGGGCGGTTTTAGTGTGATGTATGATGCACCCGAGACGGTGAACGGCTTGATCCACGTGTTTTATATCGGCGAGAATCCCAAGACGCACGAACCGGATTCGATATTGATGGCGAGTTTGGCGATTGTCGAGGGGGGAGATACAATCAATATTCCGATAAAACAACGGATGGATGCTGTTGATGTCGTGGTGCGAACAGATGATTTTAAAGGTAGGCGGGTGAAGCAGGAAGTGGTGAAAGGTGTGACTGTTCTCTTACAGGATACTTTGATGCGAGATAAGTTTGATTTCCGCTACACGGGTCAAGCGGTGGAAGACGATACCTATAAATTGGGAGTAGAATACCTTTTCGATGGAGACAAAAAGGGTAAAAAGGCATTCTTGGCACGTCAGGATAACCGGAAGTACGAGTATTACACCTTTTTGACCGATGGTGGAACTTTCGATGAAAAATTCATCATTGATTTGAAAGAGGAGAAAGTGCCGGCAGCAATTAATTTGTACGCTTTTGTTTGCATGGGGAAAGATGGTCATTATTATACTTCGTCGGATGCGAATTTGAGTAAATGGTGGTCTAAAAGTGGGGAAAATTACAAAACTCGTCTCCCGAGTGTGGTGAAAGTGTATGGTACGAACGATGCTTCGTTACTGAATGCAGATAATGAGGTCGTGAAGAGCTCTGCGGTTCTTTTAGCATCGCATGCGGAAGATAAAGATATATGTGCTCTGACTGCACCTTTATTTGTGGATGAGTTTGATTTTATGGCAGCGGCTATCAAAGAATTTAAGGGTACTTGGGTTTATAGATCGGATGTGTACGGTAATTATGCGAGTGATGAATTCGGGATGATGACCACGTTGTTGGATTTGGGAGAAGCGAGGTTTGATGAAGAAGAACCGGTTTGCTTGAATCTGCAATTCAATTACACGGGAGCAACCTACCGTTATTTGATCATGATTGTTGAAGATACGTTTGCCGGATTTAATTTTATTAAACGAAACTTTAATGAAGGGCAATACGTGACATTGAATGAATTGGAGGTATGTGTGAAAGCGGAGTCAAATCAATAAACAGACGAGAAGATGATGAAAAGAAAATTATTATATGGAATCGGATTACTTGCGGTGTTCTTCATGATGAGCTGCGAGGATTTGGAGGATACCTACGACGAGTGGAGTGGTGATGGCATGGTGCGTTATGTGGGTAAGGCAGGGGACGTGGAAGTTGCGCCGGGTTGGGAACGCCTGCGCGTGACGTGGAAGAACGGTAATGATGCAAATGTCAAGTACACGAAAGTGACTTGGCAATCGGATAAGGAAAGCGGGCTGAAGGAAAAATATATTCCTTTGCAAAAGGACAAGGCATCAGACACATTGTGGATAGAGAATTTGGATAATGCACTTTACACAATACGAGTGAGTAATCTGACTGCGGACAGCACCGAGTCGTTTACGCGGGAGGTTTACGGATTACCTTACACGAGTGAGCATGAGAATTTGAGCGTGATTTCTCGCGGTATTATCAATTTTTATCCGTTAGGGAATCGAATGGCCGTGACGTTGGACGAGAAGAACGATTATTTGAAAGAAGTGATGTTGCATTACATCGGTACTGATGGGAATAAACACGAATGGGATATTCTTGAGAACATGAGTGACACATTGGAAGTTGATCAGTGGGGAACGATGATACAGTTGGTGGGAAATATGTTTTTGTTACCCGAGGAGGGCGTCAGTTGGGGAATTAACTTTAACGAACCATTGACAATTACCCGAAAGGGAAGGGTTGCGGAATGTTTGGATGAGATCCCTTTCACGGAGGTTACATTGGAGAAGGGCGAACGGGTGTGGTCCACTCATTTTACCTTGTGGATGAACCAACTCTATGGGCCGGATTGGGAGAGTCGGGTGAATACAATCGAGGAAATCGATTTGGATTATGATTTGGCGACGTTCGAAGACTTGTTTTATTTGCCGGCGTTGAAGCAGGTGAATCTCGGAAAGAACCGGTATTTGTGTGAAGCTTTGGATATGTGGGGGATGAAAGGGGTGGAAAAAGATTACGTGAGCCTCACGGACGAGTACAAGGCGTTGATGACCCTGCAATATTTGAAGACAACCCGGGGAGTGGAAACAAATGTGTATAATGGAATGTATTTTTCCGGTAAATTGGGGGATCCTAATTTAGGGGAAATGTCTTATACTAAATTTTTACAGCAGTTAGGAAAGATTGATGCTGATTTGTTAAATCATTACGCGGTTGCCGACCAAACACAACCGGAGATTGTCCCCTTGGCGTGGGAAGACTGGGGGTTGATGTGCTCCGATACCACGTATAGCGGGAACAATAATACCGGTAGCATGGGATGGTTACTTGATGATGACAGTAAGAAATGTTTCTCTCCGGGAAAGCGTTTTGAAATTAAAACGTACGAGTTGACGTTCGATATGAAGACTCCGCAAATGGTGCATGGTTTCAAGTTTGTACAAGCTCACCCCGATGCTATTACGGAAGATTACAAAAAAGTATTGGGTTACTTGCTTTCAGCCGTTAAGATCGAGGTGTCGAATGATGCCGTTTCGTGGACGAATGCGACGTATGTGGATGGCTATATCACCGTGGGCAATAATGCTGGTGAGGCAACTTATATCACGATCCCGGAGGAATTGAGGCAAGAGGTGCGGTACATACGTTTATCAATGGCGAATAACAAGGTGGACGAAATGGACGGAGTTGCGACGTACAGTCTTAAATTAGGGGATTTTATTCCTTATACCGAACCGTAATCAACACGTGAAGATCCTCCCGTTGGGAACCGCGGAGTTGTCGCGGGAGGATTTTTATAAACAAACGTAGTATGAGAAGAATAGTTTTTATTTTGTGCCTCCTGTGGGGGGCATGCGTGGCTGCGTATGCCCAAGACGGTTTTAAAATCACGGGCACGCTGGGAGGGAATCTTGGTGGCAAATTGGTGTTGGTGGGAAATGGAGCCGAGGGGGCTGTGTCTTTGGGTGAAACTGTCATGATCGATGGTGATTTTGAATTCACGGGAAAGGTGGATGGTATGATCTTGGCTTATATCTTGACCGAAGAGAGGCAACCGGTGGCAACCTTGATGTTGGAGAATTTGGAGTATTTGTTAGTGGCGGGTGAGAATGGTATCGAGGTGCAGGGTGGTGGCGATTCGCAGAAAGTATTGAACGAGTTTGAAGCCGTGAACCGGCGGATTGCCCGGGAGAAAATGCTCGTGGAACAGCAAATGAAAGCGGCTTACGCCCAGCAGAACCAGATGCAATTACAGGCCTTGCAGCAGCAATTTTCGAAAGTAATGCAGGAGGCGGGGGAGAAACAGGCGGAGTTGCTTAAAACCTACAAAGATTCTCCCGTGTCGGCATTTATCGTTGCCTCGGGAATGGGGCAGATGGATTATGTTTCCCTGCAAACCGTGTTCGACGAATTGGGCGAGCCTGCTAGGAATAGTCTGTTCGGGCAGATGATTGTACAATGTTTGGCAGCAATGAAGGACGTAGAAATTGGTGCCATCGCGCCGAATTTTAAAGGGAGCATGGTGAATAATGATACGCTATCCCTGTACGGGGTGAAAGCAAAATTGAAGTTGGTGGACTTTTGGGCCTCGTGGTGTGCTCCTTGTCGGCAAGAAATGCCGAACGTGTGCAAGGTGTACAAGAAGTATCATGACAAGGGATTGGAAATCATCGGTGTGTCGTTGGATTCCAAAATCCTAGATTGGCAGCAAGCCATGGTGGTGGAGAAAATGAAGTGGTTGAATATTGTGGACGCGCAGCAGCAAATCGCTACCCGCTACTTTGTCAGGGGTATTCCCCATACCTTGTTGCTCGACGAGAATAACCGCATTATCGCCAAAAATTTACGGGGCAAGACCTTGGAGAAGAAAATTGCCGAGTTACTAGGGGATAAATGAAATGCATTAAGAAATAGTAAGATATGAAAAATTGCGCATTTGTTTTACTGTTTATTATTTTCTGCTGGGGGTGTTCGAATATGGAAGTAGGCGTAGAGGAGGATGTGTTTTCTGCTACGGGAATGAATCTGCCTATTGAAGATCTAACGGTTGAAGATATTCTTTTGGAAGGAGCACCTGAAGAACTTGTGCGTGCAACGAAGAAGGTATTGGGTAGTAGGATGGGAAAAATATTACTTCGTGAACTTAAAAATCGATATCCTAATGGTCCTTTTATTCGTTTCCATTTTTTTGGGAAAATAGATGAAGATGGAGAGATCGTGGATGAAGCTGGAGAAATGAGGTATTATGGAATGGGAGTAATCGGTTATAATCGTAATGCTTTGAGACTTAAGACTAATGAAGAACTATTGTTTCATGAATTTTTCCACGTTTTTCAGACGGGTGATTTAAAGCCCCAAAAAAGTAGGAATAATGAATTAGAGGCTTATTTAGCCCAGTATATATACGGAGAAAGCAAACAAACGACTATTGTTAATACCGAATTCACCATAGCGTTAGGAGTACTTGCTAACGATCTTCGTAAAAATTCCTTGACCGAGAAAGAAATGGATTTATTTTATCAGAATTATAATGCAGCATTAATTCTTCTTGAGATAATGCCGGAGTATAGTGGTGAAGGATGGTATTCTATTAGACTAAATAAGGGGGAAAATCCGTTTCCTAATCTTATGAAATTGATGAAATCATAATAATATAAAGAACAGACCATGAAAAAAATTACACTATTATTTATAGCCTTGTTTGTCGTGAATACCTTGTTTTCACAAATATTGTACGAGGAGGGCATCGTGAAAGGTAAGAATGTGACGTATCGAGTATCACGGGGAAAAGAAAGATTCAAAAAACTATTTACATACATACAAAACGTGAATAACCCGGACACCACGTATAAAGAGGTTCCCGAAAGAGATGTAATACCCGCTCAAATGCTAGATCTTGAGGCTCAGTTGTCTGTAATACTACATGATTTTTTTTCTGCGGAAGAATTGAAAGAGTGCCGATCTGTGATTGCAGGAATAACTTTGCGATTGGATGCCCCAAAAAGGAAATTGTTGCAAGTGACTAATTTTTTCTATTTAAGTGCCACAAATTCATTTTGGGGAAATCTTTCACCGGATAGGTTGTACGAGCTGGAGCAACTTATCATGAAAAAATTGGAATTGCCGTATAAATTGCAGGAAACTTATATTAAAGATGATTTTCTTGTTGGTTTTTTTATTAAAGATATTAAAGAAGCAAAAAAATGCAGAAAAAGAGCAATGGAAACTTGGAAAAAAGAGGATATCGAAGTTCGAGATGTCACCGAGGAGTGGAATGCAAGATGGATGAAAAAGAAAAAATACAAGGAAGTGTTGTTATAGGTTCGTGTGGCGGCGGTTGATGCCCGTGCCGTGACATTGGTTGAAAAAGCTTGCTGATGATTTTCGTAAAAATTCCTTGACTGCGAAAGAACTTGATTTGTTTTATAAGAATTGTAATGCGGCATTAGCTTATCTTGAACTAGTTCAGGAGTATAGTAGTGAAGGATGGTATTCTATTAGACTAGATAAGGGGGCAAATCCGTTCCCAAATCTTTCAAAATTGATGAAATCATAATAATAAAAAGAATAGGCCATGAAAAAAATTACACTATTATTTATAGCCTTGTTTGTCGTGAATACCTTGTTTTCACAAATATTGTACGAGGAAGGCATCGTGAAAGGTAAGAATGTGACGTATCGAGTATCACGGGGAAAAGAAAGATTCGAGAAACTATTTACGTACATACAAAACGTGAATAACCCGGACACCACGTGTAAAGAGGTTCCCGAAAGAGATGTAATACCCGCTCAAATGGTAGATCTTGAGGCTCAATTGGCTGTAATTCTACATGATTTTCTTTCTGCGGACGAATTGAAAGAGTGCCTACCTGTGGTAGCAGGAATAACTTTGCGATTGGATGCCTCAAAAAAGGAATTGTTGCAAGTGACGAATTTTTTCTATCTAAGTGCCACAAATTCATTTTGGGGAAATCTTTCACCGGATAGGTTGTACGAGCTGGAACAACTTATCATGAAAAAATTGGAATTGCCGTATAAATTGCAGGAAACTTATATTAAAGATGATTTTCGAGTTTTCTTTGATGTTTTTAATATTGAGGATGTTAAATATGTTAAAGAAATGAAAGAACGCAGAAAAAGAGCAATGGAAACTTGGAAAAAAGAGGATATCGAAGTTCGAGATGTCACCGAGGAGTGGAATGCAAGATGGATGAAAAAGAAAAAATACAAGGAAGTGTTGTTATAGGTTCGTGTGGTGGCGGTTGATGCCTGTGCCGTGACATTGATTTTTGAAGGTATCGATGGCAAGGTGTCGTTGCTGTAGGAAAACGCTGAGTGCTCGTATTGGTGATTTTGATCGATTGGACAAGATTGAAAACGAAGTATTTAAAAAGAAATGATATGAAATGGGTGGCAATATTGATATTGCTTGCGGTAGTGGGAATGACTACGGGGCAAACGAAAGATGCTCGGAAGGGACGTGGAAATACAGACCGTGAGATTGATGGATTGGAGATAGAGAGGAGGGAAGCGATGGGTTTTGGGGTGGTTCTTATCAAAGGTGAAAAGATGGAGCCCGTGCGTTCTTCCAAGCTATACGCTTTGTGGGAGACTGATAAGGAAAAAGTGGAACGGAGAAGGGCAGAACTCGTCGTGAAAGTGTTTCCTACCGGGGTGCTCGATCGCTTGAGGAAGATAGAGGGGCAGGAAGGCAATCCTTTAGCAACGATTTTTGTGAATGCGGAAGCCGAACGGAATGGGCGTATCAAAAGTTACAGTATTACTATTGGTGAGGCTCTGTTCAATGCGTTGAGCGATGATGAAGTCCGTGAGTTTTATGTTGCCGTCGGTCGAGAATGGAAAAAGCTTGCGAAGGATGAGTACAATTTTCCCTGCCGTCGTGATTGGTTTCATGAATGGAATGACTGCGATGGACTTTATGCTTCGCTCTTTCTGTTGGGCCTATATCAGCGCGATACGACGGAAGAAAAACCGTACGGCTTGATTCTGGAGGACGATGGGCGTGGTGACGAGGAGCCAGAAGTGCTGGAGCGTGAAGTGGAGGGATTGGAGTTAAAACAGAAACATGGTCGGATATTTGTGAGGAGCAAAGAAACAAATGCTGTAGTCAAGACGCATTTGCCTTCGCTTCCCGTGAAAAACTGGAAAAAATTGGAGCGGTGGATGACGGAAATTGTCGGGCGGGCGTTCCCCGCAGATGTGCTTGTTCGCTTGCAAAAGTTGGCTGAGCAGGAAGAACGTCCTCTTTCCGTGTATGCTTACGCGGAAGCAGAACGGGATGGCGGTAGCTTGGAGGATTACACGCTTGCCCTATCGCGGGAGATTTTCGATGTGCTGAGCGACGATGAACTGCGCGAACTTTATGTCGCCATCGGTCGGGAGCGGATACGCCCCAAACTGTATAAGTTCGATTTAAGCGATTACTATGAGAATGACAAGAGTCTGAAATCCATACAGCGCGGCGTCATTGCCCTACCCCTGCTTCAGTTGAATTTGAAGATGAAGCTATCCGTGGTAGCTCCTTGAAATCGGAATGTTCGGATAATTTAGGAATAAGAGATTGTGTAATATATAAATTGATTATGATGAATAAGATGATGTTATTATTGTTATCCGGGATACTGTTTGGTGGTACTTGTCTAGCACAGGGCGGCTATATGGTATCCGGGAAAGTACGGGGACTGGCGGTTGCGAGAGTACACGCAGTGGCGGCTGATTTCGGGACGGCGGACACGCTGGCATCGGCTGAGGTTGTGAATGGTAGCTTTATGTTCAGAGGTGTATTGCCGGGGGATGCTCGTGCCGTGATCTTGGTTTTTCCAGGGGTGGACGGTCGGGTCCCGTTGTTGTTAGAGAACGACGTGAATTACCAGATTTCTGTCACGGCTCAAGGGGCGGCTATCGAGGGAGAAGGACCTGCGGTACAACTATTGAAAGAGTTTGAACGTATCGGCCATGATTATGCTGTGGAGAAGAATAAAGTAGAGGCCGAGTACAAGGCCTTGGAAGGCGGGGGCAATCCAGCGAAAGTGGAAAGTCTGCAACTCCGTCTTGATAATGCTTACAAGCAATCGGTGCTTAAAACACAGGAATTGATCAAGGCTAATGCTGACAATTATGTCTCGGCTTACGTTATCGCCTTGAATATGTCAGCTGACGACGAGACTACACTTCGTGCTAAATATGAATTATTGGGAACGTCGGCTCGTGCCACAGCTCCCGGCAAAGCTATTGCGGCTATGCTGGATCGGTATGGTAAATTGGTCGAGGGTGAAGTTGCACCTAATTTTACCTTGATGAAACCTGATGGTAATACGTTTACCGTACACGGTTTGCCCGCTAAATGGAAGGTTATACATTTTTGGGCTGCACAACAAGGTAGTTCCCGGCAGGATAATTCTGATTTGGTTAAGTTTTACCTGCAATATCGCCCGAAAGGTCTTGAAATTGTCAGTGTGGCACTGGATGAAAGTGCTGCCATGTGGAAACAGGCTATCGGACTTGACGGGATGATTTGGACTAATGGTTCCGACCTTAAAGGAATGGATTCTGAGATTGTCCGTCTCTATCTGGTACGAGATCTCCCGGCTTATTTCCTGCTGGATGCCGAGAATCGTATCGTTGCCCGTGATCTCTCGTTTCCAGAACTTCGTGCTAAAATGGCAGAATTGACGAAGAAGAAAAAGAAGAAATAAAGTGCTTTTTATTTTCAGGTGCGTGCGAAAGGGGGAGTTGAAAAAAATATTGACTCCCTCTTATTTTTAATATTTTCGATCACTTTACGTGAATACCCGTAGATTACAGGATGAAGACAGCAATCAATCACGGTACATCTTCGGTTCACCTTCGGTACAAGGTCGCTCGTGGGCGTTCGTTCGGCGGGTAAGAATCGTCAGGGCCACGTTGTTATTCCCGTTGTTTTCCCGTTGAAAACAGGGGGAAGACAGGGATTAAAGGCGTATCAAATTCGAATCAAAGACGTTTCAAAGACGTTCACGGGTGTCCATGAAAGGTGCTTGCCGGGCGAGAGCGTGGTCCCTTTTCCCGGTCTTGCCGCCTTCCCCTCCCTTTTCCCGGTGGTCTTTCCCGTTTTCCCGGTAAAATTTTTTCTTCCTAACGTTTTGCCAGTCACGGTATTGGTCGGGGGCTTGAAAAAAAGATGAAAAATAATGGTGAAAAAATTTGGAAAAGGGGGAATCATTGCCTTATCTTTGCACCCGCTTTCGAGAGAGAGGGCACGAGGGAAAGAGGTTAAACGAGGGGCGAGAAAAAAAGTTTGAAAAAAAGCTTGAAAAAAATTTGGAGAATGAAAAACAAGCCTTACCTTTGCAGCCGCTTTCAAGAGGAGGGCACGAGGGGATGACGGAAGCGACAAGATGAAAAGAAGAGTTCTTTAAGATATTGAAATGAACAAAACGTAGCGAGCGTGAATCGAAATCGACGGTAGTCGAGATTCATGAAACACATGACCCGGCCAGAACAAAATTTCTGTAAATAACTTTTACCATGAAGAGTTTGATCCTGGCTCAGGATGAACGCTAGCGACAGGCTTAACACATGCAAGTCGAGGGGCAGCACGGTGTAGCAATACACTGGTGGCGACCGGCGCACGGGTGAGTAACACGTGTGCAACCAACCCCGTACCGGGAGATAACCCGCGGAAACGTGGACTAACATCCCATAAGACTCTAGAGCCGCATGGCTCTGGATTTAAAATTCCGGTGGTACGGGACGGGCACGCGCGACATTAGGTAGTTGGCGGGGTAACGGCCCACCAAGCCGACGATGTCTAGGGGTTCTGAGAGGAAGGTCCCCCACACTGGAACTGAGACACGGTCCAGACTCCTACGGGAGGCAGCAGTGAGGAATATTGGTCAATGGGCGCGAGCCTGAACCAGCCAAGTCGCGTGAGGGAAGAATGGTCTATGGCCTGTAAACCTCTTTTGTCAAGGAAGAATAAAAGGTACGTGTACCTTCTTGCCAGTACTTGACGAATAAGCATCGGCTAACTCCGTGCCAGCAGCCGCGGTAATACGGGGGATGCGAGCGTTATCCGGATTTATTGGGTTTAAAGGGCGCGTAGGCGGGACGCCAAGTCAGCGGTAAAAGACTGCAGCTAAACTGTAGCACGCCGTTGAAACTGGCGACCTGGAGACGAGACGAGGGAGGCGGAACAAGTGAAGTAGCGGTGAAATGCTTAGATATCACTTGGAACCCCGATAGCGAAGGCAGCTTCCCAGGCTCGATCTGACGCTGATGCGCGAGAGCGTGGGTAGCGAACAGGATTAGATACCCTGGTAGTCCACGCCGTAAACGATGCTCACTGGATCTTGGCGATACACTGCCAGGGTTCAAGCGAAAGTATTAAGTGAGCCACCTGGGGAGTACGTCGGCAACGATGAAACTCAAAGGAATTGACGGGGGCCCGCACAAGCGGAGGAACATGTGGTTTAATTCGATGATACGCGAGGAACCTTACCCGGGTTTAAATGTAGATTGCATGAGGTGGAAACACTTCTTCCCTTCGGGGCTATTTACAAGGTGCTGCATGGTTGTCGTCAGCTCGTGCCGTGAGGTGTCGGGTTAAGTCCCATAACGAGCGCAACCCCTATCGCCAGTTGCCATCGGTTCAAGCCGGGCACTCTGTCGAGACTGCCACCGTAAGGTGCGAGGAAGGCGGGGATGACGTCAAATCAGCACGGCCCTTACACCCGGGGCGACACACGTGTTACAATGGCCGGTACAGAGGGCAGCCACGGGGTGACCCGGAGCGAATCTCTAAAGCCGGTCGTAGTTCGGACTGGAGTCTGCAACCCGACTCCACGAAGTTGGATTCGCTAGTAATCGCGCATCAGCCATGGCGCGGTGAATACGTTCCCGGGCCTTGTACACACCGCCCGTCAAGCCATGGAAGCCGGGAGTACCTGAAGATCGTGACCGCGAGGAACGGGCTAGGGTAATACCGGTAACTGGGGCTAAGTCGTAACAAGGTAGCCGTACCGGAAGGTGCGGCTGGAACACCTCCTTTCTGGAGCAGGAGCTCATGTGGCTCGCTACCGGCAGTTCATTATCAACGGGATTCCCTCGAGGGATCTTTAGAGACGAGGCTCGTTGCCTTGGTCCCGGCGTTAAATTTTAGATTTAAAGATTTTAGATTCTAGATTTCAATTTAAAATTTAAAATGGCTAAATTTAAAATTGTAAAGTTCTTTGACATGCTGGAACGTTAATGGATCATTTGATCCACGAAGTAAAAATGTAGTAGAATAACACAGAGCCGTCCCCGTAGTGATACAGGGGACAAGGTAAAATTATTTAATAACACGACGCTAACGAACGTGAACAATTAAGGGCGCGCGGTGGATGCCTAGGCTCTCGGAGGCGATGAAGGACGCGATAAGCCGCGATAGGCCACGGCGAGGTGCAAGTAACCCTTGACCCGTGGATTTCCGAATGGGGCAACCCGGCCGTCTAGATGACGGTCATGCAGTAATGCAAGCGAACGCGGGGAACTGAAACATCTCATTACCCGCAGGAGAAGAAAACAAAATGTGATTCCCCCAGTAGTGGCGAGCGAACGGGGAAGAGCCCAAACCGTTGCCGTTTCGGCGACAGCGGGGTCATGGGACCGCGACATTCGACGGAAGACGAAGTGCAATTACCTGGAAAGGTAAGCCGTGGAGGGTGACAGCCCCGTGCACGACACCTCTTTCGAAGATAGCGGTATCCCGAGTAGGGCGGGACACGAGAAATCCTGCCTGAATTCGCCAGGACCGCCTGGCAAGGCTAAATACTCCCGAGAGACCGATAGTGAACCAGTACCGCGAGGGAAAGGTGAAAAGTACCCCGAGCAGGGGGGTGAAATAGACCCTGAACCCGCGCGCCTACAAGCGGTCGGAGCCGGGTAATCCGGTGACGGCGTGCCTTTTGCATAATGAGCCTACGAGTTAGTCGTCACCAGCGAGGTTAAGGGCTTCAGGCCCGTTAGCCGAAGTGAAAGCGAGCCTTAACAGGGCGTTAAGTTGGTGGCGCTAGACGCGAAACCTTGTGATCTACCCACGAGCAGGTTGAAGTCGCGGTAACACGTGATGGAGGACCGAACCGGTAAACGTTGAAAAGTTTTCGGATGACTCGCGGGTAGGGGTGAAAGGCCAATCAAACTGGGAAATAGCTCGTACTCTCCGAAATGCATTTCGGTGCAGCCTGTGATGTTCTGTTCCAGAGGTAGAGCTACTGGTTGGACGCGAGGGCTTCACCGCCTATCAAATCCGGATAAACTCCGAATGCTGGAACACGAAATCATGGAGTGAGCCCGCGGGTGCTAAGGTCCGCGGACGAGAGGGAAAGAACCCGGACCACCGGCTAAGGTCCCGGATGGACAGTTAAGTTGATCAAACGAGGTGGGATCGCTGAGACAGCTAGGATGTTGGCTTGGAAGCAGCCATTCATTTAAAGAGTGCGTAACAGCTCACTAGTCGAGCGATCCCGCGTGGATAATACACGGGCATCAAACTGTCAACCGAAGCCGTGGGGTTAGTGATGAGCTAACCGGTAGGAGAGCATTCCTGCCAGCTTTGAAGGTCACCCGCGAGAGTGACTGGAGCGGCATGAAAAGCAAATGTAGGCATAAGTAACGATAATGGGGGCGAGAACCCCCCACGCCGCAAGACCAAGGATTCCCCGGCAATGTCAATCAGCCGGGGGTCAGCCGGCCTCTAAGGCTAACCCGAACGGGGACGCCGACGAGAAACGGGTTAACATTCCCGTGCTTCTCGTCACCGTGACGCGGTGACGGGGTGATGAATGGACCGCGCGCTGACGGAATAGCGCGTTGAAGGCCGTACCCTTTGACGGTGGTAGTCAAGCACGCCACCGGAGGCGAGAGCCGATAGTACCACGAGACCCCGGTCGAGTGGATAGCGTCCAGGCAATTTACCCCCTAGAAAACCCGCTAAACTTCAAGTGACGAGGAACCGTACTGTAAACGGACACACGTGGTCGGGTAGAATATACCAAGGCGCTCGAGTGATTCATGGTCAAGGAACTAGGCAAAATAGTCCTGTAACTTAGGGATAAAGGACGCTCTAGTGATAGAGCCGCAGAGTAATGGCCCAGGCGACTGTTTACCAAAAACACATGGCTATGCCAAATCGAAAGATGACGTATATGGCCTGACACCTGCCCGGTGCCGGAAGGTTAAGAGGAGAGCTCATCGGAAACGAGAAGGTTTGAATTGAAGCCCCGGTAAACGGCGGCCGTAACTATAACGGTCCTAAGGTAGCGAAATTCCTTGTCGGGTAAGTTCCGACCTGCACGAATGGTGTAACGATCTGGGCACTGTCTCGACCATGAGCTCGGTGAAATTGTAGTTCCGGTGAAGATGCCGGGTACCCGCGACGGGACGGAAAGACCCCGTGAACCTTTACTGCAGCTTCGCGTTGTTCCCGGGCACGGGACGTGTAGGATAGGTCGGAGGCATTGAATCGGTTTCGCCAGGAATCGAGGAGCCATCGTTGAAATACGACCCTTCTCTTGTCTGGGATCTAACCCATTGTAATGGGGACACCGCGTGGTGGGTAGTTTGACTGGGGTGGTCGCCTCCAAAAGCGTAACGGAGGCTTCCAAAGGTACCCTCGGGTTGGTTGGTAATCAACCGTAGAGTGCAATGGCACAAGGGTGCTTGACCGGGAGACCAACGAGTCGATCGGGTGCGAAAGCAGGGCATAGTGATCCGGTGATCCCGCGTGGAAGGGTCATCGCTCAAAGGATAAAAGGTACTCCGGGGATAACAGGCTGATCGCCCCCAAGAGCTCATATCGACGGGGCGGTTTGGCACCTCGATGTCGGCTCGTCACATCCTGGGGCTGGAGAAGGTCCCAAGGGTTCGGCTGTTCGCCGATTAAAGTGGCACGCGAGCTGGGTTCAGAACGTCGTGAGACAGTTCGGTCCCTATCTGTCGTGGGCGCTGGAGATTCGAGAGGTCCTGACTCTAGTACGAGAGGACCGGGTTGGACGCGCCGCTAGTGAACCTGTTATGACGCCAGTCGTACGGCAGGGTAGCCACGCGCGGACGGGATAAGCGCTGAAAGCATCTAAGCGCGAAGCCTGCCTCGAGATGAGATCTCCTTACAGGGTCGTCGTAGACGACGACGTTGATAGGCCACAGGTGTAAAGCCGGTGACGGCAAAGCCGAGTGGTACTAATCACCCGAAAGTTGACGTTCGGTGGGTGAGATGATTCAGTTAACGTTCCAAGCGATTGTCAATCATGTTGATTGACGGTCGATAGAAAGCATGAGATGAAGAAACTTTAAAGATATTGTCACGAGCGGCCGGAGGGCTCGATGAAGTGACTGGAAAACATTAAAAGGTGTCTATAGCGACGGTGATCCACCTCTTTCCATCCCGAACAGAGAAGTTAAGCCCGTTAGCGCCGATGGTACTGCCGACAGGTGGGAGAGTAGGTCGATGCCGAATTTAGAAGAGAGGGCGAGTTCAAGTGACTCGCCCTTTTTTTATTTTGTCTCATTTTCAATTTTCAATTTTCAATTGTTTCATTACCTTTGTGTACATGAGAATTCGGACCAGTATAATATCGATAGGATTAATCTTGTTAGCTTTATTCATTGCCGCTATTTATTTAATAGGGAAAAAGATTAGTGACGTGGGGAACGATATGAATAATGCGAATGCACGAGAGGCTTGTCGATACCGGGCAGAATCTGTTGCATATGAATTTAAGAAAACCGAAGAATTACAGCGATTGGCGAGAGAGTTTTTTTGGAAAAGTGAATCTTACCGGGAGCAGGATTTATTTTCGCTTTTGAAGACGATGCAACAATTGGACCCGAAATTAAGTAGAACTTGGTTTTTCAGGGGCACCAATGATTCTCTACGGTTATTGGAACGGAATAGTTCCGAGTTACGTAAGATGAAACTTTCCGGGATCGAGTTAAAGTATATGTATACATTGTTGGATTCACATACGGATCACCATTTTAGTGGTACGTACCACGAGGATGGAAAGACTTACTGGACGACAATCGAGGCTATTGAGCCTACAGCTACCCGACGTATTCTTTTTGGATTTGATATCTCGTTGACAGACTTACATTCATATTTTGCTGAGGTTACAGGGAAGGTGTCAAGCTACGTGTTTATTGTAAATGAACGGGGTATATTACTTTCGCATCCCGATGAAAATTTATTGGGAACCTCACCTTTCCAAAAAGAAGAGTTGGATTCTATCAAGGAAGTATTAAAAAGTCAGAGTGAATTGGAAATTATGGTTCATTCTAATTTCTTATCTTCACAGGTGCTTCGAATTTACTATCCCCTACTTGTCGGGAGTGAAAAGTGGGTGATTGCCGTTAACGTGCCGCAGTATGGAAATCGGGAGATATTGGATGAATTTCATCGTTACACGGCGATGATTGCCTTGATTACGGTAGTTATATTCGCGATTTTGTTACTTTTTGCCCAGCATAAATGGCGTAAGGAATACCGTTTGCGGCGTAGTTTGGAACAGGAGTCAATGGAACTACATTTACAACAATTAAAAAATCAGATTAACCCTCATTTTTTGTTTAATTCCTTGAATTCCTTGAGTGTGTTAATTGGTTCGGATTCGACTTTGGCGAGGGAATTCGTGTTGAAGTTATCAAAGGTGTATCGCTATTTGCTGGAGACAAGAAACGAAAGCTTGTCCACGGTGAAGGAAGAGATCGAGTTTACCCGGCAGTATTATTTTTTGCAGAAGATTCGTTTTGGGGATCAGTTGGATTTGTCCATAGATGTGAGACCGGATTGTTTGGAAGCAAAGGTTCCTTCGATCAGTTTACAGATGTTAGTAGAGAACGCTATAAAACATAACCAGGTGACTTTGCAAAATCCCTTGCATATTAAAATTTATGATCGGGATGAATATTTAATCGTGGAGAATAATTATCAGCCCCGTGCAGAATCTAGCGAGGAGTCCATGGGCGTGGGTTTCGAACGCATTCAGGCCATTTATGACTTTTATTCTGGTGAGAAATTTGTATGTAATTGTGAAAATGGATGTTACGTTTGTCGACTACCTCTTTTGAAAAATCGTTTATAACAAAAAAACGATGATTCACTCCTTTTTTTCGGGGTTTCACTCCCCTTTTATTTTTATTGATTGAAATCTGTCTTATTATTGTAAAGAATCAGTTAACCAGATAGATTTAATGAATAAAAGAAGTATGGTAAGAACAAAAACATTCATTTTAGGTGCGATAGCCCTTGTTGCCCTATCATTATTGTCAGAACCGGGATATTCTCTGGAAAGACGAAAGAAAAAACATGCCAAGGATACAACGGAAGTGTCTAAACCGGATGCTTACGGGGATTTGGTGAAAAAAGCCAAGATTACTGAAGGTATGGTAAAGATTTTAACGATTGAGAATGATTACTATTTCGAGGTGGCTGATTCGTTGATGGGACGTGATCTTCTAATCGTTAATAAAGTGTCGGGAGTTCCTTACGAGTTGAATGATGCAGGCTTGAATAGAGGAATGGAGTCGAATGACAAACTCGTGCGTTTCTATAAAGATAAATCTATGAACAAGGTGTGGGTGACAACTTACAATGGAAAGGTAAGTGTACCCGAGGGAGATGCGATCAGTGAGTCTGTGAAAGCCAATTATCGCGAGTCTGTGATCGAGTATTTCCCGATCGAGGCTTACGGGAAGGATTCGACTTCCGTGGTTATCAAGGTGAACAAGATTTTTGATGGGAGCGAGAAAAGTTTTAATGATATATATAATGAGATTTCTTTAGGCGGTTCGGTAAAGAAGGACTTGTCGAAGATATTGGGCGTGAAGGTTTTCCCCAAGAATGTGGTGGTAAAGGCGTTGATGACGACGCAGGTGGTTGATGGCGGCGTGGCGGTACCTCTTACGGTTGAAACGACAACAAATTTGGTGTTATTACCTAAGGTACCTATGAAGCCACGTTTCGCCGACCCCCGTGTAGGTTTTTTTGCCACGGAGCATATTTATTTTACAGACGAGCAACAGCAAGTGGAAAAACGGGAATTCGTTCATCGTTGGAGATTGGAACCAAAACCGGAAGATATAGAGAAATATAAAAGAGGAGAGGTCGTAGAGCCTGTAAAACCGATCGTGTTTTATATAGATCCTTCTACCCCGAAACAGTGGAGAGAAGAGATTAAAGCAGGAGTACGGGATTGGCAGGCTGCATTTGAGGCGGCAGGTTTTAAAAATGCTGTTGTCGCAAAGGATGCTCCGGAAGGTGATGAAGATTTTGACATAGACGACATTCGTTATTCGGTCATCACCTACGCAGCATCCCAGCAGGCTAATGCTATGGGGCCGTCCGTGGTTGATCCCCGTTCAGGAGAGATTATCGAGGCTGACGTGGTTTGGTGGCATAACGTGATGTCATTATTGCATACTTGGATGCGAGTACAGACAGCACCGATAGATCCGAGAGCCCGTGCAAATAAATTGAGCGACGAGCATATGGCCAGCGCTATCCGCTTTGTTTCTTCTCACGAGGTAGGGCATACTTTCGGGTTGAAGCATAACATGGGTGCTTCTCATGCTTTCCCCGTGGATTCTTTGAGATCGCCGAGCTTTACGGCAAAAATGGGTGGAACGGCAAGTTCTATCATGGATTATGCGCGTTTTAACTACGTGGCACAACCGGGAGACGGGGTAAAGGAAATTACTCCTAAAATCGGGACGTATGACAAGTTCGCGATTAACTGGGCTTATCGTTGGCTAGACACGGAGACACCTCAAGAGGAGTTGCCGATATTGAATGAATGGATTCAAGAGCATGAAGGTGACCCGATGTACTGGTATGGCGAGCAACAAGACCCGAAAGATCCGATCGATCCTCGTTCTCAGGATGAAGACCTTGGAGATGACATCGTGAAAGCCAATCGTTACGGGATTATGAATCTGAAACGGATTGTTCCGAATATTGTCGCTTGGACAGAGGAAGACGGAGAATCTTTTGCGGAGGCAGGAAAATTATTGATGGCGGTGATAAACCAATGGAAGATGTATGCCGGGCATGTTACGGCTAACGTGGGAGGTATTTATATTAATAACCCGGTGAAGGGAAGTCCGGAGGATCGGTATATCCCGGTGCCGAAAGAGATTCAGAAAGAGAGCGTGAAGTACTTGATTGAAGAGGTATTTATCGTTCCGGAATGGTTGTTCGGTGCTGAGGTCTGGAAGAAGAGTTACCCGATCCAGATGGGCGTGGAATATTCTCCTTACACGGTTGCACGTGAGTTACAGTACGCTACATTCTATAATCTGTTGAAGGACGAGCGTTTGTTGCGTATGTTTGATTCTGAAGCGACTTTAGGTCGGGCGAAGAGTTACACGCCGGAAGAGATGTTCGCGGATATTCATAACGTGATATTTGCCAGCAGTAAGGCTGGGCGTAACTTATCTATCTACGAGCGGATGACACAAAAGAATTTTATCGATGCGATCATCGTTAGCTCGAACAGGGCTGTGGAGAAAACGACCAAGAAAGCGTTGCATCATTCAAACACGTGTTGTTTTGCCTCTAAAGCCCCCGAATTTACGATTGAGCCTAGAGAAGAGGTTCAATTGAGGACCTTACACTTCTCTTCTATGGGTAGAGTTTCCGAGGCTGTATCGGTGAAGAGAGGCGAATTATTGAAAGTTTTAAAATTAGCAGAAAATAAACGAAACACAGGTAATGTAGAAACTCGTAATCATTACGAGGATTTGATTATCCGGATTAAAGAGGCGTTGAATATGAGATGATTTTACACCTTATAACATACAAATTAAATAAGTTAGCATGAAGAAAAGTTTATTATTGATTGCGTTATTGTGTCCGCTTTGGCTGTTTGCCCAAAGCGAGAGCGACTATCGTACGATCAAAGGAGTTGTGATGGACTCCGTGACGAACGAGACTTTGATTGGAGCTACGGTAATGATTGACCCGGATGCGGCAGAGGTTAAGAATCTCGGCCCCAAGGGTACGATTACTGATTTTGACGGAAAGTTTGAATTGAAAGTGCCGAAAGCGGTGAAATATGTGGTGGTTAGTTTTGTCGGTTATAAAAATGCGAAACTGGACGTGACGAAGACCACGGAATTTAAGGTTATGTTGCAACCGGACCAGGAGCAGTTGACCGAGGTGGTGGTGACGGGTTACCAACAGATCGAGAAACGTAAATCGACATCGGCAATTCAGACCGTAAAGATGGATGATATAAAGAGCATCGGTGTTGCTAGTATTGATCAATTGTTAGAAGGACAGGTTGCCGGAATGACATCTATCCCCACGAATGGAGCCCCGGGAGCCCCGAATAAGATGCGTATTCGTAGTACGGTTTCTTTGACGGGGAGTACAGACCCGCTTTGGGTGTTGGATGGAATGATTTTGGAAGGGAATGATATTCCGGCAAATTTCAGTGATAAAGATAATATTGATAATCTTTATAATACTTCAATTGCAGGAGTGAATCCGGCGGATATAGAGAGCATCACAATTTTGAAAGATGCTGCAGCTACAGCTATTTATGGTGCGAAGGCGGCTAACGGAGTTATTGTTGTAACTACAAAAAAAGGAGCTACTGGGAAGATGCGGGTAAATGCTTCTGCCGCAATGTTTATAACAACAAAACCTGATTTAGGGAAATTGAATTTAATGAATGCGTCTGAGAAAGTTGACTTCGAGCTAGGAATGGCTGGTATTTCGGATTTAACTTACAAAACAGATAAGGGTAGCGTTGCTAGGATTTTGAGTGAATTCGATCAATTGGATGTATTTAGAACAGGTGGATTCGATGCAATATCTTTAGATGCTCAGAAGGCGATTAATAATTTGAGAAATACAGGTAGTGATTGGGGCGATTTATTATACCAAAGTGCCGTGAATCAGCAATATAATCTGAGTCTATCGGGAGGATCTGAAAAAGCACGTTACTATGTTTCAGCCGGGTATTATAATGAGCAGGGAACGACTATAGGAACTAGTTTCGAACGTTTCAATGCAACCATGAAGACAGACTTTGATCTTCTTGATAATTTGAAGTTAGGAGTTTCTTTCTTTTTAACTCAAAGTACAAGGAAGAGTTATATAACAGATCTGGATGCTTACACGAATCCGTCTCAATATTCTCGTACCGTGAATCCTTATTTGAATGTAAAGGATGAAGATGGACGTTATATATATGATCAGGATATAGATGGACTAAATGAAGCGTATATTCAATTCAATATTTTAGAAGAGAGGAAGAATACAGATTATTCTTTGAAAAACTTAGCCATAAAACCCATGTTAACATTGGAGTATAAACCGGTTTCTTGGTTACGTTTGTCCACGCAATTTGGTATGCAACTGGAAAATTCAAAAACGGAGAAGTTTGCAGATCAAGATTCGTACTATGTTAGAAAATATAGACAATATACTGAATATGGTAGTTATAATAATAAAAAGTATTTCTTGCCTGATGGCGGCATAATTCAGAACTGGGATGATGAGATGTCACAATACCAGTGGAAACTGCAAGGGGAGTTTAATAAAGTTTTTAACGAACTACATTCGGTAGATGTGATGGCCGGAATGGAAATGCGTGGGAATAAGAGTACGCAGATACATACAAAGGGATTTGGATTTGATTCTAGGGCGTTGACAACGAAACCATTAATTATTCCAGAAAGTGTAAGTTCTGCCAATGATGCAAAATTCAAGCAATATCAAAAAACAGAGAATGAGAACCGTTATCTTTCATACTATATGACAGCGTCTTATTCTTACGATAATCGTTATACGGTATTCGGAAGTATGCGTTTTGATGGTTCCAATTTGTTTGGTGTTGCGAAGAAATACAAATATCTTCCTCTTTGGGCGCTTTCTGCCGCTTGGAATATTAACCGGGAAGAGTTCATGCAAAATGCTGATTGGCTGACAAATTTGAAATTGCGTGTTTCTTATGGATTGCAGGGTAATGTAGATAAGAATACCTCACCTTATGTTGTTGGTACTTGGAATAACACGTCGATATTGCCAGGAGTTGATGAACCTATTATAAATGTGACATCACCTCCCAATCAGAATTTGCGTTGGGAAAAGACTAAGAACTGGAATGTCGGTTTAGATATGGGAGTTTTGAATAATCGTATTTCTTTCAGCGTGGATGGATATTACCGGAAGAGCGAGGATTTGATTGGAACGAGATCATTGCCACAGGAAAACGGATTCCAATTTTCCACGGTGAACTGGGCTGAAGTTACGAATAAGGGATTTGAATTCTCTTTGTCGACGGTGAACGTTCGTACAAAAGATTTCCGTTGGGTGATGGATTTTAATATCGCGCACAACGTAAGTAATGTGGATAAAATTAATGTCAGAGATGACTCGTGGACTCCATCTATCGAGGGACATTCTATCGGGGCTTTGTTTAAGTTGAACACGGCAGGATTGGATGAGAATGGGTTACAAATGTTCTGGAAGAATGGAGAAAAAGTATCATACGTGGATTTCTATGGTTTGGTTGATGATATCGGGTGGGGATATGGAACGAGATCAACACTGACGAACGAGGAAATTCGTAATCTATATACTTATGCAGGAACATCGGAACCCAAGTTTACGGGAGGTTTTATTAATCGTTTCTATTATAAAAATTTTGATTTAACGATTAGTTCTAGCTTTATTATAAAACAGACTATGCAGGAAACTCCATTCTATCGTCCGGCAGAAATGTCGCCAGGATCGAATTATTCTAAAAGAGCTGCAGATATTTGGTCTCCTTCTAATCCTTCGGGTAAATATCCGAAGCTAGTGAGTGGATCAATGGAAGATGTTGAATCTGTGATGGCTTATGTGTGGATGAATATTGGAGATTCCGGTAACTCGTTTAAAAATTACGATTATTGGTTCAAGGATATGAGTTATTGGAGAATAAGTAGTATTCGTCTAGGTTATACATTACCTTCTGAGATTGCAAAGAAGCTACATTTAGGTGCTGCAAGAATTAGTTTTGAAGCACGGAATCCTTTTGTGGTCGCAACGAGTTATAAAGGGTATTTTGATCCGGAAACTTGGGGGAATATTTATACTCAGCCTCTACCGAAAACATTTTCATGTGGTATAGATCTTACATTTTAATTAAAACTAGACAATGATGAAAATAAAGAATATATTTTATATCATATCGTTCGTTCTACTATCCTCGTGTAATTACCTGGATGTAGAACCAACAGGAAAAGTGATCCCGGAAAAAGTGACGGAATTTAGGGCAATGATGACGTCTGCATATAGTAAGTTTCCTAATTATAAACATTTGCTGAGTTTACGTGCGGATGAAACATTTCCTTTTACGGGAGAATACAGTGCATATGATCGGTTTGTTGATTTTGCTATTTGGAATGATAATTCTCCCAGTATGACGGAAACTTATCCTTGGGTGACGTTGTATAATACCATTTTTTACACGAATAGCGTGATAGATGATGTGATGAGTTCGGAGGTGGATACTTATGATGACACGAAAGAGCAAATAAAAGCAGAAGCTTTATTATTACGAGCCTATGCACATTTTGAATTATTGAATTTGTATGCAGTTCCCTATAATGCTTCAACAGCGGCATCCGATAAGGGGATTCCAATATCAACGAGAATTGATATAGAACAGGATTTTGTTCGGGCAACGGTAGAAGACGTGTACACGCAAATCTTGTCTGATATAGAAGAAGGACGTGGTTTACTACAAGTTGATGAGCAACCGGTAAGTGTAAAATATCGTTTCTCGAAGGAATCAGGTTTGGCTTTGGAGGCTCGGGTTCGGTTGTACCGTGCAGAATGGGATAAGGCTTTAGCTTTGGCCGAGGAATTGATACCAACGTGTCAGTTGGAGGATTTGAATGATGCTGCAGCGACTTCTCCTTATGATGTGTCTTCTAAAGAGGCAATATTGGCATTGGAAAGAGTTGTTAGCCATGATTTAGCAACCGAGACTTATATTTTACCTGCGTTGAAAAATCAATATAATCTGGAGGAAGATTTACGTGTAAGTCGTTACTTTACATCGAATGGAGATGATCTTGTTCCGAACAAATGTAATGGAGATAACATGAAAGTAACATTCCGTAGTGGTGAGATTTATTTGATTGCTGCAGAAGCTGCCGCTCATGTGAATGGGAAATTGGATCTCGCTAAAACTCGATTAAAAGAGTTAGTAAAGAACAGGTTGACTCCTGCATATTATTCTCGGAAAGCCTCTGAAATTGATGGAATGGGACAAGAGGAGTTAATAAATGAAATAGCAAATGAGAGGGCTCGAGAATTGGCTTTAGAAGGACATCGGTGGTATGATTTGCGTAGAACAACACGTCCTGAGATTGTAAAGACATATACGAATCAAGAAGGGAAGACGGAGACTAAGACGTTGGGGAAAGATGATCCCCGTTATACGATCTCATTCCCGTTGGAGGCTACAACAAATAACCCGAATTTAAGAGACTAATTTGTATGTTACTAGGTTGATCTAGTAGTTGGAAGGCCGTGGGGGTGGTTCCCCACGGCTATTTTTATTGTTTCATGAATTATTTTCGTTATTTTTGTGAATACTGAAATGATGGATGAAAGAATCCGGAGAAAGTATTGATAAAAATAGCCTATGAATGCAATTATAATTGAAGATGAATATCTTGCAGCGGCAGAGTTGGAACGGTTGTTGGGAGAGGTAGCCCCGGAGATCACGATATTGACGAAACTGGATTCGGTGAGCGAGAGTGTGAAATGGTTGAAGAAGAATAAGGCCGATGTGATTTTCATGGATATTCATCTGGGGGACGGGCAGAGTTTTGATATTTTCGAGCAGGTGGAGATCACGGTACCGGTTATTTTTATCACGGCTTATGATGAATATGCGCTCAAGGCATTCAAATATCAGGGGATTGATTATATATTAAAGCCTTTTGATAAAGAGGAATTACAGCAAGCATTGAATAAACTGGAATCGCTTTCCCCGGTAAATGCTCCTTTCCCCGTGGCATCGTTGACCGTGTATCAGGAGCGTTTTCTGGTTACCGTGGGGACGAAGATGAAATCCGTAACGGTGGGGGATGTTGCCTATTTCATGGCGGATGGGAAATATCTGGTACTTTTCACCCGTGACGGGCAAAATTATATTTTGGATCAAACGATCAGTGGTATAGAGACGAAATTGAATCCGGCACAGTTTTTCAAGATCAATAGGAAATTTATTATCAGCTATAATTCGATCAAGGAAATGGTGAAATACTCCAATAGTAGAATCAAGATCGTGTTAACCCCGGCGCCTCCTGCCGGAATTGAGGCAATCGTGAGTTCCGAGAGGATTCAAGAGTTTAAGCAATGGCTGAATCAATGAAGTAAAACTTATAAACTAAAGACGTGCCAAAAGTTCCTTTTGACACGTCTCCCTATTGATTACCTAGTTGTTTAACCTGTTTAATTTCCCATAAAGACGATACCTACGCTGATCGTGAAGTTTTGCATGGCTTCCACTTTCCCGGATTTGGTTCCGTAGGTGTATTTAGCCCCGATGTTGAATGCAAATTGGTCATTGACGGGGATAATGGTACCTATTTCGGGTGCGAAAGCGAATTGCCATCTTGCGTTCGTGGCAGTGAATTGTCCCAGATCGGTTTTTAGTTCTGTCCAACTGGTACCTAATCCGAGTCCTAGGTAAGGTCTGAACATGGTGTTTTGATCTGTCAGCCAGTAACGTCCCATCACCATGATGGGTACCGTGTTGATGTAGCGGTATTGATAACCGGTGATCGTGTGAATATCTTTGCTACCTTTGAACAGGAAGTCTCCCGTTAATTTACCTTTGTCCTTGTAGAACGTGTTCCAACCGATCATACCCCCGATAGAGAATTTCTCGTTTAGGAAATGATGGTATTCAAGATCCATACCTCGGAAACTCATTTTGCCGGCATAGTCATTCATTTTTCCAAGTGGAACAGACATCTGGTAGTTTAAGTTCAGCATTTGTCCTTTTACTAATGGGCTAAGCCCGAATAGTATGAGCGATATAATTAATAACTTTCTCATAATCATTTAAATTTAAAATTGACAATTAATGATCTATCCTACTATTTTTTCAAGTACGGTGACTGGATGAAACACTGGTCAATCGTCGTTTCCATTCTGTCAATAATAGATTGTTTTGATCCTTGTAACAAACCGTCGGCGATGCCGCTCCAGAGTACAGGAACTTTCTTGGTTGAGCTGGCTTCCTGATTGGTCGCGATCATGTCGATCACGATGGAACCGCTTCTGTAAGAATATACTGTTACCGGGTACCACGGGTATGAAGGCCCCCAACCCGGACCCCATGTCGGACCCCAGATCCAGTTCCAGCCCGGATACCAACCCCAGTAGTTATACCAGTAGTCAGAGCCATAATAGTAGTTCACGTTAGAGAAAGCTGATACGGTGACAATGAAACTCGGTTGTTGATCTTCCTCGCTAGTCGGTTCGATGTACGAGTATCCGAGTTGGGTAAAATTGTCTTTTACCAGTTGTAAGATTTGGGCATCGAATTCGTGGTTCGGAGTTTCTCCTTTTGCCACGAAATAAACAATAGTGTCGGGGAGCGAGAATGTGGTGTACTTGGTGAAGTCCGCATTTTTGTCATAATTCGTTATGGCAACGTCCATCTCCTCCACGTTGTCAGCGCCTCCGGGATAGCATGATACCAGAAACTGTGCAAACAGCCCGATGAATGATAAAAATAATAAACGTTTCATACTGTGTTAGTTTTAGTTTAACAATTGTTGCTAATATATTTATCTACAACGAGATAATCATTACAAGCGATGAATGTCAAGTTTTGCTCACTTGTGAGGTTTTATACGCCGACTTGGGCGATAGGTTTCAGCTACACGATTATTTTTTTTCGTGAACCTGTTCTGTGTTAATCCGGTAGTATGAATTTTTAGAGGCTATTCGGGTTCCGTGCTTAGGATAAGGCGGTAGTTGTGATCTTTGGCGATATTCATCACTTTCACGATTTGTTCCAAGGGAACAGATTTATCTGCTTGAAGAGAGATACACGGATCTTCCAATTCCCGTAGTTCTTCCACGAGGCGGCGCTCCAGCATGGAGAAAGGGATTACTTTTTCGTTCAAGTAGAACGTGTAGTTTTTGTCGATAGACACGACCGTGACAGGTTTGTCCGAAGTTTGATTCGTGCTTTTGGGTAATAATAATTTCAATGCGTTGGGATTGATCAACGTCGAGGATATCATGAAGAATAGCAACAATAGGAAGAATATGTCGGTCATGGACGACATGTTGAAATTCGGGTTGATCTTGCTTTTACGTTTTATGGCCATGACGAAATAATTGAAAATTGAGAATTGAAAATTATTTTTTGGGACGGAGGTATTCGATAAGTTCAGAGGAGTAGTGTTCCATGCGGAAAACGATTTTGTCAACACGGGCAACCAAAAAATTGTAGGCCAGTTGGCCGATGATTCCGACGATCAACCCGGCCACGGTGGTGATCATGGCGGTGTAGATACCCCGGGAGAGAAGACCAATGTCGATGCTGTTTCCGGCCATGGACATATCGTAAAAAGATTGTACCATCCCGACCACGGTTCCCAAGAATCCGATCATGGGAGCGGTTCCGGCACAAGTGGCTAGGGTCGGAAGACCTCGTTCCAAGTTGGCGACCTCGTAATTGGCCGTGTCTTCCATGGCCTGACGAATTTCTTGTGGGTCTTCGTTGCTTATTTTGATTCCCTTGGCGATAGTGTGTGCCAGTGGCGAGCCTTCTTTTTCACATTCTTCGAGCGCAGCACGTGTGTTTCCGGTTTTCAAGGTTTCTTGTATTTTTTCCATGAAAGGGACATCCGTTAGCCCTGTTTTATGGATAAGCCAGAATCTTTCGCAAGCGATGTAGATAATGATAACAGACAGTATAAATATGGGGATCATCAACCAGCCGCCCATTACGACCATATCCCATAGATTCATTCCAGCGTTGTTCGCGGGTGCAGTTTGCACTGCCAGTATAAAAGTTCTAATCATACTCGTTTTTTATAGTCGTGCGAAGATAATGTGGTTTTTATGAATTCACAAATTAGAGGGGAGAAAGTTTGTAAAGTCTATAAAGTTCATAAGGTTTGTAAAGTTAATAGAGGCCTTCGAACAATGTTTAGCGGCAGCTTTGGCTGCCATCGACAAAGCTACCGCTAAAGTTAACGGATGTTATGAACTTTTAGAACCGAAGGTTCAACTTTATAACTTTACAAACTAGAGGTGTGCCAAAAGTCTTTTGACACACCTCTTGCATTATCGGGATCTGATTTCCTTTCTCATGAAAGAACCATACGAGAGTGCGAAACAGATGACGGTGGCGGCAATCAGTCCCGTGAGTTGTGGCCAGACAACCATTAAACTTTGTCCCAGTGGTAGCGGGCTGGGGATTGCCCCATGAACCTGTTCCATGGTCAAGGGACCCAAGCTACGAACCGAGGGCATCAGTAGTGTTGTGGTTGCCTCGTTGAAGAGCATGCTTGGGGCAAAACGCAATAGGTTGAGCATGAATTTCTGGTAACTGATGACTTGGTAGGCGCTAGCCATGGCCGAGGGGCTGATGGCTTTACCGACCAAGTTGATAATCATGTTGTAAAAGACGCTGAAGAATAACCATACGGCCACGCATGCCAAAGCCGAGGTGGCGGCCTGTTTGAACTTTATCGAGAAGAAAATGGATAAGTTCAGCCAGAAGGCCACGTAAATAATACTAACCACTACAAAGGCTATAATACGCAAAAACTCTTCCGCTGTCGGCGGTATTCCTATCGCTATTAGCCCGAATCCCATAACCAGAAGTGCAAGGGCTAGTAACATGCTCCCGATGACGATCAAGGCTCCCACGAATTTGGCGTTGATCAGGTAATCCCGGTGAATGGGTTGGGACAGGATGCGACTAAGCGTTCCTTTACTTTGTTCGGAATTGATGGCATCAAACCCGAGCGCGATGCCCAATAACGGCCCGAGAAAGTTAATGAAAATCACGAACGAGGGCAGGGTGCCGTCGGATACGGTGAATAGTTTCAAAAACAAGAATGAACCGTCGGGATCATTGGGTTTGATGGCTGCCCCGATATTGGTTAATGCCGTGTAGAGGGAACCCATGCAAGTCAGCGCGATAATGGCTATCAGGATGATGAATTTCCAGCTTCTGACATGGTCGGCCACTTCTTTACGGACAATTACCCAGAACGGACTTTGTATTTTATTCATGGCTTTTTCCTCCTCCGAAATAACGGTTATACATATTTTCGAGCCCGTGTTCCTCGTTTTGTAACTCGTTGACGTTGACCTCTGCCAAGAGTTTACCTCCCCCGAACAGGCCTACCCGGTCGCAGATTTGCTGAACTTGATCCAGATGATGGGAAGAGAATAGTACGGTCAGCCCGTTTTCTTCTCTTAATTGCCGGATCAAATCCATGAATTCCTGAACCCCTGCTGGGTCAATACCGGATGTCGGTTCGTCAAGGATAATCACTTCCGGTTGCTTGATCAGCACATCCGCCAGTCCGAGACGTTGGCGCATACCCCGGGAGTATTTCCCGGCTTTCTTCTGTGTGTCAACCGGTAGCCCTACCCGTTCGAGTAATTCCTCGGCCTTGTTTCTTGCATCCGCTTCCGGGATCCGGTTCAGGCGGGCCGTGTATAACAGGTTTTCGATACCTGTCATGTCATCATAGAATCCGACGTCTTCCGGCAGGTAACCCACCTTTTCCCGTACTTGTATCGGGTTCCGGGTTGAATTGATCCCGCAGACCTGTACCGTTCCGGAAGTCGGGTCCGTCAATCCGAGCATCATTAGGATTGTCGTGGATTTACCGGCCCCGTTCGGGCCGAGAATCCCGAATATTTCCCCTTTTTGGACGGCGAGATTTATGTGGTCAACAGCGGTGAATTTCCCGTACTTTTTCGTCAGTTCATGAAGTTCGATGATAGGCTCGCTCATGATTTACCTCCTTCCATATTTGCGGAACAGGTAGTACACGCATCCCAAGGCGACAAGGATGACCAGTACGCCCATCCAACCCCAGATCATGGGTGTTCTCACTGCGATTCTGAAATCTGCCGAGGAGTTTACTTCCGGAGTTTTGGCCGATATTTTAGTCACGTAGTCTCCCGGAAGAGCTTTTTTGGATGCTTTTACCGTGGCCGTGACGTTAGCGGTTTCACCTGCTTTCAAGCGATTGATTTTTGCCGGTTCGAAGGTTACTTCCCAGTCAACCGGTTTGTTGGCAGATAGCTGGATGTCTTTTAGTTCTGCCGATCCGGTATTCCGGACAATTAAGTCTATATTTTTGTTATCTCCTGCGGTGATCTCGCTGCTGAGCAGGCCACGGGGTGTTGTCAGTTCCATCTGGTAGGTTCCCGTGATCACGACTTCCAGGTCTAGCTCGGCAGAGGTGGTGCTTGTCGTGGCACGTACCGGAATCTTGTAACTTCCGGCTTCAACGTTGGCCGGAGGGTTAATGTCAATCGTGATGTTCTGGGTGGCATTCGGTTCAACTTGGGCCGATGTGGCTTGCTTGTAGTTTGCCTTGAAGACCACGTTCCAGCCTCTGGGAGCTTGTGCCATCAGCGCGTAGAGCTGTTGTTCTGCTGTTTGGTTTTTCAGCGTGGCGTTGAAGGTAAACGAGGATTTGGAGTTCCCTTGCATGTTGGGTTGATTCGTGGTAAAATCGGTTTGGTAGGTTCCTTGTTTGGAGACCGTGATCGCGATGGGGAGTTCTCCAAGTCCCTCGGCAACAACCGTGAAACGGTAAGTTCCTTTGTTGACTTTTAGCGGGATGTCCACTTTTAACGAAACGTTCTTTTTGTCGTGGGGTAGGACCGCAAGTTCACTGATGGTCCACGTGCCGGCCTTTAGTTCGTAATTCCAGCCTCGTGGCAGTCCTTTCACGGATAAGTTCACGTTTTTAACTACATCGTAGTTGTTGATAACGTCAATACTGTAGTTTACAGATTCTCCCGGTGGAACAGCGATTTTCGTGTAGGGAGTGTACAGAATCACATTCTTGTCGGATTCCGAGGCCTGCAATTGTATGGGAAGAACACCCATCAGCAGTACCAGTAACAGATTAAAATAATTTGCACGCATTGTCATAAAAATTTTCATTAGATAATTTTGATATGATTTTCAATACGTTTCCAAATATATATACTATCTGTATTACTTATTTTTAAAAGATTTGAAAAAAAATTATTTTGGTTCATAAGGTTCGTAAAGTGACGGGAGTCCTTCGAACCGTGTTTAATGGTTGTTCTAGCTACAATAGACAAAGCGTCCTGTAAGGACGCTTTGACTTTATGAACCTTATAAACCTTATGAACTTTATAACCCCATCATAGTAGCATGATCACGCTAGCCGATAGTGTGCTGATGCAAATCCAAAGGATGATGCCTAACAGGATCGGTTTGAAACCAACTTGTTTGATGGTATCTTTAGAGAGTCCGGCACCGATGAGGAATAGTGTGAATAACATTCCGACTTTAGCGAATCCCACGATTTGAGTGTAGAGATGTCCCCATTGCGGCGTGTAGGTAGCGATGATCATGGCGACAATGTAGAAGAAAATAAAGTAAGGAATGGATATTTTTGATTTGGTGTTTGTTCCTTTATTATAGAAGAAGGCGGCGATCAATGAAACCGGGATGATCCAAAGCGCCCGGATCAGTTTGGTCGTGGTGGCGATAGCCAAAGCCTCGTTACTGTACGTTTTAGCTGCACCTACCACGGAACTCGTGTCGTGGATGGCGATAGCGCACCAGTATCCGAATTGATGATCGTCCATTTCCAGCCAGCGTCCGATTATTGGGAAGATGAATAGTGCCACGGCGTTAAGCATGAAAATGGTTCCCATGGCCACGGTGATGTCCTTGTCTTTGGCTTTAATGACAGGAGCCAAGGCGGCAATGGCACTTCCCCCGCAGATGGCGGTTCCCCCGGAAACGAGGAATCCGGTGTCCCGGTTGACTCTTAGTTTGCTGGTAAAGAATAATCCCAAACCGATGGTAACGACAATAGAAAATATGGTGAATAGGATTCCTGTTTTCCCGGCCTCGATGGCTTGTTCCACGTTCATACCGAAACCTAGTCCTACAACGGATATTTGGAGAAGTATATGGGTGATCCGGCTATTGATTGCCAAGAACGGGTGACCGATAGTCAGCGATAAAATTAGACCTAGTAAAAGGGCAAAGCCCGGATCAAGAAATGGTACAAGAAATAAAGCTACGATGAAAAGTACTTCCTTTTGATTTTTGTTCAGTTGAATTTTGCTCATAATCTTTAGTTATTTGTTCGGTGCAAAATTCTCTCAAATATATGAATCTTGGAAATAAGAAATATTCAGATGGTATAACTTTTAGTTATACTTCAATTACCTCTATATTTTATGTTTCGATTTCCGATTCCGGGATTCGCAGAATCTCAGGAGTAGCTCGGCGTAGGGGTCAATGGTACCCTGCTTGTGAATGGCATAGAGCGTGCGGGAGATTTCGAGGTTGTCGATGTCGATGATTTTTAGCAAGCCACAGGCCAGTTCGTCTTGGATGGAAAACACGGAGACCAAGGCATGGCAATTGGAGTGTTTGAGGTATTGTTTGATTCCCTCGGTACTTCCGATAACGATCTGTTGGTTTAGCTCGTTGATAGACATCCCGGCTGCGGATAGCTGGCGCTGGATAATATTATATGTTCCGGAGCCTTCTTCCCGAACGACGAATTTTAACGTCTTCAGTTGTTCTTTCGTGATCGATTCCGGGGAATCATTTTTGGCCGAGGTAACCAGGACGATTTCATCCCTTAAAAAAGGGATGTAGTGAATGTCCGTTTGCGAGGGTACACCTTCAATGAAGGCGAGTTGGATGTTTTTATCCAGTAATTCCTGCTCGATCTGGTAGGTGTTACCGCTGATCAGGTTTATTTCGATATAGGGATGAGTTTCCCGGAAACGGGCCAAGTATTCGGGTAATATGTACTGGGATAGCGTGGTACTGGCCCCGATGTGTAAAGTCCCGGAGAACTCTTTTTTCATGTGCTGCAGGTTGAAGGTGATGATGCGTTCCCGTTCAATCAGTTCTTCGCTTTGTTCCAAGAGGTATTTCCCGGCAGGGGTAAGCATCAACCGCCCTTTCTCACGATCAAAAAGAGTGATCCTCAATCCCTTTTCCAGTTCCTTGATACTTTTGGAAATGGCCGGCTGGGAAAGTCGTAATATCTCGGCAGCTTTTGTCGTGTTCAAATGCTTTGCCGTGTGATAAAAGATCGTGAGTTTATGGTCTAGCATCTTGTTTACTTTTAATTCTGAACAAAGGTAGAGAAAAATGGTCAATCTATTGCTTTAAAGTACACGTTCCTTTGCATCGTGGCTATTTTGACGTCATTATTGGTAAAAAGATAGTAATAATCATGTAATAATCTGATGTAAGTCTTTGAGGGGAGTTCATTCGCACTTGTAGTTCTATTGACAATGGGCGATGAAAGGGCGATGAAAGGGTGTGAGATGGGAGAGAGGAGATTATTACGGTGGCTTTTGTATGTTTTTATGGAGAATATATAGTGTTAAATGGCTAATTTTTTTCTTGAAAAATATTATTTGTTTTTTGTAAAGAATTTTTGGGTAGGAAAAGGGGGTAATTTGTTGTTTATTAGTATGCTGTAAAGATCGAAAAACGATCGTTTAATGATATTAACAAAGCAGAACTGTTAAATTGATAACCTAAAAGTGTAAATATCTAATTACAAGAATCCAAAAAAAATTGACAAATAGATGGTGATATTTAAAATTGATGTATATTTGCAGCGCATTAAACGATCGTTTTTTAATTTGAATGAATCGTTCGTGCAGACAGCTTTCATGCATTGTTGCTGTGTAGAGTGAAGTGCGTGGAACACATGGCCGTAAATCAGGACCCGTGACAGGGTTAGTGCGCGAAGCGCGTCCGGGCGGTTCGTGTGTCCGGGGATTACAGAGACAAAGAAAATCATCGTTCGCTAGAAAATAGGGAAAGAATAAAAATAATGGTTGCGTGTAACAAGTTAAACTGGTATGCTGCTTATACCCGTGTAAATCAGGAATTATTGATCAAAAGAAAGCTGGATGAACTGGGGATCGAGAATTTTTTGCCCCAGGAGGAACAGGTACGAGAAACACCCGTTGGACGTAAAAAGATCCGGGTGCTTTTGATTCATGGGTTAATATTTATCCGGACGGATAAGGCAACAAGTTTTTCCTTGATAAATGATCATTCGTTGAATATTGTTTATTTGAAAGATATAGAGGGACGCCATTCGCTGGTAGTTCCGGATAAACAAATGCAGGATTTCATGTTTTTGTTGGATTTCTCAACTGGTAGCGTGGAGGTTTTGAACAAAGGAATCAAACGGGGTGATCGGGTAAGAGTTATTAAAGGTCCCTTGCAAGGATTGGAAGGAGAGTTGGTACGTTTGAAAAATCATAAACGTGTAATTATTCGTTTGGATGGGGTGGCCTCTATTGCTACTTCTTATATTCCAAGTTCGTTTCTTGAAAGAATAGAGTGATACAAAATAATGGAAAAAGGTTTATTTCACGAATTGTATAAACGGTCGTGTGAGTTAGAAATGGGGCGTTGTCCCTCCCCGGCGTTGTCAGGATTCTTGCATGGTTACTTGTCCGTGTACTCGATGGTTCGCGTCTATCCTTGGTTGGAAGAAAGTTTTGGGGAGACGTATGAAATTCATGAACGAGTGCGTGAGATCGCCCGGTTTATAGAGCCTCTGGCTGGAAACAAAAATCTCCCTGCAGATGTTCGGGCCGGTTACGTGGTGGATTTGATGGATGCTTACCAGTTATATTCAGACTTGAATTTCTTAAATACGGCGTTGGATGCGGCTTATGACATACTTACCCCGTGGGGAAGTGACAAAATTGTTTTACCGTGTCGTACCCCGAATATTTGCCGATTGTTATGTAATTGTTACTATTTCACGGGTGAAATGGAGGACGGGGTTTTGGCCGGTAGTTTGATTTCCGAGGCGCTTGGCTCTATTCGTGATTTGGGCCGTCAGGGATCGATGGTATGGTGGGATGCATTCTGTTTTTATGAAGATGTTGTTGGGGCAATGGAGTTGCCGGAACCTGAACGGGTACGATTGGCCGAAGAGCGAGTTCGGTTGGCCGTCAGTGTAAAGCAGGAGGAGGAGGAAATGATAGAACGTTTTGTCCTGTCTACCCGTGACGATTTGGAGTTATTCGGCCGGGTGTTTTGTATCTTGGCCAGGCGGGAGTTTGCCACCAATGACAAATTGTATGGTAGGAAGGAATAATTTAGACGTGATTCACAATATAAATCTCAGATTCCGGGAGATGCAACCCCCGGTTATAGCGTCTCCCTCAACGGTACTTCTAAGCCGGATCAGCTATTAATACCGGAGGGGACGCTCCTTTTTGAAGTTTGGTATAAATGAGATACTCCATTCATTCCATTTGTGATCGTTTGTGCGAGAGAAAGAAGTACGTTAATTCTTGGACGGTTCTTTTCGTGGACATTTTGTTGTCCGTGGGAAGTTCATTCGTGGCTCTTCTTTTTGTAGACAATTTTATTGTCGACTTGTCAAAGAATGCTTACTTGTTCGTCATTGTAGGATCGTTCTTGATCAGTCTTCTTGTGTTTATGGCGTTGGGGGTGAACAAAAATATAATTCGCCATGCCACCATAAAAAGTATCGGGAAGATGGGCGTTGCGATCTTTTTTAAGGAGGTGCTTTTACTAGGATTAGTTTCTCTTGTTGTTTCCCGGATGTTCAATAACCATGCTTTCGCCTGTTTTCTTGTTGATTTTCTAGTAACAACGGTGGTTCTTATCGGGTTTCGGGTGATGCTTGTACTTGTTTATGATTTGGTAATATCTCTGTATCGTTCAAGTAAAACGAGGGTGCTGGTGTACGGGACGGATGATAAAAGTGTGGCATTGAAGAAAAGAATGCACACGAGTAAGCACTATCACGTGGTGGGATTCGTGAATTCGGATAAGCAGCTTAAGTCTTACTCCATTTCGGAACTGCCGGTTTATTATTTTGAAGACGAGGCGAATTTTGCTTGTTTCGTGAAGAAATACAATATAAATGGTCTGCTATTTCCTTCTCCGGAGACAGCTCACCGGGAGGCTGAAGGGTTGGTACGTTACTGTCAGGCTCATGGAGTGAAAAACTTGGTGGCTCCACCCATAGACGTTTTGGGGGACGGGTTGAAGAAAACTGTTATCCGAGAAATCCGGATCGAGGATTTGCTTGGTAGGGAGGAAATCGAGATAAACACAAAGGAGATTGAAGCGAATTTTGCCGGAAAGGTCGTGATGGTAACGGGGGCAGCCGGGAGTATCGGTAGCGAGTTGTGTCGTCAACTGGCAACTTTGGGTGTAGCTCATTTGGTATTGTTTGATAATGCCGAGACCCCGATGCATGAACTCCGTCTTGAATTGGAACGGAATTTTTCAAGCTTAAAATTTACCCCTTTTATCGGTGATGTCCGGCAGAAAGAGCGTTTGCAAGGAGCTTTTGAGAAATTTCATCCGCAGGTGGTGTTTCATGCTGCGGCCTATAAACACGTTCCGTTGATGGAAGAGAACCCTTGCGAAGCCGTTCGGGTGAACGTGGTTGGTTCGAGACTCGTGGCTGACTTTTGTGTGGAGTACGGGGTGGACATGATGGTGATGATCTCGACGGACAAGGCGGTAAACCCGACTAACGTGATGGGGGCGTCGAAACGTTTGGCAGAGATATATGTGCAGAGTTTGGGACTGGCGATGGAACGAGGAGAGATCAGGGGAAAGACCCGGTTTGTGACCACCCGATTCGGGAATGTGCTGGGAAGTAACGGTAGTGTGATACCGTATTTCCGAAAACAAATAGAACAAGGTGGGCCGGTTACGGTAACCGATCCGAGAATCACTCGCTTTTTCATGACGATTTCGGAGGCATGTCGTTTGGTGATGGATGCGGCGACGATGAGTACTGGAAATCAGATCTTTATTTTTGACATGGGGAATCCCGTGAAAATTGTTGACTTGGCAGAAAGAATGATTCGATTAGCCGGATATACGCCAAATGAAGATATCAAAATCAAATTCATCGGTCTGAGGCCGGGAGAGAAGTTGTACGAGGAAGTACTAAGTAACGAGGAAAATACGGTACCCACGGGACATGATAAGATTCGGGTGGCTAAAGTCCGGGAGTACAAGCGAGAAGAGGTGCTGGGGGCTTACGATCAGTTGGCAGAATTGGCGTTGGCGGTGAAGGTGGAAGATTCCGTGCGATTGATGAAACAGGTGGTGCCGGAGTTTAAGTCGAGGAATTCGGTGTACGAAAAGTTGGATAAATAAATAAGAATTTATGATCAAAGTATTAGTCACGGGTGGTGCCGGTTTTATTGGTTCTAACCTTTGCGAGGCGTTGCTTGAAAGAGGTGATATCGTAACTTGTTTGGATAATTTTGCCACAGGGCATATTGAGAACTTGTTACCGTTGATTGAAAAATATCCCAATTGCTTCAAATTAGTCGTGGGAGATATTCGTAAGCTAGAGGATTGTCGTAAAGCGGTAAAAGGAATGGAATATGTTTTGCATGAAGCTGCTTTAGGATCAGTCCCGCGTTCAATCAAAGATCCCATTACTAGTAACGAGGTCAACATAAATGGTTTTTTAAATATGTTGATTGCATCTAGAGATGAGGGAATCAAACGTTTTATTTTTGCTGCTAGTTCTTCTACTTATGGTGATAGTCAATCCTTGCCTAAGGAGGAAGATGTAATCGGTAAACCGCTTTCTCCTTATGCGATAACGAAATACGTGAATGAGCTTTACGCAGATGTGTTTGCCAGAACTTACGGTATGGAATATATCGGGTTGCGCTATTTTAATGTATTTGGGAGAAGGCAGGATCCTTTCGGTGCTTATGCTGCAGTGATCCCCTTGTTTGTGAAACAGTTAATGAGGCACGAAAATCCGGTGATCAATGGGGATGGGGAATATAGTAGGGATTTCACATATATAGATAATGTTATACAAATGAATCAACTTGCCTTGGACGCAACGAATTTTGATGCGGTAAATCAAATTTATAATACGGCATTTGGGGAACGAACTACCTTGAATCAACTAGTGGGGTATTTAAAAGAATTCCTGGGAGAATTTGACGAAGAGATAAGAAAGATCGAAATATTGCACGGACCGAATCGGGTAGGAGACATTCCCTATTCCTTGGCGAGCATTGATAAAGCAAAAAGCTTGTTGGGATACGCACCGCAATATAGTATGAGGCTAGGTTTGCAGGAAACGGTGAAATGGTATTGGAATAATCTATAAGTAAAAACAATATAAACGAATTATGATGCAAGATGTGAAAATTTGCGTGATAGGTTTGGGGTATGTGGGGTTACCTCTCGCTCGGTTGTTTTCAACTAAATATGAAACGATAGGTTTTGATATGAACCAGAAACGGGTGGATGCTTTAATGGCAGGGCATGACGAAACCTTAGAGGTGAGCGATGAGTTATTACAAACGGCTATTTCTGATGGTTTTATTTGTACCTCGAATATTGAAAAAATACGGGATTGTAATTTTTATGTGGTGGCGGTACCGACACCTGTAGATGATAATAATAATCCTGATTTGACCCCGTTATATGGAGCTAGTACGACCGTGGGTAAGGTGATTTCTCGGGGAAATATCGTGGTTTATGAATCGACCGTTTATCCTGGGGTAACGGAAGACGAGTGTATTCCTGTGGTGGAAAAAGTGTCTGGATTAAAATTCAACAAGGATTTTTTTGCTGGCTATTCTCCAGAACGTATAAATCCAGGTGATAAGTTGCATACCGTGGAGAAAATCAAAAAAGTAACCTCGGGATCAACTCTGGAGGTAGGTCGAAAAATCGACGAAATTTACGCTTCGGTGATCGTTGCAGGGACACATCTGGCTCCTACAATAAAAGTGGCAGAGGCTGCAAAAGTAATCGAGAACTCTCAGCGAGATATAAATATCGCTTTCGTGAACGAGTTGTCAAAAATTTTTAATAAGCTAGGAATAGACACGCAAGATGTCCTTGAAGCTGCCAGTACCAAGTGGAACTTTCTACCTTTTAAGCCGGGACTTGTAGGGGGGCATTGTATAGGAGTGGATCCTTATTATCTGGCTCAATGTGCTCAACGACATGGATATAATCCAGAAATTATTTTGGCTGGCCGGCGAATGAATGATGGAATGGGAGAGTATGTGGCAAACGAGGTTGTTAAGTTGATGTTGAAAAAAGGGATTCAAGTGTTGAATTCAAAAATTTTGGTATTAGGTTTTACTTTTAAGGAAAATTGTCCAGATGTTCGAAATACGAAAGTGGTCGATATATATAAAGCCTTGAAAGAGTATAATCTTGATATTACTGTTTATGATCCATGGGCTAATCCTGTTATAGCTTTGTATGAGTATGGCGTTGAGATAACGAACGAGTCTCCAGTAGAGAAATTCGATACAGTGATTTTAGCGGTAGCCCATGAGGAATTCAGAAGGATAGATACTAGTTCGTTGTTGCATGGGAAACATGTTATTTTTGATGTGAAGGGATTTTTAAATCGGGATATTGTAGATGCGAGATTGTAACAAGTTTAGAGTAAAGATAATTTTAGTCGATCAAAATGTTTAGAAGAAAAGAAACTTATTACATATAAATTTTAGATGTTTACGAAAACGATTATTACTTCAATTCTTGATTCAATACAAAAATTTTCAGATAGAAATGCTTTTTGTATTGACAATATTTTTTATACTTACAAGCAATTTGCTGAAAATATTTCAAAAATAAGAATTGCTGTAAAAAATATCCCATTTTTTTAAAGACAACGCCCATCTGAATGACAATGGTGCACAAAGGTTTACCAAAATGCTAGTAGAGAAAATCAAAGAACTATAACGCATTGATATATGGGGTTAAAACAAAAAACAATTTTTGGATTAATTTGGACTTCTGCAGGAACGTTGGTGAATGGATTGATAAGTATTATTGTTACGATAGTTTTATCAAGAGTGTTAGAACCTTATGATTTTGCACTAATAGCATTATTAATTGTTTTTGTTGCAGTATCCAATGTTTTAATTGATAGTGGATTTACGCAGGCAATTATTCGGGATGATAACCCTTCGCAACAAGATCTGTCGACAGTTTTTTTCTTTAACTTCATAATGTCAATAATACTTTATGCGATATTGTTTTGTCTATCTCCCTATATTGCAACGTTCTTTGATGCTCCAGAATTGGAATTGTTATCAAAAGTCGTTTTTTTAGTGATTGTCTTCAATTCGGTTTCTATCATACAGAATGCGATGCTTAATAGAGAATTAAGATTTGCATGGGTTGCAGGGGCTACGGCTCTTTCGTATGTTATAGGAGGTATTGTCTCTGTAGTGATCGTATTTTTGGGATTTGGCGTGTGGGCCATTGTTGCTAATATGGTTATTCCTCCATTTGCGAAGAGTATTATTTTATGGGTAAAATCTTCTTGGAGACCATTGTTTACATTTAGTTTTAAGTCTTTGAAAAAATATTTGCATTTTGGAATATTTTTAACGATTCAAGGACTTATAGATGTCGTTGTTACAAATTTGAACTCGATCTTTATCGGGAAATTTTATACTAAAAGTGAACTAGGATATTATTCACAGGGTGGAAAAATGGATAGTTATGTTATTACTCCCATAGTGTCGGTATTACAAAAAGTAACTTATCCAATTCTTTCTAAAATTAAAAATGATGAAGAAAGGCTTAAAGAGGGATATAGAAAAATTATCACCATGACATTATTTACTTATTTGCCAATCGTTTTTTTTGTTATTATTTTCTCAAATCCTGTAATCGTGATGTTTTTGGGAGAAAAGTGGAGCGATGCGGGAATTTTTTTGAAAATTTCTGCCATAGGTAGTTTGATTTATCCATTACAAAAAATTTGTGAAAATATTGTGATGGTAAAAGGAAAAACAAGACAGATGTTATACATGGCATTAATTAAACAGACTCTGAGAATATTAGTGATGTTTTTGTTCGTTTATAGAGGAGTTCTGGCATTGGCTTGGGGATTTATGTTAACAGGGATTCTGGGAGGGCTATTATATATATATATTGGAATGAAATATCTTGGCTATACACTGGGTGAATTTTTGTGTGATAATGGAAAAATTGTATTGCTTTCATTTGGAGTGTCGTTATTATTGTATATTATTTTGATAAATATAGAGTTGGGGGGATTGTATATCATAATGGGGGGAATTTTTGTTTTTTGCGGATATTTATTTTTATCTTATTTATTAAATAGGGACAGAACCTGTGAATGGTTTGATATTATACGAGCGATAAGAAAAAGGTGATTAATTTGCTGTAATATGAAAATGAGGTATATTATATGGAAGATAGGTAATCAATTCAAGAAAGTGTTTACGTGGTGGTGTTGGGTGCTAAATTATATAGCGAGGTTTTCTACGTTGTCTGCTTTTTTAAGTATTTTTAAAATAGAATATTTTACGGCTTATTTGTGGCGATGTACAGGTTGTAATATAGGTAAACGAGTTTGCATCGGATGGGACGTGTATTGGGATGTTGGAAATGCTAAATTAATAACGATAGAGGATGATGTTTGGATAGCGAGTCGTGCCTTGATTTTATGTCATAAGAGAGAGATGTCTTTGTATTATAAAGGAGAATCTTATAAATCGTTGCCTCATAAACGTATGCCTGTAACTATAAAAAAGGGAGCTTGCGTAAGTATGGGGGCTATGATTATGCCAGGAGTAACTATTGGTGAAGGAGCGGTTGTCGGTGCTTATTCTCTTGTGAACAAGGATGTTCCAGCATGGACTATTGTGGCAGGAAATCCTGCGAAAGTAATCAAAGAAATAAAACCAAGAGGGTGATGAAATCGTTTAAATATTATATGCTTGCTGCTTGTGTGCGTGCTATGACTTATCTCTATAAACGTAGGGGATGGACAACGAATAGACATATAGTGGTAATTGAAAGTGATGATTGGGGAAGTATTCGAATGCCATCTTTGGAAGTAAGAAACGAGTTAATATCTAGGGGCGTAAGTATAGCTTCTTGTATATATGATAAAATTGATACATTAGCAGCGAATACGGATTTAGAGTTGTTGATGGAAGTATTGGATTCTGTAAAAGATGGCTGTGGAAATCCGGCAAAGATGACTTTAGATTGCGTGGTGGCTAATCCTGATTTTGAAAGGATAAAAGCTAATGGTTTTGTGAAATATGAGTACGAGTTATTTACAGAAACATTGAAACGCTATCCTCATCATGATAGAGTTTTTGAATTGTGGAAAGAGGGGATTAGACATAATGTGTTCAAACCTCAATTTCATGGAAGGGAGCATTTGAATGCATACTTGTGGTTGATGTTGTTACAAGATAAGCAACCAGAGGTGATGAAAGCATTTGATAAGGGTGTTATTTCAATGGATATAGATAAAAGGATTGATGCCAGGGGACATGTACTTGCTGCTTATAATGTTAAAAATGAAAAAGAGAGAAATTTTGTTGTGCAATCAATAAGAGAAGGAGGTGATTTGTTTGAGCAATTGTTTGGCTATCGGTCAAAATCTATGATTGCACCTTGTTATATTTGGGATGATTGTATAGAAGAAGTTGCGGCACAGGTGGGGATTCAATATTTACAAGGAGGAATTGTTCAGACCCAATCTGTATTAGAGAAAAGTTCTTTGAAATATCACTTTATGGGAGAGCAAAATAAATGTGGACAATATTATTTAACTCGAAATTGTTTTTTTGAACCGACACAAGATATTTCACTTGGTTTTGATCGTTGTTTACATGATTTAACATGTTGTTTCGAATTGAATAAACCTGCAATTATATCAACGCATCGTTTGAATTTTGTAGGAGAGTTAGAGGTTAAAAACCGGGATAAGAATCTTTTTGAATTCAAACGATTGTTGCAAGCAATAGTACAAAAGTATCCGGACGTAGAATTTATGTCTTCTGATGAATTAGGAGATGTGATTTCGATGGATCATAATACAAAATTTCAAATATGACAACGAAAACATTCATTAATAAAGCCTTTAAAGCTTTAATGCATCCCAATTTGATTTTGCATTTCATACTTGGTCAATTAGCCCCGTATATTTTAAACGATAGAATGTACATTCGTATGAAATATAGGTTAAATTTGAAAAGGAAGTGTAATTTAGATGCTCCAAAAATATTTCAAGAAAAATTGCAATGGATAAAATTGAATGACAGAAAGCCTATCTACCATCAAATGGTTGATAAAATTGAAGCGAAAAAATTTATAGCTGATAAAATTGGTGAAGAATATGTAATTCCAATGTTGGGAATGTGGGAGCGATTTGAAGATATTGACTTTGATGCCCTTCCTGATAGATTTATACTGAAATGTTCATTTGATAGTGGGTCTTATTATATATGTAAGGATAAATCCAAGCTGAATAAAGAAGAAATTAAGAAACACTTGCTTGTAAATTGGAAACACGATTATTATTGCTATAGTAGAGAATGGCCATATAAGGGACTAAAACATAGAATTCTTGCAGAATCATTAATTGCTGATCCTAAAGAATTAAAAGAATATAAATTTTTCTGTTTTAATGGTATTCCGAAATTTTATCAAAGTTGTTTAGATAGAAATAATGCTATTGGTGGGGCAATATTGAATTTTTTTGATCTTCAAGGGAATCTGTTGGAAGTGAAAGATGCAGAACATTCCCGAGAATCATTAGAAATTGCTCCTATTCCAACTAATTTGAATAAAATGATAGAATTAAGTCGGGTCTTGTCAAATGGAACATATTTTTTGCGGGTCGATTTTTATGAAGTAAATGGACAGATTTATGTCGGAGAATTTACCTTCTTTGAAAATGGAGGATTTTGTTATTTTATTCCTGAGAAATATAATAGTATTTGGGGGGATTGGATAAAATTGCCAACGGATTGAATTTCTATAATGTGTAGGAAGAGTTGTTCTTTTTAATATGATCTATTCTTTGGCGTTTGCTGTAATTGCCATATTATTGACAATTTTGGTATCCGGTTCATTTGTTTCGTGTAGTATGGCTATATTTACTTTTACTCTCGGACATTTGTATTGTAATACTGTAAATTGTTACGATAGATATTGGGCTCGTAAGGCATTTAATATTGTTTTTTCTCTTACAACCGTGTTTGCATGTATTCATTATTTGGATACAGTTGTGGATTGGAATGATTTCGCTATTGATTGGAAAGATGAATATAAATTTTGGTCCTTCACACAAGGGGGAAGTGCTAGTGATATAGGTGGTTTGTTTTATGATTGTTTTATTCGCAGAATTCATATTACAGATGAAGGCTATCTATTTTATATCACGGCATTAGCGTACGTTGCAAATAGTCTTTTTGATGGAAATCATCTGTTGTTACAATTTTTAGGGAGCGGTTTGTTTGGGAGTCTTGCTTCTATTGTATTATTTAAAATATATTCGAGATATTTGAATGCTAAAAAGGCTTATACTAATACATGGATTTTATCATTTTGTTCTGTCGTATTCTTTTATAGTTTTCAGCTTTTAAGAGATATACATATTTACTTTTTTTATTTGGTGGCCTTTAATATCTTACTTGATAGATTTAGAGTGAAAGGTGTTGTTACTTTGATCTTGATAACTATAATTGTTTTTCAGTTAAGATTTGCAAATGGGTTGTTTTGTCTTGCGCTGTTAGTATATTATTTTTATAAGCAGTTTCGGAAATATAAATGGCTTTTACCTTTATTTATTATAATTGTCATCTCAATATTTTTGAAATATTTTTGGGAAGATTATTACTCTGTAGTGCAAGCAATGAATAGGTACATGGAGTTTACTGAAGAGGCAATAGGGACGGAGCAGGGATTGTCTGCTGTTATAGTACAACTTCCTTCTGGAATTAAAGAAACAGTTTCCTTTCTCAATTTTATGCTTCAACCCTTTCCTTCATGGAATGGGTTATTAGAATCAATAAATATTTTTAACGGTATCGTTGAAATTCTTCCAGTGATATATCAATTATTTTGGTTTTTTGTATTTGCTTTGACTGTAAAATGGCTGATTTTTGATAAAAAGTTCAAGGAATTACCTCTTGATATGAGATGGTTGCTAATAATCGTTTTTATATTTATATGTTTGAATCTATCTAACCCTAATCAGAGACGGATTATGTGTGCCTATCCAATTATATTTTTGGTATATGCATATGTAAAAGAATATTGCATACCTGCAAAAGTTGTTCAAGGTAATAAAATTGTGGTATTTGTTTGTTGGAGCTGTATGGTTTTGATGTATTTATGTTTTAAATTTTAGATGTTTGAAGTATTCTTGTTTTGGACATATTTATTCTTATTGCTGATTTTTTGGGGGGAATATTAATATGAATTGTTATGAAAAAATATTGTTCGTTTCACCTAACCTTGGAAGTGGGGGTGGAGGAGCAGAGAGACAGATTGTAACTATTGCATGTTTGTTGAAAAATAGGGGTTATGAGGTGGAGTTTTTATGTTATTGTGATGGTGATTTCTATTATTATATTTTAGAGCAGCAACATATACCGGTATATTGGAAAATTTCATCAAGCTATTGGAAACGAATGATTTCTGTGAGGAAGTTTATTCGTAAAGGTAAATATGATGTTGTGATTTCTTTTCTTGAAACACCGAATTTTTTAAATAATTTTGCTGCGTTTGGGGGTAAGAACTGGAAAGTGATCACGGGTGAAAGGAGTGCAAAAGAGGAGCATTTTTTGTCAAGGAGAGGAAAAGTGTTTGCATGGTTTCAACGTTTTGCTGATTGTGTCGTGTGTAATTCGGAAAATGCTAGAAATATGTGGCAACAGTATTACCCGAATTATACAGATAAACTGTTCGTTATTTATAATAGTGTAAATTTACAACCGGTAACATCAACTTATTATCCCAAGCGGGAAGGGAAACTCCATATTTTGATTGCTGCAAGTTACCAGTATTTGAAGAATCCGATAGGTTTGATAAAAGCTATATCCATGATGAGTGCAGAAGATAAAGAAAAGCTTGTTGTAGATTGGTATGGAAGAGCTGAAATAACCAAAGGTGATACTCGATGTTATAATGAAGCTGTTCGGTTGGTTCAAGAGCATGGGTTACAGAATGTAATTCGTCTTAATTTTTCAACAGATCATATTCAAAATAAAATGAACGAAGCAGATGTCGTGGCCCTATTTTCACGGTTGGAAGGATTACCAAATGCTATTTGCGAGGGAATGACAATAGGTAAACCCATAGTGATGACAAGGGTTTCGGATTATGATGTATTAATAGATGAAACGAATGGTCTTTTGTGTGATTGGAATGACGTGGAATCAATTAAGAATGTTCTAATGAAAGTCGTTCGTCTTGATTGTGATGAGTTATTGTGTATGGGGGATTGCTCAAGGCAAAAAGCAATAGAATTATTTTCACGTGAGCGAGTAATTAACTCTTGGATTAATTTAATCAGTGATAAATATAAAGTTCAGTAGTTTCTGGGAGATGTTATAAAACATCGAGGATAGACATTTCAATAAATTTGAAGAATAACGAATTCGAAGAAGGTTGTGTCAGGATTGATCCTAGGATGATAATTTTACCATGGGGTGCAATTGGTTACGGGGGGCAATACTGGTACGGAAGTTATAGTTACCAAATACATAACATCTATTTTATCGTAGTTGGAGTTCTCGCTAAAATTTTGAGAATCAGAAAATAATTAAATGATGTGTTTTTTATAAAATGTTTGATCATGAATTATTCAGATTGGCAAATATACAAAAAGGGTATAATTTCGAAGCGAGCACCTCATATTCCACTTAAAGTTGAAGTTGATGAGTTGTTCAAGTATTTCAAAAGTGGGTGTTATGTTCGTTGGTATTCGAATTTCGACAAAGCGGAGTCTGAAAAGTTCTATTTTGTTATAAAGGATGGGGATTTTTCGATGGATACGATCTCCTCGAAAACAAGGAACATGGTTCGTCGATGTATAAGTGAATGTGTGGTACAAATAGTTGATTATCAGCAAATTGCTCGAGGGGGGGGGATTTGAAGTGTATCTATCTGAATGTCGGAGATTCGATAGAAAAGGATTTGGAGGAAATGTAAAGTCATTTGAAAATTGGGAGAGAGGAATAAGAAATGCTGCAGAGAGAGGGGAGGAGTTTTGGGGAGTGTTTTATCGGGATGAGGTTATAGCATATGGCGTTGCAAAGAGTTATGACGAGATTGTTGATCTAGTTACTTGGAAATGTAATTACGAAAAATATAAAAATTTCTACCCAGCTTATGGGTTGGTTTATAAAATGACCGAGTATTATTTGCAAAAAAATGGAGTAAAATACCTTAATGATGGAAATCGTTCTTTTTCGGAACATTCCCATGTACAAGATTTCCTTGTTAACAAATTTGGATATAGAAAAGCGTTCACGGAATTGAATGTATGTTTTAAATGGTGGTTGAAATTAGTCATTATATTGATTATTCCATTTGAGAAATGTATAAAAAATAAAGTGGTCTTGTCTTTTATAAGGATGTATAAATGGTCAAGATGAAAAAGGTATTAGTGTTGGGAGCCTTTGGTTATTTCTGTAATCAACTTGATGGGCAAACCATAAAAACTAGAAATGTGTATAATTTGTTACACGAGCGATATGCCGGGAAAGTATGGAGGGCGGATACTCTTAAATTAAAAAAGAATCCTCTGTTATTATTGGATTTGTTGTGGAAACTTATCAAATGTAATACTCTTATTATTATTCCTTGTTTGAATAATTTAACTTATATTTTCCCTGTTGTATATTACTTGTCAAAAATTTTTGGTTATGAGATAATTCATATATGCATTGGAGGATGGCAGGTGGAGTATTTTAAAGGTGATGAACGATTTGCTTCTCATCCTTTTCAATTAAGCTTGAGTAAAAAGATAAAGGCATTTATGCCGGAGATGGAAAAGGTAGATAATGATCTAAAGTTAGAATTTGGTTTTAATAACACGGTGGTCCTTACAAATTTTAGGGAAATAGATATCTCTATTGTAAATAGGAATAACACGAGGACATTGAAGTTAGTGTTTTTATCAAGAATCAATAAAAAAAAGGGATATCCAACTGTTTTTAATTTTGCTCAATATGTTCGAGAGAACGGATTAGACATTACAATTACTTTTTATGGAATGGTTGAAAGTGACGATAAGGAAGATTTTATGTTTTGTGTAAGTCAATTTCCTGATATTGTGACTTATGGAGGCCTTTTGTCACAAGAGATAATATCTCGAACCTTAGTAAACTATGACTTGATGCTATTTCCGACAAGATACTATACGGAAGGATTGCCTGGAACAATAATTGATGCCTATATTGCGAATCTTCCTGTAATTGCAACCGAGTGGAAACATGCTCGTGAATTTATCAAGGATGGAGAAACTGGTTTTATTGTGAGATTTGATAATTGTCAAAAAGAATTTGACGCAAGAATCATGGAATTATATAACAATAGAAAGAAACTTTCAGTGATGAAATGTAATGCTAAAAAAGAAGCGTTGCGTTTTACTGAAACTAACGGTTGGCAAGTTCTTTCTAAATATCTGTAAGATGTTAAAAATTTTGGGAGATATAAATTTTTCTGATGGCTTTTTTGATATGGGATTTGGTGTTGGTTCTGCCATTAAGAAAGGTTTCGATCCATTTGTAAAATTGTATAGAAAAAAGACGGATTTTTGGATCGGTAATTTGGAATGTGTTTGTGCGGATACTTCCGATAAACGGGGGGTATATGCTAAGCAGTTTCTAATTTCTCCTAGAGACTTGGTGTGTGTGAAACATCTTGATCTTTATGGGGTTGCAAACAATCACGTGATGCAACATGGAGAAAGTGCTTATCGTGAAATGTTATGGTATTTGGGTGATCATGGTGTTCAGTATGTTGGTAGTCTAGAAAGGAAAAGTACAACTTTTTTTCATGAAGGAAAAAAAGTTGGAATAATGGCTTTTAGTCAACGTCCTGAAAATTTCTCTCAACGTCCATTATACTGGTGTTTACCAGAATACGTCGAGATCCAAAGTGAATTAGCTAAATTGGCTGATTGTGATTTTAGAATCGTTTTTGTTCATTGGGGAAATGAATTTATAAATTATCCTTATTTGGATCAAAAGGCTTTTGCCCGTTTTATGGTTGATTGTGGAGCGGATTTAATCGTGGGAATGCATCCACACATCCTTCAAGGGTATGAAATTTATCATGGTAAATATATTTTTTATTCATTAGGTAATTGTGTTTTTAATATGGCTTGGGAACCCACAAAATATTCAATTATACTTCAAGTTGATTTGTCGGGTGATGCGATAATTTCTTATGAGTATCTTAAAATTGGGGATGATTATTTTCCAGAGATAGTGAAAGATGTTCCATCGGGTTACCGTATGGAAGATTTGAATAAGTTTATTACTCTTTCGAATGAGAACGAGATTTATTATAAACAGGTTTTTGCATACACAAGGAAATATAAGAAAGAAAACCGAAGAGATATAGCAACCCACTTCCTTAAATTAAATTTTAAGGATGCTATGGTCGTGATTAAAGATTTTATTAATAGAAGATTAAAATAACAAAATGCATATTACTACTAAAAGGAGTACAAGAATTCTTTTTGCTCCATTAATTAAACTTACGGAGTGGATGGGTGTTCATTTTCCTGTTACGCTTATTAAAATTCGTTATTTTTTTCGTTTTCATAAGTGTGTTAATTTGAAAAATCCAAGGGATTTAAATGAGAAGATATTATATCTAAAATTGTTTACTGATACATCTCGATGGTCTGTTTGTGCCGATAAGTATAGAGTAAGAGGATATGTCGAGAAATGTGGATTAGAAAACTATTTGGTCAAATTATATGGTGTTTGGTTTTGTGTTGATGATTTTCATCTAAAAGATTTACCGGATTCATTTATACTTAAAGCTAATAATGGAGATGGGAAAGGTTCTAATTTGGTCGTGAAAAATAAGTTTGATTGGAAAGAAGATGAATTGAGACATATCATTAAGACTTGGCTTGGTAAAAAAAATATCGGAGCATTAGCAGCAGAACCTCAATATAAAAAAATGACACCATGTGTTATTGCAGAGGAATTATTACCGTTGGAAAAAGGTGGTAAATCTCTTGTAGATTATAAGATATGGTGTTTCAACGGTAAACCATATTGTATTTGGACGTGTAGTGATAGAGATAACAATGGGACAGAAGTTATGACATATGATTTAGACTGGAAGCCAATGCCGGAAGTCTGTGTGTTTGACTCTCGTTATCGTGAGGGTAAAGTAATGGTTAAACCTCAAAATTTAAACGAAATGCTGACAGTGGCGGAATGTCTTGCAAAACCATTTCCTGAAGTTCGATTGGATTTATATAATGTGAATGGGAAAATTTATTTTGGAGAAATAACTTTTACGTCTCTTGGAGGTATGATGGACTTTTATACACCGGAGTTTCTATTGAAAATGGGTGGGATGGTTGATTTAAATTATAGTATGTGATATAATGAAATTTTAGGCTTCATGAATTCCGATATTTTAGCGTATTATCTGATTGAAGGGTAATAGCGAATAAAGGCTTTTGTAGCCTTTTTGTAAGGTCGTTTTTGTTATTGTCAGAGTTCTGATGTGTCAAATTATTTATTAATTATGCTTTCTGTTATTTGTCCTGTATACAACGAGGAAAAGTATATTGTTTCATGTATTGAGTCTATTTTACAACAAGATTATCCACGAAATGACATGGAAGTTTTGTTTGTGGACGGGATGAGTACGGATCGGACTCGAGAAATTATTGAAACTTACTTGCTGAAGTATTCTTTTTTGCGAGTGCTTGATAATCCTGAAAAAATAGTTCCTTGTGCTATGAATAAAGGAATTGTGGAATCTAGAGGTGAGGTTATTGTTAGGATTGATGCGCATACGTTATATGCAAAAAATTATTTTTCAGTACTTGTTAAGCAACTTGGGCAATTACAAGCAGATAATGTTGGCGCGGTTTGTAGAACTAATGTGTTGAACAAGAATGTAAAAACTCTTGCTATACGAGAAGTCTTGAGTAATAAGTTTGGGGTCGGTAATTCTGTATTTCGAACGGGAATTGACAGGATAATGGAGGTGGATACAGTGCCTTTTGGTTGTTGGCGACGGGAGGTGTTTGATAAATATGGGTATTATGATACAAGATTGGTTCGGAATCAAGATATAGAACTGAATAAACGGATTATTCGGGGAGGAGGAAAAATTTATATAGTTCCAGATACATATTGTACGTATTTGGCAAGGGAAACATTTGAAGCTCTTGCTAAAAATAATTATGGGAATGGTAAATGGAATATTTTGACAGTTTTTTATACAAGGCAATTCGACTCACTGTCTGTTCGCCATTTTGTACCATTATTTTTTTTGTTGTCGTTACTTTTGCCTCTCGTAGGTAGTTTGTGGTGGAGTTCATTGGTATGGCTTAGCGTTCTATCTGCAAGCTTATACTTGATGATATTTGGCTGGGTTAGTTTTTTGATAGCTTTTCGTGAAAAGTTGAATTTCATTTACCTTTTAGCTTGTTTTATTACGTTACATCTGTCTTATGGATGGGGATCTCTTATTGGTATTTTCAAGTTACCTTTTTTAAAATAGTATCTAGAATGGTTAAATTTATTTTTGACCGCATAATGGCCCTTATTGGTTTGTTATGTCTTTGGCCTGTGTTGCTTGTGGTGTGGGGGATGATTCGAGTGAAAATGCCTGATGGCCCAGCGTTGTTCAAGCAGAAGCGTGTGGGACTAAATGGACTAGTGTTTACGATGTACAAGTTTCGAAGTATGAAAGTGGGGCATGGTGGATCGTCTGTGTCTGTGGCTGGAGAAAGTCGGATAACACCCTTAGGTGCATTTCTTCGGAAATACAAGTTTGATGAGTTGCCTGAATTGTGGAATGTATTCGTTGGGGATATGAGTTTTGTTGGACCTCGTCCAGATGTGCCTGGATATGCTGATAATTTGAAAGGTGATGATATGCTGATATTGAAATCTCGGCCAGGAATCACGGGGCCCGCATCATTGAAATATCGTAACGAGGAAACAATTCTTGCTGGGGTTTCTGATCCGGAAAAGTATAATGATGAGGTGATATTTCCAGATAAGGTGAGGATAAATCTTTATTATTATCGTCATCCTTCTTTTCTGAAAGATCTTCAGATGATTATATGTACGGTGTTGGGGAAGAGAATGAGATATAATGATGAATTGATCTGAATGTTTATGCCTATTCTTATTTGAATTTATATCACATGGGATGGCGGTAGATATAGAGTAGTGTTTCAACAAAAGAATTGGAACGGAAATTACGTAAAATTGTGCATTATGAAAGATCGAATTTGGTTGTCTCTCGCTCACATGGGTGGGCGGGAACAAGAATTTATACAGGAAGCATTTGACACCAACTGGGTAGTACCATTAGGGCCAAATGTGAATGCTTTTGAAAAAGCCCTACGAGACTTTTTAATTGAAAATGGGGAGAAACAGGTGGTGGCGTTAAGTGCGGGGACAGCTGCATTACATTTGGGGTTGATACTTTTAGGTGTTGGTGAGGGGGACGAGGTGATTTGCCAGAGTTTCACGTTTTCTGCATCGGCAAACCCGATTGCTTATCAGAGGGCAACGCCAGTATTCGTGGATAGTGAAAAGGATACTTGGAACATGGATCCGGTGTTGCTGGAAGAGGCGATCAAGGATCGTTTGGAGAAGACCGGACGATTACCGAAGGTTATTATTCCGGTACATTTGTATGGTATGCCCGGAAAGTTGGATGAGATTTTAGAAGTTGCCAAGCGTTATGATATTCCCGTGTTGGAGGATTCGGCAGAGGCGTTAGGTTCGGAGTACAAGGGGCAGAAGTGCGGGACGTTCGGAGAGTTCGGGGCGTTATCATTCAACGGGAACAAGATTATCACGACTTCCGGTGGCGGGGCGTTGGTTTGCCCGAGCGAAGAACGGGCTAAACGAGCTTTGTTTTATGCCACGCAGGCGAGGGAGCAGGCTCCACATTACCAGCACGAGAAGATCGGGTATAATTACCGGATGAGTAATATTTGTGCCGGGATCGGTCGGGGGCAAATGTTCGTGTTGGAAGATCACGTTGCCCGGCGGCGGGAAATTCACGATTTGTATGTGAAGTTGCTGGATGGGGTGAAGGGTGTGAAGGTGATGTGCCAGCCGGAAGGGGGTGATTTTGATTCGAATTACTGGTTGACGTGTATCACGGTGGAGCCGGGAGTGGCAGGTTTCACGAGAGAGAACGTGAGGTTGGCTTTGGATGCGGATAATATAGAGAGTCGGCCTTTGTGGAAACCGATGCACTTGCAACCGGTGTTCAAGGATGCCCCGTTTTACGGGAACGGGACGAGTGAACGGCTGTTCGAGATTGGGTTGTGTTTACCGTCAGGACCGACGTTGACGAACGAAGATATAGAAAGAGTAGGACAGGTTATTATTCGGATGGGAAGAAAATATTGAAAATGATACGTTATATGAATCAAGTAATTAATTTTTATTTTGAGAAAAATGCGATATTGGGATAAAGTTATTTTGTTTTTAGAGGGATTGATTATATTGTCTTCTTGTGGTTCTAGTAAAAAGGTAGTTTACCTGCAAGATGCGGACGTGAACAGGCGGGTGAAAACAGAGATAGAGTACAAGACGGTGATCCACCCGGATGACCTGTTGTCGATCGTGGTGTCATGTGATGACTTGGAATCCGCCCTCCCGTTCAACACCCCGATGATCGGGCTTGGAAATCAAGTTACCTCGTCATCTCAACAGATCCCACGGGGTTACCTCGTTGACAAAGCGGGGGAGATCGATTTTCCCGTGCTTGGAAAGTTGAAAGTGGAAGGGATATCCCGTAACGAACTATCCGAGATGTTGAAGGAAAAATTATCGCTTTACTTGAAGAACCCGATCGTGACGATTCAGTTTCAAAATTTCAAGGTGACAGTACTGGGGGAAGTGAAGAACCCGGGGTGTTATCAAGTGTCCAGCGAACGCGTGTCACTTCTTGACGCGTTAGGCATGGCGGGAGACTTGCAAATCAACGGGAAGCGGAAGAACGTGTTGATCATGCGAGAGCAAGGGAACGAGAAGGTATTTGCCCGGGTGGACTTGACTTCGAGTGATTACATAAACACTCCTTTCTTTTACTTGCAGCAAAATGACGTGGTTTACGTGGAGCCGAACAAGGGACGGATTGCCGGGGGAAATGCCGGGACATTCCTTCCTTACGTGTTGTCAAGCTTGTCGACCTTGATCGCCGTGATATCATTAATTACAAGATAATTAAACGAGGAAAGAACGATGAATAACGAGAATAACATGAATAGAGAGTTTTCACCATCGGGTGAAGGAGAGTATTTTGATTTACGGGCTTTCTTCCTCAAATTACTGGCTCACTGGTGGTGGTTTGTTATCAGCGTGTCTCTCTGTGTAATGATCGCTTTTTATATTTGTTTAAGTTCAACTCCCGTGTACCAGGTGGAAACGAAGGTCATGATCAGTGATACCAAAAAAGGGGAGATCGGGGTAAACCCGATGATGAAGGAGCTGGGATTGTTTCAGGGAAACATGGCGGTGGAGAACGAGATCGTGGAGTTGAAATCCAAAAATCTGGTGCAAGAAGTTGTACGGGAACTGGAGTTGAATGTCGATTATACACGAGAAAGGTTTCCTCGTGACAGGAAGTTGTACAAGGACTCGCCCATCAAGGTTTTGGTGGACATGCCGGAGCACGTGAAGGACACGGTTTTGTACGTGAGCCTTGTCGGGGAGGGAGTGAAGGTATGTAACGAGGATCGGGAAGTGATTTTCGAGGGAGGGTTCTCGGACGTGATTTCTTTCGGGACGTACAACGTGTCGATCGAGAAACAGGATTCACTGGCTAGGGAGGGAGACGAGATCCGGGTGGACTTGTTATCTTACAAGACCGTAACAAATAGGGTTTACAAGCAACTGGCCGTTAGTATCCTGGAAAAAAACACGAGTGCCGTTCGGTTGAGCGTGAAAGACGCCATCCCGGCACGGGGTAAGGACATACTGGACGCCCTGATACGAGGGTATAACAATAACGGGATCACGGACAAGCAACTGGTGTCGTCCAAGACGGTGGAGTTTATCAACGACCGTTTGAAAGTGATTAATCGTGAACTAGGGGATATCGAGAGTGACGCAGAGATGTTCAAGAAACAGAACCAGTTAACGGATATCACGTCGGACGCGGCTTTCGTGATGGAACGGAAGAAAGCGGCGGGGATGGAATTGTTGAAACTGGCAACGGAGTTGGACGTGGTGAAGAGTGTCCGGGATTACCTGGATAGCCGGGAGGGCGAGGAGTTCCGGTTATTGCCGGAGCAACTGGGGCTGACGGACGAGTCGTTGAACAGCGGGATCAGCAAGTATAACGAGATGGTTCTCCGGAGGGGAAAATTATTACTCTCGGCACGGGAAAGTAACCCGATCGTTACCGGGCTGGAGATGCAGTTGCGGGACATGAAAAATAATATCCGGTTGGCGATTGCCAACGTGGAGAAAGGGTTGGATATCAAGATCAAGAGTTTACAACGGGAAAGAGAGGCCGTGGATGCCAAGTTGACATCCGTGCCGACGCAAGAAAAACAATATCGTTCGATTGCCCGGCAGCAGGAGTTGAAAGAGAACCTTTTTCTTTTCTTGATGCAAAAACGGGAAGAATCGGAGATCGCCAAGTTAATGTACGTGCCGATGGCGAAGATCATCGAGAATCCCGACGCGGGAGAGGGGCCTATCGCCCCGCGTAAGGCATTGATCATGTTGATCGGCTTGATGCTGGGGTTTGCGTTGCCAACGGGAGGAATTTTGATCATGGATATGCTGGATACCAAGGTACGAGGAGCGGAGGAAGTTGAAAAGGTGGTGAACGCCCCGTTACTGGGAACTTTACCGCAATTGCCGGAAGAGAAAACGTCGATAGAGAGTGAGGACTGGATGATGTCGGAGTCGATGCAGTTGATCCGGGAGAATTTGAATTACCTGATCAAGCGAAAGGACACGCCCGTGATCATGGTGTCATCGACGATACCGAGTGAAGGGAAATCTTTGGTTGCAGCGCATTTAGCGAGTGCTTACGCCCGGGCGGGAAAGAAAGTGATCGTGATCGGTTGTGACTTGCGTAACCCGAGGTTAAACGAGTACTTCAAGAGGGAAGGCCGGAAGGGATTATCGGCTTACCTGGCCGGGATGGTTGATGCCCCGGGGATGCTGGTTGAGAAGGTAAACGATAACTTGCACGTGATATTTGGAGGAACGGTCCCCCCGAACCCGACACAGTTGATAGCTAGTCCCCGGATGGGAGAGTTGCTGGCGTGTTTGAAGAGCGAGTTCTCGTGTATTATCCTTGACACGCCGCCGCTGGGTATCCTGGCTGACGGATTCTCGTTGAGCGAGTACGCGGATGCTTGTGTTTACGTGGTTCGTGCGAACGTGCTTGATAAAAAAGGTCTGAGGGTTGTTGCCGACCTGGAGAAGGGTGGTCGTTTGGCGAACCTGGGTATCGTGGTGAACGGGATCAAGGTCAGTCGTTCCGGTGGTTACGGGTATGGTTATGGCTACGGGTATGGCTATGGTTACGGACAGGATGGCAAGGATAAAAAGAAGAAAAAATAACGATCATGGACTGGTTTAAAAGAAAGAACAAGCAATATTTTTCTTATGATCATGACATCCATTCTCATATTTTACCGGGATTGGATGACGGGGTGAAACGGGTAGAGGATTCCGTGGTGATCGTGAAAAAGATGCTGGAACTGGGGGTGAAACAGTTTTCTTTTACTCCTCATATTTCTTTTCCATCACCGATGAACACGCCGGAGATAATTCTTGAAAAACTGAACGAGCTGAAAGAACGTTTATTGAAGGAGAAAATTGAAATTGAGGCGGATGCCGGGGCGGAGTACAAGATCGGTGAATACATGATAGATTTGATCCGTCAAGGGAATATCGCCTCGTTTCACGGAGGAAAGGTGCTGGTGGAACATAGTTTCGTGGCCCCGTCTCCGGCTTTCGAGGAGGTGATTTTTCGCCTGCAGGACAAGGGCTACACGCCCGTGTTGGCACACCCGGAGCGTTACCCGTTTTACGCAAAACATCTGACGGAACGGGTGTGGGAGTTGAAACGACGGGGATGCCGGATACAAGTGAACTTGCTGTCGTTTGTGGGTTTTTACGGGAAAGAGGCAATGGCAGGGGCGAGGGAGTTATTGGTGGCAAGGTTGATTGATTATTTTTCCGGGGATATACACTCGGTGAAACAGGTGGAATTGTTGGAAAAATTCTTGAAATCGAAAGAATCGGAAAAGTTATTGGTTTAAGATTTACAAATTCGTGTTTAAGCGGAGATATAACCTCGGACGAAGAGTGTCCGAGGTTTTTTAATTTATAAATTTTAATATTTAAGTTATGAAAGAGTTATTAAATGCAAGGTTTTTCTCTTGGTTGGAAGAGTGTGGTGGGAAAGATGTCACGAAAGATGAGGTAGAACTGGTAGTCGGGGAGTTCGTGGCGGATTTGGAACGGATGTGTGACAAGGAAAAGAACTACAAGGAAGAGGTGCGGGTGTTGGAACGAGTACGAATCCGCCTGCACGTTTGGGATGAAGTGTGCCAAGCGAGTGACGGATCGGGGAAAAAAGGGAATGCTCGGGTATTGCGTGGAGGCCGTGTTGCAACGGGTGGAGGTCGAGATCCGGTTTGCTCGAGAGCGACAGGAATACCCGGAGAGGTATGCCGGGAGTTCGGATGACGGGCCGTTGGCGGTCTGGACATCGAACAATAACAAGATGGAGATAGCGGAACTGATGTTAGGGATTTATCTAGCGAAGGTGTTACACACTCCGGATGGGATGTTGATGGAGTATCGAGAGGTTATCCGGTTGGCCGAACGGGCGTTCGGGGTAAAAATTTCGAATCACAGGGAGTTGAAGCGGGATATTTTCAAACGGACGAACGAGCTGGTGATATTCCTGAAACGGTTGATCTTTTTGATTGAACAGGAACGGGATAAGAAAGATGCTTGACAGGGGAAGGCGTGGTAAAAGTTTTTTGCCACGCCTTTAATTTATACAGTTTAATATCGGTTCTGAAAGAATTCATTAAGTCAATAAATATTTATTTATAATGAATAAAACACGTTTTAGCTGCCTGTATATCTGAGAAAAAATATTAATTTTGTGTGATAACTGATTTATAAGGAGGACTATCATGAATCGATCACAAGTTATATCTCAAATTAGAGAGGCTCTACATCGGCTTGCACCGGGCATTAGGGTTATTCTTTACGGAAGTGAGGCAAGGGGGGATGCTCGCCCAGATAGTGATATTGATTTGTTGTTATTGTTAGATAAAGACGTTATTACCTTGGAAGATCGAATGGCCTTGACTGCTCCATTGTATGATATAGAATTACAAACGGGTATACAAATTAATCCGTTCATAGAATCTATGCGCAAATGGGGAAAGCGTTTTACACCATTTTATGAAAATGTAATGAAAGAAGGAGTGGTATTATGACACCAGAACAAAGGTCGGATATAATATTATATAGACTTGATTCTGCGAGGAACTTGTTATTAGAGATCGAATCGCATATCGAACGGGGATTCTATAACACGGCGATGAATCGTATGTACTATGCTTGTTTTTATGCTGCAAGTGCTTTGTTGTTGTATGCTGAAATTGATGGTGTCAAAACACATGAAGGTGTACGCCAAATGTTTGGGAAACATTTTATTTTAACGGGAAAAGTGCCTAAAGAATGGGGTAGATTTTACACGATCATATATAATAATCGTTCTGAAGCCGATTATGAAGATTTTAAGAATTTTGACTTGACTACGGTGGAAGAATTTTATCCTTTGGTTTGTGAGTTTATAAATTTGATCAGAGAGCGGATTGTTTCTAATAAGTTAGATTAATAATAATTTACTCAATAAAAACTTAATAAAAAGAGATCTGGGCGATGTGCTTGGGCCTCTTTTTTTTATTGATAATAATCAATGGTTTGTGGGAAGATGGAAACACACGTGGGATGGTGTGTAGTGATGAAGTTTCGAAGGTGTTGTAGTTTTGTCGTTAGAAAAATGAGAGAGAGTATTCATTTAAAAAACGAGAAATTATGGCATCATTTAAAAATGATTTTGGATTAAACGGGAAATTGGGGGATGTGATTATTTATCAAATAGGTAACAAGTCGTATGCAAGAAGAACGTTTCGAGCGAATAATCCGAAGACAATGAAACAACAGGAAGTGAGGGCGAGATTTTTAGTTGCAATCCGGTTTTACCAGAAGTTGAAAGAGACTTCGTTAAGGAGAATATTGAAGGTGTCTGCTCAAGGAAACAGTTTCAATGGTTATACGTTTTATCTTGAAAAAAATATGAAGGTGTTCTGTGCGGATGGGCGTATCGGAGATTTCTCTCAACTTCAGTTTTCCGCGGGAAAGAGGCAACGAGTGTTTCATTTAAGAGGAGGGATTGATCCGGAAGGTCGTGTTTTATTACAATGGGAAAAGGTGGGTGGACGAGGATTTGTGGAGGATGATGATCGTTTGATGGTGGTCGTGTTACATGAAGGGCGGGCGTTTTGTCCGAGGGTGTTGGAGAATATAGGGGGAGTGCGGAAAGATGGTGTGGCGAGTTTTACGATTGACGGGTGGAAGGGGGAAACGTTGCATTTGTATTGTCTCTTTATTTCGCCTGATGAGAAGCAGTTATCTATGAGTCAGTATGTACGTTTACAGGGAAGGAAATGAAACCGATAGCAGATGTTGTCAATGCTATTAGCGGGGTGATTAATGGCGTGACGCTCCCGGCACGGGAGAAGAAAGAGTTACAGGCGGAGATACTGAGATTGGTGTACGAGCGGGAACGTGAAATGATTGAAGCTCGGGCTGGCGTGATAAGAGCCGAGGCTACCGGAAATTGGCTACAGCGTTCGTGGCGGCCATTGGTGATGTTGATATTTGCTGTTATTGTGCTTATTGGCACTTTCACGAGTTTGCCCATGTTGGCGGATACTTCCCGGTTCTGGGATTTGCTGGAGATTGGGTTGGGCGGGTACGTGGTGGGGAGGAGCGGGGAAAAAATGGCGGGGGCCATTTTTAAGATAAAAGATAAAAACTAAAAGATAAAAACGGATCAATTTTAGATTTATGACTTTAGATCCTATCGATTAAGTGATTTAATGATTTTCGATTAAGTGATTTTAATCACCCAATCATCGAATCGGCAATCACGGAATCTTTTTCATTCTAAATTTTAAATTTTAAACTTTTTGTTATGGATGTATTTTCAAGTTCTAATTCATCTTTTTCAATTGTCAATCACCGGTTAATGGGTGGTGGGGTGATTCATCTAGAATGCCCGAAGAATAGACGGGGACTAGGAGAGCCGGATATGATTATTTTACATTACACGGCAGGTATGGATGCCATGTCTTCAGCAAAATTCTTGGTGAGGCCGGACGTGAAGGCATCGGCTCACGTGGTGATCGGGCGGGACGGGCAGGTGATACAAATGGTGCCGTTTAGTATCGAGGCGTGGCATGCCGGGAAGAGTAGTTACGGGGGAAGGAACGAGCTGAATCATTACTCTATCGGGATCGAGCTGGATAACCTGGGGCAGTTGCGACTGGAAGGGGGGAAGTTCGTGGCGGAATGTGGAAAGGAGGTTCCCGTGGGGGAGGTGTACACGGAAGATTCAGGAGAGGAGCCGACGTACTGGCATGATTACACGAACGTGCAGATGCGGGTGTTGAACGAGGTGTGTGGCTTGCTGGTGGATACTTATCCCATCGGGGATATCGTGGGACATTCGGACGTGACGTCGAGGAAAGTTGATCCGGGACCGGCGTTGAGGGTGGCGGACTGGATTCAGTATTATTGATTTTAGATTTTAGATTTTAGATTGAACTCCCTCCCGGCTTCGCCGTACTCCCTCTATAAACAGAGGGAGAGTTGGAATACTCGCTGTTTTTGGGAAACTTTTCATTCTAAATTTTAAATTCTACATTCTAAATTCCATTCTTCGTGTAGGGCCCATGCGGGGAGTGCGGGATCATTTTAAATTTTCTGATTTATTCATTTTTAAATTTTATTATTATGGCAAAATTTGATTCTTATTTATTGGGTAAAGTATCGAAAACCCTTGGTAACGTGACGATGTGTTACATGAACAAACAGAATATCGCTAGGGCGAGGATATTCTCAAGAAAGGATAAGCCGACTTCGGAGATGTTGGACCAGCGAGCCCGTATGAAGGTGTTGATCGAGTTGTCCCGTTTCTTGTTGCCGGTTGTGCAGAAAGGATTTGTGGGAATTGGGAACGGAACGACTTCGAATGCTTTCGTTGCGAAAAATATGAAGGCGGTAGACGTGGACGAGAAACACGTGGCAACGATAGATTACGAACGGTTGAAAATGGCTACTGGAGTTCAGGATGTTCCGGAAGTCTCGGTCACGTATTCCGCGGAAAATAAAATGTATTCTTTCGAACAGGAGATGCAGACGGAGGAGAACGGGTTCGCTTTGGTTGACGATCGGGTGTATGCCGTGGTGTTCGAGAGCGTGTTGATGCGGGTGAAATTGATCTCGTTAAGAAGTCGGGGGGAGAATGGAAATACCAGTGTGGCACTTCCGAAAAATTGGAACCACGCAAACGTGAAGATCTATTGTTTTGCAACCTCGAAGAACGGGAAAAGTATTTCGCCTAGCCAGTATCTCACGGTTGAGTGATTTTAAGGTTATGATGAGCTTATACTTTTTCACGGGAATATTTTTCACACTGAGTTTGAATGCTTTTTTCACGCAGTTGGCAAATGATTTTGTCGCGGGTGTGTTAAGCATCGTGGGGGGAGTGATCAGCTCGGTCGTGGTGGCTTGGTGCAAACGTCGATGGGAACAACATTGATGCGGATGGGGTGGCAGAGATTCTTTGCCACTCCTTATCGTTTATAACGCGGCTTCGTTGTGCTATGAATTTTGTCTCTTTTATGGTTTGAGTGGAACCCTTGACGATGGAATTCGTATCTGATACGGGGATATTTTCAAGTGTCCTATTGTATAATTTTTATTTGTTATTGTCAATGTTTTTTAATATCTTGACGCCGTTTTTCTGGATTACTGGCACATTTATTGACACTTAGTTTTAATGAAAATTTGTAAGATAAAATTAATATATAATACGTTTTTAGTATGGAGAATAAATTAGATATTTTGACCCAAAAGCTTTACAACGAGGGGGTAGATAAGGCTCGCCAGGAGGCGGAGAATATCATCAACCAGGCAAAGCAAGAGGCCGAAAAGATTATTGCCGATGCGAAAGCGAAAGTAGCACAGATGAATGCTGATGCGGAGACAGAGGTTTCTAACTTGAAAAAGAAGGCCGAGTCTGAAATGACGTTAAGTGCACGCCAAGCTATCACGGCTTTAAAACAGGCAATCACGAATCTTGTTGCCGGTGATGTTGCCGGTGATGTTGCCAAGATCGGGTTCGAGGAAAAAGCTTTTATTCAGGAGTTGCTTATGACGATCGTGAAGAAGTGGGATGTAGCCGGAGGAAACTTGAACATGGAAATTCTTCTTTCCGAGGATGAAAAGGCAAAGTTCGAATCATTTGTTGCGGCCAAGTACAAGGATCTGTTGGATAAAGGTCTTGATGTAAAGGTGGGTAATTTAGAAGAAGGGTTTGTGATCCGGCCTAAAGATGGTGGTTTCCAGATTGCTTTCTCCGAAAAACTATTTGAAGCTTTCTTTAATCAGTACATGAAGGGCTTCACGAAAAAACTGTTATTTAAGGATTGAGTGATTATAGATTAAGTGATTGAATCACAAAATCGTTGAATCATTAAATCACAGAATGAATAATATGATATTAAAAAATAACTACTACTGTTTTATTGCAGGACTACCGGAGGTCTTTCTGGATGATCGGAAACTAGCGTTGTCCGTGAACGGGTTTCGGGAGTTGGCTCGGGAGGCTCTGAAGAAGGAGGATGTGAAGTTGATGGAGTTGTTTTTTCTGCCTGCCGATAATAAACAAGTTCTGCGGTTGCTAAATAAAATGGCTCCCGATACCAATCTTGAAACAGTATATCCATTACAACGTCTGGAAGACGAAATCACCGAACCGACGAATTCTTTACCTACTTACCTCAATCGATTTATCGCAGATTTTAAAGGGGAACATTTGAAATATGATGTTTCTCCGGAGAATGTGTTGAGTTGGATGTATTACGATCACTTGATGAAGAGTGGCAGTAAGTTTGTCCGGAATTACGCGGAATTCGTGATGAACGTGAAGAATCTGGAGACAGCCTTGACTTGTCGGAAGTACGGGAAAGAGGTTGCCCCGGAGATTATTGGTAATAACGCATTTTCTAAGGCGCTGAGAACTTCGAACTCAAAAGATTTCGGTTTGGGAATGGAATTCCCGTACGTGGAAAAAGTGATTTCTCTGATGGGAAATACAAACCTTGTCGAGCGGGAGAGAGGACTGGATTTACTTCTTTGGGATTATATCGAAGAGGCCGTGGTTTACGAGTATTTCTCCATGGAGAAAGTTTTGAGTTTCATGCTTGAGCTGATGATCGTCGAGCGATGGAGCAAGATGAGTTCCGAATCGGGACGAAAAGTCTTCATGGAAGTCGTGGATAAGTTCAGAAAGAGTTTCGAGTTTGCGGAAGAATTTAAAAATTAAAATTGAGACATGAATAAGACACAAGGAAAAGTTCATAGTATTATTTCCAACCTTGTACTTGTGCGTACCGAAGGACCGGTATCTCAGAATGAGATTTGCTTTATCCAACTTGGAAACGAGCGGTTGATGGCCGAGGTGATCAAGGTTGTCGGGGATATTGCTTATGTACAGGTTTTTGAAAGTACCCGGGGATTGAAACCCGGTTCCCTCGTGGAGTTCGAAAACCATATGTTGGAAGTTACGTTGGGTCCCGGTTTGCTGTCAAAGAATTTTGACGGTCTTCAAAATGACCTGGATAAGATGACGGGTGTATTCTTGAAACGAGGAGAGTACACGAACCCGTTGGAAGAAGATAAAAAATGGAGTTTTACCCCGTTGGCCAAGGTCGGTGATAAGGTGACCGGTGCCGATTGGTTGGGCAACGTGAAGGAAAACTGGCTGGATCATAAGATTATGGTACCTTTCAAGTTGAAAGGGGAATATACCATCGCATCAATTGCCGCTGCCGGGGAATACACGATAAAGGACACGATTGCCGTGCTGAAAGATGAGGCCGGAAAAGAAATTCCTGTTACGATGATCCAGAAATGGCCGGTGAAGGTGGCTATCCGTAATTACATGGATAAACCCCGTCCTTCCCGTCAGATGGAGACAGGTGTACGTGTTATCGACACGATGAATCCGATACTGGAAGGGGGGACCGGTTTTATCCCGGGGCCGTTCGGAACGGGAAAGACCGTGTTGCAACACGCTTTGTCCCGGTTTGCCGATGCTGATATTATTATCATGGCTGCCTGTGGTGAGCGTGCGAACGAGGTGGTGGAGATCTTTACCGAGTTCCCGGAATTGGAAGACCCTCGTTCCGGTCGTAAGTTGTACGAGAGAACCACGATTATTGCTAATACGTCCAATATGCCCGTGGCTGCCCGTGAGGCTTCCGTGTACACGGCTATGACGATCGGGGAGTACTATCGTTCCATGGGCATGAAAGTGTTGTTGCTGGCCGACTCGACTTCTCGTTGGGCGCAGGCTTTGCGTGAGATGTCCAACCGTATGGAGGAGTTACCGGGACAGGATGCGTTCCCGATGGACTTGTCGGCTATCATTTCAAATTTCTATGCTCGTGCGGGAATGGTGTATTTGAATAATGGTAAGACGGGATCCGTTACTTTTATCGGTACGGTATCTCCTGCCGGTGGTAACTTGAAAGAGCCGGTGACGGAGTCCACGAAGAAAGTGGCACGTTGTTTCTATGCCTTGTCTCAAGCTCGTGCGGATGCGAAACGTTACCCGGCAATTGATACGTTGGAATCTTACTCAAAATACTTGGAATATCCGGAATTTATCGAGTTCGCCAAGAAGAATATTTCCGATACGTGGATTGCTGATGTGAACGAGGCTCGTAATATGTTGGTTCGCGGTCGCGAGACGGCAGAACAGATCGACATTTTGGGGGATGACGGTGTGCCTTTGGAATATCACGTGGTATACTGGAAGTCCGAGTTGATCGACTTCGTGATTCTGCAACAGGATGCTTTTGACAACATTGACGGTTCTACCGCAATGGAGCGTCAGAAGTATATGCTGAACATGGTACTGGGTGTGGTTCGTTCCGAATTTAATTTTGACACGTTCGAAGAGATTAACCCCTATTTCAAACGTATCATTAATGGTTTCAAACAGATGAACTATTCCGAATATCAATCGGAAGCGTTTAAAAAGTATGAGGCAGAAGTGAACGAGATCATTAACGAAAGAAAAAAGAAATAAATTTAGTGATTAGGTGATATAATGATTAAGTGATTTGACTTTATATTGAGAAGAATCACACAATCATGGAATCGAAAATCACAGAATCAAAAAATAAATTATATGACGACTGCTTTTCAAAAAGTTTATACAAAGATCACCCAGATCACGAAAGCAACGTGTACGTTGAATGCCCAGGGCGTCGGGAATGACGAGCTGGCTATTGTAGACGGACGGTTGGCGCAGGTCGTGAAGATTTGGGGAAATGATATAACCCTTCAGGTGTTCTCCGGGACAGAAGGGATTCCGACGAATGCAGAAGTGACATTCTTGGGAAAAGCGCCTACTCTGAGAGTGGGAGACGATTTATGCGGGCGTTTTTTCAATGCCTTTGGCGACCCGATTGACGGGGGGCCTGCAGTTGACGGGGAAGAAAGAGAGATCGGGGGACCTTCGGTGAACCCGGTGCGTCGTAAACAACCGTCGGAATTGATTGCAACCGGTATCGCGGGAATCGACTTGAACAACACGTTGGTGTCCGGTCAGAAGATTCCGTTCTTTGCCGACCCGGATCAGCCTTACAACCAAGTGATGGCGAACGTGGCACTGAGAGCGCAGACAGACCGTATCATCTTGGGTGGTATGGGGTTGACGAACGATGACTACCTGTATTTCAAAAATTTGTTTGACAATGCCGGGGTGTTGGATCGTATCGTTAGTTTCGTGAATACCACGGAGGCACCGCCTGTTGAGCGTTTGTTGGTACCGGATATGGCATTGACGGCTGCCGAGTATTTTGCGGTGGACAAGAACGAGAAAGTATTGGTGTTGTTGACGGACATGACGTTGTATGCCGATGCTCTGAGTATCGTGTCCAACCGTATGGATCAGATCCCGTCGAAGGACTCCATGCCGGGTTCATTGTATTCCGATTTGGCGAAGATTTACGAGAAGGCCGTGCAGTTCCCTGCCGGAGGTTCTATCACGATCATAGCCGTGACCACGTTGTCTGGCGGTGACATTACCCATGCTATCCCGGATAACACCGGGTACATCACGGAGGGACAGTTGTTCCTGCGTAAAGACACGGAGATTGGTAAGGTTATTGTTGACCCGTTCCGAAGTTTGTCTCGTTTGAAACAGCTCGTGATCGGTAAGAAAACCCGTAAGGATCACCCGCAAGTGATGAATGCCGCCATCCGTCTATATGCCGATGCCGCTAACGCCCGGACCAAGATGGAGAACGGTTTCGACCTGACGGACTACGACCGCCGTACCCTAGATTTCGCCAAAGACTATTCCAACAGCTTGCTTGCTATCGATGTAAACATCAGTACCGATCAGATGTTGGATACCGCTTGGGATCTTTTCCGCAAATACTTTAACAAGGCGGAATTGGGAATTAAGCAGGAAATCGTGGAAGAGTTTGGAGGATTTAGTGATTAGGTGATTGACGATTCAGTGATTAATTAATACAGTTTATGAATCAGATAGAGTTTAAACGTAGAACAAAACAGTTGGGGTTAGCCGTGATCAGGATGACAGAAAAGTTTCCGGAGACACGGTTAGCTTGGGTCGTGAAAGATCAGATTTTACGTTCGGCTTTATCGGTTGGTGCTAACTATCGGGCTGTGTGTCGAGCAAAATCGGATAAGGATTTCATCAATAAAATGAGGATCGTTGAAGAGGAAGCGGATGAAACAGCTTATTGGCTTGAAATTATTGAAGAGTCTGATTTACTAAAATCAGATGATTTGAGAGAACTCAAGAGAGAAGTAAATGAATTAGTGGCTATGGTTGTGGCTTCTATCCGGACTAAAAGTATCGGGCTTAACAAAGAGCAGCAATCACAGAATCATTAAATCGCAAATCACAGAATAATTTAATAATTTGGTAAGGTGATAAAGTTTCAATATAATAAGACATCGCTTCAAGGGCTGGATAAGCAGTTGAAGATGCGAGTGAGGGCATTGCCTACCATCAAAAATAAGGAGTCAGCTTTGCGTTCGGAGGTGAAGAAGGCGAAACAGGTGGCGGATGAGTTTAATGTGAAGTTGGAAGAAACGCTGAATTCATTGAACGATATGCTGCAACTTTATGACGAGTATAAGGAAGACATACTTGTCGTGAAGGATGTCAGGATGTCGGTGAAAAAGATTGCCGGGGTAAAGACGCCTGTTCTCGACGGGGTGGATTATGAGGTGAAGGATTTCAGTTTGTTTAATCAACCCGGGTGGCTACTCGATGGTGTGGAATACATCAAAGAGGTAGTAAGTATCGCTTTGGAGAGGGAATTTTTCACCCGGAAAATGGAGCTGTTGGATAGGGCGAGAAAGAAAACGACACAGAAGGTGAATTTGTACGAGAAAGTGCAGATTCCGGGATTCCAAGAGGCGATTCGCAAGATCAAGCGGTTCTTGGAAGACGAGGAAAACCTTTCCAAGTCGTCACAGAAGATCGTGAAAACCCGTAAATTGATGGAGGAATAGCCTATGATAGTACCTATGATGAAATTGTCCCTGTTGATATTTTACAAGGAATATCAAACATTTCTCGGAGAACTCCGGGAAAAGGGAATGGTTCATATTCATGAGAATACGGAACGTACGGCAGAAGATACGGATCTACAGGCGAAATTGATGTTGATCAGGCGGACTGGGGAGATGATCACGCGCATGCAGAGTCGGAATGACGTGGAGCAGGTGGAAAAAGTGAAGGTGGATGACGAGCATTTGCTGGATTATCTGGAAGGTTTGTATAGTCGGCAGGATCAGATCGAGCAACAATTGGCAGGTTTGGAGAAGGACCATGCGGCTTATCGTCCTTGGGGAAAATTTTCCCGGGAGATGATCCAAAAACTGGAGACTGCCGGTTGGGAATTTCATTTCTTTTCCGTGCCGGAACAGAAGTATCAGCCGGAATGGGAAGAGATGTATGACGCTGTTATAATCAGCGAGATGATGGGACAGAAATATTTTGTTACTGTTACTCCTGCTGGGACAAGCGTGAACTTGGAGGCTGATCCTTATCTTTTCCCTCAAGCCACGGCAGAAGAGTTGGCAAAGCAAATTACGGCTTTGCGAGAGGAATCCGTGAACATCGGGAAAGAGTTGGATGCTGTTTCTCAGGATGCGATTGAACGGCTGAAAAAGTATCGTTTGAAGATTACCGAGGTGGCAGACAAGATTAAAGTGGAGGATGCCGCTCAACATCTGATTGACGAGAAAGTCATTGCTTTGGAAGGATGGGTTCCGGTGGAAAGAGAGACTGAAATGAGAAGTTTTCTGGAAACGAAAGATGTGTACTTCGAATTCACCCGGCCTACTCCGGAGGATGATGTTCCCGTGCAGCTGAAAAACAATGCTTACTCCAAGTTGTTTGAACCGGTAACGGAAATGTTTGCCCTGCCGCAATATAGGGAGTTGGATTTGACGCCTTTCTTGGCCCCGTTTTTCATGCTGTTCTTCGGAATGTGTATGGGTGATGGCGGCTACGGGTTGATCATCTGGCTGGCTTGTTTCATTATTGGCCGGAAAGCCTCGCCTTCGGTGAAGGGTTACCTTGTGCTGGGGCAATATTTGGGAATCATGACGGTTATTGTCGGCTTACTGACGGGTTCATTCTTTGGTATCGCTTTGGATTCCGTGGAATGGCCTTGGTTGGCTGGCGTGAAGTCACTCTTCCTGACGGAAGCGAACTACGGGAAATATCTGGGGGGATATAACCCGATGATGATTATCGCGGTTGCCGTGGGTATTATCCAGATTCTTTACGGGATGTGCTTGAATGCCGCAAGGTTAACGAAACAGTTTGGATTTAAATATGCGGTATCGACGTTAGGTTGGGTCGTTGCCATTATCCTGTTGGGCGTGTTGATCGGGTTACCGATGCTAAAAGTCGTGATCCCGGAAGGTTTGAAATACGTGCTTTACGCTTTGTTGGGCCTTTCCGCGTTGACGATTTATTTCTACAATTCTCCGGGAAAAGGGATCTTCTCTAATTTTGGGTCAGGATTGTGGGGAACGTACAACATGGCTACGGGATTGCTGGGAGACACGCTTTCATATATCCGGTTGTTCGCGATCGGGTTAACGGGAAGTATCTTGGGAGGTGTGTTTAACACGCTGGCTTTCCAGCTTACGGATGGACTACCGTTTATCGTGAAATTCATTGCCGTGTTCTTGATTCTGCTTGTCGGTCACTCGATTAACTTCGGGTTGTGTATGATCAGTTCTTTTGTACACCCGATGCGTTTGACCTTCGTGGAATTCTACAAGAATGCCGGATTTGAAGGCGGGGGTAAACAATACGCCCCGTTCAGAAAAAAAGTAAATGATTAAAAATAAAGATTATAAAAATAACAATTAAATAGATTAGAATTATGGAACCAATTTTATTAGCTTATCTAGGTGTTGCATTGATGGTGGCATTATCAGGAATCGGTAGTGCGTATGGAGTTACTATTTGCGGTAATGCCGCGGTAGGTGCTTTGAAGAAAAACCCGACTGCATCGGGTCAGTATATTGGTTTGTCCGCGTTGCCTTCCTCTCAGGGATTGTATGGTTTCGTGGGATATTTCCTGTTAAGTAGTTTCTTGACGAACGTGGATATGGGTTGGGGGCCTGCTTCAGCTATCTTCGGTGCCGGATTGGGACTTGGTTTAGTGGCTTTCTTCTCTGCTATTCGTCAAGCACAGGTATGTGCTAACGGTATCGTGGCAATCGGTAGCGGTTACAACGTGTTCGGAACCACGATGGTATTGGCCGTGTTCCCGGAGTTGTACGCCATCTTGGGATTGTTGGTATTGATCCTGATTACCGGGTTGATTCCTGCATAAGGGGATCCGGTCGAATAGATGATATAGGTGGGAGGTGTGGTCGTTTGTCACACCTCCCTTGTTCATTTTACAGATTACGATATTGTTCGGGAGACATTCCGGTTATTCGTTTGAAATACTTGCCTAGGAAAGATTGATCACAAAAATTCATCTCGTAAGCAATCTGCTTAATTGTCATATCTGAATGACGCAAAAGGATTTGGATTTCAAGAATGACATATTCTTCTATCCATTGTAAGGCATTTTTTCCACTGGTTTTTTTTATCGTTGTCGTGAGATATCTGGGCGTCAAGGATAGGCATTGAGCATAAAAAGCCACGTCTCGGTGGGTCTTGTAATGTTGGTAGATTAGTTCCAGAAAGTCATGTAACAATTTTTCGTGTTGTGATGTCGTTCGTTTTTGTGCCAATTGCTGTTTATAGACTTCTCCGACGGCATAAAACATGCTAATCACTAGATGTTTGATGATCTCATTTCGGTTTTCAGCATCCTTTAATTTGGTATGCGTGCGGATGATGGAAAAAAAATCCAGTAATGGTTTCTTCTGATCGGGTTCTATTGGAAGACAGGGGACGGTGCGGGTCAAGGCGTTGAATGCATGGGTGTGGAGTAATGTTTCTTCCCAGTATGCTTTGGAAAGAATGATCCCGACACATTTGAAGTCCTCGCTACGCTTAACGATACGCACGGCATGTTCGTGGGTGAAAACGAGAATATGATTTTCATCCATTCGCATAGGGGTAAGGTTTATTTCTACATCTAAAGTTCCGGCTGAACAGATGAAGATTCCGGTAAAATTAATCTTCACGGGATATCCCAGTGCTGGGAAAAGATCGTCTTCTTCCCATAAGAGAAAAGAGTTCGCCGTGGTTTCCTGCAAGCGTCGGGTGATGATTCTGAATGTGGGTTTTGTTTCCATGTCGTTCCTTGTTTATGGGTATAAAAATACCAATTATTGGGTTTATTTGGTCTATTTGTACGGAGCAAATCATACAAATAGACCAATAAAAGTAAAAAATATACCTTTACGTGTTTTCCGTCTGGTTTTATCTTTGTTATATAGATAATGTTTTATGTTTAAATGAAAGTGTATTATGAAGAGGAAATTGTTTACCGGGGGAATAGCTGTAATGCTTTGTTTGGCTATGAGTGGGAATGCCCAACAGAAAGCGACTTCTTACACAGAAAAAGAAAATATGGCGGTGAAAACTCGTTTGAATTTTAATAATCGGGCGGATTTTGAAGATGCGCATCGGGGGTTTATCGCGACATTGGAAGATGAAGCCATTAAAAATGAAAATGGAAGTGTTTCCTATCCTTTAAATGCGTGGAAATTTCTGGAAGGAGAAGCCCCGGCGACGGCAAATCCGAGTTTGTGGAGACAGTCTCAATTGAATGCCATTCACGGGCTTTTTGAGGTGGTTCCCGGGGCTATTTACCAAGTTCGGGGATTTGATTTGGCCAACATAACTTTTGTACGAACGGATCACGGATGGATTATTATTGACGCGACCACTTCGGAAGCGTCGGCCTTGGCCGGTTATCGTTTGGTTAAGCAACATTTGGGAGATTTACCCGTGCGGGCACTGATTATCACTCATCCCCATATTGATCATTACGGGGGAATGGACGCCATTTGTCGGGAAGTTTCAAATAAAGACATGAAGATCATTGTTCCCAAGGGATTTTATGAAGAAGCGTTGAGTGAGAACGTCATGGCGGGAACTGCTATGGGGCGAAGGGCTTCTTACATGTACGGGCTATTATTACCCCGTCATGCCGGGGGAAATATCGGGACCGGGTTGGGAACAACCAATTCCCGGGGTAAGAGTATGCTTGTGCGGCCAACGGATGAGATCGAAACCACGGGGGAACGTCGGGTGATAGATGGGTTGGAGATGGAGTTTATGTTTGTTCCGGAAGCGGAAGCTCCGGTGGAGATGATGATTTGGTTCCCGAAATACAAGGCTTTCTGTGCTGCCGAAGAAATTACGCATACGATGCATAATTTGTTAACCTTGCGAGGCGCCAAGGTTCGTAATGGTTTATTGTGGAGTAAGTATATTGATGACGTGATTGCTCGCTATGGGAATGACGTGGAGGTGACTTTCTCCCTGCATCACTGGCCTACGTGGGGGAATGAGAAGATAAATACTTACTGGGCCGCACAGCGAGATATGTACCGGTATTTACACGATCAAACCTTACGCATGGCAAACCAAGGATTGACTCCGAACGAGATCGCCGAACAACTTGTATTGCCTGTCGGGTTGGATTCTTTATTTGCGTGCCGGGGATATTATGGTTCATTGAGTCATAATGTGAAGTCTCAGTACCAAATGTATTTCGGGTGGTTTGATGGTAATCCGGCTAATCTGAATCCGTTACCCCCGGTGGAGTTGGGACGTAAATACGTGGAGGCGATCGGAGGGGGAGAACGAGTGATTGAAGTTGCCCGGAAAGCTTATGATGAGGGGGAATATCGTTGGTGTGCTACTTTGTTGAATAATTTAGTGTTTGCGGAACCTGAAAATCAAACTGCCAGACAATTACTGGCGGATGTGTATACGCAACTGGGATATCAGGCAGAATCTGGCCCTTGGAGAAACTTTTACCTCACGGGGGCAAAAGAGTTAAGAGGTGAAATTAATCGTCAGGTACCGAATTTGGTGAATGCTAGTTCTGTAAGTAATTTGGGTGCGGACATGTTACTGGATTTTTGTGCCATCCAAGTGAACGGGATGAAGGCTGGGGATAAACGTATTTGTATAAATCTGACTTTTAAGGATTGCGGAGAGAAGGCCATGCTACTGTTGAACAATGGAGCACTGAATCATCGGATGGGTTACACGGATGCAAGCGCATTGTTGAGTCTACAAGTGACTAGAAATGATTTTGCCCGCTTAATCTTAAAAGAGGTTCGTCCGGAAGAGTTGATAGATACGGGGAAAATGAAGATTACCGGGGATCTTAATGAGTTGAAGGTTTTGCTTTCTCTGTTGGATAGTTTTGATCCGATGTTTAATATTATAGAACCTTGACGGATGATTGTAAGAGAGAGATTGTCGTTTAAAAATAAACTTGTTAGACAGTCTCTCTCCGATGATAACATAAGACATAACAAAATTCAATTTTTGACGTATTATCATTAAAAAATGTTGTAGATGATGATATGGATAAAATGTTATACGTTGTTGTTCTTTTTAATTTGTTTAAATAGTGTTGGGTATACTGTAAAAATAGAGAAACGTTTGTTATATGACCGGCACACGCTACATGATACCTATAAATACAGGAAACAGGAACGACGATTTCAATGGGATAAGATATCGGCATTCCTTGATTCATTGATGGTCTTTCAGGAGAAGAATGACGGGTATGGGGTACTTCGGAATTATAAAAACGTGAACGGGATGCCACCCCTTTCGAGAAAATACAAAATTAACAAATATAAACAGACTCGGGATTCGTTCGGCGTGGATCGTTCTCAAGGAATTCCTTTATATCGACGGGGAAATTTTAGCGTGCCGGAACGTTATGGACGGGATGGGGCTTATGTTGCCGTGATTAGTGACAGTGCTGGTTGTTTTCAGGTGAGTTCGGCTACTTTTGCAGGGGGAATGGTATGTTCCTAAAAAATACATGAAGTTAATAGGGCCTCTTTCGATTAAAAAAGTTATATTTGTAGACCGAACGAATCAGAATATTGCAACTTTGGAACAAGAAGGAGCGACTTGGTTGGTGAGAAGTATGAATCCCGTGACGACGGGAGCTAATCGACCACCTTATCAAGAAGCCACACCACCGGGAATTTATTTTGTACAGCGGAAATTGTCGGAGATGCTTTACCTGAAGGACGGGACAGATGAGAAAGGTGGTTTTGCTCCTTATGCTTGTCGTTTTACCGGAGGTGCCTATTTGCATGGGGTTCCGGTCAATTATCCCGATAACAAGTTGATTGAATATAGTTGGACGCTCGGAACGACACCCCGGTCTCATATGTGCGTGAGGAATGCGACATCACATGCCAAGTTCATGTACGATTGGGCGGAGGTGGAAAAGACATTGGTAATTGTGTTTGATTGATATAAAAATAACTTTATGCGTGCGTTATCGCTTATCTTGATTATCGGGGGAATTTGTTGGGGATCGCTATCGGGGATAGCGGCAGAGAGGTCGTCTGTACCGAATAGTCGGGCGCTTTATCACGAGATAGCGTTAGCCGGAACGATTGATTATGCGGTGTTCGAGCGGGCTATCGCGGGGTACAACCGGATGGGCGGTCACGACAAGGACATCCTTACGGTGATTGATTTCACGAAACCTTCCACGGAAAAACGCTTGTTCGTGATTGATCTGAAACTGAAAAAGATCCTGTTTATTTCTTACGTGGCTCACGGTCGGAATAGCGGGGAGAAATATGCCACGTCATTTTCCAACCGGGAAGGCTCTTTCAAGAGTTCGTTGGGTTTTTACAAAACGGAAAACACGTATTACGGGAAGAACGGGTATTCTTTGGTGTTGGACGGTTTGGAGCGGGGAATTAATGACAAGGCGAAAGAGCGGGCGATCGTGATGCACGGGGCGGCATACGCAGACCCGTCAACCATTCGGTCATGTGGGCGGTTGGGGCGTAGCTTGGGATGTCCGGCATTACCATTAGCCGTGAGCAAAAAAATTATAGATACAATTAAAGGTGGGACCCTTCTGTATATTCATGGAGATGACAAAACTTACGCGAGCCTGAGTACGTTCATAAAACAAGATGAGGCACAGAAGGATCGGGCGGATATTTAATAACATTATTTTTTAGAGTAGATTATGATGACTTATGTTATACTTATTGTCACGGTTGTCGTGTCAATTGCTTGTTTTAACAATTATTCCCTGTTCAATAAATTGTCGTGTAACCCCTACCGGATGGTACATTCCAGAGAGTGGTACCGAATTATTTCTCACGGTTTTGTCCATGCCGATTGGACGCACTTGATCGTGAATATGTTCACCTTTCTCTCTTTCGGGTTATACGTGGAGAACCAGTTTGTCGCGTGGGGATTCGGTAGTTCCAGTTTCTTGATCCTGTATTTCGGGGGAATGGTGGCCGCTTCGGTCTATGACGTGTGGAAATACCGGAACAATCAATATTATTCTTCCATCGGGGCATCCGGTGCGGTTTCGGCTGTTTTGTTCACGGCGATATTTTTGCATCCTTGGGATAAGATTTACTTCTTTGCGATCGTTCCGATTCCCGGTATCGTGTTTGGTTTCATCTACTTGCTTTATTGCCAGTACATGGCAAAACGAGACGGCGATAATATCAATCATAATGCCCACTTCTATGGAGCAGTGTTCGGCTTGATCTTTCCCGTGTTACTGGAACCGAGATTATTACAGATGTTCATTCAGCAACTTTTAAGGCATTAATTGGCTTTAATAAAAAAGTCCTTATATTTGTGTCTCAATAGCAAAAAGATATGCGTGAGATAGATCAACGAATTTGTGAATTGTTGAGGGTTCGGAAAATAGAGGGGATGGAGCTTCTTTTTAAAGAGTACTACAAACCATTGGTGGTTTGGGGTGCTACTTTTGTGTCTGATGTTCAACGTTCAGAAGATATCGTGCAGGATTTTTTTGTCAAATTGTGGGAAAAGTCATTGACGGATAAATTATTCCCGGATTCGTTGAAATCTTACTTGTTTGCTTCTGTGCGCAATTTGGCGTTAAACCAATTGGAACGGTTAGATCCGTTAAAACAAGCTTGTGATATAGCGTATTACGAGAGTCCATGGGAAGAATATGATAACTTTGAAGAAGAAGTGTTTCAGCGAGTGGAAGTGGAACTAAAAAAATTACCACCTAGAACGCAAGAGATCATTCGTTGTGTCTATTTAAAGGGAATGAAATATAAAGAGGTGGCGGAAAAACTAGGAATTTCAGTTGCGACGGTCAATTCTCTTTTGGTAAAAGCATTAAAAAAATTACGACAACAATCTGATAATGAGAGTGAACTTGCAGTTTATTTATTTTTTCTTGAAAAAAGATTGTTTTCCAGTAAATGATTTTTGATTCTGAACTGTATTATAGTTGTAAAACTAATGACTATGATGGTTCAAGATGAAATAGACGAAAAGTTACTTTTGTATATTTTAAACGAAGCGAGTGATATCGAACGGGATGAGGTCGATAACTGGCTACGTGAGAGCAAAGATCACCAAGAGTACTTTAGAAAATTTCAGCGAGTACACTTGGAATTACAATGGGGTACGTATGCTTACGGAATGCAGCCGGACTTTAATACTTTACGTCGAAAATTGAAAACACGTTATAGTATTCGGATGTGGTATAGTGTGGCTGCCATTTTGGTTTTGATGTTAAGTGTAGGAGGTGTCTTTTTGTGGAATCGTGTTGATCAACCAGAACAATTAGCACAAGAAGTTTCTATTCAACCGGGAAAAACTCAAGCGGTTTTGGTGTTATCATCCGGGGAAAAAGTAAATATGGGAGCGGAAGCTTGTGAGTTGGAAGAGCGTGATGGAACTGCATTGCAAGTGAGCGAAAACGGTCAGATCGCTTATCATTCGGGTAAAGATGATAAAGTGGCAGAAGAAAAAGGAGAGGACGTCATGAATCGTTTACTGGTGCCTCGTGGAGGTGAATTTAGCTTAACCTTGGCGGATGGAACTTGTGTGTGGTTGAATGCAGAAACAGAACTTCTCTATCCGGTTCGGTTTAACGGAAAACAACGTGTCGTTCAACTGAAGGGGGAGGCTTACTTTAAGGTGGCAAAAAATCAGGATATGCCTTTCTTGGTTCAAGTAGGAGATGTTGCTGTCAAGGTTTATGGAACTGAGTTTAACATGAATACTTATGATGGGGTAGAGACCGTGTTGGTAACGGGGGCCGTGAGTATGAATCAAGGCAATCGGGAGGTGATGTTAAAACCGAATCAGAAGGGCGTATTTGATCCGTCAAAAGGAGAAATTCTGGTAGAAAATGTCAATGTATTGCCTTACGTGGCTTGGAAAAATGGTGATTTTATTTTTCAGAATGAATCTTTAGGTTCCATTATGGATAAATTGAGCCGATGGTATGGCTTGGAGGTATTTTATCAAAACGGGGAGTTGCGTGACGTACGATTATCTGGTAATTTGAAACGATATAAAGATGTGAAAGAGTTGTTCCATTCTTTTGAGAAGATTTCGGACACTCATTTTAAGGTGCAAGGAAATACTGTATTTATAAGTAAGTTATAAGAAAAGATGAAGATGTTTCCCTCATCTTCACCTTATTGAACAATAAATGAATGGGTCCATTGGCAAGCGGATTCCTATTCATCATGTGTAATATTTAACGACAAAGTTATGAAATCTAATTGGAAGTACGCTGTTTTTAGCGTGAAAAAATCAAAGACTTTTAAGAGTATGAGATTTTTCTTAATTTTCTGTTTCTTTTGTATTCCTGGAGTAATGGCAAATGGCTACTCGCAGGAGCAGGTTGTTTCTTTAAACTTGAAGCAGTGTGATGTGAATACATTGTGTCAGGAAATATGGAAACAAACGGGGTTACGTTTTATTTACAATGAAGAGCATGTTAAGGCACTTCAAGCGTTTAATGTGCAAGCAGATCACAAAACAGTACAGGAAGTGCTGGATGAAGTATTTAAAAATACCTCATTGCGTTATTTCTTTGAGAACGATATTATTTATATCGTGAACAAACAAAAAGATGAACCGGAGAAAAAGGAAGGAAGGTCTATTTCCGGGACGGTGAAAGATACCAAAAAAAATCCTCTTCCGGGGGTTACCGTGTTGATAAAAGGGACTACAGTAGGGGTGGTTACGGATGTAGACGGAAAATTTAAGATTACCTTACCCAAGGATACCGTGACTTTTGTTTTTTCATTTGTGGGGATGAAAAGACAGGAAGTAAAGTACACGCCGGGCAAAAAGTTAGACATTGTAATGGAGGATGATGTGGAGCAGATGGAAGAGGTTGTGATTACCGGTTACCAGAAAATTGACAAACGTCATTTAACCAGTGCCGTGACAACTTTGAAGGCTGATGATATTAATGTGGCCGGTATATCGACTATTGACAAGATGTTGGAGGGACACGTACCGGGTATGATTTTCATGCAAAATTCAGGTCAGGTGGGAGCGGCTCCGAAATTACGTATCCGTGGTTCTTCGACTGTGTTGGGTTCTCGTGAACCGCTTTGGGTTTTGGATGGAATCATTTTACATGATCCGGTAAATGTTGATCCTTCTCAAATTAATGATTTGGATTTTGTGAATTTGTTGGGTAATGCTATTTCAGGCTTGAATCCGGATGATATTGAGCAAATTGACGTGTTGAAGGATGCCTCTGCCACGGCATTATATGGTACGCGTGCAGCAAATGGTGTGATTGTGATTACCACGAAAAAAGGTAAGATCGGACCTCCTTCAATTTCCTACTCTTTTACCGGAAGTTTATCTCGTCGTCCAAGATATACGGATCGGGAGGTGAATGTGATGAACTCCAAAGAACGTATGGCTTTTTCTCGTGAATTGGTGGAGAAAGGAATCAAGTTTACAGCATTAAATTCTTGGGTTGGTTACGAGTCTGCGATTTATGATTTTTGGAATGGAAAAATGAATTATAATGAATTCCAAAAGACGGTGGATCGTTATGAAACGGTTAACACGGATTGGTTCGATTTGTTGACTCGGGATGCTTTTTCTCATAAGCATACGTTGAGTCTTTCCGGAGGTACTGATAATATTCGTTATTATGGGTCTTTGGGATTTAATGACGAGAAAGGGGTCAATAAGGGAGAACAAAATAAAACGTATTCAGCGGCATTGAATTTGACTGCTAATTATAATCGTTTCTCTGCCCGTTTTGCGTTTCAAGCTAACGTAGGAGAAAAAGAATATACTCCGTCAGATGTAGGATTGTTTAGTTATGCATTCAATACTTCTCGAACAATTCCGGCATACAATGAAGATGGGACGTTGTTTTATTACGATAGAACTTCCACGTTGGAAGGAGGTTCTAGCTCTACGCATCCTTTCAGTATTTTGAATGAAATAGAAAATACTTCAGACGAGATTCGTTCGAGTTCGTTGTCTGTAAATACTTCTGTCGATTATAAATTTACAGATTATTTAAAGGCTTCGGCCACTTTGTCCTATCAGGTTAGTAATACGAACGAGGAAACTTATTTTGGGGAAAAGAGTTTTTATGCAGCTTGTTTACGTGATGGAGGATTCACAGAACAGGGAAAAGTAGCAAATTACATGCCTTATGGAGGTGAATTACAATTGTTAGATTCTCGAAATAACTCTTATACGGCTCGTTTACAATTGGACTTCAATAAATTCTTGGATGAAAATCATATTCACATGATTACGGCTTCCGTGGGAGGAGAACTTTCTTCTTCACGTTACCGCGGTTTCTCGCAAACACGTCGTTGTTATATGCCGGAAAGAGGAGAATCTTACGCTCCCGTGGACGTGGCGGCTTATCCCCTGTACATGGAATGGTTGGCTAATGATGAAGCGGCATTAGGAAAACGTACAAACTCGTTAACGAACATGATATCTGGGTATTTCACGGCATCGTATAGTTATCGAGATCGTTATGTTTTGACATTCAACATGCGTGGAGATGCGTCCAATAAATTTGGTAGCAAGAGTAACGATAAATTCTTACCTATTTGGGCTATTGCGGGACGTTGGAATGTGAAGGATGATTTATTTGCCAATCGTAGTTGGGTGAATTTATTGGCAATGCGTCTTTCTTTCGGTTATCAAGGAAATATGTTGGACTCGCAAACACCCGAGTTGATCATTAAGAAAGGAACGATGAACACGCAATTCGGAAAATATGAATCGACCGTGAGTTCATTCCCGAATCCATTTTTGAAATGGGAAAAAACGGCTTCTTTTAATATTGGGTTGGACTTCTCGTTCTTGAATGATGCAATCAAAGGAACTGTTGCTTACTATTACAAAAAGACAAAAGATGCCTTTTTGAGTAAAACCATTTCCGAGATCAATGGTATTACTAATTATATGGTAAATAAAGGAACTTTGGAAAATCAGGGATGGGAGTTCGCTTTGAATTTTGTACCCTTTAATCCGCAGGGTGGGACGGATAGTTTTCGTTGGAGTATAGACCCACAGATTGGTCAGGTATTGAATAAATTGATAGCCAAAGCGATTAATAATCAAGAGAAAGTAATTCGTGATGAGGTAAAATATGCTGATTATTTGTCTGGTAACGTGGAAATTCCTGGACGCCCGTTGGATTCTTTTTACTCGTATAAATTCAAAGGATTGGATCCAATTGACGGCCGTCCCATGTTCTATGATGTGGACGTGGAAAATAAGGAAAAATTTGCGGATATGGATAAAGAAGAGGTGTATAAGTACGTGATGGATTATTCCGGATGTAGAGTACCGACGTTACAAGGAAGCATTTCCAATAAATTGTCATATAAACGTTGTGTATTAGCTTTTAACTTGGCTTATAGTTTGGGTTCCAAGATCCGTTTGTTGAAATTATACCCGAACGTGAATGGTTCTTATGGTACAATTGCTCCGCAGCCACACGAGAATGCTCGTCGGGAATTTTTGAAACGTTGGCAAAATCCGGGTGATGAGGCCTACACGAATATTCCGGGTATTTTATCGGGAGAAGCATTCCGTGCAACAATCGTTTCCAACTGGTGGTCGGGGTATTCTTACTCTTTTGCGGATAATATTTGGTCGATGTATGATAATTCAGATATACGTGTTGTGAGTGGTAATTATTTGAAATTATCTTCCGTGAGTTTTCGTTATCTTTTCTCGGAAAAAGTATTGAAAGCTTTACGTTTAAAATCGGCTTATTTTGAATTGACGGGAACAAACTTATTTACAATTAGTGCTAAAGAACTGAAAGGACAGGATCCAGCCACTCAATCCGGGTCGGCAAATACAATTAACATGAGCCTTCGTCCTACTTATTCTTGTCGTATTAACATCACTTTCTAAGTTTAGAGTTATGAAAAAGAAAATATTATATTGGATCGTGTGTTTGGGACTATTTACCATTTCGTGTGGTGATTTTTTGGAAGATTATTCTCAAGATTTGACCTATGCTTCTTCTTGTGCTGATTTGGAGGAATTACTTATCGGGAATGGCTACATGAAACAAAATGTGTCAACATCTTTTACGGTGACTGGAGACAATAGTTTTTCTTGTCCATGGATTCATGTTATGGATGATGATGCTATCGAACCGGATCGGAAACAACAATACTCGGGAGCTGTATATCAACTTGAAGAGTTTCATCATTGGGCAAAGAATCCGTTCCAGAATGAGGGAAAGACATTTGATGATGCTGCATGGAAAGATTGGTATGCGCGTATCGCTATCGCCAACGTGGTAATTCCTAAAGTTAATGATATGCTGGATGATCCGGAAGAGGAACGTAACCGGATAAAAGGGGAAGCACTTTTCTTGCGTGCAGGATTTTATTTCTTGTTGACGAATTTTTATGGACTTCCTTACCGGGAGGCTTCGGCAACCACGGATTTGTCTGTACCTTTAAAATTGACTGAATATATTGAAGATAAATATTATTCTCGTAATACGGTAAAGGAAGTTTTCGAGTCTATAGAGAATGATTTGAAACAAGCGGTCCTTCTTTTGAAAGGAGTAGAACAAACTACTGTTTATCAAGCAAACGAGGCTGCTGCCCGTCTATTGTTAAGTCGTGTGTATCTTTACATGGAGCGTTGGGAGAATGCCGTGGCTCAATGTGATTCTATCATGCTTCTGGATAAATACTCTTGTTTGGATTTTAATACGGTAGATGCGTCTAAAAGTAGTACGTATGCAGGTTCTCCCGAAACAATATTTTCACAAGGAACTTACAGTATGGATTTTATCATGTCTGAAACGAACTATAGTCCTTATTACCATTATGGTTGGGTGGTATCAGATGATTTGTTGAAAATCTATAACGAAAAAGATTTGCGTAGAAGTATTTATCATACTCCGACAAGAATGCCGGGAGTGGAGGGAACAACTGACGGAACTTTCCGTTGTATCAAGTTGAAAGATAAGAATAAAGATGGATACGTGTCTGATATGTTTCTGTTGCGTTATCCGGAAGTGATATTGAATAAGGCTGAGGCTCTTGCTATGTTAGGAAGGGAGAATGACTCTAAAGCTTGTCTGCAAGAGTTGAGAAGTAATCGATTCAAAGGGGCGGATTTGCAATCTGTGGTTGAAACGGGAGATGATTATATCACTTTTGTACGGGATGAACGTCGTCGGGAATTATGTTTCGAGGGACATCGCTGGTTTGATTTACGACGTTATGCCGTATCTACTACACATCCTTTTACGAAAGAGATCATTCACCCACATTATGACCGTTGGGCAGGTTCTGGTTCCGGTGTAGGGGATGAAAGAAATGAATATCAATTTACCGGGAATTATAGATTGAAAAAATATAACGAGGAAACGGCTTATGTGTTACCAATCCCCGAGTATGCCATGACATATAATAATGGTGCGTTAGTACAAAACGAGAGAGAAGATCGTAAAATAAATAACTAAGACTATGAAAAAGATAATATATGTATTAGGATTTGTTGTGTTGATGTGCATGGTAGCTTGTAGTGGCGAAGATGACTTGACTCCAAGTTCACTGGACAACAACTGGTGGGTAAATGTTGATAATCCGGATGATCCGTTGGATCACTTCATCTTTGGGGTATATGAACAATATAACGTTCCTATTTTCTATACAGATACCGTGGGGACACGGGAGGAGAAAGATGCTTTTGGCAATTCTATCATTTATTATGAGACCATTAAATTGGATTACACAATTTTAGGTGGAGTTAGTGATGCTAAAGTTGTAGAGTATTCTTTGTCAAAAAATCAGGAAGATATCATGGATGGAGTTGAATTTCTACGAGATTATGTGTTGCCCAAACTGCCGGATTATCTTCCAGCTCCGAAAAGTTATTTGTTAGTTGATACTTTGTGGCAAGGACTTGCAACAGGACAAGTGCGTTATTCTTCTGCTGCATATGCGGGAATGACTGCTGTTGCTGTTGGAAAGTTGGGTGAGATTAAGGAAATGACTGCTTCAGAAAAACAGCTTTTCGGTGGTGAAGTTTTGGCTGCACCTATTGCTTCAGATATTTATTCCGATTATAAATCCGATCTTGATGCTAAATTTTTCAAAGTTTTGACCCAGGATGTAAATCAATTTTATAGTTATGGGCAAAAGGTGGATATTAATAATACGAGTAAATATAACCCTTATTATGCGCCTTGTGAAGATTATGGTTTCTTGAAACCTGCTCAAGACAAGGAAATTATAGAAGGAAGTTTATATTATTTCCCTTCACGAGATCAAGATGTGAAAGATTATGTGGCTTTGTATTTAGGTTTCACGGAGGCAGAAGTACAAGAAACCTATGGAAATAAACCGCATGTTCTTAAAAAATATGGTCTTATAAAAGAAATTATAGAAAGACTGCAATAAATAAAAGAAAGTAATTAATAAATATCACAGTATGAAAATTGTATGTAAATTAATAGCATTGTTCATATGCTATTGGGGGATGTGTGCGCCCATGGTTTCTGCTCAAGAGAAAGAGAGCGTGGAGACTGATACAACACAACAGAAAAAAGGGTTACCTGAAATATCGGAATTTATCAAACCGGAGGCCGTTGTACATAAAGGAATGTTCAACGTGTACGAGCAGGATGATAAATATTACATGGAAATTTCCGATGCGATGATGGAACGGGAATTTGTCACGATGGTTTCTATTATCAAAGGGTCTGAGATGCCCAAGCCGACACCGACTCAAATGTATGGTTATGCGGGTGATGCCTTGTCTCACACGATTATCAGTTTTGAGAAAGGGCCGAAAGATAAAATCTTTTTGAAGAAACCATCTTATGGTTATGCTGTAACCGATACGACGATGGGGGTATATCAGGCTGTGAAGAACTCCACGTTGATTCCCGTGTTATACGTGTTCGATGTGAAAGCTAAGAGTGAAAACTCCGTGTTGATCGATATGACTGCGGCGTTGACGGGTGACAATGATATCTTTTCGTTGAAAGCTTCTGCTAGAAAATTGGGATTGGGAGGTTTTCAGGCAGATCGTTCTTATATGACGAAAACGAGTTGTTTCAAAAACAATATCATTTTCCGTTCCGTGAAGAGTTATGCTGCGGGATCCAGATCATTGCCTCCTAGTCCGGCAAATCCGAAGGGGGGGAGTGAACCAACTCCTCCTACGCGTTGGGAAATCGGTGTGTCCATAGCCCTCTTGCCTGAGGAACCCATGCGACCCCGGTTTGAAGATATCCGGGTGGGATACTTCACGAACATGAAATCGGATATGGGAGCTAATCCGTATAAAGCTGAACGGACGTATCTTGTTAGTCGTTGGAGACTGGAACCGAAACCGGAAGATATGGAAAAATATAAACGTGGAGAACTGGTTGAACCTGTAAAACCGATCGTTTTCTATATTGACCGGAATACCCCCAAATTTTTGCAACCTTATTTCGTTGAGGCTGTAAATTTGTGGCAACCTGTCTTTGAGAAAATCGGTTTCAAAAATGCGATTATCGGAAAGATGGCTCCAACCCCGGAAGAAGATCCGGATTTCTCGATGGAAGATGTGCGTTATTCCGTGATTTCCTACAAGGCTTCTTTGGTTCCTAACGCATATGGCCCTCATATGGCAGACCCGCGTTCGGGAGAGATTCTTTGTTCACACATTGGTATTTTCCATAACGTGATGGAGATGGTTCAACAGTGGTATTTCTGTCAGGCTGCGGCTTCTGATCCTAGAGTACGTCAATGTCCTATGCCGGAAAATGTAGTGGGTGACGTGATGCGTTTTGTTGTCGCTCATGAGGTGGGACATACTTTGGGATTGCGTCATAACTTTGGTGCTAGTAGCTTGTACCCGGTTGAAAAATTAAGAGATAAAGAGTACGTGAAAAAGAATGGCCACACGGCTTCTATCATGGACTATGCCCGTATGAATTATATTGCGCAACCGGAAGATCATATCGATGTGAAAGATTTGATTCCGCGCATTGGTATCTATGATGAATTTGCTATTGAATGGGGATATCGTTATTTCCCGGGTATGGACTTGAAGGAGGAAACGGAGTATCTTCGGAATTGGGTAACTCAGAAGTACAAAGAAGAACCGAAATGTATGTTTGGAACCGAATTGGATATGTCTGATCCCCGTTTCCAAAATGAGGATTTAGGAGATAATAGCATGAAGGCAGGCGAGTACGGTATCAAAAACCTGAAATTGATCATGAATAATCTGGAAGGCTGGACAAAGGGCGATGACGATGACGCTACTTACTTGAAAATGATGTATAATGGAGTTTTAAATCAATACATGTATTTCATCTCTCATGTTTTGAAAAATGTAGGAGGTCGTTATAGCGAGATGCCTTTACGTTCAAATGGTAAGGCAGAATCTCGAATGGTGGAAAAGGAACGGCAACAAGAGGCCATGGAATTTTTGACAAAACACGTGTTCACGAGTCCGGAATGGTTGTTCGAGAAACGGATTGTTGGCTTGTCGGGTATCGATAAATTGAGAACTCAGGGGAATATTCAACGATTCGTTATCCAGAACTTATTGCCAAAGACAGCCTTTTTGTCCTCTTGTATGGATTTATATGGACGTGAAGGAAATTATACCCCAGAAGATTATTTCAATGATTTGGAAAACGGAATTTTTTCAGATTTGAAGAATGGAGAGGCTATTCCGGCTTATCGTCGTGACTTGCAAATGGAATACCTTCGCCAGGTGATGGCAATTACACAATATTCGGAGGTTCGGAAAACTTCTAATTTGTTAACCCTGTTTACGTTGCAGTTGGAGAATATTGCTAAAACTGCCGAGGCGTATAAGATGAAGGCTCCGGACAAGGCTTCCGAGATGCATGCGGAGACAATCGTGAAGACGGTGGAAGCTTGGTTGAATGGAGAAAAAAGTGGTCTGTATCTAAAATAAAGCCAGGATGAGAAATTGTATATTAAGTATTGTACTGTGCCTTATGGTTTGCTTGCCTGGAATTGGGCAGGAGAAAAAGGCTTCGGAAGATAAAAAAACGACTGCGGCAGAGAAAAAGGGGCCCATGTCCTTTGATAAATTCTTTAAAAAAGGCATGAAGCAAGTGGATGCCACCTTCCCCGTGTACGAGTTGGATGATAAATACTACATGGAGATAGCAGAGAAATACCTTGGAAGGGATATGTTTATCTCCGGACAAATGGTGAAAGGTATCGGGGTGCGTGCTTCAGGTTTGGAATCTGCCGGGGTGGTAAATTTTAAGAAAGGCCCTCAGGATAAGCTGTATATGTATTGTGAGTTCGGGGGAGTCCGGGGATCAGAACAACAACCGGAAGTGGCCCGTATTCTAGAAGAAGAAACATTGTTACCGGTAGATGCCGTCTTTCCTATCGTGGCTTGGGGAAAAGATTCAACGGGCGTGATTATCGAGATTACCAACTTGATAAAAGGAACCGGGAATTGGTATCGCTTGTCAGATGAAGGAACCAGTGCTGCATTGAAAGGGAACAAACAATCCGGTGGTGGAGAAATGATTTTCGTGAATGAAGTGTTGAAAAAAAATCATGGAGTGAAGTTCACGCTGACCTGGATCGTGGATCAAAATGTTGCCGGGATTGAATGTCATGTCGATCTTTTGCCGGAAAGACGTATGCGAGTTCGTTATGCCGATGAACGGGTGGGGTACGAGACGTTGGATTATTATGATTTCGGAAGTAATCCTTACGGGATCAAAAAAAGAACGATCATTGCGAAATGGAATCTGGAGCCGAAGGATATGAATCGCTATGTCAAGGGAATTTTGACTGAACCTAAAGAGCCGATCGTGTTCTATTTGGATAATTGCTTTCCCAAAGAATTGAAAAAATATGCCAAAGAAGGAGTTTTGGAGTGGCAGTCTGCTTTTGAGAAAGCCGGGTTTAAAAATGCAATTCAAGTAAGAGAGGCTCAGAATGAAGACGAGATGACTTCGGCCAAAGCGGTCATTTCTTATAGTATCAATGCCGGGACCAATTCTACTTCTTTTGAACGGGATATTCGTACAGGGGAGATATTGGCATGTAACGTGAACCTGAATCACGTGACTCTTGGGGGGTATTTGGATACTTATTTTGCCCGTTGTGGGGCCATTGATCCTCGTATGGCAAAGAATATTTATGATCCTCATGTTGCTGGGGCAATTGTTCGCATGTTCGTGGCGAGACAGGTCGGTTTCGCTTTAGGATTACTTCCTAATGCGGCGGGTAGCTATGCTTATACCCCAGCCCAGATTCGGGATCGTAATTTCGTGAAAAAAAATAGTTTTTCAGCTTCTATCTTAGACGATTGCTCGTTCAATTTTATTGCTCAGCCGGAAGACAAGATGACCACGGATGAATTAATATACCACGTGGGGGTTTACGATCGTTGGGCGATTGAATGGGGATACCGGGTGTTCCCGAACAGTAAGACTGCCGATAACGATAAAAAATTATTGAAGAATTTGGCAGATAAGCGTTTGACGAATAAAACTCTTCTTTACATGAAAAATACCAGTTACGACCTGCGGGCGTTACCTTCGGATTTATCTTCCGATAAAATCGAGGCTTCCCGGTTGGGGATTCGTAATATGGAAAGGTTTATCAAGAACTTAAACAAACTCTCTGCCACGGAGGATTTGAAAGCGAATAATTGGCAAACTTACATGACCGGGGGACAAAATGCCTTGGGAATGTTGTACCAGAATCTGGTGTATAAGGTGATGGAGAACTTGGGCTCCCGGATGAAATTAGAACGGGATGAAGTTTTTGCTTCTAAAGAGTTGCAGCAACAAACCATGGAATTCTTAGCTGAAAATGTTTTTGCCGAACCACAGGAATGGATGTATGATGAGGTTTTGACGAAAGAATTTGGGATTGGGCCTAAAGGCATACGTTTTGGTTTGCAAGAGATTGTTTTTAGCTATTTACTGAATCCCAAAGTGATTGAAAACATGGAACGGGCTACCCGTGTGGAGGGAGATAAAGCATATTCTTTGATTGATTATTGGGAGGATATACGTCGTCTGATCTTTAAAAATTTTAGTAAAGACATGGTTTTGTCAGAGTATGAATGTCACGTGGAGAACATGTTTATCATGACTTTCATGGACTTGATGGTAAAACATATGGTTCTTTCCAATAATAACAAGTTGACAACTTACGGGGTAAATATGATTGCTTGGATAAATGATATTCATGAACAGGCAAAATTACTTTCGGAGCAACATGTTAATCAAACCGTGCGTGATCATTACAGAGCGATGATGTACCGGATAGAACAGGATATGAAATTAATAGCTTCTGTTACGAAGTAAAATGTTTAGTGTTTGTTTCAACAGATAAAGTAGACCGGGGATTTGATCCTCGGTCTCTTTTATGACCTACTCCTGCCTCAACAGCTCCAGAATCTCTTCCCGTGTCAGCTTGTGTGAAAGATCCGTACCTTCGAGTAAGGAATCGGCGAGATCTTTTTTCGTGTGATGCAGGCGGATGATTTTCTCTTCGATGGTACCCTTGGCTATCAGGCGGTAGATCGTTACCGGACGGGTTTGGCCGATCCGGTAGGTCCGGTCTGAGGCTTGATCCTCGACGGCGGGGTTCCACCACGGGTCCATGTGGATCACGAAGTCGGCTGCCGTGAGATTTAGTCCCAATCCCCCCGCTTTGAGACTGATGAGAAACAGTAGGGATGTTCCCTCCTGGAATTGAGCCACGAGTTGCTCCCGCTGACGGATAGGCGTACTACCATCCAAGTATAAATAGGAAATACCCGTTTGGTCAAGCGCTTGGCGGATAAGTGCCAAGTGGGAGGTGAACTGGCTGAACACGAGAGCCCGGTGATTGTTTGCCTTGAGTTCGTTGACGATGTTTAAAAAGGTTTCCACCTTGGAGGCCTGCGTGGTGAAGGCTTTGTTGACTAAATTTATGTTACAGGCGGCTAACCGTAGGCGAGTGATTTCCGCGATAATCTTTAATTGGTCCCCGTTTGTCGCGTCTGCCAGTGTCATTTCCGCCTCTCGGCGTAACAACTCGTACTGGGCCATTTCCGCTTCGCTGAGTTCCACGTCCCGGATGATCTCCGTTTTCGGGGGTAATTCGTCTAGAACGGCATTCTTCGTGCGTCGTAATAGGAAGGGGGACAACAAACGTTTCAGTTGATTCTGGCAGGATTTATCTTTTAGTTGAGTGATGGGCTGCACGTAGCGTTCCGTGAAATGTTCGAGACTGCCGAGTAGTCCCGGGTTGATAAATTGAAACAGGTTCCATAGCTCCCCGAGATGGTTCTGAATGGGCGTTCCGGTAAGAATCAAACGGAAATCAGCTTGTAACTTCATGGCCGCCTTTGACATTTTGGTTGTTCGGTTCTTGATTGCGTGGGCTTCATCCAAGACGATCATCTGCCACGGTCTCCCTGTCAACCCCTTTTCTTCCGAGACAAGCATTCCGTATGTAGCCAGCAACACGTCGCCCGGTTGCATGGCGGTAATGGTTTGTTGCCTTTCGGTGGCCGAGTTTAGTCGGTAGACATTCAACGTGGGGGCGAATCGTCGTAATTCATGTTCCCAGTTGGGTAACACGGAGGCGGGACAGATGACGAGTGAAGGGCCTTTACGGGCAACGTGTAGCAACATGGTGATGGCTTGAACCGTTTTCCCCAGTCCCATATCGTCCGCGAGGCATCCTCCGGCTCCCCAGGCTTCGAGGCGGGCCATCCATTCGAACCCGTCTTTCTGGTATTCCCGCAGGTCGGCTTTCAGCGTAACGGGAATTTCTGGTTTTAAGCGGGAGGCCTTCTCGATCTTTTTCTGTAAATCCTTGAACCGTTTATCCGTGGTTAATTGAATTCCTTCTTCTTCCCAGTTGTCAAAAACAGGAGAGGCGAATTGTTGTATCCGGAAACGGTTGTTTTCCTCGACAGACATGGATTCCAGTTCTTCCAAACGTCTCTTCAAGGTTTGCGTGAGCGAGAGATACTCCTTGTCCCCGATGGGAATGAAACGTCCCTTGCTATGGCGGCAGGCTTGCAGCAACTCGCTGATCGTCATGATTGTCTTTTCCCCGACACGCAGTTCACCTTCAAGGTCAAACCATTGGTTGCGCCCGGTGAGCGAGAGATGCAAATTATCTCCCGTGATGTAATGCTTTATCCGGTAGCGAACGCCTTCCGGCCATTCGATGGAAGCTATCTCGTCGCGGTGTTTTAGCGTTTCCAGTAGGTTCAGACAACTTTCCGGTGAGTGGAACACGTAAGCGTCCCCGTCGTAGTCATCCGATAATCTTTCCACGTCCGCTAAAACGGCATCCTTGAATCTCTTTTCTTCATCAAGATCCCGGGTGGCGAGGCTTTTTTCCTCGTTCACGATTCCCGTGACACTTTTAGCCCCTTTCCCCGGTTTACAATATGGAGGAACTTCCCCGAAAGGTTTACAGAAAAGTTCAGCCCGCAGGGAATCGCCAATCGGGAGGAGTTGCACGACGATACGGCTGTCTCCCTTGATCGTCGGGAGTTGTTCTTGATCGCCGATCAGATCGGAATGTACGACAATATTTCCGTTCAGATGCTTGATCAATTCCAAAAGACGTTCTTTGGCCTCCGGCGGGAAAGTTTTCACGCGTTGGAGCGTGCTGATGATCGTGTATTGTTGCGTGGTCATGTGAATTACTTTCGCCCGTGTCTGGGTTTCCCACGTGATCAGTATGGTCGAGTCGGGGGCTCCCGCGTTGCTCGTGATCGTGAACCCGTCGGCTTGCTGGCGAATGACGAGTTCCGGCTTTTCTTCCACGATCTCCACGGGGATTCGAGGGTTGGAAGCGAGGAACACCAGCGGGTAACCCGCGAGACAGGCAATGGCTTCCGTGGCATTCATGTAGTAGCTGCTACCATTGTAGGAGTAGCTTTGTTTTACGAGACGGGCGATTTTTTCATCCACTTCGCTCATGTCTTGGAGACTCCTATCACTATATCGTTTTAAAGCGATATTCCTTCCCGCGCTCCATGTGATTCCATCTTTGGATTGTTGTAACGTCGGTTGTACGTGGTGATATTTGGGATCGATAAGATAGACGATTCGCGAAGTGCTTTTCGTGCCGGCCGTTTTTTCCCTTTTCGTGGGAAGCAATAATTCCAGCGTTTTTTCCCATTCCGGAATGACTTTGATCCTGCTGATTAAAGGGGTAATGCCCAACTTTTTTTCTAATTCTACCCGAGTTTCTTGCAATTCGGGATAAGGTGCGGAAGTTTCCAGTAGGAGCAAGTCCCACCCGTTTTTCTGCAATTCGGGGACAAATAAATGTTTGTTTGTGCCAAAGAACGAGAGTGCTAGATTGTGATGTTGGAGAATCGTATGTACTAACAACCGGACAAGGGATGTCGAGAACATGATGTCTCGTAACCGAATCGTGTCGTGCAGTTCCTCTGCCGGAGTGTTTTTATGGATCATGAATAATAATGCGGCCGGGAAAGCTTCTTCCTCCTGCATGGATTTTTTCTTACTCAACACGGCTATACGTTTGTTGCTTTGCTCCGATTTATCCAGCATGAGTGCTATGGCGTACCCGTAGTTGTAGAAAGGCCACTGTGGTATATCCGTCTTCGCGAGTTTCATACCGGCCTCAAAGTGTTTGATCGCTAGCGGGTAGTCTCCTTTATACAGGTGGTACATCCCTTGTAAATAATATCCCTCGGCATTTACCGCGTTTTCTCCCGGGATGCGACTTAAGTCACCGGGTAACAGGGTGTTGATTCTGGCAAATGTTTTTCCAGTTTTTCTAGATATGGCGGGTTGAGCCCGATGAATGAAATCGTGCGTTGATACGTGTGTTCGAAATTTGGAGGAAGCTCTAACGTTTCATCTATCATGTCGACTTCTGCTTCGAAGGTTTCCAGGAACTTTGTTATCGGGAAAAAATGTTCAATTCCGCTAAATTCCGGCATATCCAATGCCGCATCCAGCAAGAATTTGGCGTGAATATTTTGGTTCGCGACGGAAAGATAGCTGAAGGGCGTTTGGTTATAATAGTATTTTATTAACGTGTCTCGAACCCGCTTACCAAGGTAATTCGCCGCGTTCCAAAAATTGGTATTACGAATTTCCTTTTTAAAATCTCGCTTTTGCTTTTCTAGCTGAAGCAAGAGGTGAAGGGAAAGGTGAGGTTCCAGCACGTAATAGGAGTCTAGTATATTTTTGCTAGGCCAGATGATGTCGGGGTAATCTTTTAACGAGAGGATGATTGCTTGGCGTTTTGATTTGGATTTTTCGAAAGGTAATTCGAGTCGTTCCAGTGTACTTTTGGAAATAGGACAACAGGAATAGGCTAGTAATTCCACGATATATTTGATCTCGGGTGGTAAAGCTTGGTATTTTTGTTCAAAGATTTCGCGTGATTCCATGATTATAAGAGGTTTATTATGTACAAAATTAACTATTAATAGGCTTTTATGCAATGGTTCCGTGGAAAAATGCGAAGAGATCGGAAACAGGTGCTGACGAGTACAATAGTTATTTCATGATAAATAGGTGATGACTACTGGATGAAATACGTAAGATATATTTTTCTTAGATTATAAGAATACTTTATGAACCTTATTATATATAAGGTTCATATAATGTTTCTATAAGGTATCTATAAGGTTTATGATGGTATTCGTCAGGTAGTGATCAACTTGTAATAAAGGATTTAGGTATTAATTGGGATTAAAAAGTGGGTGTCTCCAAAAGTCATTTTTAAACAACTACCCCCACTAACTCCTCCTTACACGGGGGAAGAAACCGCTTGGTAATCAACTCTCTCCCTGTGTAAGGGGGAGCTGGAGGGGGTAGTTGGCAAATACAAGTAGAACTTTTTGGGACAGCCCTCTTTTTAGTTGTTCCGGAAAATGTGTTATTCCGGTAGCAATATTTCAGTTGAAAAACCGTGTGGCTGTAAATTGTGAAAACAGATTTTCCCTTTATGTAGTTTCACGATCTGGCAAACAATGCTTAATCCCAAGCCGTGTTCCTGCCCGGGAAGGAGGTCCGGGATTTCCCCTTGAGCCAAAGTTTGTAATTTTTGCAGGAAGGCAGGAGAAACTCCTTTGCCGTTATCGGAAACGGAAAAGCGGTAGAAACCCGATTGATAGGTCAGGCTCAACGTTAATGTCGTTCCTGCCGGGGTGTGCTGGATACTGTTGTAAAGCAAATTGTTGATGGTCCGGGAGAGTAGGCCGGGGTCTCCATGCAGGGTGCTTTTTTCGATGTTCGGGTCTATACGGGTTTCAATTTGATAATATTGGGTGCGAGGGTCGCTGTTTAGAAAAGCGGCGATGGTTTGTCGGAAGAAAACGGAGGGGTGAAAGGTTTCTTCCCGTAAGGGTTGAGTCCCTTTTTCGAGTTGAGAAAAGAGGTTCAGGTCGTTGATGAGTTCCCGTAATTTAAGCGCTTGATTCTTGATATAAAGAGCCTGTTTACGAGTCTCTTCCGAGGAATAGTCTCCGTCTTCCAGTTGTCCGGCACGTCCGAGAATGACGGACAAAGGGGTGCGTACGTCATGTGACACGCCTGCGATCCAGTTTTCCCGATAAGCGGTTTGTTTATGCAAAAGGTCTGATGTTTGGTTCAGACAAGAGGCGACATCCGAAAAGACACCTTTTTCATTCACCCGGACGGTTTCCCCGCGGGATAGTCTTTGTATCCCGCCAAGAATACTTTTCAGGGAATGCAGCATACGGCGATCAATGAACAAATAGCCTAAAATCAACACGGAAATGTTACCCAAGATCAAGAGGAGGTTGAGAACCGGGAAAAACTTCATTTCCGTGATTTGTTGCATATTGTCGAAATTTGGAGAGCTATCATTTAGGTCGCTGGCAGCGAACATCTCTTCATCCCTTTTGTAGCCTGTCGGCGAATCGTCTTTCAAATGGGATTTCGCGAGTGTGGAGATGTCTCCCAGCGTGGTGGTGTCCGGTAACAATCCGGGGAGATTGACGGCCCAACGGATATTTCTTTGTTTGTCATCGAGTAGCATGACCCACATTTGCTGTTCCTTGACCTGCACGAGTAACAGGGAGTCGACCTTGAAATTATTATTCTCGATGTGCAAGCGATCAGCCAGCTTGCGGATAAATTGTGCTGGCGGCTGGGAAACCCCGGCTTTCAGGTAATAGTGGACGACGAGCGAGTAGATGAGAATGTTCACGGAGATTAGCAAGATGGCCCCGATGAGAACTCGTTTCCCGATACGCTTTATGGAATGTTGCAGGTCTTTCATGGCTTTATAGGATAAGTTTGTAACCAAGCCCCTTGATCGTGATGAGAGATTCCGGGGAGGAAGGGGTCATTTCTATCTTTTCCCGGATACGCCGGATGTGGGCCATAAGGGAATTTTCATACCCGTAGAGATTATCGCCCCACGCTTCCGCGCAAAGGGCATCCATGGTAACGATGCGGTTGGCCGATTTGTAGAGTACGTTCAAAATGGCGTGTTCTCTGGCGGTGAGCGGGAAGGTCTCGCCTTGGCGGTTTATTTCTGCCTTGTCGAAATCGATGGTGCAATGGGCCAGCTCGATCACTGTTTTCTCATTTTTGTATGATCGGCGAAGAATGGCGCTCAGCCGGAGAAGGAGTTCTTTGGGAAGAAACGGTTTGGTCATGTAATCGTCGCCCCCGGCATCTAGTCCCGTGAACATGTCTTCCGGCTTGTCCCGGGCGGTTAGAAACAGGATAGGAATGTCCTTGATCTGCCGAATGTCTTTCATCAGGGAAAATCCATCCCTGTCCGGGAGATTCACGTCCAAGATGGCGAGATCGGGGAAGGAGGTGTGGCAGGCGACAATGGCTTCTTGCGCGGAACCGGCGGTGGTGATGGAAGAAAAACCGTCTTCTCGAAGAATACTTTCGATGAGGTCCAGTAATTGTCGTTCGTCATCGACAATCAGGATGTGTTTTCTTTTGATGAAATTGAATTCTTTATCCATAGTGACGCCGTTTTCCATGATTCTCTATACAAATCTAGGGAAAAAAAACGTGAAATCTAGCGGGTGGGATGAAATGTAAGGTAAATGTAAGGAAGGCGTAAGCTACTCGCAAGGATTCGGGAGTATATTTGTTAAAAAATCGAACGAATGGAGATCAATAAATATTTAGGCTTGATTTTATTGTTTTGCGTGACGTCGGTGGCGTATGCGCGGCAAGATGAGAAAGGATGTATCGTGAAAGGATGGGTGAAGGACACGGTGTCGTTGAAAGCGATCGCATATGCCACGGTGCAGGTGGCGGAGGCGGAACATCGAACAATTCCCGTGAAGCTGACGGTGACCGATACGAATGGCTTTTTTAAGGTGGGACCTTTGGCGGTAGGGAAGTATGTACTTACTTTTTCTCACGTGGGTTATCGGGGGGTAGTGTGGGAATTCCGGGTTGAGGCAGGACGGGACGAGATGAGTGTGGGAACATTGTACATGGTGGCGTCCGCGGAGAGATTGCAGGAGGTGGATGTGGTTGCTAGGAAGTTGCCGATCCGGTTTGAGGTGGATAAAATTACTTATGACATGGGGGATGATCCTGACGCGAAGAATGAAAGCGTGCTGGAGGTGTTACGTAAGGTTCCATTGGTGACCGTTGACGGGATGGATGGCATTGAACTGAACGGGAGAAAATGCAGTATTTATATAAACGGACGCCCGTCGGGGCTGGTGAAACAGCAACCGGGAAAGGGATTGAAAGGGATTCCCGCCGTAGCGGTGAAAAAGATCGAGGTGATCACGGACCCGGGTGCGAAATATGATGCATCGGAGGTGGGTGGTATTATAAATATTGAAATGGCGAGGATGGGGCTGGAGGGATATTCCTTGTATGTCGTGGGAGGCGGGGATGATTACGGGACTTGGAATGTGGCCGCGAACGGGATGTTGAAGTATGGTAAATTGTCGTTGTCGTCTTTCTTGTCTTATTATGACGTGGGGGCGAGGAGGTCGGAGTATCATAACGTGTTGGAGAACCTGAACGATCAGGAGCAACGTTATCTCGTGTGGGATATGAATAGCGAGGTGATCCAGCCGATGACTTGGGGAAATGTCGAGGTGAGTTACGAGGTGGATTCGTTGAATTTGTTGACGTTTTCTTTTTCTTCCCGGCAGACGGATTCGAGGTGGAAACAGACGGGATGGAATGAGGCGCGACGAGAGGATCATGCTTCTTTGTATGAATACGGGGTGTCAGAGAGAATCGGGATGGACGATGGGACTCGGGAGGTTGCATTTAATTATCAACGAACGTTCGAGAATCCGGATCACGTGTTTACGCTTTCTTATATGTATAATCGAACACCCTCGGAAGGATATACAAACCGAGACGTGTTTGATTTCCAAAAGATGGATGAGGGGGTGAAGTTTTCTCCTTATGAAACTCGGAACCGGAATAAGGCTTACACGGGAGAACACACGGTGCAGGCAGATTACGTGAATCGGTTTAGTGCGGTACACGCTTTGGAGAGCGGGGTAAAGTATATTCGGAGGAACACGTCGAGCAAGAGTTTTTATCGGGAGCGAACGGATGCGGGAGCGGATTGGGGAATGCAGGCTGAACGGATGGAGAAACTTTTGCACGTGCAGGATATTTATGCTGCCTATGCCGCTTATTCGTTCAACTATAAGAAGTTCGGGATGAAGTTGGGGGCTCGTTTTGAACAGGCAACTTTGGATGTTTCTTTGTACCCGGATACGCAACCGGATTTTGATGCCCGTTTTTCTAATTTGGTACCCTCCGTGGCGTTATCGTTTCAGGCGGCCCGGACACGGGTGTGGAAGTTGGGGTATAATATGCGGATTATGCGACCGGGAGTTGGTTTGCTGAACCCGTACCAGTCGGAAACGAATGCCAGCGTGGTGTCTTACGGGAATAGCCGTTTGAAGGCGGAACGCTTTCATCATGTCAGTTTCGGGTTTAGTTCCTTCGCCTCGAAATGGATGGTGAACGCCAGTCTCGATTATCGTTATGCCGGGAACGCGATTCAAGGGTATGGCTTTGTGAGCGAGGAGGGACGGGTGGAGAATACCTACGGAAATATCGGGAAGGAGAATAGCGTGGCGTTGAATCTGTTCGTGAATTGTAATTTGAAGAGTAAGACCAGCGTGCGTTTGAACGGAAACGTGGCATATATTGATTTGGAGAGTAAGGAAGTACCGTCAAGCGCGTGTGGATGGCAATATTCGGTGACAGGGATGGTACAACAGACGTTGGGATGGGGTATCCGGACGATGGTGCAGGGTGGTTATATCGGTTCCCGGGTCAGCCTGCAAACGGATTATCCGGGGAGTTATTATTACGTGTTGCAGGTAAATAAGAGTTTCTTGAAAGATCGTTTTACCTTGTCTTTGGTGGCTAGTAATATTTTTGATAATGAACGGAAGTCGAAAGGGAAGAAAATAGGAGCGGGGTATGTCCAGCATTTTGGGAATGTCATGGAATATTCGAGTGTGCAGTTTTGGTTGTCTTACCGGATCGGGAACTTACGGGCCGCGGTGAAGAAGGTAAAAAGAGGAATTGTGAATGACGATGTGCTGAAAGAGTGAGCGGGGGCTTTAGAATGCAATTTGTGTAGAAAAAGTATAAATATTGGATCATTTTTGTCAGATGGTTGATAATTGTGTTATCTTTGATTGACTTGCTGTAGGAATCAAGTTTAAAATGCGTGTGAAATTTATACTTTTTAGATGAAATTATTAGTTAATCTATGTTCGTATTTGGGATATGGAATGTTGTGGGGAGTTAGTTTTTTACCTTTACCCGTGATGTATCTGGTGACAGATGTGTTGTTCGTTATTTTGTTTTATGGTGTTCATTATCGTCGGAAAGTGGTCGATATGAATTTGCGGAATTCTTTCCCGGAGAAGAGCGAGGAAGAGCGAAAGCGAATCGCCCGGAAGTACTATCGCCATTTGTGTGATACTTTTGCCGAGTTTTATAAATTGTGGCATATCTCGGAGGACGAAATCAAGAGGCGTTGTGTGATGGTGAATATGGATGTACCGCACCGTTATTTCGAACAAGGACGTAGCGTGATTGCTTTTTCCGGGCATTACGGGAATTGGGAGATGATGTATTCTTATAAGTTGTGGGAGAAGGATGTCGAATTGATCCCGATTTATAAGCCGATACATAATAAGGTGTTTGATCGGATGACTTGTAAGATCAGGAGCCGCTTCGGGGCCACGCCTTTGGCAAAAGCGGATACGCTACGGGTGATGTTGAGGAATCAACAGGAGGGAAAGATTACGATGACCGGGTTTATTGGTGACCAGACACCTAATAAACGCTCTCTTCATTTCTGGACTCGTTTCTTGAATCAAGACACGGCCGTACTGGAGGGAACGGAAAGGATCGCCCGGAAGTTAAACCAGCCGGTGGTTTTCGTGAATATGCGTAAGGTGAAACGGGGCTATTATCATGCCGAGTTTTACGATCTTTGTTCCGACCCGCAAAGTCTGGAACCGGGGGAGTTGACTCGTATGCACATCCAGATGCTGGAACGTTTTATCCGGGAGGAACCGGCGTATTGGTTATGGTCACATCGGAGGTGGAAACATAAAAGGGCGGTTGTAGCGTAAAAAAGAGGGTGTGTCAAAAGTCATTTTTCAAACTCCCTCCCCCCTTCGGGGTACTCCCTCTATAAACAGAGGGAGAGTTGAAATACTTCCTGTCTTCGGGAAGAGTCACCAGCTCCTCCTCTGTTTATAGAGGAGGTGGCACGAAGTGACGGAGGAGTTTTTTTCCGATAAAATGACTTTTGACACACTCTCTTTTTATGCAGTGATGTTTTAACACTATTTCATTGCTTCCTCGATAGAAACAGCAACAGCAACGGTGGCTCCAACCATCGGATTGTTACCCATTCCAAGGAATCCCATCATTTCCACGTGGGCGGGAACGGAGGATGAACCCGCAAATTGGGCGTCTCCGTGCATCCGGCCAAGCGTGTCGGTGAAACCATAGCTAGCCGGTCCGGCAGCCATGTTGTCTGGGTGAAGGGTACGTCCGGTACCACCACCAGAGGCAACAGAGAAGTATTTTCTTCCGGTTTCCATACACTCTTTTTTGTAGGTTCCGGCAACCGGGTGTTGGAAACGAGTCGGGTTGGTTGAGTTTCCGGTGATGGAAACGTCTACACCCTCGTGACGCATGATAGCTACGCCTTCCCGAACATCGTCAGCCCCGTAACATCTTACTTGGGCACGTTCGCCTTTAGAATATGCTTTTTCTTTCACGATTTTCAGTTCTCCGGTGTAGTAGTCGAATTCGGTTTGCACGTAAGTGAAGCCGTTGATGCGGGAGATAATCATGGCAGCGTCTTTACCCAAACCGTTCAAGATTACTTTCAACGGTTGTTGACGTACTTTGTTTGCTGATTTTGCGATACCGATGGCACCTTCTGCCGCGGCGAAAGATTCGTGTCCAGCAAGGAATGCAAAGCATTTGGTTTCTTCACGGAGTAACATGGCAGCCAAGTTTCCATGGCCTAAACCCACTTTACGATCGGCAGCAACAGATCCGGGAATACAGAATGACTGTAAACCTTCTCCGATTGCTTCTGCGGCTTCAGCAGCTTTTTTGCATCCTTTTTTGATTGCGATAGCTGCACCGACTACATAAGCCCAAGCTGCATTTTCGAATGCGATGGGTTGAATATCTTTACACATTTTGTAGGGGTCGATCCCTTTGGCATCACAGATGGCTTTTGCCTCTTCGATGTCTTTTATTCCGTAATTATTTAGAACCGTGTTAATTTGATTAATCCGACGGTCGTAACTTTCAAATAAAGCCATAATTAATTTTAGATTTAATGATTACAAAGTCGCGGGCGACTTTTGTGATTTCAGATTTTTTGATTAGGTGATAATCACTTAATCATAAATCGTAAATCACTAAATTGTTTTATTCTTGACGCGGATCGATGTATTTTACTGCATCCGCAAAACGACCGTATGATCCTGTTGCTTTTTCGACAGCTTCTTTGGGATCAATACCTTTTTTCAACATATCGGTAAATTTACCCAAGTGGATGAATTCGTAACCGATGACTTCTCCGTCTTCATCAAGCCCCATACGGGTTACATAACCTTCGGCCATTTCAAGGTAACGGGTACCTTTGGCTTTGGTTCCGAACATGGTTCCTACTTGACTTCTCATGCCTTTACCCAAGTCTTCGAGGCTGGCCCCGATGGGAAGTCCGCCTTCCGAGAAAGCACTTTGGCTACGGCCGTAAACGATTTGCAGGAAGAGTTCGCGCATAGCTGTGTTGATGGCATCACAAACGAGGTCCGTGTTCAAGGCTTCCAGTAAAGTTTTGCCCGGTAAAATCTCGGAGGCCATAGCCGCGGAGTGGGTCATTCCGGAGCAACCGATCGTCTCGATCAATGCTTCTTCGATAATCCCGTCCTTGATGTTCAAGGTCAATTTACAAGCTCCCTGTTGTGGGGCACACCAGCCGATACCGTGAGTCAATCCTGAAATGTCCTTGATCTCTTTGGAACGAACCCATTTCCCTTCTTCCGGGATAGGTGCCGGACCGTGATTCGGTCCTTTTTTCACAACACACATGTGTTGTACTTCATGTGAGTAAATCATTGTTTTTGTTTTTTTGTTGATATATTGTTAAATACCTTGTCTTTGTTTTAAAGTCGGGCAAAATTAACACATTTGTTTTGGATAAAAAACATCTTATAAAACATAAAATCGTGCATACGTTTGCATGATAAAATATTGTAATATAGTGTATTATTGGTGGAGTTTCAATGGAAAGGAAATAATGATTGTTGTGTTTGGCTTTTTGTTTCTTTATGCCTAGTTTTGAGGAATAAAATGTAAGAGGATGAGAAAGTTGTTATTTATTTGGCTTGTTGGAGTATTGGTTTTCCTTTTCGAAAGTTGTAGCGAGCCCCGGCAGGTAAAGTACGTGTTCTATTTTATCGGTGATGGTATGGGGGTCAATCAGGTGAACGGGACAGAAATGTTTCTGGCCGAGTTGGATAGTGTTATCGGGGTGAAAGGGCTGAATTTTGCCAGTTTCCCGGTTCGTAATTACGCAACGACTTATTCTTCTTATAATGGTGTTACTTGCTCCGCTGCCGCCGGAACAGCCTTGGCTACCGGGGAGAAGACGAAGAATGGCACGATCGGGATGGATAAGGAACAGAAAGAGCCTTTATATAGTGTTGCCGTACGGGCAAAAGAAGCCGGACGTAAAGTGGGAATCATTACTAGTGTCGGGATGAATCATGCCACTCCGGCGGCGTTTTACGGGCATCAGCCCCGGCGGACGATGTATTTCGAGTTGGGGAAAGATGCCATCAAGGCCGGGTTTGATTTATATGGCGGTGGAGGTATTATTCAATCCGTATCCCCGAAAGATTCCACGAATCTTTTTGATTTGTTGCATGAGTCGGGATATTTGGTTGTTCGGGGAAACGAGATGTTTCGGGAAAAGATGGTTGAGTTGTCTAAACTGGTGGTCATTCAAGGCGGATTACAGACAACGTTACCTTACGCGATAGATCGGGAAGAGGATGATTTCACGTTAAGTCAGATGACGGAAGGGGCGATAGATTTTTTGAGCCGGGGAAAACAGGGTTTTTTCCTAATGGTGGAGGGTGGTTTGATTGATTATGCTTGTCATGTGAATGATGCTGCCACGGCTTTTCGAGAAGTGGAAGATTTTGCTGATGCGGTACAAAAAGCATACGAGTTTTATTTGAAACATCCGGATGAGACGTTGATCGTGGTTACTGCCGATCACGAGACGGGAGGCATCGTTCTCGGGACTGGCTCGTATCAATTGAATCTTCGGGTATTGGAGAATCAGAGGGTGTCTCTGGAGAAATTGACTCGTGAGATTCGGGAATTACGAGATATGAAGAGTAATCAGGTGGCGTGGGAGGATGTGCAGGAGCTTCTGGCGAAGAATTTAGGTTTCTGGAATACCGTAAATTTATCAACGGAAGACGAACAGGCCTTGAAGAATTGTTATCGGGAAACATTCTCGGGCAAGACCGTTGAAATGGTTAAAAATTTGTATTCGGAGAATGAGCCGATCGCTCAATTGTCCATCAATATACTGAATCGTCTTGCCAAAATTAGCTGGGCCAGCGGGGGGCATTCGGCGGGAGTTGTTCCGGTATATGCAATCGGGGTTGGTGCGGAATGGTTTAATGGACGCTTGGATAACACGGATATTCCTAGAATAATTGAGGCTTTGGCAAAATATGAGTAGTATTTAATTAACAATGTTTATTTTTTATTAGATGTTATTGGGTGGCGTGGTGTCGTTGAATTTAATTCCTTTATCAGTTTTTATTTCGTCAATAAAATTGATAGAATGGAAAAGCGAGAGATTACTGGAGTACAAGGTCAAGTTAACAATATTGAGGTAATATTCAAAGAGTATTATGGCTCTCTTTGTTATTTCGCTTCCCAGTTCTTGAAAAACGAGGAGGTGATAGAGGATCTTGTACAAGATGTTTTTATCGCTCTGTTGGAGAAAAAGATGCTTTTTCAATCCGAAGTACATTTGAAAAATTTCTTGTATTTATCCATTCGGAATTCTTGTTTAAATTATATCCGCAATACCCGTTCGAAAGATCGGTATATTGCTTCATTGGCTCATGAAGAACAGACTGAAGATTTCGAGGAAAGCATTATTTTAGCTGAAATTCATAGAGAATTGGCCGCTGCTGTTGAAAAATTGCCGGAGGAGTGCCGGAAGGTCTTTCAGCTTTGTTATTTTCAAGGGTTGGATAATGAAAGTGCCGCACAAGAACTTGGATTGAGTGTTAATACTGTAAAAGCACAAAAGGCTCGCGGAAAAAAGATTTTAAGAGAAAATTTGAAAGATATTTTCCCATTATTAATGTTACTAAATCCCTTGTTCTAAGGGATAAACGTGGTGTGTGAAAATTAGGCGTAGGTGTGAATTGTATTTTTTTTGAAAAAAATGCGATCCCGTTTAATCCTTTCGAGGTAGGGTTGTGTAATAATAATGTATGAAAAATAGTATTAACACATATCCGTATGACATTGCCGCGATAATATTAGCTTATTTGCGGAGTGAAATAGATGAGAAAGGACAACAAAAACTAGATGCATGGTTGGAGGAGGCCGATTCTCATAAAGCTCTTTTTGCCCGGATTCAGGATGAAGCGATGCAATATGAAGACATTCAGAAAATATTGTCTTATGATGCTGGCGGAGCATGGCAGATCGTGAAACAAAAAGCAGCCCGGAGAAGGAGAAAACGTTTGATGAGGGTATATCAAGTTGCGGTTTCTGTTGTGGTTGTTTTGGGAGTGGCAATCGCTTTCTTGTTGAAGGAAGAGGCTACTGTTGTTCCGGTTGCCAAGGTGGAAGAGATTACTCCGGGGCGTTCCATTGCTAAACTGACTGTCGCATCAGGGGACGTCTATCATTTGGATTCATTGAATCAGGTCGATCTCGTTACTTCTTTGGCAGAAAATAACGGAAAAGAGGTTGTTTTTACAGATCGACAATTGGAGGAAAGTGTGAGAGAAATAAGGTATAATAAAGTCGAGATTCCAAGAGGGGGAGAGTATCAGATTGTGTTGGGAGATGGAACCCGGGTGTATTTGAATGCACAGACGGAACTTCGTTTCCCGGAAAGTTTTGCTAATAGCGAGCAGCGTTTGGTATATTTGACCGGGGAGGCTTATTTCGAGGTGGCTAAAAATCCGTCCAAGCCTTTTATCGTACAATGTAAGGATTATGCGGTGAAGGTTTTGGGAACTTCGTTTAACGTGAATAGTTACGAGGGAGACGAAACTTCTAAAACAACGTTGGCTACCGGTAAGGTCGAAATTGATATGGATGGGAAACAGACGATTTTGAATCCTGGTCAACAGGCGATTATAAAAGATGGAGAAGTGAACGTGAGGGAAGTGGATGTTGAGGTGTACACGACTTGGATGTATGAGAATTTCCGGTTTAAAAGTGAAAGTATTCAGGAGATTATGACGAAACTTTCTCGCTGGTACACGATAGATGTGTTCTATATGAACGAGGCTGTCAAAAATTATCACTTTACCGGTTACTTGCCTCGTTATGCCAAGATTGCTGATGTGTTGGAATTATTGAGTTTAACAACAAATATAAAATTTGATGTAAAGGGTAGAACAGTGACAGTAATGGAGAAGTAGTGAAATAGTAAAGCCGAAGCTGCAACTTCGACTTTACAAAAATGTGTACTAAAATAAACCCAAAGGGGATTTCACAAATATACTTGATTTTTCTCCAAAACAAAATGATGTGTCTCAAACAATGGAAAATAATTTCATTGAAGGTGCGTGTTATGTTTGAATTTTTAAGTTTTAATAAACATCAATTGCTTGGGCCAGAGGCAAATTCTTTGAATTTGCCGAAACGTCCGGGTGTATGTGTGCAAAAATGACCTAAATAAATTATCAATGAAAAGTAAAATTAGAAACTGGGTGATCAGATGTGGCAAACTATCATTAGGCTGCAAACTAATGGTGGTGTTGTTACTATTTACACATTTTGCGTTTTCAAGCGAAAATGCGTTTGGACAACAGACTATTACTGTGCAATTTGAAAAACAGTCATTAAGTGAGGTTTTACAAGTTTTAAAACAAAAGACTGGTTTTGAATTCCTGTACAATGACGAGGAAATTAAGGGGGTGACGAATATCACCTGTTCTTTCACGAATGCTTCTGTTCAAGAGATTTTGAAATCTTGCCTTGCCGGAACGAAGTATAATTTTAAGATCGTGGATAATTTGATCGTGATTACTCCGGATGATAAAAAGAAGGATGAGGTGCAGAAAATCGTGGTATCAGGTAAGGTGCTGGATGATGGCGGACAAACATTACCGGGAGTGACGATTTTATTGAAGGGAACCACGATAGGGGTGGTAACAGATGTTGATGGTAAGTTTAAAATCGAATTGCCTAAGCAGGATTCATTGATTTTGCTTTTCTCTTTCGTGGGAATGGAGGTGCGAGAGTTGGATGTGAATAAGATTAAAGATTTGAGCAAGGAAGTGGTGGTTCACATGAAAGCGGACGTGACGGAGATGGAGGAAGTTGTGGTAACCGGGTATGGACAAATTAAGAAACAAAGTTTTACAGGTAGCTCCGTGACAGTGAAAAAAGAGGATTTATTAAAAGTTTCACAAACCAATGTGATTGCTGCTTTGCAGACGTTTGATCCTTCTTTTCGTATTCAGACGAATAATCAATGGGGATCGGATCCGAATGCGATGCCTGAAATGTATATCCGTGGCCGTTCCGGTATCGGGGTTAAAGAGTTGGATCCGAATTACACGACAAAAGGTAATTTGGAAAATAACCCGAACTTGCCGACGTTTATCATGGACGGGTTTGAGGTGGATGTACAAAAAGTGTACGATATGGACCCGAACCGGATTGAGAGTATCACGATTTTGAAAGATGCTGCTGCAACAGCTATGTACGGTTCTCGTGCAGCTAACGGCGTGGTGGTCATCACGACAGTAGCCCCGAAACCGGGAGAGGTGACAGTTACTTATTCTTTGACAGGTGGAGTGACTTTCCCGGATTTGTCGGATTATAATTTGGCTAATGCAGAGGAAAAGTTGGAAATTGAACGTCTTGCGGGACTGTATGACCCGGAAGAAGGAGCCACGAGTATCAGTAAACAGGATGCTTATTGGAGAAGATATAAGAATATAGCAGAAGGAGCGGATACGGATTGGATTTCAAAACCGTTGAGAAACGCAGTTACTCATAAACACAGTCTGTATATTGAAGGTGGAAATTCGGATTTGCGTTATGCTTTGGATGCTTCGTTTAACGGGGACAATGGTGTGATGAAGAAGTCATATCGAAATAGAACCGGAGTCGGTTTCTCCGTGGATTATCGATTGAAAAACTTCCAAGTAAAAAATTATATTTCTTATGGTTATGTGAAAGCACAGGAATCTCCGTATGGTTCTTTTAGTGATTATACCACGTTGTTACCTTATGACCGTTGCTTTAATGAAGACGGTTCTATGAGAAAAAAGTTACAATTTACTGAAATTAGGTATCAGAGCGCCTTGAATCCTTTGTATGAGGCTAGTCTGCATAGTTATGATTATGACAAGTATGATGAGATTATTGATAATGTCAGCGTGAACTGGTTTATCAATGACTACCTGTCGATGAAAGGACAATTCAGTATTACCAAACAATTTACAAAAGGGGAACGTTTTATTGATCCTGAGTCCAATAAATCATCAACCCAAGCCAGTTCCAATGAGTTGCTGACAGGTGATTTGTACGTGGATAAAGGTGAAAGAACTATGTGGGATGCTCAAGCATTTCTATATTATCAACAGTCGATAGCCAAGAATAATATAAATTTATCTGTGGGATTTAATGCTACTTCTGATTTTACGGAAAGCACGTCTACTCATTATCGTGGTTTCCCTTCAGGAGAATTTCATTCTTCTAACTATGCGGCAGAAGTAGTGGATAAACCGACAAAATCACAGAGCCAGACTCGTTTGTTTGGGGTGATTGCTAGCTTGAACTATACGTATAATGATATTTACTTGTTGGATGCTTCTGCCCGTTTTGACGGTTCTTCTGAATTTGGTTCTAATCAAAAATGGGCTCCTTTCTGGTCGGGAGGTTTGGGTATCAATATTCATAATTACGGATTTATGCAGAATAATGGTATCTTTAATCAATTAAAAATACGAGCTTCTTATGGACAGACCGGTAAGGTAAATTTCCCTTCTTATTCAGCAATCACGACTTACGAGGCTCAATTTGATGAATGGTATGTTACAGGTTATGGTGTTAAGCTAAAAGCTCTTGGAAATGAAGATTTATCTTGGGAAAAGACGAATACGTTCAATCTCGGATTGGATATGCAAGTATGGAATGAACGTGTGACTTTTAGTGCGGAATGGTATAATAAGAAAACCATTGATTTGATTACGGATGTAACCGTGCCGACTTCTTCCGGATTCGTTTCTTATAAAGATAATATGGGTGAAATTCGAAATAGAGGATACGAGTTTAATATTCGTGCCAATATCATCCAGAGAAATGATTTGTTATTTGCTTTATGGGGAAATTTCGCCCATAATAAGAATAAGATTATAAAAATTTCGGATGCCTTGAAGGCTTATAACGAACAGGTTGATGCATTCTATAATGATCCGAGTAATAACAATGTGGCAGAAGTGAAGACCAAATATGAAGAAGGAGGATCTACAACTTCTATTTTTGCTATGCGTTCTTTAGGTATTGATCCGGCAAATGGTCAGGAATTGTTTATCACCCGGAATGGAGTTATTACTCACGAGTGGAGTGGGGCCGATCAGGTAATTGTTGGTAATACGGAACCCAAAGGACAAGGATCATTCGGGTTAAATGCTTCCTATAAAAACTTCTCGCTATTTGCTTCTTTCATGTACGAGTTTGGTGGGCAGGAGTATAACTCCACCTTAGTAAGCAAGGTCGAGAATGCAGATATTCAATATAACAATGTAGATAAGCGTGTGTTGACGGATCGCTGGCAAAAACCGGGAGATGTTACTCCATTGAAAGATATTAAAGATCGTTCAACAACAACGAAACCTTCTTCTCGTTTCGTGCAGGATAATAACGTACTTTCATTGAATGCATTGACTTTAAGTTATGATTTTGATACTCAATTAATCAAAAAGATGGGGTTGAATGTATTGAGATTAGAGGTGAGTACGAATGATTTATTGCGGTTCTCTTCTATCAAGCAGGAGAGAGGTACAAGTTATCCGTATGCCAAGACTGTGAATTTTACGTTGAGAGCAAGCTTTTAATAAAAAAGATGAGTTATGAAAATGAATAGATTACTACTTATATGTATATTACCGGTATTGTTTTCGGCATGTAATAGCTGGCTGGATGTACAACCGGAAGAACAAATCAGTGAGGACGAGGTTTTCTCTACTGGCAATGGTTATCGGAATGTGTTGAATGGGGTGTATAAATCATTGTCCGGAGTGAATATGTATGGCCGGGAGATGACTTGGGGGGTGATGGATGTGTTGGCTCAATGCTATAATGTTCAAAATATGCCATCTGAGTATCCGGGAAGGCAGTATAAGGAAGGGGCTGCTTTTTACGATTATGAATACACTGATTTTCATAAATTGCCTCAAGCAATCTGGGAAGAAGGATATAATGCTGTAGCTAACTGTAATAACTTGATCGCTCATGCTCGTCATGCTGACCCGGATTTATTTGAACTTAAAGAATCTGAAAGAGCATTATTGGAAGGCGAAGCGTTGGCGTTACGTGCTTTTATTCAGTTTGATATGTTACGAATTTTTGCTCCGGCACCGGTGACTTCTCCTAAAGGAACCTATATTCCGTATATTAAAAGTTATCCGGAGGTTCTGTCTGTGAAGTTGTCTGTAGAGGAGTGCATGGAGAATGTTATACAGGACTTGGAGGATGCAAGAAAGTTAGTTTATAAATATGATTCAATTAATGTAAGTAAATTAAGGATTGCAGAGCGTTTTAGTGGTCCTACTGGTGGACGCTTTTTCGAATATCGGGGATTCCGAATGAATTATTATGCTGTTTCCGGTATTTTGGCTCGGGCATATTTATATAATAATCAGCCTAATGAAGCATATAATGTCGCAAAGGAAATTATTGATTTCCAAAATAATACGAAATATTATAATTTTACTTCGGCAAGTAAGATGGCAAACGGGAATTTGAAATTTTATGATGATATTTTGTGCGGTTTTTATTCAACAAAATTGACCGATTGGGACAAGGCGCTGAATGACGTTCTCGATGCTAATGGGAATCAATTGTTTATGGTAGTAAAAGAGGTGGATAATTTGTTTAACGGAGAAACGGATGACTATCGTAAAAGATACCAATTGAGTGCGGTGAATCGTTTGATGAAGTATGCTTATCAAAACAATGCAACATCAGAAGGAATATTGAGTTCGAATTTGATCCCGATTATTCGTATGAGTGAGATCTATTATATAGCAGCAGAGGCTTGTTTTGATAAAGATCCGTCAGAGGCAATCGATTATTTGATGCAAGTGAAAAAGGGACGTAATCTGAGAAATGTTGATTTATCAGGAATCACATTAAAGTCTGATTTTATGGATAGATTAATTTCAGATGCACGTCGGGAATTTTTGGGCGAAGGTCAGATATTCTTTATGTTTAAGCGTCTGAATCAGTCTGTACCGACCGTTAATAATTGGAAACCGGAGTATTTCATTTTGGATGTGCCGGATAGTGAGAACATTTAATTGTTGAGATTATGAAAAAGTATATATTAGTCTTTGTATCCTTGGTGTTACTTTATGCTTGTGACGAAAGGGGAATTTTAGAAAATTCGAATGACGTTTCTTATATCTATTTTACAAAGAACGCTACCAATGACAGTACTTCTACCTCTTTCTTTTTCTATCCGGAAGGTGATATTTCAGTACCTGTTGCCATGAATCTTTCCGGTAGAATGTTTGATGAAGATTGTTCTTTTAAGTTGGAAGTAGTAAAAGAGGAAACGACATTGGATGCCGCAAATTATGATATATCGGAAGATTTCGTGTTTCATAAAGATCGAGTAGCGGATACGATTTATATTACGTTCAAGAATAGTGAGATTTTATCTTCGGAGATTCGACGTGTCGTGTTTAGAATTGCTGATAGTGAAAAATATAGTCAAGGAGATACGCCTTTCCGTACGGCAGTTATATCAATTTCAGATATTGCTTCTAGACCGGAATGGTGGAATGAAGATGAATGGGTGATTTGGGCAAATTTAGGAGAATTTACCATTAAAAAGTTTGAGTTGCTGATTGAGGCTAACGGGGGAATTCCGGAGATTACGCTTGACGACTCAGATGTGATTCGTCGGTGTGCTTTAACCCTGAAAAGATATTTGGAGAAATACGGTCCTTTTATAGATGAAAATGGAGATGAGGTGACTGTACCTGTTATTGGATAAAATAATATATGGAATTTATGAAAAAGTATTTATTAATAATAGCTGCCTTGCTTGCTCTTACAAGTTGTTTGGATAACAAATTGGATGAGGATTTCAAGGAGATAAATGAAGTTAAAAGATGGGAGAATATAGAAGAGAAATATACCGTTTACGCCGGGGAAGAAATTGTACTGGCTCCCAAAGTTGTATTTACCGTTGATAGTATTAATCCGGAGATGGAGTTTGAATGGTATGTGGGAACAGAGCTTGTGTCAACGGAGCCTACATACACATTTATGTCTAATCATATAGCGACTCATAATGTAACGTTTTGTCCGATAGATAAAAAGTCGGGTATGCATTTTAATAAATTGATCAGGATTACCGTACAATCCCAATATGAAACAGGGTGGATGGTGTTGTCTGACGAGGGGAACAAATCAGTATTGTCAATCGTGATGGGTAAAAAGGAAGAGACAGAAGATGATGTAGAGTATTTGACTTATATTGGGGTGAGAAAGGATATTTATCCATTGCACAATAATGGACAGGCCTTGGGTTCAGGGCCTCGGAAGCTTGTGGAGCACTACGTGCAGGATGATTATGCTACAATCCCTGGGGAAGTTATGGTATTACAACAAGATCAGCCGTTGGAATTACATGGATTTTCAATGGAAAAAGAGGTTTTTGTTGCCGATGAATTTTTGGTTGGGATCCCGGCTAATTTTAATGTTGTAGATGCAACACAATCTGCCTCTGGAGGATATTTATTGAATGCGGATGGTACGATTTTGTACAAAAAGAATTATGATTTAGAGGCCTATCATGTTGGGACTTATTCGGATCTTCCTCTTTTTGATGGGAAGAAGTTTAAATCTATAACACCCTCAATTTACCCGCAGACTCCTTATTTATTGGCTTTGGATGAGGACAATACATTGTACGGGATTTGGGAAAAGGAATCACGTCCCACGGGTGATTTTTATTATAATGCAGAGTTAGCTCCTTTCTTTACGGCAGAGAATGATGTGGATATGTCATTATTTCAAAATATAGAAGGTGAAGTGGTTGGTTCAGGTTTTCACCATTCAGATTCATATGTGACGATTATTAAGCAACATGGGAAATATTTGATGAATAATTATCAGACGTATCCTTCTGGAAGAAGAGGGAGCCGTTCAGTCGAGGTATTGGAAAGTAAAATTCACGAGATGTCGGCTAGTATGTTTACTGATTTTGTAGATATGGCCGTGCTTCCTTACCGAGACTATATGCTGATCGCTTCTGGTAATACGCTTTATTTTCATGAGTATTACCGTGATAACTTTAAAGAGGGGGTTGTTAAGACTTTTGATCATAAGATTACTTCTATTGCTTTTAAAGATTTCAATCCCTATCGGCATGAAGCTAATGCCCATGTTGCGGTAGGTTTGGAAAATGGTGATTTGTACATATTTGAGATTGATGATAATGATATGACAAAGACTACTCCATTGTTTGAAGCACATGATCTTGGTAAGATTGTAGATGTTATTTTTAAGTATAGCAGTTGGGGTGACGTTAAGTACGGATACTTTTAAAATGTGATATTGTTGTGTGCAAGGGGGGGCTTGGGCCCCCCGAATTTTTTGATGTAAAAGGTTGGATGTTTGTATGTAAATAATCGTGTATGAAAAAGTTTTTAGTCCTATTATTTTTGGTGTTTGTAGGATCGATAAATGCCCAGCAAAAGGCAAATTATGCTTTGGCAGAGAGGTTTCGGGAATTGACAACAATGCCAATAGTAAAGTATTCATTAGATGTACATTCTCGTTATATTAATAATACAGATCGTTTTTGGTATTCTTTCTGGACGGAAGAAGGGAATAAATATTATCTGGTAGATCCGGACAAACGTACGAAAAGGTTACTTTTTGATAATGCTGAGTTATTGGCTAAAGTTAGTGAAATTACTCGCCGGGCTCGTGATCCGAAGTTATTAGACTTACAGTTTGAGTTTGACTTGGATGGGGAAACTATTCGTTTTTACATGGATGGTCGTAATTTTACTTATAACATATATACAAAGGAATTGGAGGTTGTGGGGAGTCAAAAGGGGAAAAGTTACCCTCCTTATTGGATGTATTATTCGGCGGATAGTGCTTATATGTTATATGCAAGACATCATAATTTGTATGCAGTGGGAAATCCTGCCAAAGGGAAGGATACAACAGAGATTCAGTTAACGAATGATGGTGAAAAATATTATTCTTTTAATCGGGAAGACGAAGGAGAAATGGAGGGACGTTTTGGTTGTGAGGCGTATTGGCTTAAAAAGGGACACCGGTTTTATGCAATTCGGGAAGATGCTCGTAAAGTAGAGGAATTGTGGTTAATTGATGCGTTGGCAAACCCTCGTCCGAAATTAAAAACTTATAAAGCTGAATTAGCCGGCGATAAAAACGTAATTCAGTATGAATTGATTATTGGTGATTTGGATACAAAAGAAGTCCGGAAAATAGATATTAGTCGTTGGAAAGATCAATATATTGATTTCCTGTATACTAGTAATGATGGTTTGCGTCTTTATTTCCAACGGTACAAACGTACATGGGATGAGACGGAGATTTGTATGGTAAATACTGAAACGGGTGACGTGAAAGTTCTAATTCATGAGGAGGATAAGCCTTATTTGGATTATCAAATGCGTGCAATCCATTTTTTGAATGATGGAAACGAGATTCTGTTTCGTTCGGAACGTACCGGTTGGGGACATTATTATTTGTATGACAAGGATGGGAATTTGAAGAATCAAGTGACTTCTGGGCCTTGGGTGGCTGGACCAATTCAGAAGATTGATACGGCTAAACGACAGATTTATTTTGTTGGATTGGGTAAAGAGAAAAATATAGATCCTTATTATTACGTGTTATATCGAGCCGACTTGGATAAGAAGGATGCTGTTACATTGTTGACCCCGGAGGATGCTTCGCATGACGTGGCGATCTCTCCGTCAAGTCGTTATTTTGTAGATAGTTATTCTAGAGTAGATTTGGAGCCAGTAAATGTATTGCGAGATCGGCAGGGAAAGGTCATTATGGAGTTGGGAAAACCTGATCTTCGCCGGGTATATGAGATGGGGTGGCGTGCTCCGGAACGTTTTAAAGTGAAAGCGGCAGATGGCGTGACGGATATATATGGTATCATGTGGAAACCGGCAGATTTTGATTCAACAAAATGTTATCCGATTATATCTACGGTGTATCCGGGGCCATTCTATGAATACGTGCAAACCCGTTTCACGTTGGATGACGATTTGAATACTCGTTTGGCACAAGTCGGTTTTATCGTGGTGGCTATGGGGCATCGTGGAGGAACACCCATGAGGGGGAAGGCTTACCATACTTACGGATATGGAAATCAACGGGATTACCCGTTGGCTGATGATAAGTATGCAATAGAGCAGTTGGCTGATCGTTATCCTTTTATTAATGGTAAAAAAGTGGGGATGTACGGGCATTCAGGAGGTGGATTTATGACTGCTGCGGCAATTTGTACCTATCCTGATTTTTATAGTGCGGCTGTTGCATGTGCGGGAAATCATGACAATAATATATACAATAAAGGGTTCGTGGAGATCCATTACGGGGTGAAAGAGAATAAACGAGTGATCAAGGATAGTGTGAACGGAGATCGGGAAGAGATTACTTTCGAGACCAAAAGCAAAACGAACCAAGAGCTGGCAAAAAATTATAAAGGAGGATTACTGATCGTGACGGGGGATATGGATAAAACTGTGCATCCTTCGCATACATTCCGGGTGGTAGAGGCTTTGATTCAGGCAAGAAAAAATTTTGATATGATTGTTTTGCCCGGTAGTACGCATGGCTTCTTTGGAGAGAATGGAGATTTCTTCGAACGGAAAATGTGGTTCCATTTTGCCAAATATTTGTTGGGCGATGATTCAGCCGATTATCAGGGAGATATCGATTATTTCATGAAAAAGCGTTGATCTAAATGAGAAAATATATTGTATTATTATACAGTCTGTTATTTCTTGGAATAGCAGATTGTATATCTCAAAAAAAGCCTCTGGATATGGAGGCTTATAAATTATGGCGAAGAGTTGAGGGGCAACAGATGTCAGAAGATGGCAAATGGGTGACTTATCGCTTTGTTTATATAGATCAAGAAGGACATGATAAAGATGTGCCTGTTACTTATTTACGTGACATGACATCTGGTAAGGTGTATGAGTTCCCCAATGTTCGAGAGATGAGTTTTTTTAATCAAGGAAAGGGATTGAGATACGTGGTGCAGCCCTCTCCGCTTGATACGTTGAAAGAGAGAAAAGATTCTCTTTTTTTGTTATCCTTGAAGGATATGAAAAAAACTTATTGGGATAAGCCTTATGGTTTTCGAGAGTCTCCTCATTCTCCTCTGATTTCTTATTCTTATCCGATTGATCGAGATGGAAAGAATCGGGCTCTTCGTCGGTTGATTGTTTGGAATTTTGAAACTGGGGATTCTGTACGAATAGATAGCGTGGAAAATTATTTTTCAACAGACGATTATAAATCAGTGGTTTATATTCGGAATCATAACGGAAAGAAATCTTTACGAGTTGGTCTGGTAAAAGGGAAACATCAGGTTATTTATGATGATGAAAAAGCTATTGTTACTAATTTCTCTCTGAACCGAGGGGGGCTGAAGGGAGTGTTCTCGGTAGCTTCAGATTCTTCATATTTGAGAGAGCCGGATTTATTATACACGTTTTCAGTTGTTGATGGGAAGTATCGGTTGGTGATGGACACTAAAGAGGTGGTTGTATCGGACGAATATAAAGTTCGAGGGGGGATTTATTCTGTTTTCAACAATGGAAAATATATATTTGTGGACGTGGGATTACAGCAACAGGAAGAACGGAAGCCGAAAGCGAAACCGGATAAGAGTTTTGAGTTGGAGTTGTGGAAATGGGATGATGAAGTTTCACAGAGTAGGCAGTCGTATGGATTAGGGGGAGATAGACGAAAAATGCCTAAATACGTGTACCACGTGGATTCGAAAAAATGTGTATTGGTGGCTCCCTCTCATATAGATCAGATGTATCAGCCGAGTTGTGACGAGTATCGTTATGTTATTATTGCAGATGAAACTCCTTATCGGGGACTTGCGGATTGGCGAGATGAAGTAACGGCAGACTTGTATTTAGTGAGTTTGGAAACGGGTGAACGGACATTATTATTTAAAGATTTTCGGCAACGGCCCGTGTGGAGTCCGAATGGAAAATATGCCATGCTGTATCATGCCGAAAAGAAGGTATGGTATAAGTTGAACCCGGAAACGGGAGAATTGACAGATGTTTCGACACCGATAGGATTTGCCGTGTATAACGAGGAGCATGATCTACCCAAACCTGCGGTTCCTTATGGTATTGCAGGTTGGTTGGCAGGTGGAGATCAAGTTGTCCTGTATGATAAATATGATATGTGGGTGGTGGATCTTACTGGTAAGCAACCCACGTATTCATTAACGAATGGATGGGGACGTGAACATGGTATTTCTTTGCGTTTGTTGAAAGCGAATCGAGAGATGCGTTGGATTAACCCCAAGCAGAATATTTTAGTGCATGGTTTAGATCGTGAAACATTGGATCAAGGAGTTTACGTGTTGACTCCTAACCGGAAAGTAAAAAAATTGATGTCTGGGGCTTATGATTTGTATTTTAATCAGCAGTCCGAGAATGGTAAATTTTATCTGTTTACCCGACAAAGCTATACAGAATTCCGGGAGCTTTGGTGGAGTAAGAATGATTTCACACGTCCCGTACGAATAACAAACACGAATCCTCAACAAGAGAATTATTTGTGGGGAAGTGTGCAATTGGTAGAGTGGACGAATTTTGAGGGAAAACCGAATCGGGGTTTGTTGTATTTGCCAGAGAATTATGATTTAACGAAACGTTATCCTGTCATTGTAAATTTCTACGAGACTCACACAGGAGATCTTCATACTTACCAACTTCCCTCGTTGAGTAGTGCGATGATTAATACGGTAACTTATGTGAGTAATGGATATGTGGTGTTTATGCCGGATGTACATTTTACTGTAGGTGCCCCAGGTGAAAGTTGTTATAATGCGGTGGTTAGTGGGACTCAAATGTTGATTGATCGTGGTATTGCAGATAAAGATCGCATTGGAGTACAAGGGCATAGCTGGTCTGGTTATCAGGTCGCTTATCTGGTGACACGAACCAATATGTTTAAATGTGCTAGTCCGGGAGCTGCCGTGTCTAATATGGTCTCAGCTTACACTGGTATCCGAACGGGAAGCGGTATGCCTCGAATGTTTATGTACGAGGAAACACAAAGCCGGATGGGGAAGACACTTTGGGATGACCCGGAGGCGTATATCAAGAATTCACCTATCTTTTATGCGGATAAGATTCAGACTCCGTTACTAATATTTCATTGTGATGGGGATGAGGCGGTGCCGTATTCCGAAGGGTTAAATCTTTTCTTGGCAATGAGACGGTTGCATAAACCTGCGTGGTTGTTGAATTACAAGGGAGACAGACATTTCCTTTATAATAAGGCGGCAGAGATTGACTGGACAATTCGTCTGCAACAATTTTTTGACTATTATTTGAAAGATACTCCGATGCCTCGTTGGATGAAAGAAGGAATTAATGTGAATGAGCGTGGGGTCGACCAAAAGTATGACTTTGTGAAATAAATCATGTGTTTAGATAAATATAATTTTAATTTAAAATGGAAAAGATGAAAAAGTTATTATGTATTAGTTTGATCTTGTTTGCTTTTGCTTGTACAAGTGACCCTCAAAAAGAAATGGAAAAAGCAATTGTCGGTGAATGGTGTAATCCCTATACATATCAATCAACAGGCGAATTGAAAGGTTTTAATTTCAAAAAAGGTGGTGTTTGTGAGTCAATAAATATTCCTTCTTTAGAATTGAAATCTTGGGAAATAAAAGATGGCTACCTTATCGTGAAAGGATTTGAGGTTACAGAGGATGGAAGCAAGGCCGAGTATGCAACAAAAGAGAAAATAGGTCAATTGACCACCGATTCTTTATGTTTGGTTGTGCAAGAGGCGAATCCTCGTCTAGCCTTTTTGTACTTGAATTCAAAGGTTATCAAAGAACGTGTTAATGCTCAGAAGTAGTTTTTCATTTTGATAGACAAATTTATGAGAAGATTTAGATGGCTATATTGCTTTTATAATTTTCTAGTGCAATCTTTAGGGATAAAACTATAAAATAAGGACTGTGGTACTTCTAAATTCCACAGTCCTTTCGTGTGATATATAAAGAGACTAATTCCAATCGTTACCGTATTGGGTCTTGAATCGGATATCTATAATTTTTCCGAAATTTATATTTGTAGGAGTATCCCAAATTACTTTTTCTTTTTTGGTTTCTAAATTTTTTGCTTTTTCCATATTCAAAATCACAACTTTGCCGTTATCCGTACCAACTCCAGCGTGACGATGATAGAATCTTTCTGCTTCAATACAAGTCACGGTTCCCTCACAAGTATAGAAAAGTTTAATTTTATCATTGGGGGAGTTACGGTCATATAAGTAAATATCTGCACCACTGGATATTAAAACAAATTCTGATGCGACTTGATACGGAAGTGCGTAAATGATACTATTTTCTTTTAAGATGGAAGTCAAGTCTATTGGATTCCGTTCACACTCTTCGAGGTAATAGGATGACGTGTCGTATTGGCGTTTTAACACGAATTCTTGAGTCCAGTATTTCCCATTTTTATCTTGTAATATCATAAAAATTCCAACTTTTTGCCCTGAACCTTTGGGGGTGAAGTAACCAATATGAATAACCTTGTTGTCACCCATATTGTCCAAGGGAACCCATCCTTCAACGCTACCCGTGTTCGGTTTCCCCGGACAAATTTTTACTTCTCCTGCGCCGGCGGCAGAACCATAGGATGCGTCCATGATTAATAATAATCGGTTATTTTTTTTGTCATGAGCTATTGCACAAGCACTTTTCATGTATTTTGCTAAGATCAAGTGACATTGTTCAAGCACTTTACCTTCAAACTGAAGTGGTGTTTGTAAGAATGCGCTAGAATGAAATAATTGATCGGTTCCTTTGATTCTGGAATAGATTTTTCCGTCATAATTTTCAATAAGATCACACCATCTCATAAACATGGCGTTTACCGGTTTGAAATCAGCGGGAAGAGTCTGGTTGGCAAAGGCTTGATTAATTGTAATCTCTTTTTTCAATGTTTTACCGTTTAGGTCAACCATATAAGGCGAACTTCCTTCGATAACCATGACCTGACCAATCGTTGATGATTTGTCTTGACAGAAATGCATGTGTAGTTTTAGCGGAGATTGTCCTAACAATTCGCCATTATTCCGAGTTTCATAAATATTTTGATATACTACATTATCAAATATCGTGTTCTTTTGTTCATCTTTTACTTCACGTTCTTTGATGAAACTTAAAGATGAATGATTGTCTTTATCTGCAAGTACAGCCCAGCCGAATGCATCAAATTCGCTACTTAAACTGATAGCGATGTTTCTCAGATAAACCATCCCATTTTTTGTATCCGTAATACGCATCTCCAAATTCCCTCTAGCAATAGTATCTACGATCCAAAAAAAGTTTTTTTGGTTCCAATCTTTTCTAGTTTTTCCTGCAAATCGCCATTCATAATTTAAAGTAAGCGTGTCACTTGGATCTTTGGAGAAGGTTAGATTAGGATTTACACGAATGGTATCTCCTACTGTAAATGCTTGTCCACTATATAAAAATTTTTCAATTTCGATTTGATTTATATCCGAGTAGGCATAACTTCCTTTATCATCATAACAGCCTGTTATAAATGCTCCAATAAAAAATAATAAAAATGTTATATTTAAAATTTTCATGATAATTCGATTTTGAATTAATAACAAGGTATAATCATGGGTGAACCATTTGCTTCTTTTATGTCATTATTCGGGTCGTCGTCAGCAAGTGATGCTTCAATAGCCTTTTTTAATTGTAAGCAAAGCTCTCTTTTTTCCCAAGGTTCTTTATTTTCTAAGGAAACTTCACCGGTAACGAGTATAAAGGCATCGTATTTTTCTTTAGAATATATGCCTAGATATTCTGTTTCAATGACTTCATCCCACCATAAAGGACAACTGATAATGTTGTTATATCTTAGTTGAGCTTGTTGTTTGTCGTGATAACCTGCGATAAAGTTCGAGTTCCCTTCAATTTGAATTTTTAGGAGATAAGATTTTTCTTCTAATTTTTCTTTATGTAGGGTAATCCATAAAGTGTCACTTGTTCTTTCTTTACGAAAAATTGGGGAGGTGGGAAGTTCGTAATCCCCAGTAATAGCGGTTGTCAACGAATCAACTACGGAGACCTTATATTCAAGGTCTTCCGAAGGAGTCGGACCAATAAGAGAGAGAACAAAAGGAACTTTTACTGTATTTTGTCCCGGATAGTGGCTAAAGGAAATATTCACCGTATCCTGTCCGTTTTCATTTGGGAAAAATAGTTGCCTTTGAGAAGAAAATCTTTCGACATCTTCTTTTGAACAAGAGATCGTTGCAATAATGAGGCATAATATAATGATATATTTTTTCATGTTCTTGGATTTTTAAAGAATAGTTTCACTATCTGGTAAGGGAAGTGTAAAATCACTTTCTTTCATTGAAGAGTAAATTGGTTGATTAAATTTCTTAAAATAGAAAAATACCTGTCCTTCTCCAATAAATTCACGTTGGGCTTCTTTTATCAACTCCTTACGGAAAGATTTTTCGTCTTTAATAATATCATCTAGACGGCCTTTAGTGCATTCGCGTCCATCCCGGACAATATCCATTTCTTTAATAGCATTAGAGAAATCATTTATGCTGGCATAATATTCGGCCCGAATATAGTACATTTCACTTAGGCGAACCATGGGTATGAGTTTTGCGCAAATGTGACTAGTGATACTGTTAATAGATGAAGGCAAATATTTTGTAGAAAAATATTTGGTCCCACTTTTGGTTAATAGTTTAGTATTTCGATAATCAGCATTGTCGTCAAACGTTATTGTATAATGATCGACATATAGCTTCCCGGTGGCATTGTATTCTGCCGTGTAATTATCTGCTAGCTTTTCATTGGAAAGTCCGAATAACAGATCAAGGAATGTTTTGGGATTTTCTTCAACATCGGCATTTGGCGTGAATGAAAATAATCGTTGTTTGGTGTTGTCTACTGCTGTTATGATCTCTTCGGTAATGTTGAATGCTTCTTCATATTTCCCGATGAATGCATAGGCTCTAGCTAACACCCCGTTTATTGCATAATAATTTATACGAAAACCTCGATATGCTTCGAATAAATCCGTTACGTTATGTTCGATATTCCCGTCTATCGTTCCCATGGTAAATCTATTTTTACTATTTAGGCGATCTCTACGTTCACTAACTGTGTCAGTGGGAGCGACTAATGTTTTCGCTTTTTCTAAATCTCGAATTACCTTTTCCATGAATTCACTAATAGATAGATTTGGTTCGTACGTGGATGGGTATTTCTCGAAATAGGGGATGTAAGTTGTGTTGGACTCTTCTTTTGCTGGAGCAAATAATCGCAACATATCAAAATGAAGAAGAGCCCTTAATGCTAAGGCTTCGCCTTCAATTGTGTTTTTCTCCATTTCTCCTCCTGAAAATTTTGAGGGATCTTCACTGCCGATTCTACTTAATAAGTTGTTACTGTTAGCAATGGCATTATATGTTTTGGACCACATCCCGTCAATGAGAGTTTTAGCATTTTCATCCTCATATTTGTAATTACTCATACTCTCGTATGAATCCGGTAGATAATAAGCATAGTAAACTTGGCCCAAGACATCAAGAGTTCCCCAAGTCATTTCTTTTCCGTACATGGCGTTTGATGCCATATTTTTATATATTCCATGCAAGGCATTCCGGTAGCCTGCGCCTGTTGCGAATAATTGATCTTCATCCAAACTGTCTTTTGGGGTGACAGTTAACCAATCGTTACACCCGGTTAGGGAGAACAAGATAGAGATTCCTATAATTAATTTCGTAATATTCATGATAGATAATAATTTAAAAACTTGCTCTTAATGAGAAATTGATCGTTCGGGCAAAGGGATAACTTAATCCTCGTTCTTCTTTTACACTTGACCAGCGAGCGATGTCTTCAGCTCCAATTTCGAATCGCACTACACTTAATCCGGTACGTTTAAGCCATTCTTTGGAAAAGTCATAACCGAGACTGATTGAGTTTAAAGATACCATATTGTAATCTTGTACGAAACGGGATGTCGGTCTTGTAGATGCGGGACGTCCGTCTCTTCCGCTTTCCAATTTTTTATATTTAGCAATGTCTCCTGGCTTTTGCCATCTGGAAGTATATACTCGTTTATCCACGTTTTCCGAATAAATATCAGCGTTTTCTACTCGGTCGACCAGTGTACTATTATAACGCTGGCCTCCAAATTCGTACATGAAGTTGGCAAAAAGAGAAAAATTCTTATAACTTAAATTTAACCCAAATGATCCTTGTGCATCGGGTTCTGTAGTACCTAAAACAACTTGATTAGAAGATTGCCATGTATCTGAGCTAGAACCATCCGGGTTGAGGAAAACTTCTTCTCCGGTTGCAGGATTTATTCCTAATGAACGAACTCCCCATATTGATCGCATGGATACACCTTCCACATATTTTGTGAATGGTTTATTCGTTGTTCCATTATATCGATTACTAATATCAGAAAAATGTTCATCAACTTTTTTGTTGTATGCTTTCAGACTTTCGGCTATTTTCAATAAGGTATTTTTGTTGTGTGATAAGTTTGCATAGATTGCCATGTGTACATCTTTTTGACGGATGATTTCACCTCTAGCTTCGATCTCGAATCCTCGGTTACGAACCTCTCCGATGTTGTCTTTATAGGTGGTAAAACCCGTAGAACTGGGAATGGTGACACTGTTGATACAATCTACGGTTTTTTTGTTATAGTAACTGACTTTGGCATATAACAGGCGGTCTAAAATGCTAACTTCAATACCGACATCCAATACATTCGTTGTTTCCCATTTCAAGTCTTTATTACCAAAAGCACTTAGGGCAGCTCCTGCTCCCGTTTGATACCAACTTTCGTCATCCAAGGTGTACATCGTTTTTGCTTCGTAATCTGAGAAATTTACGTTACCAGTTTGTCCGTAGCTACCTCTGATTTTTAATTCTGAGATGTAAGCATAATTTTCCATGAAGGGGTAATTGTGAATGTTAATACCTATTCCTGTTGACCAGAATGGGGCATATTTTTTATCAGCACCAAATTTGGATGAACCATCAATACGTCCTGTTAGGTCAAATAGGTAGATATTCTGATAGCTATAGTTGATTGTTCCGAAAGCTGAAAATAATCGGGAACTACCTTCGTTTGTAGAAGGTTTTTGATAAATTTCTTGGGCATAATTAGGTGAGTGTAAGGCACCAGAAGGAAATCCTCTGTATTGAGTAGATGAATTATTAGATGAGGTTTCTTTGATATTTGTACCCATCGTAACATTAATATTATGTTTGGAAATACTACGGTTGTAAGAAATGAAAGCGTTCATATCCCAACTAAAATAATCGCTACTACGTTGTGTTAACTCTCCAGAAGTTAGTTGTGTTAAACTAAGTGGCTTTGAATTTCTTTTTGAAAGAGGATCGAGAAATTTTTCTCCTTTTGTAAAGGTTCGGGTAATACCAATAGTTGCTTTCGCTTGTAGATGGGGAGTAATGTACCAATTGGCGTTTAGGTTGTTAATAATTTCTTCCGTTTTACTTTTATCGAAATTAAAAAGGGTAGATTCGTATAAAGGATTTTCCCGGTCCCTATCAGCCGTATTTTTGTAGTTTTTTAAAGTTGGTGTATATTCTCCATTTTCATCTTTGTAGGAGTCATAGGGTTGGGCCCGAGAATATTTAGAAAAATCTCCATAAGGTGATTCTTCGGATTTGGTAATGGTGTAACTTACTTGATTCCGAATTTGTAGAGAGCCAATACGATAATCTAGATAAAGTGCTGCTCCGGTATTATCTCGGAAAGAACCTTTCATAACTCCTTTATTCGTGTTGTATGATAAGTCTATTCCAAAGCGAATGTTTTCAGAACCACCTTCAACAAACAAGCTGTGTTTGTGATTAAACACTGTTTCCAGAGGTTTGGATAACCAATAGGTATCAACTCCGGATTTGATATTAGCCAGTTTGTCATAATATTCTTCTTCTCCTTCAAAAGTTGTATCCCCATTTTTGTCTTTATAGCATCCGGCAAGTTCTTCCAAATCAAGTTTTTCTTGTGCATTTAATAGATTGTAATCTGATAAATCAGGGAAAACGACGGAGCCGGTCATATTGTATGAAACATTTATTTTTCCGGGTTTGGGTGTGACGGTTGTAATGACAACAACTCCATTGGCGGCACGAGAACCGTAGAGTGCTGTTGCGGCAGCATCTTTTAAGATGGTAATACTTTCAATTCGATTCGGGTCAAAATCGTATAACTTTTGTACATTGATTTCAAAACCGTCCATGATAAAGGTTGGAAGATTCGGATTGTTCTCCAAATTACCACGGGTTGTATAGTTGGGATCCAGTTGTTTGATACCTGTTCCTGAAGCTCCTCGGATAGACATTTCAGGAAGGGTGTTCGGATCGGATCCCCATTCATTGTTTTCTTGGATACGAAATGACGGATCAAATGCTTGTAAAGCTTTTATTACGTTAGTTTTAGACACTTTCAATAATTCATCTCGTTTTACTGCTATTGTGTTTCCGGTAAAGCTCTCTTTATTTACATTGGCGTAACCCGTAATGACAACTTCGTCCATTTCGGTCACGTCTGGTTTTAAACGAATAACAATTTCTTTATCGTCATCTTTGGGAGCTTGTTTCACATGGATCTCTTGAGTTTGCATTCCGACAAATGATACGACTAGAATGATAGAATCTTGATCGGCTATTTCAATCTTGAATTTCCCATCCATGTCAGTAACAACACCTAGACTGGTGCCTTTTAGCAGGATGGTGGCTCCAGGTAAGGTTTCTCCTTTGGAATCACTTACAGCACCTTTTATGGTTCGTTTTTTTTGTAAGGTAGATTCTTTAGCTTTGACGGGACGAATGATAATAACGTCATTTTCTATTTCATACGTTAATTGGGTATTTGAGAGAATCGATTGTAAAAATTCTTCGATGGTTACATCTTTGACATTGATATTACGTTTCCCAAATTTATTTACTTCCTCTACACGGTAGAGAAATCGATAGTTGGTTTCTGTACGAACCTTTTTTATTAATTCGTCAATTGTAGCTTCTTGCATTTTTACGGTAATTCTTGCATTTTGTGCGAATGCCTTTGTTTGAGATACCATGGTAAATGTGACCATGAAAAAGAAACTTAATGTAAAGAGATAAAACATTTTTCTTAGCCTTTGATGTGATTCAAAGGTGAGTTTTCGTTTTTTTTCCATAACTTTGATTCTTGATAATTTTAATAATCGATTTTAATAGGACTGTTTATAAATTGATTATGCTGGGGGAATTCCCCAATTCCCCCAATTTTAATTTTTAATTTGATAAATTTCTTCAACTGTTACATTATTCTCGTTAATAATAAAGTGTATAGATGTTGCTTTTTCAAGCATTTGGAGAGTTTGTTTGAAATCACTATAGCGTTCGAGATCTCCTGTAAAATGGAAATCTTTAACTGCAGGATTTGAATAAAATACATTAATGTTGTACCAACGAGCCAGTGTTGTCATGATGTCTTCAAGTGGCTGGTTTTCGAAAACAAATAAGCCATCTTTCCATGCAGAGTAAAGAGAAGCATCCACGTTTCGGGTATTTATTTGTTTGTTTGTTTTCGTGTATACGGCCTGCTGATTGGGTTTTAATTCCACACTTTGCTGTTTGCTTGATATTTTTACGGCACCTTGATTTAGCGTTGTTTCTATCGTCCTTGCTTCTGGGTAAGCTCGTACGTTAAATTGTGTACCGAGAACTTTTATTTCTATTTCATCCTTGGTCTTGACGATAAATGGTTGTTTCATTTTTTTTGCAACTGCAAAATATGCTTCTCCTGAAAGTATAACTTCTCGGTTCTCTTTGTTAAAATGCACGGGGAATGAGAGCTCTGAATCTGAATTTATCCAAACATGAGTACTATCGGGTAAAATTAGTTCGTATTCTCCTCCGCGAGGGACTTGAATCGTATTGAATTTGTTTATGTTTAGAGGCTGATTATCACTTCCCGAATATTCGAATGTATTGCCTTGATTGATCGCTATTAGGCCATTTTCTAATTTTAGTGTTTGTATGGTGTCTTGTGGAGTTAGATGGATTTGTTTTCCTTCAGGGGTAATAAATATTGCTTTCGGACTACCGGAGTGAATACCTGCAATAATTTTCGACACTTGGTCTGATTTTGGGGCATTGAATAAAACAAGAGAGACTCCGATGATAATTAAAATACTTGCAACAATTCCGGATATCCATGTTAGAGAATGCTTTATGTGACTGTATTTGGGAATTATTTGTTGTTGCACATGTTTCCATGATTTTTCTAAGTTTAATTCTTTGACGAATTGATCTCTTTGACTTCTGTTTTGAGGGTCAAGGATTTGTTTGTAAAGTTCTTGTGTCGAGTGATTTTCATTTCGCCATATCTCTAACTCTTCTCGTTCTTCAAGAGATAGAGTGCCAGTTATCTCTTTTGCAAGAAGTTGTGCGATTCTATATTCTTTATCGTATATTTGCACCCCGAAGTTACGAAAAGAGTGTAATTTATTGGAAATGAGCGTAGGTTAATTGCTCTTGATAGTAATAGGTTACGATTTAGTTAGTTATCTACTGCATTATCCTTCTGCGCGTTGCGTAACCTTCAAAGAACTCTTCGTATGCAAAAGTAGCTATTTAATTCGAGATTTTGATATAAACTCCCGTTTTTTATCCCCTCATTCATAAGAATTTTCCGTAAAAGCGGTATTGTCCGTCGGCACACCATTGCCCAAAACGAGTTTGGAACAAACGTGTGCCGACTACCGCATAGCTGGAGAAAAGGGCATTGCCTCACGCCTAAACGATGTTTAGACAGATGAAGCAATGCCCCTTTCTTTTGCGCCTATGCCAAGAGGTGCTTTTACGGGTTTTCAAATGATTTTTCTTTTTTCGCTGTCTCTTTTGCCGGAAGCGGAAAGTGAATGCAGAGTGTGTCAGCCTGCCCCATGAATGAAACAGGCGCCCACACACAGCCGGACAAACCGGGAAGAATGATTGTTGCCACCCGGCTGAACAAGTTCCGTCGGATCGGAAACAATCATACTTCCTTTGTTGTGGTTTGCCCTTTTCACGCTTCCGGTGATGTCTTTTTCCTTTTGGTGATTCTTTTTTTTACGGATTTTCCCCTGAAGTTTTTTTCTACACAATCTGCCTCTGTTTTCGTTTACCTCCATTTTGCGCCTTTCAGTAAGCCGCATCAGTCAGTCATTTTCGTTCTGGGCGCAAAGGTAATTCCGGGATTGGACGGGAAAGCAAGGTCAAGCCTCCTGTTTTCGGTAAAAATCTCCAGCCCTGCGGGTAGTATTTTGACCGAAAAACCTTGCATTCCCTAATCCCTACCTTTTCAAGCACCCGAAACGAAAACGACCGATGCGACAGAAAGACGCATAAAAAAAATGTCGGATAAACGAGAGGCAGATAAGATAGTTTGAAACTCAACTCCCTCAGCTCTTGAATCCGCATTAAAAACAAAAAAATCAAAAACAGCGAAGATATGACGGCAACGGCAAATTTCAGACAAATGGCGCAACACATCGGGTTGGCGATATGCGGCTTGATGATGCGCACCGCCTTCGGGGTGTTCGGCATCCTTTGGGGCATCATCAGAGAGATTGTAAACGGAGTGTTCCGAGTGGCGATAGGTGTAATCGTGGCTATCCTTTCCACCATTGCCTTCTTTGGCTTCATCCTTTGGTTATTCACCCTTTAACCCTTACCGACATGGCAAAAAGAAACAGCAAGACGGCAGCGCAGCAGTGCAGATATTACGAGGTGGACAACATCTTCGTGTATATGGTGGAAACGTACATCAACGGCAATTTTGAAACTTTCCGAAGATTGTACCACGAACTGAACAAGGACGCACGGAGGGATTTCATGGACTTCCTTCTCAGCGAGGTAGAGCCGACCTATTGGAGAGAGATACTGAAACAGATAATCTAAAAATGACAGCGATATGAAAGGAACAGACCATTTCAAGAGAACGATATATATGTACTTGGAACAGCGTGCGGAGGAAGATGCGCTATTTGCAAAGAAGTACCGCAACCCTGCCAAGAACATGGACGAGTGCGTGACCCACATTCTGAACTATGTGCAGAAAAGCGGTTGCAACGGTTTCACGGACGGAGAGATATTCGGGCAAGCCATCCACTACTATGAGGAAAACGAGATAGAGGTGGGCAAACCGATGGACTGCCAAGTGGTTGTGAACCACGTTGTGAAACTCACGGCAGAGGAAAAGGCGGAGGCACGTCAGAACGCTGTCCGCAAATACCAAGAGGAGGAACTCCGCAAGTTGCAGAACCGCCACAGACCGTCAGCGAGAAAAGAAAACCAACCCCAACCCTCATTATTTGATTTAGGCTTATGAAACCGAAGACCAAGATACAGAAAGAGGTGGCAAGACTTTCCGCCAACCTTCGCCCCATATCAGCGACACAAATAGATTGGGCATACCGCCACTGCGTTGAGCATATCGGCTACCGCACCAAGAAAGGGAACATCACCTGTTCCGACTGCGGTCACGAGTGGCACAGCGACAGCGGACTATGCGACACCCTTGAAGGCTGCACCTGCCCCAAATGCCATGCCGAACTCAAAGTGCAGGACACACGCAGACGCATCTACAAGGAAACGCAGAATTTCAGCGTGATAACCACCTGCAAAGGGTATCAGGTAATCCGCGTGGCGCAGGTCAGATGCGAGAGCAGGAAAGGCGAACCGATGCGTTTCTACTGCCACGAGGTCGTGCAGCGTTGGATTTCACCCGACGGCAAGGTTACGGACATGGCGTTGCTCCGTGGCTTCCTTTTCTGCTATTGCGATGTGTGGGCATTAGGCAGCGATATGGAGGTAAGACCGCACAACAGCCTATACGATGATGTGGTGGCAAGAAGCTGTGCATATCCAAAGATGAGGATATTGCCCCAACTCAGACGTAACGGCTTCAAGGGCGATTTCCACGGCATCTCCCCCGTGCGTCTTTTCAAAGCCTTGCTTTCAGACCCAAGAATTGAAACCCTTATGAAAGGCGGTGAGATTGAGGTCATGAAACACTTTCTTTTCAATACCCGTACTGCCGATGAATGTTGGGCATCATATCTGATTGCCAAGCGTCACAAGTATCAGATAGACAATCTCTCAATGTGGTGCGACTATCTGCGTATGCTCAAAAAACTCGGTCAAGACCTCCGTAACCCGAAGAACATCTGTCCCGAAGATTTCATGGCGGCACACGACAACGCAACCCGAAAAATTGAAGCCATACACGAGAAGGAAAGAGCCGCAGAGCAACGCCGTTGGGAGATTGAAAGGCGTGAGCGTGAGCAACAGCGACAACTCCAACGAAAGAAAGATGCGGAGGATTTCATCGCCAACAAATCCAAATTCTTCGGCTTGGTAATCACGGACGAGGAAATAATCGTCAAGGTGCTTGAAAGCATAGACGAGTATTACAACGAGGGCAAGACGCAGGGCATCTGCGTGTTTGGCAGTGGATACTACAAGAAAGCCGACACCCTCATACTATCGGCAAGGATTGGCGATGAGATTATTGAAACCGTAGAGGTGGACTTGCGAACCCTCGAAGTGGTGCAGTGCCACGGCAAGCACAACCAGGACACCGAATATCACGAGCGCATCATAGACCTTGTGAACAAGAACGCCAACCTTATCCGTGAGCGGATGAAAGCGGCATAGCATAACCCCTAAAACAACATTGATATGGAAGTAAGAATTGAAAGTATGATTTGTGTGTGGGATGATGCAATCCCCACGATGTTCCTTGAATTTGTGAACCTCCTCACTCTCACAACGAGTGAGGGGGAATTGAGAAAGAGCGTAAAGGAGTTTGCCGAGAAGCACGAACTTGACAAGTTTTTCCTTTACGGCTTCGGCTCACACCATTTCTACCTGCACCAACGCTACACAAGCAACCCCGAAATGGTGATGAAGAACAGAGTTCTGTCAGTACATTTTTAACCATCTAAAAAGCAACATTATGACAACACGAATGACCATCAACGGAGTAAGCACCTGCGCGGAAGCAGGTACGGAGAAATACGAGCGTTTCCAATCGGGTATCGGAAGACGCAGGCGGACACTTGTGCAGTACGACTACCGCCACCCCATAGACAGAGAATTGTTCTCTTGTGTCAAACCCACGTTGGACGAGTGCCGAGCCGCACGGGACAAGTGGCTGAACGCAAAGAAGGGAAAGGAGGACAGACTATGAACACGACCTATCAAACGCTGATAGTCAAGTTCAGCGAACCTATCACGGCATTGGACGGTATCTTTGACGATACCGGAGCGTGGGGAACGGACACCCTCAAGGGGTGGATAGATGATTACGAAAGCACACGTTTCACCGCCACCGACAGCCATACGGCAGTCATCACGAGCGAGTACAATATGGAATGTGTGAAAGAGTGGCTACAACGGCAGACCCCCATTTCCGAAATGCGAGAATTTTGAACGGGATGGCGGTGTCCGCACCGCCAATACTTAAAACCCTAAAAACAAAAGATATGATAGCCAAGACGATATTACAGCAGATAGGCGGAAAACGCTTCACCGCCATGACAGGTAGCCGTGATTTCATAGATATGGGCAACGGCTTACGGATGAGCCTTGCAAGGAACAAAACAAGTGCCAACCGCCTTGACATCATCTATGACGAAGGGGCAGACCTCTACAATATGCGCTTCTACCGCAGGACGTTCAGCAAAAAGACCTTTGAGTGCAAGACAAAGGACATTGCCGTACACGAGGGTATCTATTTTGATATGCTGGAGGAAATGTTCACGATGGTGACGGGACTTTACACACGCTTTTGAGTGGCGGGGCGGCGAGAGCCGCCCTACTTTCTTTCAGTGAGCATGATGGCGGACAAAGAAAGTAGCAAAGAAACCTTTGTCCAATCTGCGATAACTAAAAAATCCGCAAGTAAAACTTGCGGAGGCTATATATTGGGTCGTTATTTTTTGGTGGAGGGGAATGATAATCTCGAACCGTTGAACTACACATTTCTGCTTCGTCTCCATTTCCCCCAACGATTTGATACGTTCAATCATTTTTGTTGTTCCTTTCTGAATTTTCCTAAATACTTTCTTCATAATTTCGCTATACTTTTTATGGTTAATAACTATGTTTTGTATTGCTCTCACAACACTTACAACTTGAAGTGTTATTTGGAAACCGATAGGCAAAAATGGCTCAACGATGTCAATTAACGAGAAAATCCTACGATAATCTATCAAGTGATAGAGCAAAAGACGTGCCAAGTTAAATATGGCACGTCTTTTGCCAGTTTTGTCAGTCCTTTTATGGGATATACAACAGCGCAAACTCCGCCTTTCTCCGTTTGAGCAGCATGGCGTGGCGTTTTCCTTTGTAGTTGCAGAAGGCTATATACTCACGGTAGATGTTCCTGTCACCAGCTTCCAGCTTCTTGATTAAGGTGCTTTTGGGGATTGTTTTGCTGCCTAACAGCTTCGCCGGTCCCACATTGTAAGCTAACGTGCCAAGCAAAATCGAATCAACCCCGAATTTACGGAACATGGCGACAAATTTGCGCAGGTCTTTCCGCAAAAGTTCATCCGCATCCCGTTTTGTCATGGTTCGTGCCGAATACTTCTCGTTTGGCAAAAGTTTGTGACCCCAACCGACGTATGGGTAGTGTTTTTCTGAGTGCCAGCCTTCAAAGTAGCGGCAGCATAAAAAAGCACGTTCCATAAGCGGCAGTCGGTAGATTGCCGCCTGCCCGTCCGTTCCCTCTTGGCGGCTGATCTGCGCGGACACAGAACAGACCGTCAGAAGTGAACAGAGCATTGTCATGAATACACGCATCATTTCAACAAGGGGCTGAAGTTGCCGATGGGAACGATGGTAAGATCGTCGTCCTTTACATTCCTGTTGTTGAAGTCAAATTCCAGTTCGTAGGAGTTGCTAAAGTTATCCTCCACCACCACGATGAAATTATGCGCCTCATCACCCGCCGCCGTGTAGTACAGGCGGAATTTTTCGTTCTCCAGCAGGTAGCGGTCGTTAGGCAGGAAGGTGATGCCGTTATCCATTTTGAGCGAGCCTTCCCCCTCGAACTGGAAATAGCGGATGGTATAGAGCGTACCCGAAAAGTCGCCCTCCTTTTTCAGTTCACAGCGGATTTCCACTGTCTGCCCCTTTACTACCTTGTTCGGCACGGGCATGACCTCCACCGTGAAGGGATAGGACTGCTGGATGTCCATGTCATCGTCACATGACACGAGGGTGAATGACATGGCGGCTATCAGGCATAACGCCACTGCCTTGAATATTGATGTTCTCTTGTTTCTGTTGTTCAGTATGTTCATTGTTCTTCGATTTTTAGATGGTTGTTTTTCTGTTTTTTCGTTGTCAGTTGCAGGTACTCGTTCAAGTCCTTGCAACCGTCATAGAGGGAGGAACGGTCGGTGACACGTTCCCCGTATCGCATGGTAAGTGCGGCAAGCGTCCGCCGTCCGGCTTCGTCACGGTCGAGGAAGCAGCCGATGCGCCCGTATCCGTCCAGCAATCCCGCCGCCTTCTCCACGTTGGCGACTGAGTTCAGCACAAGACAGTCAGCGTTACCGGTTACACCAAGCGTCACGGCAGAGAGAAAGTCCATGAAGCCCTCGAACACGAGGCACTCGTCAGCCGGGATGTCATTCGCCTTTACCAGTGATACAGACTTCGGAGGTATGCAACCCTTGAAATATCGGCTTCTGACTTCATAGCCACCTGCCATGTTCGGAAAGCCAACGGCAAAATACCGTTTCCCACGCACACCGTAGTTCAAGCGGCAGCAGTGACGGGATGCGATGGCGTAAGGGATGCCCCGTTCCTCTAAATACTCCGTCAGCAGTGAGCGGAGCAGCGGAGCGACCTCCACATCCTCAAAAACGGATTCGGTCGGCTTCGAGAGATAGACGGGCTTTTCCCATCCGGCAACCGTCATATTGGCGGCTTCCGCTATGAACTTCGCTTGCTTCATGAAGTCATCGCTTTGCAGAAACTCCCCGGCAAGCGTGAAGATGTCGCCGCCCTTGCCCAAACCGAAGTCGTACCAGAGCTGTTTCGCCACGTTCACACGGAAAGAGGATGTGCGCTCGCCCCTGTACGGGGCAAGATACCACAGCTCGTTACCGCTCCTTCTGACAGGCTCATGCCCCAGCCGTGCGAGAAAATCCGCAAGCGGCATCCTTCTGACAGCATCTATTTCCGTCCTTTCCATGCCCGTGTCAGTTGATGATGAACTTGATACCGACCCCGAACTGCGTGTGGAACTTCCGTGTGTCGCCACCCCAAAGGCAACGCTCCCGCAGGTTGGCAAGCAGGGCGATACGGTCTGCCACGTAACACTCCACATCGAGCGTCAGCGCACCGCCGTAGATGAAGGCGTCCCGGTCGTGCAGCGTGGAGCCGTCATGCAGCACCTTCTTCCCCCAATTTACCGCCTCATATCCGGCGAGAGCCGAAGCCCCGGCATAGACGAAAACAATCTTTCGGGCGTCCGACAGTATCTTGAAGTAATAGCCGCCCTCCGCCGTGAACTGCGCCACGGGTATCTTGGTGTCCTTGTAGGGATTGTTCTTCAACAGGTATTCGCCACCGAACACCCACTTGTTCCCCTTCTTCGTGTAGGTGGAGAGAGCCGCCCCGAAGCTGTACCCGCCGTCCTTGCCGCCGAGATTGAAGCCGTCCGCCATGTCCGCCCTCACCTCGATGCCCTGCATCTTCGGCAGACACCGCTGGGCGTGCGCCTGCCCTGTAAAAAGGGCAAGCGACGCGATGATTATTGCGATGTACTTTCTCATGGTCAGCGTACTTGAAGTTCGTTGATGGTACCCGCGCGTACCAAATCCTCGTTCTCAATCACGAAGGACTGGTGACGGCCGCCGTTCTTCTCGTTCAATTCCACCACGAGGCACTTGTCATCGGGGATGGTGAACTTCGCCATCGTGAAGACCGTGCGCTCGCTCTTTTTGCCCGGCACGAGGGTGGCGTAGTTCTGCGCGCGGAGCGGCAGAATAATCTGCTCCTGCACGGCAGTACGCTTCGCAACCTTCTTGTCCACGATTTTCCAAGTGATGTAGTCCACATCGAAAGGCACGTTGCTCTGGTTCTTTATCTCCGTGTGGAAATAAAGCAAGCCGTTGTGCGTGTAGATGCCTTTCAACAGGTATTGGATGCCGAAACGCTTGCAGCCGATATGCTTCACCTCGCGCTTGTTCTGTTTGTGGATGGACTTCATGATAAGGCGCACCAGCATCGGGCTTTCGCTGCCCAGCTCTTTCAGATAGATTTCCTGCGCGTTGTTCGGGCGGTTCACCGTGCTGCCGTCATGGATGAAGTCGCACATCTCCACGTTGAGCAACAGCGGTTCGGCGGCGTACTTCACGTTGAAGGTGTAGAAACTGCCGTCCTCCGTGATGACGGACATATTCGTTTCGTTGGGAAAATTCCTTACGGTAGCCTTCACACGGATGATGTTCTCCGCTCCGTCGGCTTTCCCGGCAATCAGGTCGGGCGAGCCTAAATCGACATAGCGCACCTCCGCCGGAAAAATGACGTGGACGGTCTTGTCGTAGGTCACTTCCAGACCGTGCGGCGGTATCATGCGGTCGAAGGTCAGCTTGCGTGACAGCCCGTGATATAGGTCGCCGTCCGCCTCCTTCTGCGGATAGACCTCCTTCGTCAAGGTCGGTTGTTCACTTCCGTTGGTCGTTTCAACGGTTACATTCTCCTGCGCGTTGGCAGTTATGATGCCCATAGCGAGGGCAAACATGATGATTACTTTTCTCATTACTTTTGGATTTTAGTGGTAATTTTTATTGTTTTCAATATTTTTCTTGGTAAAGCATGACCCTGTACCCGGCTTTCAGATGCACCTTGACGGTTCGCATCTTTTTGGCGATGTACTGGCTCGTGCCTTGTATCAGCCCCTTGCCCAAGTCGGAGGCGAGCTGCGCCCCGGCATTGGTGGAGATGTTGATGCTGCTTCCCAGCGAGCCGCCCATGTTGGCGGCGACCTCCCGGACGGCGTTCATCTCCATCGAGTTCGGGATGAAGATGCCGGGCTGTCCGTCCGTGTCATAGACCGCAAGCTCCACGGGGATAATCGTGCCGTCGTATTCCAGCGAGGTAATCTCGATGTCGAGCCGCTCACCCTGTATCTTGCCCGTGCCGACCACCACCGCACCCCGGGGTATTGTCCTGCCTGCCACCGCCATAGGCTCCAGCAGGCGCAGCCTTACCGTCTGCCCGTCCGTCACGCTCTGCGCCCCATGCACGCACGCCGGTATGGTGTTCCTGTCCAATACCTCCGCCGTGCCGACAGCCGTGTTGAAACCCCGGTTGCGTTCCTGCGATAAGGCGGCGACAAACTCCGCGTTACTCATAGGCTGTGAGAGTGAAGAAACTACTTGATGCTCCACCTGTCTGATAGGCATTGCCTTGTTCTTCTTCCCTTTCTGCACGGTAGTTGGCTCTGCCCTCTGTTCCGCCGATGGCTGTCCTCCGTTCTGACCGCCCATGTACTTTGCCGCCAGCTCGTAGGACTTCTCCATAAGAGCCACCTGCTCGTCCATAGAGGAAGCCTTGCCCCTCTCGCTTTCCAGTTCCGACTCCAGCGATGCGATGCGCTCCAACAATTCGTCCATCTCCGCATTGTCGTTTTTCGGCTGGTCGTAGAAGTTTCCGAGCGTGGCGTTCAGGTCACGGTAGGCGGCTGCGGAGGACTGGATGGTCTGCGGCGTGGCTGGCTTTGCCCTTTCTTCCTTGCCGCCCGGATTGGCGAGGTCGAAGTCCACTCCGTTCTCCGTTCCCGCTATCTCGCGGTCGAACATGTCGCCCAGCTGCCCGATGGCACGGTTGCGGCTCTCCTGACGCTCTTCCATCTCCCCATGCTCGTAGGCTTTCAGCTTGTCGCCGATAATCTGCCGGTTCGCCTTGTCAGCGTCGGGCATCTCGGTGTTGTATCCGTCCGTTCCCGGCGGTTGCTCCTTGCCGGAGGACGGGGCGAATATCAGCCACATCGCCCCGATGAACACCAACACCATAGCGGGCAGCACGATCATCTTCTGCCGTTTCAGCCGTTGCGCCTCTGTCAGCGGTTCGCGCTCCTTTTTCGGTTTCCCCGTTTCGGGAGCAGCTTTGTTCTCTTTCGTCGGTTCATTCTTTGTCTGTTCCATATAAATAAGGTGTTAAGTGATTGCCTGTTTCCGCCGGGGTCGGCAGTTCCACCCGTCCGGCGTGTCCCGTTTCCATATGTGAGCCGTCGTTCCTGCCGATGTCATAGACGGCTCTGCCGAAGGTGTAAAGGGCAAGCACCGCGAAGGCGGCGAACATCCCCAGCACGATGCGGCGGCGTGTTTCCGGCGGCAAGCCGTCCAGATACCCTTTGAGACTTGCCGCCAAGCGTTTCCGTTTGTCGTGGAGTTTCCAATACATGCCCCACATTGATTTTCTGATACTTTTCATGTCCTGTTACCGTTTGATAGTCTGTAAATCCTTGTTCTCAATGATGGTGAAACCCTCGATGGTAAAACCGTTCGGGTTGTCATCCGACCGCGATGCGTTCAGCAGGCGGCAGGTGGTCACGAGGCTGCGCTCGGTGACGTTGCTCTGCCGGATGATTTTCTGTGTGGCGTAGGTCACGGCACGGTAGGGATAGGCGTTGAAGTCGCACACCACGCTGTCCACCTTCAGCACTTGGTTGATGTTCCCGGCGATGATGCGGTTGTAGTACCCCTTCTCCGCGAAGTCCGAATAATAGTGGTACACGCTCTTGTCCGCCAGCAGCAAGGCACGTTTCACGTTGTGTTCAATCGCGCTTTTTTCAGGTGATAGCGTGAAGAACATCTCGTGGAAACGGCGCACATGTTCCCGTGCCTCCGCCGGGCGGTTCTGCGACAAATCCTGAGACAAGGCGAGCATCAGGCTCTTGCCGTTGTCCAGCACATAGATTTTCTCCCGTTGCTTCTCTGCGAAACGGTAGGAGTTCCACACGCTCCACACCGTCACCACGGCGCACAGCGAGAGGAAGACGATACCGAACAGGCGTATCTGCCTGAACGACGATTCGATGTTTCTAAGTGATTTGAATTCCATTTATATTTTCCAATTTATGATTGCACATTGATTATTTCAGCAATTTGCCGACACGTCCGACTGCGTTTCCTGCGGCTGCACCCGCCACGCTGCCCGCCATGCTTCCGGCTCGTCCCGCCATCTGGTTCACGTTGCGACCGTAACCGCCCATGCCTCCGGCTTGGATAATCCAGCCCGCAACGGTGGGAATGGTAAAGTAGCCGATGATGCCGATGCAGAGGAATACGATATACACCCCGTCGCTCGAATCCAGCGAGAAGTTCGGGTCTGCCTGCATCCGCTCGATGTCGTTTTGCAGCATCAGAACCTGTATCTTCGCCAGTATGGTGCTGAACATGTCCGATACCGGTAGCCACAGATAGACCTGTATATAGCGGCATATCCACTGCGTGAGCGTGTTTTGGAAACCGTCCCATACCGACAGGGCGAAGGCTATCGGACCGAGAATCGCCAGCACCACGAGAAAGAAGGTGCGGACGGTGTCTATCACGAGGGCGGCGGCTTGGAACAGCAGTTCGAGTATCTCGCGGAAGAAGTCGCGGATGCTCTTCTTCATGTTGTACATTCCCCGGTCGATATACATTCCCGCCATCGTCACCATGTCGGAGGGCGACCAGCCGAGTTCCTCCAGTTGCTTGTCAAATTCCTCGTTGGACACGAGGTAGGCGGTTTCGGGGTTGCGTACCATCGCCTCGTATTCCAGTTTGTCCTTCTGCTCCCGGTATCGGTTCATGTCCAGCGTTTCCGCCTCCAGCATCTTTGCCGTGCCCTGTACGACGGGTGAGAGGATGCTGTTTATCGTGCCCAGCACCACAGTCGGGAAGAACATGATGCACAGACCGATGGCAAAAGGACGGAGCATCGGGAATACGTCTATCGGTTCAGCTCTCGCCAGCGACTGCCATACCCGGTAGGCGACGTAGAACAGCGCACCCAGCCCGGCGATGCCTTTCGCCACACCAGCCATGTCCCCACACAGCGGCATCATCTGCTCATAAAGTGAACGTAAAATCTGATGAAGGTTGTCGAACTTCATAGGCTACCAGTATCTTTCGTTCATGTTCCCGTACAGCCCCATGATGCGGTCGAGGTCGTTCTTCTTTTTCGCACGCAGGTAACTCACGGAGATGTTCTTGTTCGTGTAGTAGCTCACGAGGTTGCGGTAACGCTTCATCTTCGAGTGGCAGCGTTCCACCACGTCCATGCGCTCCTTGTCGGTCATGGAGAGCGTGGTGATGTTCACCACGTTCCTGAGTTCCGTCAACACTTCGTTGCTTTCCTCCAGCAGTTTCGTGTAGCCGAAAGCGATTGCGGAAAGCTCTTCGGGTCTGAAATTCCCGTCACGGAGCATCCGTTGGAAACTGTTCACATAGATGTCTGTGATGTCGCCCACCATCAGGATGGTCTGCTGCACCTTGCGGGCGTCCTTGACCAGATTGTTCACCGATTTGAGGGCATCGTAATACTTCTTGCCCTGCTGATAGATTTTCACCGTCTCCTGAAAGTTGCTCACCATGTTCGTGGCGGTCTTGGAGGTATGGATGATGTTTTTGGAGGCATTGATGATGCCCTGCGCTAGATTGCCCGGATCGCTTACGACCCACTGTGCGCTTGCCCTGCCCGCGAAAAGCAGGCACAGGCAGATAATCATTGTTATTCTTGTTCTCATGTTACTTTGGATTTTAGTGGTTGTTATTCTTCGGTCGGATGTCCCGGCTGCGGCTTCACCCGCACATAGTCCCCGTTTGGCGAGAAAGTCAGCACATCCGTGGCCTCGTTGTAGGACACGTCGATGCGGAAGCCGGTGTTCATGAACAGGTTGCCGTTCTCCTCCTGCAAGAGATAGGTTTCCGGCTTGAGCTTGCGGCGCAGACCGCTACGACGGAACACCGTCACTTTGTAGGCTTCGCCCTCCTTGTAGATAAGCACGTCAGGTTTTCCCTCCACGCTCTCCCAGTTCCCGCACAGCATGTCGCGGCGGTTGTCGGCCACGTCGCAGGATTGCAGCATCATGACCGCCAATCCGATAAGGCACTTGCTGACTTGCAGCATTTTCACTTTTGGTAAATTCATACGCGTTTTTCTTTTTTGGTTGATACATTCTGTTTTTTAGTTATTCCTTGTTTCTCCGCCTTTCGGCAAGCTGCCGGATGGCGGCTTCGATGTCGTCGCCCAGCTTCTCCGCCAGACGGTAAACCTCCACTTTTTCCGTTTCCTCGGTGGTGTACGCCAGATACTCTTCCGCGCTGACCTCCGTGGCATAGACCGCCGACTGCGTGCCGCCCAAGCCTATCCACACCTCCTTGTAGAGCCGTGAAGGGTTGTTCGCCATGTTGATGGAGAGTATCTGCGACTTCTCCTTTTCCGTCAGTCCGAGCAACGCCTGTATCTGGTCGAACTTGTTCATATATTTCCTTTGGTCAAGCAGGATTTTACAATCCGAGTTGTTGATAATGCTCTCTTTGACCACCGGAGAACTGATAATGTCGTCCACCTCCTGCGTCACCACGATTGCCTCGCCGTAATATTTTCTGACCGTCTTATACATATAGCGCAGATATTCAGCCATGTTCGCCGATGAGAGGGCCTTCCAAGCCTCTTCCACGATAAGCTGTTTCCGCACGCCTTTCAGCCGCCGCATCTTGTTGATGAAGGCTTCCATGATGATGATGGTCACGACGGGGAACAGTTCGCGGTTTTCTTTAATCGAATCTATCTCGAAGACGATGAACCGCTTGCCGAGCAGGTCGATGTTCTCCGTGGAGTTGAGCAGGAAATCGTAACGCCCGCCCCGGTAATACTGCCGCATGGTGGTGAGCATGTTGTCGATGTTGAAGTCGGACTTCTCCACCTTGATGTCACGCTGTGCCAGTTCCTTGCGGTAGTCGTCACGCATATACTCGTAGAAGGTGTTGAACGACGGCACGATGCTACGGTCGGATTGGATGCGCTCAATATAGGCACTCACGGCACTGCCCAGCTCGCCGCTCTCCGTCTTTGTCACCTTGTCGTCCTCCGACTTCCAGAGCGTCAGCAACAGGGTCTTGATGCTGTCCTTCTTCTCCACGTCGAAGATGTAATCGTCGGTGTAGAACGGGTTGAAGCTGATGGGCTTATCTTCCGTGTAGGTGAAATACACACCGTCCGCTCCGCCTGTCTTGCGTCGGATCATGCCGCACAAGCCCTGATAGGAGTTTCCCGTGTCCACCAATACCACATGTGCGCCTTGCTCATAATATTGGCGCACGAGGTGGTTCATGAAGAAAGACTTGCCGCTGCCCGAAGGACCCAGCACGAACTTGTTGCGGTTGGTCGTGATACCTCGCTTCATGGGCAGGTCGGAGATGTCAAGGTGCAGCGGTTTTCCCGTGAGCCTGTCCACCATCTTGATGCCGAAGGGCGAGAGCGAGCTGCGGTAGTTGGTTTCCTCTGTGAACAGGCACACCGCCTGTTCGATGAAGGTGTGGAAACTCTCTTCCGCCGGGAAGTCCGCCGCATTGCCGGGTATCGCCGCCCAGTAGAGTGTCGGGCAGTCGATGGTGTTGTGGCGCGGCACGCATTCCATGCTTGCCAACTGGCTGCCCACGTCGTTCTTGATATGCTTCAGTTCCTCCGCATCGTCGCTCCACGCCATGACGTTGAAGTGTGCCCGTACCGAGGTCAGTCCGTAGGAATGGGCTTCGTTCAGGTATTGGTCTATCCACTCGCGGTTGATGCTGTTGCTCCTTGAATAGCGAGATAGCGACTGCATGTTACGGGCGGACTTCTCGAACTTCTGCAAGGTTTCCTCACTGTTGTCTATCAGCACATACTGGTTGTAGATATGGTTGCAGGAGAGCAGAAGCCCCACCGGGGAGGCGAATGACAGTCGGCAGTCACTCCGGTCGGTGGAGAGCTTCTCGTAACGGGTGTCGGTAGCCACCTTGCCCGGCAGGTCTTCCGCGTCGGAGAGGGTGTGCAGACACAGGCGGTTGTCGCCGATGCGCATCTCCCTTGCCGAAAGCTCGATGTCCTGCAAGGTGGTGTCACCTTCCGGCATGAGCGAGAAGTAGCGTTCAATAAGTCCCGTCTTTCCCTCAGTACCCACAATCTCATCGGTGGAGAGGCGGCGCAGCCTGACAAGCCCGCTGTCGTTCATGATGCGCTCGAACTGTTCGCAGGCTTCCAAGAACTTGGTCGTGGTTTCCCTGTCCAGCTCCTTCGGGATGATATGTCCCCGGCACAGCGTGCTGAAATTGCTCTGCATCCGGTTACGCTCCTTTGTTGTCTTGGTCAGGTAGAGGTAGCAGGTGTGTTTCAGGTACGGACGCTCGTTGAAGTGACGCTCGAAAGAGCGGCTTAAAAAGCTCATGTCGTCCTTCTGAAGCTCCGGTTTGTAGCGTTCCTTGATGAACCAGTCCTGTTTGTGGACGACGGAGTAGTCCGGCAGCACCTTGATAGCCTTGCACCAGCAACTGTGTATCGCCTCGTACTCCGCACCCGTCACGGTGTAAAGTTCCGGTAGTTCCACCTCGAAAGCCACCGTGATGTCGGCGTCCTTTGAGATGATGCAGCCATGCTCCACCGCTAAAAGTGGGAACCTGTTTTCCAGTGTTGTCATTTTCGATGTATTCCTCATTGTCTTTCTTCCTTTCGTTGTCGTTTGAACAGACGGGTTATCCGCCGCCGGTTGATAAGGTATCGGGGATGGCTCCGTGCCGCTCCTAATTTCATCAGCCCGTGTTCACCGTACCGGGCGTTCAGCGCGAAGGTCTGCCATACAAGGAGGGAGGACGATGCCGCGCCGAAGCCGATACATATCCACTGGTCGATACCGACCATGTAGAGGATGACGAACAGGACGAAGAGAGCCAGCAGACCTCCGCAGAAGATGAAGAGGTACTGTGCCTTCAAGCCCTTGAACTCTACCGGACGGCCGATACCCTTGTTGATTGGGTATTCAGCCATACATTATTTATTAAAGGAAGAATGAGCGCAGGATGGTGGCGGCAACAATCAGGAAGATGCACGCGCCGAACCACGAGGCGGCTGTCTTGCTGGTGTCGGGGTCGCCCGATGAAAACTTGCCGTACACTTTTACGCCCCCGATAAGCCCGACGACTGCACCGATGGCGTATATCAGTTTAGTTCCGGGGTCGAAATAAGAACTCACCATAGAGGTGGCTTCGTTGATGCCCGCGATGCCGTTTCCCTGCGCGAAAGCGGAGGCGGTTGCGGCGATGACAAGTGCCGCGGAGAGGATTGCTTTTCTGTTTTTCAAGATGTTCTTGTTCATAAACTGTTCTTGTTTTTTGCCGTCAAAAGGGTGGATGGTCCTTTGTCGGGCGGTTGATACTTTGTTTCTTTACTTTGGTTTTAGTGGATGCCCGTTTGTTTCCACGGACGTGGGCGTGTCCGTTGCGGATGGGGATGCGCCTTGCGTTTCCTCGCCGCGTGGGTTGATGTCATTCTTTCATGTTCATTTCTTTTATTGTTGTCATACATAGTTGCGAATGTCGAACTCCTCGATGTTGTCCGGCACGACGAACTCCTTTTCAGATTTCTTCAGCCGAATCTCGATAAGCCCCTTGATGCGGATGCCTATCTCCGAAGAGCCTTCCATCATTTTCTCGTACAACTCCGTGCCCTCCATGTCGGTGAACACCTTAGCCGCCTTTTCACGTTCCGCCTGTGTCGCGTCCGGGTTTTTGGCGGTCTTGCAGGCGTCGTCAATCTCGTCAAAGCTGCTGCCCGAAGCCCGTGGCGTGTCCGAGGCGTCCTCTTCCGGTTCGTCGTCCCCGTATCCCAGTTCCTCCGGCGGTATGCTCGTGAAGGTCTCATCGAGTTTTTCCTCCGGGACTTGTGCCGGGCGGGATGCGTTTCCCGTTTTTCCGTCGTCAAAAGTAGCCTCTTCCTCCGACAGCTCAATGCCTTTTTCAATAGTGGCGGCTTCTTGCGTCGGTATGGCAGCGGTTGTCCGGGTGGATGCCATCCTGAAACGGCTCTTGCCGATGATGTCCGCCTTTTCCGCAGGGACTTCCTCGTGTGCCGCTATGCGTTTAGCCTCATTCCCGTCCAGTGACCGCCATAATCCGACAATGCCCTTGAAGAAGCGGACAATCCGCGTGTCCATGATGCGCTCGTAAAGGAGCAGGAACAGGAACCAGAGGTTGCAGCCGACCGATACCGCCAGCAGAATGTCTGTCATGCTGATTGTGTAATTCATATCCTTCCGTTTTTGGTTAGAATACTGAATTGTAATTTCGGGCATAAAGGCTCTTTATCGCATCTTCGCACTGGTTGAAGTGGTGCGTCAGCACATGGTCGATGTAAGCGGACAGCGTAAGCCGGTCATGCCCGATTACACGGGTGATACGCATGATACGCTCGTGGTACTCCGGGCGCACATACGCCATCTTCCCCTCACGTGCCTTTACTTCCGGGTCGCGGATGAACAGGCGTTCATAGTCCTTCTCACTGCATTTGCCGCTTACCGGGACAGGCGACAGTATTTCCACACTCGCCTGCACTTGGGTAAACATACCTCCGCAGTCTTGCTGTGGTCTTTTTTCATTCGGTGTCATTTCTTTTTCCATTTTCAAATCAGATCTTCACGTTGTTTCTTGTACAGTTCGTTGATTCTCTCCTTGTGCTGTTCCAGATGCTGGCGCAGCACGGTATCCACATATCCGCCTACTGAGATTTCCCCTCCGGCGATGTCGTTCACGATTCTGAGGATCTGCCGTGGACGTCACGGCTGATATAGACACATTGGCGGGTCTTTATCTCGTTGCGGCGCAGGAATAGCTCGTTGTAGTCCTCGTCCTGCCTTTTCCGGCGTCCACTTTCCCTCTGCGCTTTTTCCCGTGTTACGGGTTGCACAGGAGATGGTTCCGGTGCGGCGGTGTCCTCTTCGGTCGGTGCAGCTGCGGGTACTTCCTGTGCGGGGCGCAGTGTCCCGTCCTGTGTGCGCCGCCCGATGGAGGCTAACAGCAGTTCCTCGTCGATGCCTTCCGTGTTCACTTTCCTGCTGCCCATGCTCACTGCGGTCTGATGATGTCGCTTATCTCTTCGGAAAACTCCCGGATGCCACTCCCTTTCAGCAGTGCCGTGTCCATCGGGAAGATGGTGGAGCGGAAAACGCTCTTGCGCTCTTCCGAAAGGTCACGGCGGAACTTCTTGCTGTCGGGCAAGCGGGTGGAAAGTACCGGAAAGCCCATTTCGGCTATCACTTCCTCGTAGATGCCGTACAAGTCGTTCCTCTCCCTGCCGTCCACCATCGTCCAGAACAGATGCAGCCCCTTTGTTTTCGCCTGTCCGGTAGTCATCAGCCTGTCGCGGAACATCGTGACGAATTTCAGGGTACTCTCCACGACAAAGCGGTCGGCACTCAGCGGAGTGAAAATGTAGTCCATCTGCGAGAGCGTCTTTATCACGCCGTTGCTTCGGAGTGTGCCGGGCATGTCGAAGAACACCACGTCGGGTTTCACGTCCTCAGTGGCAATCATCCTCTCGGCATCGTCGAGGGCGTTCACCGCATTGCTTTTGACGATGGTGTAGGCGTTCTTTTTGATCCGGCGGAAATGGTCGCAAGCGAGAGCCTTGAAGTAGGTGCTGCTGTCGATAAGCCCCATTTCGTGTTCGCGCAGCCCGTGGATGCTGTGCTGCGGGTCGTCGCAGTCCACGACGGCGACATTGTAGCCTTTCACGTTGTGCAGGTAGCTGGCGGCAAGTGCCGTGACAGTGGATTTGCCGATGCCACCTTTCTGTGTTGCGAATGCAACGAAGATTTCCTTACTCATAGTTCCATTTATTTTAATTGTTGATGATTTGTTTTTCTGTTTCCATACGGATTTGGCTGTCGCACCATCCGCTTCCGTGACTACACACGCAGGCGGGTCGTCGCGTATCCGGTTCTGTGGTGAAGCGGTGCGTCGGACAAATGGTGATTGACGACATTGCGTCATGAAGTCATTGAATCCATACGTCACCGAATTGTCGGAGAACCGGGTTTCCGACGGTTCGGGTATCCGTTTCGGCAAGTATCCGAAGAAGCGGATTTCCGGGTATTTGAATGTTCCGTTTATCATATCTTCAAATCGTTCGTTTCTTGAATCATGCTGCAAATAAACAAGTATATTTTGGAACCTGTATCACTTCTCCGGCAAGTGGCGGCACGTTGCGCCGGTTGGCAGTCATTGACCGGGTCAAGCATCTGTCCGATACCGCTTTAAGGGCGTAACTTTGCACCCGGACAGCAGGGTTCGCCGATGACGCGCGGCCCGGAGTCCTGAAAGGTATTTTCCCAATCCGTCCCCTGACGGATTTTTATGTTCACCTGAACATAGCAAGATGTCTTTTCAGCCGCTCAAAATATTTTGAGCAGCCACGAAAAGCACTTGCCCTTGCAGGGGGCGGGCTTTCCCTCCGAAGTCGGGAAGCCTTTCAGAACTGCGGTGCTGTAATCCGAAGCGGCGGCTTATGCCGTCAATCCGCTAAATCCAAAGTAATATGAAAGAGAAAAGGAAAAGCAAATCAGGGAGAAATCCCAAACTTGATCCGGCGGTGTACCGGTACACCGTCCGTTTCAACGAGGAGGAACACAACCGTTTCCTCGCCATGTTCGGAAAATCGGGTGTCTATGCACGGTCTGTTTTCCTCAAAGCGCACTTCTTCGGGCAACCGTTCAAGGTGCTGAAGGTGGACAAGACGTTGGTGGACTATTACACCAAACTGTCGGATTTTCATGCACAATTCCGTGCCGTGGGTACGAATTACAACCAAGTCGTGAAGGAACTGAGGCTGCATTTTTCAGAGAAAAAGGCGATGGCGTTGCTCTACAAATTAGAGCAACACACCGTCGAACTCGTGAAACTGAGCCGCCGGATTGTGGAACTTTCAAGGGAAATGGAGGCAAAATGGTCGCAAAAATCAGTGTAGGAAGTTCGTTGTACGGCGCGATTGCCTACAACGGGGAGAAGATTAACGAGGCGCAGGGGCGGCTTCTCACCACCAACCGCATCTACAATGACGGTTCGGGAACGGTGGACATAGGCAAGGCGATGGAGGGTTTTCTCACCTTCCTGCCACCGCAGATGAAGATCGAGAAGCCGGTGGTGCATATCTCTCTCAACCCGCACCCGGAGGATGTGCTGACCGATATTGAGTTGCAGAATATCGCCCGCGAGTATCTGGAAAAACTCGGTTTCGGAAACCAGCCTTATCTTGTATTCAAGCACGAGGACATCGACCGCCACCACCTGCACATCGTGACGGTCAACGTGGACGAGAACGGGAAAAGGCTCAACCGGGATTTTCTCTACCGCCGCAGCGACCGTATCCGCAGGGAACTGGAACAGAAGTACGGATTGCATCCGGCAGAACGTAAAAATCAGAGATTGGATAATCCGTTGCGCAAGGTGGCCGCATCGGCAGGTGATGTGAAGAAGCAGGTAGGCAACACCGTGAAGGCTCTGAATGGGCAGTACCGTTTCCAGACGATGGGCGAATACCGTGCGCTCCTTTCCTTATATAATATGACGGTGGAGGAAGCGAGGGGCAACGTGCGCGGACGGGAGTATCACGGGCTGGTCTATTCCGTCACGGACGACAAGGGTAACAAGGTGGGCAACCCGTTCAAATCCTCGCTTTTCGGGAAGTCCGCAGGCTATGAAGCCGTACAGAAGAAGTTTGTCCGTTCCAAATCGGAAATCAAGGATAGGAAACTGGCAGACATGACGAAACGCACCGTCCTTTCCGTGCTGCAAGGCACTTATGACAAGGACAAATTTGTATCCCAACTCAAAGAGAAGGGCATCGACACCGTACTGCGCTACACAGAGGAAGGGCGCATCTATGGGGCTACCTTCATCGACCACCGCACGGGATGCGTGCTGAACGGTTCGCGCATGGGTAAGGAGCTTTCGGCGAATGCCTTGCAGGAACACTTCACCCTGCCATACGCCGGACAACCGCCGATACCGCTATCCATCCCTGTGGATGCTGCGGACAAGGCACACGGGCAGACCGCCTACGACAGTGAAGATATATCGGGCGGTATGGGCTTGCTCACTCCCGAAGGTCCGGCGGTAGATGCCGAGGAAGAGGCTTTCATCCGGGCGATGAAGCGCAAAAAGAAGAAAAAACGCAAGGGCTTGGGTATGTAATCAGAGTATCAACAATTAAAAAATCAATGTATGTCACAACAAGAAGACGATTTGAGGGCATTGGCGAAAATCATGGATTTTCTGCGTGCCGTGAGTATCATTTTAGTGGTCATGAACGTGTACTGGTTCTGCTACGAAGCCATCCGGCTGTGGGGCGTGAACATCGGCGTGGTGGACAAAATCCTTCTGAACTTCGACCGCACGGCGGGGCTGTTCCATTCCATTCTCTACACGAAGCTGTTTTCCGTCCTTTTGCTTGCCTTGTCCTGTCTGGGTACGAAGGGTGTCAAGGGTGAGAAAATCACTTGGGGGAGAATCTGGACAGCATTTGCCGTCGGGTTCGTGCTGTTTTTCCTGAACTGGTGGTTGCTGCCCCTGCCGCTTGAAGCGGTGACGGGACTGTATGTCCTTACCATTGGAACGGGCTATGTCTGCCTGTTGATGGGTGGTCTGTGGATGAGCCGCCTGTTGAAACACAATTTGATGGAGGATGTTTTCAACAACGAGAACGAGAGTTTCATGCAGGAAACGAGGCTTATCGAAAGCGAGTATTCGGTCAATCTGCCGACACGTTTCTATTACAGGAAACGCTGGAACAACGGTTGGATCAATGTAGTTAATCCCTTCCGTGCGTCCATCGTGTTGGGTACGCCGGGCAGCGGCAAGTCCTATGCCGTGGTAAACAATTTTATCAAGCAACAGATTGAAAAGGGCTTTAGTCAATACATCTACGATTTCAAGTATCCCGACCTATCTACTATTGCCTACAACCATTTGCTGAACCACCCGGACGGCTACAAGGTAAAGCCGAAGTTCTATGTGATCAACTTCGACGACCCGCGACGCTCTCATCGGTGCAATCCCATTCACCCGGATTTTATGGAAGATATTACGGATGCCTATGAGAGTGCCTACACAATAATGCTCAACCTCAATAAAACGTGGGTGCAAAAGCAGGGCGACTTCTTCGTGGAGTCACCTATCATTCTGTTTGCCAGTATTATCTGGTATCTCAAAATCTATCAGAACGGGAAGTTTTGCACGTTTCCCCATGCTATCGAGTTTCTGAACCGCCGTTACGAGGATATATTTCCGATACTGACCTCTTATCCGGAGCTGGAGAACTACCTTTCGCCGTTCATGGATGCGTGGCTTGGAGGGGCTGCGGAGCAGCTCATGGGTCAGATAGCGTCGGCAAAAATCCCGCTTTCGAGGATGATTTCACCGCAGCTCTACTGGGTGATGTCAGACAGCGAGTTTACGCTGGACATCAACAATCCCGAAGAGCCGAAAATCCTCTGCGTGGGTAACAATCCCGACCGTCAGAATATCTACGGTGCGGCACTCGGTCTGTATAATTCCCGTATCGTGAAGCTCATCAACAAGAAGGGGATGCTGAAGTCATCGGTCATCATCGACGAGTTGCCCACAATATACTTCAAAGGGTTGGACAATCTTATAGCTACCGCCCGAAGCAACAAGGTTGCCGTGTGTCTGGGCTTTCAGGATTTCAGCCAGTTAGTGCGTGACTACGGGGACAAAGAGGCGAAAGTGGTGATGAACACTGTCGGCAATATTTTCTCCGGTCAGGTGGTGGGGGAAACAGCCAAGACGCTCTCCGAGCGGTTCGGTAAGGTGTTGCAGAAACGGCAGTCCATCTCCATCAACCGGCAGGATGTTTCCACCTCCATCAACACGCAGATGGACGCGCTCATTCCACCGAGTAAGATTTCCGGGCTTACGCAGGGAATGTTTGTCGGTTCTGTATCCGACAACTTCAACGAGCGTATCGAGCAGAAGATTTTTCATTGCGAGATTGTGGTGGATGCCGAAAAGGTGAAACGGGAAGAAAGTGCCTACAAGAAAATTCCCGTCATTACAAACTTCACGGACGAGGACGGCAACGACCGCATGAAGGAAACGGTGCAGGCGAACTACCGGCGCATCAAGGAAGAGGTGAAGCAGATTGTGCAGGAGGAACTGGAGCGTATCAAAAACGATCCGGTGCTGTGTAAACTGCTACCAGATAATGAGACTGTCTAACAAGTCCCCAAAATTGAAAATTATCCCTATCGAAGTTTGAAGTGACCCCCAAAAGTTGGATACAATTTTTTTGGGGGGCACTTCAGTTCTGACGGGTAAAATCGTAAAATTCGGACTTGTTAGACAAATACTTACGCGGTTTCAACCTCAGGTACTGAATCTATCGAATTGACAAATTTAACCAATTGCGGATCTGAATCTTTTTGTATGAGGTTTCGGAGACTCTTTTTCAATTCATAAGCATCATCCCCTGCTGTATTTATTAAATCCATATAAAAATCTTTGTTTTGCAGAATCAATGAACGGCATGCCCCATCGGAAATTACAGGTTTCACTATTTTATCAATAACGTCTCCAGCTTGACTTTTCAAATTACCATGCGATCTAAGCCATGTTTCGAAAAATTGAAACTTTATTGCATTGATAGTCTTTTTACCGATGCAGAAATCATTTCTTATATCGGTAACTGTCGATTTAATTTTTCGTTTATCCAATCTTTCAACTATATTCTTGAAACAATTAGGGAAAGGATTCAAACTTTGAGTTCCAGAAGCAATATCCATCAGAATCTTTTTGCCAAATTCAGTCAAGTTATCTGGCAAGGATTTGATTTTAGCCAGTAAATGTTTTATTGCGACAAACCAATAATATGATGTATGTGCTGTTCTTTGGGCGTATAATGTATCAACACTTATTTCAGACAACGCTTCGAACGCTATTTTATTGATATGATCGGTCAGGACATTGCTTATTTTAGTGGTCAAATCGTAAAAAGATGCGTCAGGAATTACATCTTTAATATTGTTCTTAGTGATATACTTATCCAAATCGGTATTCCACTCTGCTAAATGCTCGATAAATACCTCATCCGTTACACCTATTCTGTTCTTAATATCTTCAAATTGGGGCAATATGTCTGAGAGCAATAATTTATAGCCAAGTTTATGATTTACCATGTATTGTAGTGTTTCATTTAATAGCGGTATATTCCATCCCACACTATTTACTAATAAGTCTCCATGATCCACATAATAGTCCATGAGTTCTGCAACATATTTTATATCTCCACCCTCTATTAAGGAAACGGAATGACCATGTGCCAATTGCATGGCGACTAAATCGTAATATCCAGACTCTTTAATGTTTCGGCCATCAGTTTCTAATTCAGAATGCAACTGATTTATGTAGGTTGAATCTAACGTTACAGGTAAAGGTCTTTCTTCGTCAGATGCCAATAAACGATAGGTTGTAAATATAGCCCCTATATTATCTTTATTTACATTCTGTTCATCAATGCAATTCGTGATCGCTTGCAAAAGCGTTGGAAACGTATAGGTAGAATTATCTTTTAACGTTTTTACAATATCTGCATGGTCGAAATTATCGGGTAGTAAGTTTGCCAAATAATTATCGAGCGCCTCCGAATTTGTTGCTACTTGATAATATTTATATGCTTTAGTTGTCGCGTTATCCCGATAGGCAGCATCTGTTGCATTTGCAGCTTGAATATAATCGATAAATGTATTTGGCTTGACTGTTTTTGCTTCAATCAATGACGTAAAATCGCACGCCAACTTATTTTGCGCAATAAACCTGTCTATTGCATCTAACGTTTTGAAATAGTCGCCGCCATTGAAGTCATTGAACCGAACTATCTTCTTATATAATTGAGCAATCACATGGTTTTGGCTTTCCGTGTCTAAATGCAACAGCAGTTCTTGGTATTCGACAGGGAACACCTGCTTCTCTATGGATTCTTTTAATTTCAATTGTGCTATTCTTTGCCATACACGCAGAATAACATCGCTCTTTCGAGTTAATTTATGCAAACAATGTATAATCTTATCGATAAGCGCATTGTCCATACATTGTATAACTTCTTCTAATACAGTGTCAAATTGTTTATTAGTCTCTGCATATTGATTTATGTCGTGGTCTTCTTCTCCGTTGATGCAGCCTTCAATATATTTTTTCAATGGAATTTGTCGAGCATCTTCAACATCGACACCATATACCAAAGCTGCAATTTCGCGTTGTGTTTGCAGATCATTGTTAATTATTGTTTGAATGCCATTCAGATAGTCGCCGGACAATATTTGTTCTACTGGATTTGCCAGAATATCCGTCTTCTTCAAACAGAACAATGCTATGTTTATCATCAAAATTTCGTTACACCACTCTTGTTTAAGAGCGACCATCTCATTGATATATGATATAATTTCCCTAACATTGGCATTAGGATTTACCAATCTGAATATCCGATTTATAGTTTCTTTCGCTTCATTTTCTGTTTCTCCAAATGCTTCAACAAACAGTTTGTTGAATATACTTCGATAGTCGGTAATAACAGGAGGAGCAACACGATAAACAATAGGGAAAGTTTTATTGATAAAATACTTGGTCAGTTGTTTCGTTTGTTCGTCGGTCTCATCTCCGAATGCACAAGCTAAATGTGTTTCATCGAAAGGAATAACAGCCCAAACATTTTCAAAACCGCTATCGGCGAAGAACGTATGGATAGAAGACCATAATTCTTTTACTTTTTCAGCGGGGAGACGATCCATGTTGTCAAAAACAAGGACTAATTTACGTTGTCCTTTTTCCTTGATAAAATCAGAAATGTCTTGCATCCATGTTTTGAACTCGTAAACCGTTGGTTCGTCTTCGCTCAAAGTCTCATAGCAAACGTCCTTTTCGACTTTATCTTGATAAATAGCTAACATATAACTCCATCCATATTTATGATCTTTGCTATATGCCCATTTCCAAACGCACAATGCAATAAGAACTGGCAGTGCAGCTATGATAATAGACAATAAAGAAAACCACCATGTTGTGGGTGTAGGTTTTACTGCATACGCAATAAATGTAAATATCGGAGTTAAAACTGCAACCAAAAATGCCGCAACCATACCATTACTGATAAGGGGATATTTTTCGGTTACGGTCTCCGTTTTACGGGCTAATAAATATTTCAGCTTTTCAGACCATGATACGGTTTTCGTACCTCCACCTTTGACTTTTATTGTTGCATTTCCAGATAGGATACCATCATCAATAAGTTTGCTTGTAAGCAATTCCAATATAGAGCGGCGTTGCAAGTCCTCTTGATGTCCCCATGCGTCATACTCAAAAAAGTAATAGTCGTCTGATAATTCACGTTCCAACATTTTAACCACGTTGGATTTTCCAGATCCCCAAATACCTTCGATGCCGATAATTCGAGGTAAAGTACATTCCTCATCCAATGAATCATTCTGACAAAAATGGCGAGCAATAGTTTTTGCCAACCTTTCTTGCGAACCTCCATCGAATTTGTCAATACCACACGGTTTATTTTGGATAAACCGCGGATATTGCTGTTTGGATTGTAGTTTTGTTTCCATATACGTAATTTATTGATTATACGAACTCCAAATAATTCTCCCGATTTACCACATGAAACTCGGCATAGGGATAGGCTTCTTGGAAGGCTTTCGGTGCGGCCGGCATTTTATTTCCCCACTTGAACTCCAAGGCGGTAAGACTGTCGGCACTCTCCTCAATCAGGTCGATTTCCTGTTTGTCGTAGGTGCGCCAGAAATAGAACTCCCTGTGCAGTCCCTCATTGAAGTTCGCTTTGCGCCGCTCTCCGATGATGTAGTTCTCCCACAGCGCACCGACATCCTGCCGAATGGCCAGCGGTGAGAAAGCCCCGATAATGGCATTGCGAATGCCGTTGTCGTAGAAGTACCACTTGCCAGCTTTTGTAACCTCCTTGCGTAGGTTACGCGAATAAGCCCCCAGACGATAGATAACGAAGACCTTTTCCAATAGGTCGAGGTATTTTTCAACGGTCGTCTTGCTCATGCCGAGTTGTTTACCTAACTCTTCGTAAGAAACTTCGCTGCCCAACTGAAAAGCTATCAATCGCAGTAGATCGCGCATCTTGCTCGAATTTTTTAAGCCGTCAATTGCTAAGATATCTTTAAGCAGGTATGCACCGACAATATCACGTAGGTAGTCTGTTTTACGTTCATAGTTCTCCATCATTACTACTTCGGGATAGGAACCGTAAATCAAGCGCGCTTCGAGGTTCTGGCGGGTTTCAAGTGCCGTTTCCGTCTGTGCGATTTCCCGTTGCGAGAATGGTGTAAGGAGAAATTGCGTACTGCGGCCGACCAACGGTTCACCAGTCTTATTCAGCAAATCGAATGACGAAGAACCACTTGCCAAGACACTTATTCCCGGTATTTCATCAACTATCAACTTCAGAATACTACCGATTTGTGGTATGTTCTGTGCCTCATCAATAGCCAGCAAATCAATACCATCCAATAAATGCCGATAATTGGCTATTGAGCGATTCTCCAATAGTGCTAATGTGTCGTAGTCTTCGCCGTTGAGCATCATCGTCCTACCTGAATAGTTGTCCACAATTTTACGCATCATTACCGTTTTACCAACACGGCGAGCACCAAAAATCAGTACTGCTTTATTGGGCGCGATTCGTGCTGTAATCTTCTCTTGAAGTATTCTATTTACTGTTTCCATACCTTATAAAATATAATGCAAAGATAATCATATTTTTTTAATTGGCGAATTTTACAAAAAAAACGGGCTATTAAATGGCGATTTTTACAACCACAATCTTATGGAAGTTGTTTCATTGTTTTTAGTAATGATATATGTTCATACTATGATGACTCAATAATTTACCAGACATACGTTTCTGAAATTTGTCCTTATAGGAATGAAAAACTCACATATATTGTGCTAATTAATATATAATTAAATGAAAATAAAAAGACAGGATACGAGTATTCCTGTCTTCTCATATGTAATGGATATTTTTTTATTTTCTCATCCGCTCCAACTCCTCATCACGCAACATTCTCTCGTTCAGTTTTTCCTGCATCCTGTCAATGAAATAGGTGCGGCTTTCGTTCTTCCGGCGTTTGATATCAGTGTAGAAGCGGTAGCAGTCTTTAGAATCAACCCCGAATATCTTATAGAGAAGTGGGGCGAGCTGTTTGAGCGGCATATTGCCGTTGTTGATGCAGCCCATCACGTCTATGCCGTAGATAAGTTCCACGAGGTCGATGGCATTGCCCGTCCATTGAAGAAGGCTGGCGGTGGTTTCTGTTGCGTTGTTGGCGGATATTAGTGGTGGCACTTGGGGCGTGGCAAGGAATTTCTGCATCTTTCTTACGAAAGACAGAGCCTTGCTGACGTAGGCGGCAATCTCTCTTTTTTCTTCTGACAGATTACGTACGGGATGGTGCTGCAACTCGATTTCGATGTAGGCAAGCGCGATGACGGTAAGGTTCATGTCCATGCCGCCGTTGCACAGTTCGATCACTTGGGTGGCGAAAGCCGTGTATGCCGTTTCCATATTGCAGTCGCCGGCTTCGTTTATCAGGCGGAAAAAGTCGGTTTCCGCCAGCAAGAAATAATTCATGGTTCTGTCAATTTTGAAAATTACACTTTGTTTTCTGCGTGCGCACATGAATATAATTGGCAAAAAACGCGGCAGAAAATAAAAAATCCAACACTCAATTTTACAAAGTGCTGGATTTCAGAGGTATAAAATTCAGTATTTTTTCACAAGGACAAATTATCTCCGACTTAAATTGTTTGTAATCGGAACATTTATTCTATTCCTGAAAATAGAAATGTATGCTTGCCGCACATTTTGGCTATCTTGCTTTTTTATCAAGGATATAGATAATGCGACATACACCGTTGGGATAGCTTTTCAAAGAGGAAAGCGTCCAGTGTTGCTCTGGCAGAGCCGACTTAAAAAAATGTCGTCCGCTTCCGGATATGAAAGGAACGGTGTATAGTATGATTTCATCCACAGCGTGCATCCGCAGCAGTCCGTTTATATAGTCTGCCGTGTCCGGTGTGGCTTCCGCGAGGTAACGGATGTTTGTGCAGTCTTTTCTCCATTCGTGCAGCATTGAAATGGAATAGTCCGGTGTCACACGGTAAAAGGCTTTCTTCCTGATTTCATCAAGACCGCAACGGTCAAGGCACAAATCCTGATGTGCTTTATCATATAACTCTGAAGAAAGACATCCGTCCATCGTCAGTACGGCGAGAATCTGAACTTTACCCATAATCGTTTCCTTTCGTTAGGCAAGGGTAAAAAAGTAGCGTGCAATTCACACTACCTTCAAGCGATGGCTCTGGTAAAGCCTTTACGGAGAGTACGTGAATGCACGCTATGCGTAAGCATAGCATAAGCATCACGCAATCGTCTCCGTAGTTCCAATTTACCAGATTTTCGCTTGAAACGCCTTGCGGTCTTATCCTATATGTTGGCGGCGAAAAGCTCCTGCCAATCGCCGTTTTTCTCAAATGTTATGCAAAGATAGCCAAATTCAGTGAATTACGGGCTATGATTGCTTGAATTTATATTTAAGTCCATACTCTTCAAGTTTGCTGTATAGTGTTGTCCTGCCTATGCCGAGCAGTTCTGCGGCGACACTCCGGTTGCCGTTTGCCTGTTTCAACGCACGCAATATCCGCTCCTTATCCTCCGCGTCATTGCGCAAGGCGAAGCTGACAGTAGAGGTCGGTTTCGTCACGGCAAGTTCCAGATGCTCTTTCATGACAACACCTTCCTGCGCCTGCAATACAGCACCCATAACTTTCTGCCGAAGTTCCCGCACGTTGCCCGGCCATGCGTGTGTCAGCAACGCTTTACGTGCTTCGGAACTGAACCCGCTCACGCTACACTCCAGCTCTCTGTTTGCCATATCACGGAAGAACTCTGCCAGCGGCATAATGTCTTCTTGACAGTCACGCAACGGAGGAACGGTTATCCCGAAGTCGTGCAGGCGGTACAGAAGATCCTGCCGAAAACGCTTTTCATTCACCGATACCTCCAAATCTTCATTGGTAGCAGCGATGATGCGGACATTGAAATTCCGGTCTGCCTTGTCTCCGACCGGGCGATACCGCCTCTCCTGTATGGCACGGAGCAACATCTGTTGGGTTTCCAACGCGAGGTTTCCTACCTCGTCCAGAAACAACGTGCCGCCTTCCGCCTCATGGAAATATCCTTTCTTGGCATTGTCCGCACCTGTAAATGCACCTTTGACGTGTCCGAAGAAAGCCGACGGTGCAAGCTCTTTGGAGAGTGAACCGCAGTCCACCGCCACAAATGGCTTGCCTGCACGTTTGCTCTTGTCATGCAACAGGTGGGCAATATGCTCCTTGCCCGTGCCGTTCTCACCAAATATCATCACGCTCATATCGGTGGCGGCTACCAGCCTTATGCGGTGCATGATTTTCTGAAAGGCGGAACCTTCACGGGCGAATATAGGCATACGGCGTTGTCCTGCCTGACGTTCTTTCAGTATGGAACGGATCAGGGGGACAAGTTTATCCTCCACAAGCTGTTTGGGAATATAGTCTATCGAGCCGAGTTTCATGCTTTCCACGGCGGTATTAACTTCGGCGTAGTCGGTCATAATGATGAAGGGCTGCATCTTTCCCTCCTTTCGCATCCAGCACAAAAGGTCTATGCCACTGCCGTCAGGCAGACGCAGGTCGGCAACCACGATATCATTATCTGTTGCCTGTTGCAGATGTTTCTTCGCGGTTGAGAGGTGGTAAGCCTTCATATTGCGGTAGCCCTCCCGTGACAGCATATTGCAGACATATTCGCAATACACGATGTTGTCTTCCACCACAATTATTTTTGTCTTATTCATCTTCGTATTTTCTCCTTTCCTCTTCTGCCAACCGTATTATTTCCACTCCCTTATCCAGCACGGCAGTCACGGCATGGCTTAACGCTTCACCATCCGGGAGAGCATCGCCACGAAGCAATCCGTAAAGTACATTCAGCGGTTGGTCGGCACGGAGCACCTCCCACGAACTGCGCAGGTGGTGGATCAGGGAATCCAGCTTTTGCAGGTCTTTTTCTTTTGCTGCATCCCGTACCGCCTGCATTTCCTTTTCTGTTTCAGTTATCAACTTTTCCAGCATGACGGCTTCATTGCCATAGGACAATAAGGCGGAAAAGTCCGGTTTCCCGTCCGGTGTCGCTTTTATGGCACACCTGTCGGAAACCTCCATCAGTTCCGATATGGAGAACGGTTTGAACAGGCATCCGGCAAAGCCTTTTGCCAATAGTTCCCCTTTGTTACAACTGCCCGAAGCGGTTGCCACAACCACCGGGATTGTTGGTGAATTGCCCACGTTGGACGAACGCAACAGTTCCAGCAATTCGAAACCGTTTATATCGGGCATATTCAAGTCTGTCAGCAACAGGCTGTATTCTTTCTGGCGTATCATTTCCATCAGTGCCGCAGCATCGGTGCAAGTGTCGCAGTGTATTCCTTCTTGGGAATACATCTCTTTCAGCATCAGAAGTAATACCTCATCATTGTCAATGGCGACAACATCATGGAATTTATTGTTATGATAAACAGGTGTATTGCTTGTATATCCAAGCTGTTCTTCAGCTTCCTGCATAGAAATTTCAACTGTGAAACGACTGCCTTTCCCTTTCTTGCTGTCTAAACGGATTGTTCCGCCAAGCATCGACACAATATTACGCATTATGGCAAGCCCAAGCCCGAAACCCTCCTTTGCGGCGGCATTTGATAGACGTTCAAACGCACCGAACGCTTGTTTCTGTTCCTCTTCTGTCATGCCTGTACCTGTATCTTCAACGACCAGTGTCAGAACTCCATTATCATATTCAGTAATCAAAGAAACACCGCCTTCTTCTGTGAACTTGACAGCGTTTGACAGCAGGTTATTCCCGATTTGTATTATTCGCTCTTTGTCGGTCAATACAATGGCATCGTGTCCAGTCTTCACGGACAAGGACAGCCCTTTGTTCACGGCAACAGGCATGAACTCCGTTTCAAGTGTGTGCGTGATTGCTGAAATCCGGCAGGGTGACAGACGGGGCTGTTCCTTGCCGTTGTCCAGGCGGAAGAAGTCAAGCAAAGTGTTAAGCATATCCCGCATACGGTCGGAGGATTGCAGTATGTTTTGGATATACTGCCCGGACTTATCCTCACACTGTTCTTTCCGTATCAGTCCGGCATAGCCTGTTATTGCTGTCAGCGGTGTGCGCAGTTCATGGGTGATAGTATGTACCGCCTTCTTCCTTGACGTTATCAGTGCCTCGTTCCGTTGTACGGATTGTTCCAGTTGCCTTATCAAATCAGTTGTCTTGTGCTTGTATTGTTTAATGCTTTTTGCATCACGATGTATGATGATGTAGGAAATTAACAACAATAGAAGAACGAATCCCATTAAACCGCCTACTTGCATAAATGACTTTTCACGCATGGCAACTATTTCGTTTTCCCGGCTTTGCAGTTCGGTTTGTACCTTTTCTTCTATTTGGCAAATCAATTCTTGCAGTTGTCTGTTAAGTTCTGCATTACGAGCTGCAAGGCTGTCGGCTTGTTCCGACAATTGGCGATCCTGCACTTTCTGTTCGCTGATTACGTTTCTATTGACCGAATGAAGGATAGTGGTTGATACTGCTGGAGTTACTTCCTTTTTTTTGCCGAATATGCCTAAGAAACCTTTTCGTTTTGGCTTTTTGGACTGTTCCTGCACACTTTTCTGTACAATAACCGGAATTTGATTGGCTATCTTCTTGTTAATAGATTGTTGTTCATCCATTAACCGGACTATCTGGAACATCTGTCGTTCCTTATCCTCTAAAAGACTGCGCACACTATCGATGCGCTCTGCTGGATAGGTGGCCTTGAAACGGCAGAGCATACTGTCCATTGCCATACGCCGTGCATGGTAATGCTCGATATCTTTATCGTTCCATTCCAGTATTGTTTCACCCAATAGAGAAAATTTTATCATTTGAATATTGATATTGTTTATTTCTTTTCGGAGCTCGTCTATTTTTTTATTGCCAAGTTCTAATGCTTCTATCTCCTGCCATTCATAGAGGCTATTATATGCCATACATCCGATAAGAATGGAGATAAGTATATATCCCAACCGTATTGCCTTATAGAAATTTCCTGACCGCTCCATTATTTTAATGACATTGATTTTTGGAACATGAATAAAAGTTTATCTTTTTCGTTCATGCGGATATTATCAGAATAACCGTCTTTTGTTATTTGATACCCACATGGCTTAACCATAAAAATGCCTAAGCCCTTAGTGTACGAACTTACTTCTGAGGCATAGTCTTTACTTGTATTTAATGGAACTTTCCCTTTAATATGACACCACTCATTATTACAACTGATGTCTTCAATCTCAGACATCAGTTTTTGCAAATCTGTAATAGCTTTGGAACTCGCTACTTGGGGTATCTGCAACTCAAAACAGAGCATCGGTTCGAGAATGTCCACACCTGACTGTTGCAAAGCCAGCCTGAAGACATAAGGGGTCAGCTGTCTGAAATCAGCAGGTGTACTTACCGGGCTATAATACTCGGCTTGAGTAAAAGTTACTTTCAGATCTGTCACTTCCCATCCATGTAAACCAGATTGGCAAGACATACGAATCCCTTCAAAAACGGCATTTTGAAAAGAATGGTTCAGATAACCATAGGAGATGTCACTTTCGATTTGCAACCCTGCCCCTAACGGTAAGGGTTCAAGAGTCAGCCCTATTGTGGCCCAGTAAGGGTTGGGTGGTACTTCGATCTGAATAATCTTATTGACCTTTTTTATAGGTCGTTCTTTGTAGATAGTCTTGATCTCATCAAAATGGACCTTTACGGAAAATCGTTCTTCCAGCAATGTCTGTATGATTTCCTTTTGGGTCAAACCATATAACGAGATTTCCAATTCATCACTATATGAGTTTATGGAAAAGGACAAAGACGGGTCTTCAATCCACAATGTATTCAGAGCGGATATCACCTTGCTTCTCTCTTCGGGCTTATTTGGCCGGACGGAGGATTTGAGAGCGGGATGCTGATGAGATAATCCTTGAATCAAACAAGGTTTAGCACCTAAATAATCTCCGATTCGAAAATCTTCTATATCTTCTACAATCGCGATATCATTGGCACCCACTTCATCAACATTTATCTCTCTGCCCTGATAAATAGTCTTTAGATTTTTAATCTTGATGAATTTTTCCGAATCGTTGATTCTTACAACGTCTCGAAGTCTCAGACTTCCGTCAATTATTTTAAGAAAACTTCTTTTATGCCCTTTGGGGTCATGCTCTATCTTATAGAGATAAGCTGAAAGTCTGTTTGAGACTGATGCCGGAGGAAGTATAAAAGAAGAAATGGCGTCCAACAACTCATTGATACCGATATTGAACATTGCTGATCCATGTAGCACCGGATAGACTTTGGCTTTTGCCACAAGAGCGATTATCGTATTCCAATAATCAGCCGGTGAAATTTCGCTATCCGCCAAATATCGTTCTAATATATCGTCGTCATGGTTGCATACAAATTCTTTGTATTCTTCCTTTATATATGTTTGGGAGCAAACCGGATAAACCGATCCATCGACAACAGTTTGCATAAACAGGACATCTTGCGACAGATTTGTTTTTATATCCATATACAAACGCTCCAAATTCACACCGGCACGGTCAATCTTATTGATAAATATAATTGTCGGGATTTGCAGCTTTTGTAAAGTACTGAACAGCAACTTTGTCTGCGCTTGTATGCCTTCCTTTGCGGATAAGATGAGGACTGCTCCATCAAGCATTTTGAATGTCCGCTCCACTTCCGCAATAAAATCCATGTGTCCCGGAGTGTCAATGATATTGCATTTCACTCCATTCCAGATAATAGATGTCGTAGAAGCCCGGACAGTAATTCCTCTACGTTTCTCTATATCCATAGAGTCCGTTATGGTGTCACCATTATCCACACGGCCGCACTTTTCCGTTGCTCCACTGGCAAACAGCAGATTCTCGGTTACGGAAGTTTTTCCTGCATCAATGTGAGCAAGAATTCCTAAATTTATAATATTCATTTGGATTAAGCAATAATATACTACAGTAGATGCATTGTCGAAACGCACCTTTTAATACCTCCTCGTAGCATATGAGAACTACAGGATTACTAACTCGTATTAATATGTATATTATTACTGCCGCATAACGATTACAAAATTACACAAAAAAATATATCTAACAAAAGTGGGAGGATTTTTTAACTTTTTACCATAGACATTTTATTAGGGAAGCGTAGGTTCAACTGGCAAGTACAAATAAGTAGAAATGTTTGAACAACACCGTTTTAGGAAGTTGAAAAATCAAGTTTCTCTCTCGGTATAGCGTTTATTTTGGCCAATATCTTCTTTAGTTTAGCATTTGTGTATTTCCCATTCGTGTTCTATTTAGCTCCTTATTATGAGTATGTAGCAAGTTACTTATCAAATTCAGCCTCTTTGAGGGTCAAATATGGTTTTGCAAATGGTGACTGACAAGACATAAACAAGGTCAGCAGGAATTTTTTACATAAATGGACATGAATGTATATAACCTAAAATAAGAATAAATTTTAATAAGGGCTGCCCAAAAAGAAAAAAATGCAGTTGCCATCCTATAGATACTTGCAGAAAGGATAAAATTTACTTTTAGACCTTTTGGGATAGCCCTTATTAATACTTCAGATAAAATTCCTTAGGTTATATTTTCAATCCTTTGGACCGGGTTTCCTCCTTGGCATACAGTCCCGGACGCCCGATTATGACATGGTTGGCAACGATACTATCCGCCGGACTGCGTATCTGCGGCGGTGCATTTTCGGGATATTGCGCCTGCCTGTTCCTCACATCTTCCGCTTCCGGCTTGAGCTGTTGCCCTTCATTCTCCTTTTCTGCGACTTCGGGCGTGGGTGGCGCAAGCTCCAGCTGAATTTTTCGGTCAAGGGCGGCAAGTTCGGACTTCAACTGCTTCAGCTCGTCCTCCTTCTTCCACACCTTACCCGCTATCTCCTGTAACTGCGGTATCTCCATCTCCAGCACCTCGTTCTTCGCCTTGTACTGGTCGATGATGGAGGGTATCCTCTCCATCGCGTTGAGGAAGTTGCGGGCGGCGGCCAACGGGTCAGCCATCGCCAGATGCCCGTTGTTGTAGGTGTACTTGTAGTTCCCCTCGACCACGAAGCGGTTGTCGGTGAACTCCAATCCCTCTTTGAGTATCCTTTCGCTCACCACCTTTATCGGAAAACCGTAAAGTTCACCGACCTGCGTGTACAACCCTCCGGTCGTGGCATTCTTGGCTATCTCCTGCAAACGCTTTCCGATGACCTTCTCATCGGCGGAATCCACTCCGTCCACCTTTATTATATTAAGGCGGTTGCCCTCCTTGTCGGTCTGCACCACCGACAGGAAGCGGTTCCAGTCCTCCGTCATGGCATCTATGAAAGCCGTGTTGTTGCGCAACTCGCCGGTCTTTGACTCCAGCTTGAACTCCGAATCACGCTTGCCCTTGTTGAACGACTTGCGTTCCCCTTCGAGCGATGCGATCCGCTTTTCCAGTTTCGCCTTGTCCAACAGGTCGGTATTGCCGGAGAGCAACGCCATGTATTCCGAGAAATTCATGCCCGATTTTTCGTCCATTGCCCCCTCGTCGATGGTACGCGCACCCATCGCACCGCTTTTGAGCTGGCTTATGAAAGTCTGCTTGCAGTGCAGGAGGTTGAACTTGTAGCTGTCCAGTGACTTCTCCACCGCGTAGATGATTACATCCACGTTGTTCCCGGCGAAATGTTTGGCAATCTCATTACCTGCCCTAACTCCGCGTCCGTCACGCTGTTGCAAGTCGGACGGTCGCCACGGCGTATCGAGATGATGGATAGCCACACACCGTTTCTGGGCGTTCACACCCGTTCCGAGCATAGAGGTAGAGCCGAACAGCACACGCACCGTCCCGGCGTTCATGGCGTCTATCACCGCCTTCCGCGCCTTGTCGGTCTTGCACTCCTGAATGAAGCGCACCTCGCTTGGCGGTATACCGTAGTCCTCCGTCAGTTTGCGCTTGATTTCCGAATAGACGTTCCACCCGTCGCCCGGCTGGTATGTCCCCAAATCAGAGAAAACGAACTGCGTGCCTTTCTGGGCGTCGTATTTTTGATAATACTCCGCGATCATCTTGGCACAGTGACTCGCTTTGTTGTCGGGATGATCTTCGTAATTCGGGTCTATCATGCGCATGTCGAGTGCCATTTTCCGGGCATAGTCCGTGGCGATGAGCATCTTCGCCTTTTCTTCCGTTTCCGAAAGCGGCAGCCTGCCCAACAAGGTGGCATCGCCCGTCTTGGCGAACTGCATCAGTTTCTGTATGAAGTCCTCCTGTTCCGGCGTGGGCGGTATATGGTGCAGTATCTCGTTCTTGGCAGGACGGTCAACGCCCACATCCTCCGCCGTGCGGTAGTCCGTGATTTCATTATAGAAGGCGGCAAGCTCCGGCACTTTGATGAAGTAGCGGAAACGCTCCTTCTGGACCACATTGTTCGTCACGTTAAATTCAAAATCCGTCGTCTTCTTGGCAAATATCGCCGCCCAAGCGTCGAAACACCTTATGTCCTGCCGTTCCAGCTCCTTCGGGCGCAGGTACTTGAACAGCAGGTACAATTCAGTCAGTGAGTTGCTGATAGTCGTGCCGGAGAGGAAGGTCGCACCCAAGTCTTTTCCTGTGCGCTCCTGTATGGTGCGTATGGCAAAGAGCATGTTAAGTGCCTTCTGGCTTCCCTCGCTGTTTCCCAATCCCGCCACACGGTCGTGGCGCGTGTTGAAAGTCAGATTCTTGAACTGGTGGCTCTCATCTATGAAGATGTGGTCGATGCCCATCTGCTTGAAATCCACCACGTCGTCCGTGCGTGACTTTATGGCGTGTTCCACCTTCTCCAGCTTCGCTTCAAGGTTGTGCTTGCGCTTCTCCAATCCTTTCAGCATCGCCCGCGACACGTTCTTTCCCTGCTGCCGTAGCACTTCGAGGTTTTCCTCCACCGTGTCAAGCTCTGCTTGCAGGATGCGCTGCTGCAATTCCGGCGACTGCGGTATCTTGCCGAACTGGTCGTGCGACATGATGACGCAATCGTAGTCGTTGTTCTTTATATTATTGAAGAAGCGCACACGGTTGGCGGTCGAAAAGTCCTTCTCCGAAGCGTACAGAATACGTGCGTTGGGATATGCCGCCTGATAGGTGGCTGCAATCTCCGCAACGTTGGCTTTCAGCCCGATAATCATCGGCTTGTGTGCCAAATTCAGACGCTTCATCTCATGCGCGGCGATGCACATTATCAGCGTCTTACCGGTTCCCACCTCGTGGTCGCAAATTCCGCCGCCGTTCTGTTTCAACATCCAGACGCAATCCATCTGTGAGGGATAGACGCTCTTGATACCCCGGCTTGCCAGCCCTTTCAGGTTGAGGTCGGGAAAGGTCTGATGGGAGCCGTCGTAGCGCGGGCGCACGAAACAGTTGAACTTGCGGTTATACATCGTCACAAGCCGCTCCTTGAACTGCGGCGACTGCTCTTCGAGCCATTCGGAGAAGCCGTTTCGTATCTCGTCAATCTTGGCGTTGGCGAGTTGTATTCCCTCGCTGTCGCGCATCTTGATGTCGTTGCCATGCTCGTCCTTGCCGATGGACTTCATCATGTCAGGGCAGGTGTTGTGCAGGGCGTGTTTTAGGAGGTGCATACCGTCATAGTTCCGGTAATACCCCTTCACCAGAAACTCGTCCGTGATTTTCATGGTGCGGTAGCCGCACACCACCGAAAACTCGTCCATGCTTGCGGAATAGGCGATTTTCACCTCCGTGTCGAACAGCCGGCTCATGTAGGCGGCATAGACACCCGTCGGAATCCAGCGTTCCCCGAAATTGAAGTCCAGATCCTCGAAGGCGATGCGCTGCGGCTCGGCATCTTTCAGAGCCTCCAACGCCTGCTTCACCTCCGGCATACGCTCATTTTCGGGATTGTCACCCATCCATGCCTCTATGCGTTCCGCTTTCTCTATGACATTTCCGGCGATGAAACGGTCTTTGATTTCGTAACCGGTCACGAGCGGATTGTAGTAGATGCGCCCTTGCAGGGCAGTGAGCAAATCCTCCGCCGTGCTGTCGGTTATCTCCCGCATATAGTCGAGATTGACCGTACCATATTTGTTGAGCGACGCAGACAGGGCTTCTTCGGGAGAGCCTACGTTGGCATGGCTCTCCACCGCGAAGGAAACAGGATGCTCGAAGATGTCCGCCTTGACGAACTTTCCGTTTTCCATCCGTTCCAGCGAAAGGATGTCGCGCCCGCCCGCATCCATCATCACTAACTTCACGTTCTGCTTGGCGTTGAGGTTGCCGTAGCGCATGACAAACTCATCGTAACAGGTATTCAGATGCTCTCGCCACGGAACATTTGCCTCGCGCCGGAGCGATTCATAACGGTACAGACGCTCGTAGGCGTCACGCAGCGACACATACAACAACGCCTTTTCCTTCTGGTATCCTTTCAGGTCGAGCGGCTGGAATGTCGCCCCGTATGGCGTGATGTCTTTCAGGTAGCCGATGTTATGACGCCCCCGGTCAGCCACCAGCGACCCTTCGCGCAGGTGCATCTCCGGCGTGCGGTGGTAGGCACGCGGAGAAAGGTCCACGACTTCCTCCTTCGGCTTTTCCGCTTCGATGTCGGGGAAAAGGAAAGTCCCCACCGCTTCCGATGGGGTATCTGTAACGGCAGGTGCGGCGACTGCCTCCGGCTGTGTTTCCTCCTGTCGTGGCTGCTCACGGGAAGTTTCCGGCACGGCTTTCACTTCCGTCTTTTCCGCCACTTGTTTCTCGTTATGCTGCCTTGCCAGTTCCCGAAGTTCTTTCCTACGCTCCGGCGTCAAACCCATCATCATTTCATAGAAACCGTTGATGGGAGGATTGGTATCCCAGTCCAGTGTGGCATAGATGTCGTCCGGGTCGGCAGGCTTGGCGGTGTTCTCCGCTTTCACCTCCTTATTCTCCATTGCGGGTTTTGCAGTTGGAGCTGTCGGTGTAACCGTGACTTTCGGTTTGGGCGGAGTGGACTTTGCCGTAACTGCCTTTTTCACCGTCTTTTTCTTTTTGGAGGTTTTCGGTTGGCTGACCTCTTCCGTCATCCCCCAGAGGTCAAGCAGGGTGAGCTGCACGCCTGCGGAATATTGCGGGCGCGGTTCTATCTCCGGCTTTTCATCTGCGGGTTGCGGCTTTTCTGTCGGAGTTTCCACCGTCTGCGCCGAGGATACTGTTTCCAATTTTATGGCAGGACGCTCTACTTTATTTTGAACGGCAACTTTTTCTTCCGTTCCTGCCTGCCGGATTGAACCCGAATACAAGCGCATGGCAAGCCTGTAATGGAAATCCTCGTCGAGCATACGGCGCAAATCCCCGGCGATGCCTGCTGCCTTGCCCTCGTGCAGATAAACCATAGCGGGCTTCCCGTAGGGGTCTGTGTCAAGTTTCGCCATCGTATGCACGATGCGTTCCGGGTGGTGGATGAAATAGGCGTTGTCGGTCAGGGCGGTTTTCGTGTCCGTCTGTATCACGGTCATCAGCCGCTCGTCCTGCGACATTTCCTTCTTGCTGAGGTTCTTTTGCAGGACAATCAGGTCACTGCCCACCTCCGTGCCCGCGTTGTCCGTGAACAGGTTGTTGGGCAGGCGTATCGCGGATACCAGATTGGCCTGACTGAACAGCTCGTTACGCACGGAGGTCTTGGTGCTATTCAATACCCCTTGCGAGGTGATGAACGCCACGATACCGCCGTCACGCACGGCATCCAGTCCTTTGAGAAAGAAATAGTTGTGGATGGTTTTCTGGGCGGAGCGTCTGCCGAAAGAGTCGCTCCGCTGAAACTCCGCGTCGAACACGGCAATGTCACCGAACGGAATGTTGGACACCGCCAAGTCGAAATAATTGTTGAACGGTCTTTCGATTTTCTCAAAACCGCAGGTGCGCATTTTCTGGTCGGGATAGAGATGCCTCAAGATTGTACCCGTGAGCAGATCCTTCTCGAAAGCCATCACATCCGCATTGGGGCTGTGCCGCAGCATGGAATCCACGAACACGCCGACACCTGCCGACGGTTCGAGCATACGGGCGGGGCGGACGCTGTAATCTGCCAGCACGTCCGCGATGGTGTCGGTTATCTCTTTGGGGGTGTAGAAAGCGGTCAGCACGGACGCTTTCAGCGAATCCACAAACCGCTTGTACTCTGTTTCGTCCTTGCTGTTCTCACGGATAAGCCTGTGCAGCTCCACCGTCGGGGCGAACAGTTCGAGGTCGGATTTCGCCCACCGGACGGCATCCGTCAGTTCCTTTGCAGGGTTGAGGATACATTTCAGACCGCCGAAACCGCAGTACCTTTGAAGTATGGCACGCTCTTCGGTTGTCGCTGTCCTATTTTCCCTGTCAAGGATGAATGCCGTCCGTATCGCCTCGATGTTGTCCCGCAGTTTCTGTTTGCGGTTAAACGCCATATTCGTCTAAGTAAAGGACGGTTGCTCCCGTCAGCTCCGTGTAGAGCAGGTCGTAATCGGAAGACAGGGCGAAATTGTCATCCGAGAGGTCATAGACGGAGAACACGTTGCCGACAAGCGGCAGCAGTTTCAGGACAAAGGCTTCACGCTTCTCTTCCGGCACTTCATCGGCAAACTCGTTTTCCACGACTTCGCGGAGGATGGCGTAACGGGAATAATGCAGCCCGCGCAGCAGCGTGTCCATCGCCAGTTCCTGCGCACCATCGGCGGGATAGCCTTCAAGCCGTGCCCTCTCATACGTTTCGGCGGCACGGTCGGCCCGTTCCCGTATGAAAGCGGTGTCGTCAGCCTGTTCAAACTTGTTCGTGCGGAGATAGTCCAGCAGGTACAGACCGTAATAGGAAAAGTCGGTCTGACCCTCGTTTTTCTTCTTGTTGTTCATTACTTTGGATTTAGCGGATTGATAATTAACGGGATAATCGGTTGGAAAAAGGAAGAAAAAGGCACTCGGTATCCCTCCGAGTGCCACCACTAAATCCAAAGTATGAGTGTAATCCGGTATCGAAGAACAATTCATTACTCTGAACAAGTGGCAAAGTTAATACTATTTCTTCCGTCCTGAAAATTTCTTGTCCTTTTTAGCCTCCGGGAACACAAAAGTCGTGTTATATTCCCCGTCAAAGGCGACAACAGCATCGAAACTCTTGCCCTGTTTGCTCTTGAACCCTTTGAGCAGCTTGGTATGCCCTTCGGTGAGCAGGTCTTTGATTTCATCGTCGGACAGGGTGCGTCCCGCTTTCAGCCGGAACACGGGCAGTCCGCACTCCGTGTTGTCGCAGCGTACCACCTTGCCGTAGAACCGCATCCTGCCCGTGCCACACTTGGGACACGCGCAGCCGGAGTCACGGCTGCCGAAGAGCTTGTCGCACGAGATCAGTTCGGAGGTTATCTCACGTGTGTACGCCTCTATCTCCTTGCGGAAGGTGTCGTCGGACAGTTCCCCGCGCTCGATACGCGCCAGCTCCTTTTCCCATTCGCCCGTCATGGCAACATCGGCGATGCGCATCGTCTTGACGACGGAATTGAGGGCAAGTCCTTTTTCGGTGGGAACAAGCGACTTCTTGCAGCGTTCCATGTAACCGCGCTTGAAAAGCGTTTCGATGATGGAGGCGCGTGTGGCGGGAGTACCGATGCCACAGTCCTTCATCGCCTGCCGCAGTGCGTCGTCCTCAATTTCCTTGCCCGCCGTTTCCATTGCCGAGAGCAGGGTGGCTTCGGTATGCAGCGGCTTGGGTTTGGTCTTTCCTTCGGTAATGGACGAGCCTTTCGGTGTCAGCGTGTCGCCTTCCTGCCAGCCGGGGATGGTAATTTCCTCTTTTTCCTCGCCATAGACGGCACGCCATCCGGTTTGCTTCACGACGCTGCCTTTTACGGTAAACTCCACTCCGGCACATTCCGCCGTGACAGTGGTCACATCCTTGACGCATTTCTCAGAGAATGCCTCGACCATGCGCCCGGCAATCATCTGATAGATGGTATTGTCCTCTTTGGAGAGGAAGAGCGGTTTCTCACCCGTGACGAGCAGGGCATGGTGGTCTGTCACCTTGCCGTCGTCCACGCTGCGGCGTGTCGGGGCGGCTTTTGCCCGCACCTTGTCTTTCCATTCGGGCTGTGTGCCGATGAAAGCGAGCAGTTTGGGAATTTCGGCAAACACGTCTTCGGGGATGTAGCGGCTTCCCGTTCTCGGATAGGTTATCAACTTCTTTTCGTAGAGTTTCTGCGCGATTTCAAGCGTCTGTTCCGCCGTGAAGCCGTGCTTGGCGTTGGCTTCTTTCTGGAGCGTGGTCAGGTCGTAGAGCAAGGGAGTTTCCTCCGTCTTCTCCTTGCGCTCGGCTTTCGTGACAGTGGCGCAACCTGCCGCCTTTACCTTATTATATAGTTCCATCGCCGGTTCTTTCTCTTTCCATTTCTCGGAGGATGAGAATTTCACGACTTCGCCGTCGCAACCGTCCGTTGCGATATGGAGCTGCCAGAATGCTTCGGACGTAAAGCGGCGGTTCTCCCAGTAGCGTTCACATACCATAGCCAACGTTGGTGTCTGCACCCGCCCCACGGAATACGTGCCGTGTCCGGCGGCGATGGATAACGCCTGTGTGCCGTTGATGCCCACGAGCCAGTCGGATTCGCTCCGCGCTTTGGCGGCGAGGTAGAGGTTGTCGTATTTGCTGCCGTCTTCGAGTTTCCGCAGTCCCTCGCGGATAGCTTTGTCGGTGAGAGAGCTGATCCACAGGCGCACGAAAGGAGTGGTGCAACCCGTATAGTGGTAGAGGTAGCGGAAGATAAGCTCTCCCTCGCGTCCGGCATCGGTCGCCACGATGATATGTTCGCTTGTGTCGAACAGTCTTTTGATGACTTTTATCTGCGACACCACGCCGCTGTCGGGCTTGTAACCTTTCTCCGTCCTGACCTGACGGGGGACGAGCGTGAATGTGTCGGGAATAATCGGGAGGTTGTCACGGACAAATCCGCGCACGCCGTAGCCGTCGGGCATGGCAAGCTGAACGAGGTGTCCGAATGCCCATGTCACGGCATAACCGCCTCCCTCGAAATATCCTTCCTCTCTCTTTGTCGCGCCCACGATGCGGGCGATTTCACGTGCCACGGAGGGCTTTTCTGCAATGATTGTCTTCATGTCTTCTTCTTTTTTGTTGATACTTTGGATTTTATTTTGGATTCAGTGGCGGACACGGGATTACATTTTCATGCCCTTGCCCGTTTTCTTCTGCGGCTTCTCCTGCTGCTGTTGCTGGCGGGCGTCCTTCGGGTTGGTCTGACCTTTCTGCAACGGCTCTCTCAGATTCTTTGTAGCCTCGTTGGTCTTGCCATCGTTGTTCACCGCCACCTGCGTGCGGCTCTCGTTGGACGGAGCAACCTGCTGTGCATTGTCAGGGTTCGTGTCGTAGCGGTACGGGCGTCCCTTCTCCGGGTTGAACTTGATATACATCGTGGCATGGAAGCCCTGCTTGTCGGTCACGTTCTCCAGCTTCACGGCTTTACCCGCCACATAGTCGGCTTTCTGCTGGTCGGTGAAGCTCACGCCGCTCCATTTGCTGATGGGGCGGATGCTGCCGTCCTCGTTCGTCCACGTGTTGCGGCGTTGCTCCTTCTTGGTCTGTGCGGCATTTTCCCCGCCCTGCGCCTGACTTTTCGATGTGTCGCCTTTGGTTTCCTGTGTCTGTGCGGTACGGGGCGACTTGCCGGTTCCCGGCACGAACTCCACGCCGCGCTGCTCCACGTTCACTTGCAGGGTGGTGACGAACTTTCTGCCGTCGTTGCGCTCGATGAGCTTGTCGCGTACGGGCAGTCCGGCGCGGAGCATGTCCCGCTCCTGCGTGGTGATTTCCGTCTTGCCGATGCGCTCCGGGATGCGCACCCTGCTTGCCGGAATGTCCGTGATTTCATTCGTCTTGCGGTCGATGCTGATGTAGGAGGGGATGATCTCGCCCGTTTCCCTGTCCACAATGTCCACGACCCTACCGAGATTGCCCGTTTCGCGGAGGTTCTTCCGGTCATTGTCGGAGAATTTGTGTTCCTTGTACTCATCCAGCTTCTGCTCCTTGCGGATGAAGTGCGGCACGAGGCTGATGTTTCCCTCACCGTCCTTCTTGAAGGAGAGGCGGGCGTCCAGCTCGAATGATTCGCCGCCGAAGGTCGGTTTGACCTTTACCAAGTCGGACTTGCCATAGTTGAGCATCTTCGTAAGGTCGCCGGACTTTTCAAGGTTGTCCCGCTTTACGCCCCATCTGTCCTCCAGCTCCTGCCAGTTGATTTTACTCTCGTCGATGGGCTGGTAGCCACGTTTGCCCTGCATCTGTTCGGATTTGTCCTGTTGCTGTTCTTTCCGTTGTTCCATGTTCTCCTGTTTTTGAGGTTCTTGTTTCTCTGTCTGTTGTGCTGCCATCTCTTCCTGCACCTTCTTCTCATAGTCGGAGGTGTCCACCTTGTGAGGGGCGAGCAGCTCCTTGTTCGCTTCGGGGTCTTTCAGCAGTTGCTTCATCACCTCTAAGAGATTTTCAGCTTGGTCTGCCGCAATGCGGTAGAAACCGAAGCGGCTGGGTTCCTTGCACTGCCGGAAGAAGTTCTTGAAGAAGTTGTCCAGCACGTCGCCATGTCGGTCGAATTGCAGGAAACTCTGCGCGTTCTCCGCTTTTGCGGGGGTGCGCTTGGGTGTGCCGTCCGCGTTCAGCCCGGCTACCACGCTGATCTCGCCTGTCTTCTCGTCACGGACTACCAGCACGTCCTTTTCGTCTTTTTTCTTTGCCATCTGAAAAATGTTTTAATGGGTTATTTATGAAAGAAATTATGGATACGAGCCTTGTAGAAGGCTATATCTTCCTTTTTGAAGTCCTTGATATGGTTGGAAAGGAATGTCAGCACGTCCTCCTCGCTGTAATAGGTCTTCTTGCCCAGCGTCTTGTAGGGCAATGCGCCTACGCTGCGGTAGCGTTGGAGGGTGCGTTTGCTTATCTGGAGCAACATGCACAAATCCTGATTGTCGAAAAGGCGGATGCTTTCCGTGATAGTGGGCTGTTTCCCCTCAGCCTTCATCGCCAGCAGCAGTTCGTCCTGACGGTCGAGCCGTTCCATCAGCTTCTGCATCCAGCCCTCGAAGTTGTTTCGTGTGAGCAGTTCCATGACCTATGTCCTCCTTCCTTTTGGTTTGCCGCCCGTGCGCAGCGTGTGGTTGTGGAACAGGGTGTCTATTGTCCCTTCCTCGTTCCTTACTGTGTTGTCCTCCAATAGCCGCAGTATCTCGGAAAGGCGGTAGCGGCAGCTTCCGCGTACCACCACATACTCGATACGGTGGTCGGTGCGCATACGCTGCATGGTGCGCTTGCTCACGTTGAGCATCTTCGCCGCCTGTGCCGTGTCAAGCAGCTTGTCTTCGGTTTCCCGCTTCCGTTTCTTCTCGTCCCTTGCCTCGCGGATGTACCCTGCGATGTTCGCAATCTGCGCCATCATCTCCTTGTAGGCGGAACTTTCCATTGTTATCACTTTCATGTTCAGTCCTTTCTTTTTGTTTCTGCGACAAAATTCGGCAATAAACAAAAGGGGCTTTAACAACTCACTACGTGACTCACGTAAGATTTTTGCGGAAGATGGCTCCGTAACCCGGTCAAACGGCGCAACAGGCAGCCTTTCAGCGGAAAACGATACGTCTTGTATGCCGTTTCGTTACCTTTGCGGCAAACTCTAAATGACATGAATATGGAAATAGTATCTATCGAGAAAAAGACTTTCGAGATGATGGTGGCGGCATTCGGCGCACTCTCGGAGAAGGTCGCCGCCCTGAGGCGCAAAAGCGACACGGGGCGCATGGAAAGATGGCTCACGGGCGAGGAGGTCTGCGGGCAGTTGAGAATAAGCCCGCGCACGTTGCAGACGCTGCGTGACAGGCGGCTTATCGGCTACTCGCAGATAAACCGCAGGTTCTATTACAAGCCAGAGGAGGTGAAGCGGCTGATACCGCTTGTCGGCACGCTCTATCCGCACGGCAGATGATTTGATTTATTCACCCACTGAATCCGAAGTTATGATGAACGAGAACAACGATGTTTTTACGATGGAAGACGAGCCGATAGCCTCTGTGGTGCAGGATATGCGCAAAGGCTCGAAATGGCTGTCCGCATTTCTGGAAAGCTACCGTCCTCCGCTGGACGGGGAACGTTACCTGACGGACGGCGAGGTGTCGGAACTGCTCCGTGTGAGCCGGCGCACCTTGCAGGAATACCGCAACAACCGCGTGTTGCCCTTCATACTTTTGGGAGGGAAGGTGCTTTACCCGGAAACGGGGCTGCGCGGGGTACTGGAAGCGAACTACCGCAAGCCGCTGGAGTGAGGCGGTTTCATGAAAAAGTAAACGGGTGACACCTTTTGTGGTGCTACCCGTTTACTTGTCTTATGGGGTATGTGCAATCAGCAATACCCGGCTTTTCCGTTCTGTATGAACATCACGTATGTCTGCCGTTTCTCTTGTGAGAGTGCCTTTCCCACCAGCCATGTGCGGAACAGGTGGGTGTTGTAGGTATTCACCCTGAAAGCGACCGGGATGATGATTTCAAGGGCGTACACGTCCGCGTGCAGCCCGTTTTCAAGCTGCATGTAGCGGCACACCTCGTAGTCGTTCAGCACGTCCGACTTGCGGACGGCTCTGATGGCGGCGTTCACTGCCGGGACGGTCGTATGGAACAATCCGGCTATTTCGGTGGCGGTCATCCACACGTCGTTACCGGTTACGCTGACTGCCTTGTCCTCGATGATGATTGTGTCACGTTTCATGGCTTTTCTTTTTAGATGGTGCAACCTGCAAATTCCTCGACGCCGTTCAATCTTGCGGCAAGGTTCTCCATGTCCTGATTGAGCTTCTCTTTGGTTATCTTTGCGTAAATCTGCGTCGTCTTTATGCTCTTGTGTCCGAGCATGGAGCTGACCGTTTCGATGGGAACACCGTTGGAGAGGAATATCGTCGTGGCTGCCGTGTGGCGGCTCTGATGCCACGTGATATGCTTGGTGATGCCGCAACGCTTGGCGACGGCACGGATACCGGCAAGGCACGTGTTATAATGCGGAACGGGAAATATCCTGCCGTCCCCGCACAGTCCCCGGTATTTGCCGATTATGCGGTTGGCGATGTCGAGCAGGCGGATGTTGGACACCACGCCCGTTTTCTGGCGGTTGATGTTTATCCACTCGTGTTCGTCGAAGTAGGTGCGGATATTCTCTTCCGTAAGGTTGCGCATATCCGCGAACGACAGCCCCGTGAAGGCGCAGAACAGGTAGAGGTCGCGGTACAATTCCTGTTTGGCGTTTTTCAGTTTCCCCTCCATCAGCAGGCGGATCTCATCTTTGGTCAGGAAACTGCGTGTTGTTTCCTCCTTCTTGATTTCATACTCGCGGAACGGGTCGCGCGTCAGCCACTCGTTGTTGATGGCGATGAATACCATCGTCCGTAACGGGCAGACGTACAGCCACACGGTATTGGTGCAGCAGTGCTTGTCCGTGCGCAGGAACATCTCGAAGTCGGAGATGAAAGCCGGGGTAAGCTCTTTTAGGGCGATGTCCTTCACATGGTAGCGGATGTCGAGGAACTCTTCCATGTGCTTGTAAACGGTGCGGTACTTCAGCAGCGTGCCTTTGGCTTTCATGCCTGCCTCCACCTGCTTCTCGTAGTCCTCGTTGTGCTGGCGGAACACCTGCATCAGCGTGTGGTAGCGGTGTTCCAGTCCGAGAAAGGCGTTCTTCACCTTCTCCGCCGTGACGAAGTTGTCACGCTCCATGATTTCCTGATAATGCCTGTTGATGCGTACCCGCATCTTGTCAAGCATACGGTTCGTTTCGAGTGCCGCCGTGCTTCTGCCCGTGACACGTCCACCTTTGGTGTCCCACAGTTTCGGATCGACAGTCAGTTTGCAGCTGAACTGTGTCTGGCTGCCGTCCACCGTGATGCGTCCCATGACGGGAACTGTCCCGTCCTTTTTCACTACCTGACGCTTGAGGTAGTAGATTACTGAAAATGTACTCTTCATTGTCCTTAATTTTTGGGTTTCAAAATTAGTTGGTGAAGAGTCCGGTGTTGGTACGCAAAACGGGGAGGAACGGCGCAATCTTTTTCCGTAACCTGATTTTTCGCATGAGTTATGGATAACTCACTATTCCTTAGAGCCTTGTTTCGCTATTCGTACCCGTTTGTCGCATTTTCGGGCATGGTTACGAACAAGTAACGTAGCGGCGTCAGGATTTGGCTTCGGCAGGGATTGTAATGGCTTCACGGATTATCGCCACTTCAACCAAAACCCTTGTAACTCAATTCTATCACTATATCTTTCCGCATTTCACTTTTTTGTAGTAACTTTGCACCCCTAGTATATTGTCATCTTTATCTGTAGAACACGTAATCATGCGAAAAGGATGAATGGATCTTCCTTTTTTTTGTAAAAATTGAGTATTTTATCAGAATGAATTCTTCGTACGCCATTTTTTCGGATACAAGTATATTTAAAATAATAGTATTGGCGTTGAAAATTAATCCTTTTTCGAAAGAATTAGGAATGAAATGTCTTTTGAGGGAATTCTGGATATTAATGAGAAAGGAGGAGCGTGAATGAACTCCTACAGAAGTTTTTGTTCAACTTCTAGGGATAGTTCGTTCACGCTTCTTTTTAGGAAGTTATTTTCCTCTACGTTTCCACCATAGTCCAAGACTAAGAATGATGATAGAACAAGGTAATAATCCTATAAATAGTAATTTGATCCATAGAGATGCGTTTTCCGTAAGATAAATTTGATCATCAGACGGGCGTGGACGTCTAGTATCAACAGGGAACTCTCCGTTTGAAAGCAGACGAAAGGATTCAGTTATCATTGTAAAATTGACAGAAGGGATTCCTTCTCTAGTACGGGATAATTCTGAATTGCTGAAACAATCGGAATCTCCGGTAACGATGATTCGTTGAGTTTTTCCGTTGATCTCCCGAGATAAATATAATGCGATGGGAATGGATTTTTCAACTTCCCCGATAGTAGGATTGAGAGTTGCTGTTGTCTCGATAAAATTAGTGGTTTCAAGTTCATTCCATGAACCCGTGGAATCTGTTTCAATGAGAGGAATAATCTCAAATCCTTTGTTCGAAATTTGTTCAATACCGATTGCACCAGGCATTGAAACTTTACTTCCATTATATTTTAAATAACGAAGTTTAGGAGTAAGGTTTATTGCTTGTGTGGCAATGTTTCCTAAAATAAGATCTTGGGGATAATCTTTGTTTTGTTGAACGAGAATGCCTGGCATGAAACGTAAGCCGAGTTGTTCAAGTATTGGATTCATATTGTTTTGACGTCGGCTTTCGCCGGCGATGATTAAATTACCACCGATACTAATATAGTTTGAAATTGCCGTTAATTCTGAGGGTGAAAGAGATTTTTTTATATCAGAAATAACGAGAATGTCGATCTCTTTAGGAATACTTTGTATATTTTCAAGAGATAAAGTGGAAATATTGAATCCTTGATTGAGTAGAGAATAGCGAAATGTTTTATTTTCTGCAAAAGCGGCATATTCTTGTTCCCCGGCACTATAAATGTTACGTTCTCCGTGGCCAGAGAGAAATGCGACATGAGGAGAGGGAACAACCATTCGCTTTAGAGATGCCGTGATTTCTGTTTCACCGGGAAAAATGACATTATCCCCGAAAAGACGTAAAAATGATTTTTGACCGTTTCCTCTTTCGAAAATTCTAACAAAGCGATAATCTTCTCCTGAAAGATCAACTTGTTGATTGATTTGCTCGGGAGTTAGGACTTTAGAAAAATTAATGTTGGAGATGTCACTGATTCTACGAGCTCGTTCTTCATCATTTAGGTTGGGATAGCGTGTATCTAGAAGTGGAAAATAAGTTTTGTGATAGTAATAGACATATTTCATCTCGATTTCCGGTTTAAAGCGAATATATCTTTCGAAACGATCGATATCTTCGTTATAGCTTTTGGGAAGACCGTAATAGTAGTGCTCGGAAAGTAAATTTACATATGTGGTTAATGTTAATGGACCGTCAAGTTTTTTCATGACGTCAATACTGCTTTGAGTTAAGGTATTGTCTTTTGTCTCGGTCGCATCGTAATAACACATTAGCTGGGGGCGAGAGCTGGCATACCCGATTCCTAGTGCCAAGATAATAACACAGCCATAATGTGCGATATTTTGAATAAGGTTTTTTTTCGTCCGTTCAGCTTGTAATTTGATGATTGATAGAGAAATAAATAAAACTATGACAAGTATAAAGTAGAGAACATCTTCGCTACAAATTAGCCCTTCCAGGAATGTATCGGAACGTCCGGACATGGATAACCAGTATGTGATGTCCCTGATAAATGGGATTTCTTGACCTACATTATTGATAAAGTTTAATACAGACAATAATGCAAGAGTCCCGACTGCAGCCACAACTTGATAGGAAGTTAAGGTGGACATGAAAAGTCCGATAGCTGCATAAGCGGAAAGAAGTAGGAAAATTCCGAGTACTCCTGCTAAAGCATAGGGAATATCCATGTTTTTAATTGTAAATAGGGAAAATAGAATGTAAATGAATAGGAATGCAATAAGGACAAGGATATACACGATAATTGCGAGATATTTCCCAAAAATGATTTGTTTATTGGTGATGGGAGATGAATAAAGTAATTTAATAGAGCCTCGGTTATATTCTTGACTCATAAGCCCCATCGTAAGTAACGGGATGTAGAGATAGAGTTGTCGTTGCATACTAGAGATAACTCCGTCCCAACCGAATAAAAGCGAACGAGTAACTCCGTAAAGGCTGTAATCAAGTGCCTGTTGGCGAAGCTGATCAAGATATGCGTCACTAAATGCCATGCCGGCTTGAAATGCAAAAATGATTAAAACAAGCCATGCGATTGGAGAGTAGAACAAGGTGTAAAGCTCGTTCTTCATGATTTTTATGATGGTTTTCATATAATAAAAATTCATTTTAATGTTTTGATTTTCCCAGATAATTGGGCAAAAATATTGTCAAGGGACTGTCTTTCTAATGTAATCTCTTTTAATCCCCAATTATTGGAAACACTTAATTGCACGATTTTTTCTGAAATATTATTAGAGGCGTTGAAATGAACTCGGTAGTGATAATCGTCTATTTTTTCTACTGCGGATACATCTTCAATGGTTTGTAGCATAGACATGGATGGTGGGGTATCCATGGTAAGAATAACACTGCTTGGAGCCACGTAGTTATTAAAATCATCTATCGTACCAGCAAAAACCAGTTTCCCGTGTTCAATCATTTGAATGTTGTTGCAAGTAGCCTGCACTTCGGGAAGGATATGCGTGGATAAAAGTACGGCATGATCTGCAGCAATTTCTTTTATTAAATATCGAATCTCTACAATTTGATTTGGATCTAATCCATTTGTTGGTTCGTCAAGAATAACGAATTTTGGGTTATGAACAATTGCTTGTGCGATTCCGACACGTTGTTGATACCCACCGGAGAGATTACTGATTACTCTATGACGGAAATGGGATATGTCGCAACGTTTCATTGCTCGTTCTACGGCGATGGATACCTCTTTTTGAGGCATCTGGCGTAAAAAAGCGCAATAGGTTAGATATTCTTCAACAGTGATGTCTGGATAAAGCGGGGCTTTTTGTGGTAGAAAGCCAATATGGCGTTTGGCTTCAACCGGATTGGTTCGAAGATTATATCCATTAAGGTAAACCTCTCCGGCTGTTTGATTCAGAACACCACATATAATGTTCATCGTGGTTGATTTTCCTGCGCCATTTGAACCAAGAAGGCCTAAAACACCTTTTTCTTTAATTTCGAAGTTGATATCTTGTATTGCCCATTGAACATTATAGCGATGCGAAAGATGTTCGACTTTTACGATAGAATTTTCCATGTTTTTTCAAATTGTTCTTGTTGAAATTATTGGTTAGACAGGGTAAGATTAATGTTTCTTCCTTTTACTCCATATCATCAAGCCTGTAAAAAGTAATATGCATGGGATAATGCCCATGGCGGTTGTTTTTATCCATGGAGAAGCTTTGCGGGAAATATTAATAGAATTGTCTGTAGGTTCGGGACGGAAAGTTTCAATGGGAAATTCTCCGTACGAAAGCCATTTAAATGACTCTGTAATGAAATCGAAATTAGCTGATCCAATACCGTTACGTTTGGTTGACAACTCTCCATTGCTGATACAATCGGCATCTCCTGTAACGATGATACGTTGTTCTTTTTCTCCAACCTTCTTGGTCAAGGCAAGTACGACAGGATAAGATTGTTCTTTTTCTCCTATTTGAGTATTTACAGAAAATTCTCCATCCACGAAATCTGTGGTTTCTAATTCGTTCCAGCTTTTTTGCGAAGTAGATACTACAAGTGGCGATATTTTATATCCTTTATTGTCCATCAGTTTTATTCCGGTTGCGGTAGGCATGATAAGCTTGAAGTCCCAACCCCGAATTCGATTATAGCGTAAGGATTGTAGAGCAGCTTCTTCTGTTAAAGTTGCTGTGATTAACGAGGGAGAAAATCCTTCGCTTAATTGTACGAGTGTTCCGGGCATTAATTCTACGCCCAAATGGGAGAGAAGTGGATTCATCGTTTCGAGACGTCCTGGTTCGCCTAGAATGAATAAATTGCCTCCGTGTTGGATGTAATTTTTAATTTTCTCATTTTCTTCTGCATTTAGAGCAGTGCGCATATCCGAAATGACAATGATATCTATGTCTGCGGGAATTTCCGTATCCTTGATTGATAAATCAATTACATCAAATCCTTGATTGATAAGTGAATGCCTAAAAAAAATACTTTTGGCAAAATTGTAATAATAACGGTCTCCCGTGCTATGAAGACTACGTTCCCCGTGTCCGATTAAGAATCCTACTTTGGGTGATTTTACAAGAAAACGTTTTAATGCTGTTGTGATTTCCGTTTCGGATGGATGTTTGGGGATGTCATTGAATAACCGTAGAAAAGTTTTTTGCCCGTTTTCTCTTTCGATAACTCGAATGAAGCGATTACCTTCCGGTTTGAGGTCTATGATTTTTTGAATTTGTTCTGGAGAAAGGAACATATTAAAATCGACGTTCAAAGTTTTGCAAATTTTCTCCGCACGTTCTTTGCCTTCCAATTCCGGGAAATTTCCTGCATAAGAAGGTTCGGAAGGTGTATCGTAATAATACACGTATTTCATTTTGATTTCCGGTTTAAAGCGCATATATTGTTCAAAGCGTTCAAAGTCGTGTTTTAGCTGACTAGGTAGGGCTACTCCATAATTTTTATCTAAAATATTCATATACGTGGTTATCGTGAGTCCTCCTTTTAATTGTTTTACGATTTCTTGACTTCCAGGAGTCAATGTGTTTGCTTTAGTTTCGGTGGCATCATAATACAGTTTGAATGTGGGTAAGGTGCTAAAACATCCTAATAATAGTGCAATACATATTGTGCAAGAGTAACGAGAATAGCTAGCTAAACGAGTCCGCTTTTTTCGTGTTGATTGTAAACGAGTGATGGAAAGAATAATGAACAACGTGATGATAATGACGAAATAAAGAACATCTTCACTACAGATCATACCTCGCAAAAAAACGTAGGATCTTCCGGACATGGATAGCCAATAGGTGATGTCGCGAACAAATGCGATGTCTTGCCCAATGTCTCCGATAAAGTTTAAAACAGCAAGAATGGCAAGAGTTCCCATTGCGGCAACGACTTGGTAAGAAGTGATGCTGGACATGAATAGTCCAATTGCGGCATAAGCGCATGTTAATAAAAATAGTCCGAGAAGACCGGATAATACAAAAGCTACGTTCATATTGTGAATAGTGAATATTCCAAATATGATATATAGGGACAGGATTGCCATTAATACAATTGCATAAATGATCATAGCTGAATACTTGCCAAGAATGATCTGCGTATTTGTGATAGGAGAAGAGTAAAGAAATTTTATCGATCCACTACTATATTCTCGGCTCATAAGTCCCATCGTGATTAATGGAATATAGAGATATAAAGATTTTAACATGGAGACGAGTAAACCGGAATACCGAGCGTAGGTTTCTTGCGTAACTCCATATAATCCGTAGCCTAGAGCCATACGTTTTAGCTGAATGTCAAATATATTGGAAAATGCCATACCTGCTTGGAAGGCAAATATGACAAGGATAAGCCAGGATACTGGAGAACAGAATAATATACGAAGTTCTGTTTTTGCTAATCTAAATATTGTTTTCATCTTTGTCAATTATCTTTTATTTATAAATGTTTTGCCGGACAATTGGGCAAAAGCGGTATCAAGAGAGTCCCGTTCAAGTGTAATTTCACTGAGACGCCAATTATTAGCGACACTCAGGTTTATTATTTGTTTAGTGATTTCTTGGTCAGATGAGAAGTGCATTCTGAATCGAGTGTTGGTAATGTGCTCAACCTGAGTTATTCCGGGGATTTTTTTTAGTTCTTCCAATGGTGGTGCTGCTTCAAGTGATACAAGGAATGTACAAGGGTCAATATAGTTATTCAAGTCATTAATAGTTCCGGCAAAAACGACATTCCCATGCTCTATCATTTGTATATCGTTGCAGGTTGCTTGAACCTCAGAGAGAATATGGGTAGATAACATGATGGCACGTTCTTTTGCAATATCCTTTATAAGATGACGGATCTCGATTATTTGATTGGGATCTAATCCATTGGTCGGTTCGTCAAGAACAACGAATTGAGGTTTATGCACGATGGCTTGTGCAATACCAACTCGTTGTTGATAACCACCTGAAAGGCTTCGAATCAATCTTTTACTAAAATGGGCTATTTGGCAGCGTTCTTTGGCTTCTTCTACAACCTTTTTAACCTGATGTTTGTTTACTAGGCGCATGAGTGCGCAGTGAGTGAGATATTCGTCAACAGTTAGATCTGGATATAGTGGAGGTTTTTGAGGCAAAAAGCCGATTTGTTTTTTAGCTTCAACAGGATTTTCTCTAGTATTGATTCCATTGATATATACTTCTCCTGCTGTTTGACTTAGTACTCCACAAATAATATTCATTGTGGTGGATTTGCCAGCTCCATTGGAACCTAATAAACCGAGAACTCCCTTTTTTTTAATTTCAAAGTTGATGTCTTTTATTGCCCATTGTATGCTATAACGATGGGAAAGATGTTCAACTCTCACGATTGTTTCTTCCATAAATTCGAATTGTGTTACTGATTTACATGTCTGTTTTCAGAACACACGAAGAATTGAAAAGGATGAATGGGACGTTTGTTTTTTATATTTTTTCTCCTAGCAAAAGGATGATTAAGATGTAAAAATGATCTTTTAACACTTCTTTTAAAGTGCTTAGGGCATTATATTTTAGAGTTTTGACGGAGTTTACAGAGATTCCTAGTATTTCTGCAATTTCTTTATTTTGTTTTCCTTCTAAGCACATTTTGATAATTTTAGAACTCTGTGGAGGAAGAGAATCAATCGCATGAGAAACGATACGATAGGTTTCTTCTTCGATTAAACGATTTTTAAAATGGTATTCGCGGTTAATAACTTCTTGATTTGTATAATCAATGGTTTCTTTTTTATCTCGAAGATAATTGAAACAGAGATTTTTTATTGAAACATACAAAAAGGTTTTCAGGTTGGGAATCTCTTCGTATGAGGTCCTCTTTTCCCAAAGTTTTATAAAGACTTCTTGTACAATGTCTTGTGCAACATCTTTATCTGACACGAAACGTATGGCAATAGCACACATTGAGGGATAAAATTCCTTAAACAAGGTTTCAAACGCTTTTATATCCCCGTTTCTTATTGATTCGAAAGAAATGGTGTCTGCCATAGTATTTAGTTTCTCCCTTAGAATGTAACAAAGGTAATAAAAATGAATTAGAGAATTTATATCGTGCAAAAAAATGTCACTAGAAATGGTACACTTAAATCCACGGTTATCCCGTGAACGATTGATATGATTACAAACTCTTTTCCGCAGAATCTTGTGATAATCGGAAGTGTGGTATCAGCGGTGGTTGCTCCTCCCACGGAAATAGGGGCTAGTTTACCAAAATAGCGCACGAGTAGAGGGGCGGCTAATAAGGCTATTAATTCACGGAGGATATTAGATACTAAGGCAATTGTGCCGAGTTCGGCACCTTTGTATTGAGTGATAAAAATAGTCGAAAGGGAATAATATCCGAATCCGGAGCCTACTGCGAGACAATCGGTGAGGCTTTTGCCGCTTAGAACGAGGCTGATTAAAGCCGAGCCTACCAGAGTGCCGATAATCGTTGCCAATGGCACCAGAATGATTTTAAAGTTCTGGTGTTTCAATGCTTCTAGAGCTTTTTTGTCACTTCCAATGCTGATGCCTACGAGAAACATAAGTACATATAGGGCGTAGAGAGTGGGTTCTTCTGCAGCTAGCAGGGCGGGAACATCAACGAGTCGTCCGAGTAATACTCCGGCAACAAAAAAAGAGACTATGATTATACTACCTTTCATGTGATGGAATTTATTTGGTGGTCATGAAGAAAAAGTGATAGACACCCCATGCGCACAATACACTTCCTGTAATTGCCGCTAAGGTAATAAGTAAAGCTTCCAATCCGATAGAATCAAGATTGTTCATTACCTCCCCGTTAGCACCAACTGTGATCCCTAAAAGAAATAAAAGGAGAAATATGGCATAATTAATGAGTTTTTGCACGAACTTCAAATTTCTCTCTTTAAAGGCATATCCTAAAATGATGCCGCAAACCATCAAACTAATAACTATAATCATGATCTTAGATTTCTTTCCGCGAAACTACGATTTATTTTATAAAACTACTATATTTATAAATTCGTACTTAAAAACGCAACATTAATAAAATGTATTACGTTAACCTATAGAGTTTAAATCTTTAAAAATGTTGTTATGAAAAAAGTGATTTCATCTATAGTAGTCCCGAATCGGAAATTCTTGAGTTTGGGCTTGCTAATATTGCGTGTACTTGTCGGGATAACAATGTTGACGCATGGTGTGGCTAAATTGACGTCATTCTCCGAATTGTCTGCTACTTTCTCGGATCCTATAGGTTTAGGAAGTACTTTGTCTTTAATTTTGATTATTGGGGCTGAAATTGGGTGTTCCTTGTTTGTTATTGTAGGTGCTTTTACTCGGTTGGCTACGATTCCATTGATATTTTCTATGTTGGTGGTTATATTTATCGTTCATGCCAGTGATCCATTCCAGATGAAAGAATTGCCTTTATTATATTTAGGTATCTACATCTTATTATTTTTCACAGGTGCGGGAAGAATATCTCTGGATGCAATAATTTCAAAAAAATGGATGTAAATATTCGAAAATAAAGAGAAAAAAAGCAGGAATCCTATGGGATTACCTGCTCTGTTCCATCCAGAATAGGAACTACGTTTTCATCTTCTCCTAAAATTGTTGCTGCTAATAGCCAATATATTAGTAAAAGGATGGCGATAATAATTCCGACAATCTTCCAAGGATTAGTTCTTTTCTTCTTCATGTTCTTTATGTCTTTGAGTGATTCATTGTAGACATGAACGTGAATTGATATGTTTTTGTTTGTTTATTTGAGAATATTTTTGGTAAAGGTTTTAGACTATTTTGGTCAAAAACACTCCATAAACAAAATCAGCCACTTTGTAAGTGGCTGATTTTCTGAGGTCGGTAGCAGATTTGAACTGCTGTACACGGTTTTGCAGACCGCTGCCTAACCGCTCGGCCAACCGACCCTGTTGAGTTTTCATGATGTGGAAGTAAACTGGTAGCGGTATTGGTAGCGGTATTGTTGTTGTATTAATCAATAATTCTATTGTTTAATTTGAAGCTTTTGCAACAATGGAAAACAATGAAATTACGATTAGTATTATATGTCGTAAAGATAGAGTTAATGCAGCTAACGAAGCTCCATTGTATTTGAGAATAAATAAAGGGCAACAGAAGAAGTTACTTTCACTAAAGTTACAGATCCCTATTATGTATTGGGATTTTGAAAATAATGTATTTCTTGATAAGTGTGTCAATAGAAATTATTATGATTTAGTGATTGAAGAGAAGAAACAAGAAATCAACAAGAAGATAATGGCGGCCAATTTGGAAGGAAGGGTATTATCTCTTGATGAGTTTGGGGAGAAGAAACCCCAAAAGGTGGAGAAGGAGAAAAAAGAGTATGTAAAGCAACATTTTGACAGGTATATTGAAGAGCTGGAGGCGACAGATCATATCAAGAATGCGAGGTATTACAGGTGTTGTCTTAATTGTCTTATGGCATTTACAAAAGGAACGGATATTGAACTTAAAAGTATTGATACGGTATTTCTAAATGACTTTGCAACATGGATGAAGGTAAAGAAGAGATTGCGGATGAATACGATAGGGAATAGGTTGAGAGGTTTGAAAGCAGTCATTAATAGAGCCGTTGTTAGTAAAACTATTCCAGCAGACATGAATCCTTTTAACGAGTTTAAAGTATCAAAGTACAAGGAGGAAACATCTAAAAGGGCAATTCTTAAACAAGACATTGAAAGGATTATAAACTTGGATTTGAAAAGTATTTCAGACGAGAATACATTCCCTCTCTATGACTTTGCAAGAGATATATTTGTGTTTAGCTATCTAGGATGTGGGATTAATATTGTAGATATTGCATTTCTAAAGTATGCTAATGTTATAGATAACGAGAGGTTACAGTTTCGGAGAAGTAAGACAAAGAAAATGATCTCATTTCGTTTACAACCTATGGCGAAGGATATAATCAAGAAGTATAGTAAGAAAAAGCACAAGCAAACAGATTATGTCTTTCCAATATTCGATGATACCAAACAGAAAACGATGAAGGAGAAATACTATAAGTTAGATTACCAAACGAGGTATGTAAACAAGTATTTGAAGAAGATAGGGGAATATCTGGATATATCATTGAAACTGACCTCGTATGTTGCAAGGCATTCATTCGCCACGGTGCTAAAACGATCGGGGGTAAACACCTCTATTATATCAGAAGCTATGGGGCATAGTTCTGAAAGAGTAACACAAATTTATTTGGATAGTTTTGAGAATACGCAAATAGATGAAGCTATGAGTAATTTACTTTAGTTGCATCTAAAATTGATAAATTAAGTAAGGTGAGTTTTAGCCAGAATGGTATATAATAATGTATCTTCTGGCTATCATTCACCTTGTTTCATACAAACAATTGATTAATAAATAATTGTATTACTTTCTACTGTATAATAATATTCAAAGAACCTTGAACACCACTTACTAATTTTGAATCAGCGATGAACCAATCAACACTAAAACTTGCATTAGCTCCAGTGTCAATGTAAAGAGAATTTTCTATTGTCAATGGTTTACCTATACCATGATTTAACTTACCTTGGATGAACTTGAATTCATTAATATCCAATGCATCTTCTACGTTCCAACAGTATATCTGAGGAATTCCTGTACCCCTAAAAGGATCAACCCATTCGTTAAACCTCATAGATTTTAATAACTCCCTATCTAATCCTCCAAATCTAAGTTCTGGTTTTATAGGCTCTTCCCTATCTTTTTTTATCTTACAATGTTCATCATAAATCTTTATATCGTGAGGAAATCTTATAAAAATATTCATATCACCAGTCTGAGCTGTACCTTTGTTATGAAGTTCAAAAGTTATTTCTTTAAAACGTTCATCTAAAATATTTTTTTGTATAACAAATCTCTGGTATCTCTCACATTCCTTGAAATATTCCTCTAATTCTATATTATATTTCTTTACCTGTTTTTCAGTATAAAGCATAGAGTTTAGCGACAAAATTCCTGATAAGTTATATGTGTCTATTTCTTTATATATTTGAAATGGATTTTCCATTTTCAAATTATCCATGTAAAGCTTAAGTTCTTCTTCTACAATTCGTTTTGAGGGTTTCTTGAATACAATTCGTTCTTGCTCATTTGCAAAAGTAATACATGGTTTTGGGAGCCTGTTTTTATATTTATCGAGTTCTGCTTTTAAATTATTTATTTCTTTTTCTTCATCAGAAAGTTCTTCTTTCAATTTATATTTATCAGGCATTTGGTAATAATTTAATCCAACCTGTTTGGCCTTGACTAATATACCATTATCAGCAGCAACTAGTATCACCTCAATATTTTCTTCATTTTTTAAACGAATGGCTGATAATAATATCCAATTATCTGCAACATCTTTATTAAAAATGTCTTCATCAAATTCACTTGCTCTAGGATCTTTACAAGTTTTCACCTGATATTTCCCACTTTTGTCATTTAATAAATAATCAGCAATTTTAGCTGATGCCTGCTTTGCTTTTTTCCTTTTTTTGGGGCTTGTGCTTTGATCCTTAAGTTTATCTATTTCTCTTTGTACTTTAGGAGGAATCACGATACAAATATTATCATTAAAAATCCTCATCCAGTCAATTTGTTCGAAATCAATAAAATGGATATATATATATTAGTGTCTAATATCAAATATTTCATCTCGTAAAAAAATCTTTTTACAAAAATAAAAATAAATGAGCAAAGAGAGTGCATTTCAACTTTGATATTAATTCTCAAAATTAATCTTGCAAGTGAAAAAATACCGTCTAATTCCTTTTATATACCCATCTCGTAAATAATTCACCAACTGCAATTTTACCATCAGAAATACCTATCAAGCAATTAAAAATCAATGTCATCAACAGGTACACCTTCTATTAGTTCATTAACTATGCTTTTAGTTGGTTGGAAACTTTTTTATCGCTTTAAGAGTGTATGTATACGGTTTCTTGTGATACGAGGGACTTGCATCGTAATAATCCTCAATAGTGTTTTTCTTCACTTTATAATCAATGCCATACCGTTTGTATATATCTTGTAACTGGTTTTTAATATCTTCTTGTGGCATTGGTACGTTTAAAGGGAAGGCTTCTTTAACTTCTTGTACAACTATCGAGCTAAAACGCAATAATTCTGTATTGTATTTATCCAGTTCCTTTTTAATATCTGCCCTCTGGTACTTCTTGTTTGCAAATACCTCAACACCCAACTTCTCGTACGCTTCAATTATCAACTCGCCATCTTTTTCCTGTTTAAGAATATTGATATAAAAATCACGATCTGGATCAGCTTGTAACTTGTTCAACTTATCAACCATCAATTTACAGCGCTCCATAAATGTTGGAAGCTCCTTTAATTCTAACCTGTCACTATCTCCAACCGCAAGAAACACGTTCCTGTAATTCACTGTAAAATGGTTCGTTCCTTCGTACGCTTCCCTTAAAGCATTGCCAGATAAATAGTACCGTTTCACCCTCTCGTTGTTGTAATAGTTATCAATGGCGAAGTGATCTATTTCAAGCAATCCATCATCAAGTTTCGTGGCAAATTCCGCTAAACCTAACCTGTTTATATCATCAATTATTGCCTTCTTGCGAGTTGCATCCGTTGTTTCGTTATATCTCGCTTGCAAGCTCTCGTAAGTTTTCAACTTCTCTTCCAGTTCAATATCAATCTCTTCATCCGTTTTCACTTTTAAGGTGTTGCGAACGTTAGTAAGGTGCGTGATAGAATTGAAAGTGCTACCATCAATCTCTTTTCTAAAGCGACCGCATATTTGCACCGCTTCCGTGTAAGGATCAATCATTGAATGTTCCGCCTCATACAAGTTGGTAAGCATAACTATATCTGGTTTCACCTTCAATATAATATCTAATGCGGAGTAAAAGCGACAAGTTAGGAAGTTATATTTGGCGATAGGTTCAGAATACAAGCTTGAAACGTTTGTGTAACCTTTCTTTTTCAATTTCTTCACACTCTTTTCTGAACAGAATATTCTCGATTGTCCTTCAATACCTAAAGTGTTCACTATCTTGTCAATTCCATTCGTTGTGTTCAAAAAAATAAACACACGAGAACTATTTACCAAGTGTCCCAGTAATAACTGGCGGACTGAATAATCGTAGCTGTTGGTAACTATCAAGTTTAGCGGTTTCTTGTAATCGAAATCTGGCTTGATCTTTATCCACTGGAAACCTTCAAAACGTGGATCGCTCACTTGTAATGGAGTTGCAGAAACAAACGCTTTACTGTTAAACTGGAAGAAATCTTTCATCGGCATGGTAATTTTCCTGCGAAAATCGCTATCCTCCGTCAACCTCTCGCATTCATCGAACAGGCAGAAAAAGGTATTGTACAATGTTCCATTTCAACTCTTCACAAGCATTCTTCACCTTCCAGAAACTTTCTGGCGTGGTAAGAACTTTCTTGTATTTCACTTCTGCTCTTTGTAAATACCGTTTCACGTCAGGAACTTTGCAATTTTCATAAACTGGCAATATTTCATCTTTACCGTACGCTTTATCGTGTATCACTGGCAACGTTGGTTCAATAATAATGGAGTGACGTTTAGCGTGTAATTCTTGATAAGTGGCACCGATACCTGTTAGCGTTTTATCCAGTATCACGTTACTTGGAATTTCCTTATATCCTATCGTTTTTAAAGCGTCAATCAAACGTTGTCCCTTTTTCAATATCGCTGGGATAACTTCAAACTTCAATTTTTGAAATAATCTTTTCATGTTGATTATCTTTTACTTGGTGGTATTTTACCCCCGATTAACTATTATATGCCCATCCAGACATTTTCTCACCGACCTTAAATTTTGAGGCAAAGAGATAGCTATACCCTGATCTTGATGGTTGCTCTTGGACGGGATGGTAAAATTCTCGTTTTTAACCTCTTTTTTTCTTGCTTACCGATTAACACTCTTGCTTCCATGAAAAAGGAGGGAGACTAGTCACCCGTTTGAGTAACTAGTCTTTGTAACAAACTCATTTTTCGTTTGTTTGTTGTCCCGTTTCTTGTAGCGAAACCGTTGCCAAAAGATTCATGGAATAATGTCCCGCTATCTCGTTGTCCTCTTCATCATGGACGGGGGAAACACACAGCATGGGTTTCTTAAATACCACATCTGGAAAAATGGATGGTAACAATTCATCCAAAATCAATTGCATCGCACGTGGAAAATCCTCATAAATCAGACTTTCATATTCCTCCCCAGCTGCGATATTCTCCACGAGAGTAATATTGGCCACAGTTCTACCTGCCATTCTCGCTTGCTTGAATTGCTTCACAAAATTTCGAACTTTTACTTGCACACCTGCCATTGCCGCTAGTGATAATCTAATTATGGCAAGAGTTTGCTCGTTGACATTATATTCTTTCATAAGAACAAATTTTAAAATTGAACAATATATATAGGTTTCTGGTTTTAGCCTTCCTTAGGCCTTTTACACGTGATAACTAAAACCAGAATTCCTTTTTTTTATGCGCTAACTTTCTTTAGTAAGGCGATAAAGTCATTGCCAGATTTAACATTCTTGAATTTTTTCTCTTTATCTTTCAATTCGCCTAGCTTTTTCAATGCTTCAAAAGCTTGGTCCTCGCTAGTTGAGGTACTGTACCCATCGAAACCTTCTATAAAGTACCGTTTGGTAAGTTCTTTTACCTCTATTCCCGCCATTTGACAGAGCGTGATAAACTTGTTACCTCTCTCGATATTGATTTCCGCTCCCTGCGGTAAGGAATATTCTTCTCCCTTTAGAGCCGAGTTCGTTGCCTTGTCAGACAATTTTTTCTTGGCGTAGATTAACCCCAAGGTGGAAGGATTAAAGCCCTCGCCCATGCGCATTGCCATAACATTCAACAACTCGTCCTCCTTGTTCACCAAAGCCGCAACCGTTATTTTATCCTTGGTATCCCAGTTACCCACCCTGTTTATTTCAACAAGGTATTCCCCGATATTCTCTTTTTCCTTAACCCTAACATTAGGAATAACACAAGTTTCACCAGTGGCATTTATTCTGGCGAAAGCGATACTTCGGTGCTGACCGTCCAGAATTACGAAATAATCTTCCGCCTCTTCTTTGGTGATCACGTTCCCTTCAATATCTTTTACCGTGTATCCCTGTTCTACAAGTGAAGTAGCGGGAATCACGATAACGGGATAGGCCTTCTCGTACTTCCCATCTGAAATGGTAGAAATAAATGTACTCACCTTCTTGGGATCAACGGGGCGATTGTTTTCTACAAAAGCCAATTTTTTGCTTACCTCCGTTTTCTGGTAGGTATCGCCATCCACCACTTCAAAGGTGATAAAATCAGGTTTAACCTTTATCTCGCTTGCCTTCATTTCGGGATGATTGGCAACTTCTGTTTCTAGCTCCTCCACGATTTTCCTTTGCGCCTCGATAACTACCAAGGGAAATTTCTTTTTTATCAAAGAATCTAAATTCCGTTCTGCTTTTTTCAAATCTTTTTTCAAATTCTCCATACTTTTCTGGGTGGTATTGTCCACGGTGTTGTTCACTTGAGATTCATTATTTGCCATACTAATACTCTTTTCTGTTTCCATTTTATTTAAATTTGAATTGTTATTAACTGGGTTTACTTCACTTCTGGTATCTCTACCCTCTCCCCGAGTGGTGGACACCTTTTTTGCATCCATGCTTCTTTTATTTTTTGTCATCATCTTTTATTATTAAAAATTTAATATCAACGTTGATGCTTAGTTTTCAACAAGTATCGTGCGATGGCATGCCAAAAAGTGAGGTAATATAATGATATATATTACTTACCCTACCCTGATAATCAGCAAGATGATGTTACATTTTTTTTAATGGGGTTATTCGGTATAATGGCAGAAACTAGAGAAAATTGAAAAACAAAATTGGTTTTGGCATACCATTATTCTATAATGAAAGGGGAAAACTTGAAAGAATGATTTATTACCGAGCAACCATTTGTTTTGTAATAAATTACTTATATTCAATACGTTACATTGTTATGAATTCTGTTTGCAGGCTTACAAGCAAGATATTAATTCCTGCCAGAATGACACGAATATTCTTGAATGTCATGTTTTGTTTACATATATTTACATTCATGACAACATGGCATTATTTGCTCGGCAAAAACTCTACTTTTCCTTGTTGAAGGCAAATACCATTTCAAGATTCTTTAAATGCACGTCAGTGTCTTTAAAATCACGTAATAGTTGGTTGATAGGAGCGGTATTCTTGTGATCGTATCTTTTCGTTAAATCACCAACCAAATAACCGCAAAGATACAAGATACACAAGTAAAATACTCGTTCTTTATTCGTGTATGCGCCTTTCGGGGGATTGTCTTTTGTTATTTTACTATTCGCAACGAACTCGTTTGCAATAGTCTTTACCATGATATAACTTTTTTTCCTCGTGGTAATTTTATTGTCAGTCCTTTCAAGAATAGGAATCCAATCATGCTGGGATTCACGGGTTCGATTTGAATCTCGCAACACGAATATCCAATGTAAAACCTCCTTATCTTTTATAACGGGTAACTTTTTGTTATCTGTCGTGGAAATTTGAACTTGCAATTTTTCCCAGTTTTCTTCCACGAATCTATAAATACGTTCCACTTCCTCGTCTACTGTAACCCATTCTTTGGTAACGGAACTTTCAATCGCTTGATACATGAAAACCAAGAATACCCAGAAAGCATTTTTGTCCAGATCAAAATACGTGATATATTCTTGTAACGTTCTAAATTCAGAATACTCTTTCTCGTTGAAATGCTTTGGTAAACTCTTGACAATATCATCATACCATGATGCAAATTTATCTGGCAGTAATGATTCATAAAACGTGAACTCTCCTAACACCATACCTTCGTATGAATAATACTTGTAACAAAACTCTTTCACGTATTTCATTCTTTCATCGTCAAGTTCCATCGCTTTTAATCTTACGGTTAATGCCGTAAATTTAATCAATATCACGATATGTCATTAAAAGTTATTGGGTGAAAATTCACGAGGTATTTACTGTTATATACCCGATCCGTTAAAAACTCACCAACCAGAATATCACAAGTACACCTCCCTTTATTTAACACCCCCTCCCCTTTAATTTTAGGTTGGCAATATATACAGGTGTGTTCTATACAAGAGTAGTGTAACCTCGTAATACCCCTACCCCAAGCCAGATAAAAACCAATTTAATTAATTAAAAATCAATTCAATTATGGACTTAAAAACTTACATTCAAAACAGGGAGGAAACAAGACCTTCCAGTTCTATCGAGATCAATCCAGCCTTGCTAGAACATTTTAAAAATCAGGTGGCAGTAATACCACCCCCAATGAAAGTAGGCGATGAAATGACCGTCATTGACTTTAAGGGGGAGAACCCGCAGCAGTTACAAGTTGTATGCGCCTTGGGAGAGGAAGAGGTGAGGGAGATTAAATACACTCAACTCGTGCGAACTAGCCAAGCGGGAGATGTCACGCCTAACGATATTCCATGCGATCCTATCGTTGAAAAGAAGTACGGTAAAAAGTTACAATTCATCTATTCTTTTGCAAGGAACATGATGCTAGACGCCCTTATCACCACGCTTAAAGACAAGAAGATCGTGTTATGCGGTCAGGTTGAAACACCAGCCGTTTACCGTGGTCAAAGGGCAAAATTACTCGTTAAGAAGTTCGCTCTAGTGGAAGAGTAGTTAAAAAGATACAGGGACAGCGAGCGCACGGGGAGGGAAACGAGGTTTCGATATTAAAGCGGGGGAAGTCATTCAGGCTTTCCAAGCAGGTAATATAGGAACACGAAGTTTCTCTTCCCTTGCCAAACCCAACAAGCTAACGTGAACCTGAATCATGAAAACGACAACGTGATTAAAGTGTAAATAGATCATGAACGAGCAAGTGAAATTACCAGTGGTAGAACTGGTGTACAGGAGAAAACCAACTAAAAAGTACAAGGTTGAATCCGCAAGGGACGCTTACGAGTTACTGGTATCCCCGTTTAAAGATACAATAGAGCATCATATCTCTACAAGAATTATTCTATTAAATGGTAGTAACAGGGTACTGGGAGTATCTACCGTGAGTGAAGGTGCGTTATCTTACAACATTACGGATGTAAGGTTTATATTGCAACTGGCTATACTTTCTAATTGTAAAGGAGTGATCATTTGTATAAACCAACCTTCTGGTGATCTTGAACCCGCTAAACTGGATGATGAACTGGTGGAACAGTTGAAGATCGCACTTTCATATGTGGATATAGATTTACTGGATTACATCTTGTATTGCGAGGATGACTATTACAGTTATTCAGATAACGGTAAACTTTAAAAATTGAAGTTGGTGAATAATTCCCAGTATTGGTATATACGACCAAGAGGGGAAATAATTCTCACCACTATATGTATACGGTATAGAAGTGTGTTGCCAGTTGAATTTCTTAGTTTATTCCAAGTTAAAGAGGAAAAGGAATAACAAGAAGTAATGATAAGCTTTAAAAATCAAGATTGGTGAATTTTTGGCTGTATTGGTATATATAGCTTGTAAGGGAGGTAATTTTCACCATTATTATATATGGTGTAAAAGTATATTTCCAGTTTAATTTTTTTATTGGCTTGAAGCTAGGGAACAAATAAAACAAGTAAAAGTGATAATGAATTTTAGAAACCAAGGTTGGTGGGAAATTTATGGATTGTATATATAAACTGAAATTTCAAATATTTCCACCACCGTTAAATAGATTAGATTATGAACACGTCAACATTAATTCCAAGTCAAAATGAAGGGTTATTGCCAGTTTTACTTGGCAGTAATAATATCAAGCAAGAAGAACCTACACCTTATGAAGTAGTGAATGAACCTGTTAGAAAGGACAAAAGGAGAAAACATTTTATTGAAGCTAACACTGAACCCATTGACATGATCCGTTTAAAAAGTGATTGCATCGTGCCAGTGTTCAGCAAGGATAACGAGATGACAATATCTCATCCCTCGTTTATAGAAACGGTACACAAGGTGGCGAGTGAACTGTTTAGAGGGGAAAGCATAGATGAACCAGATATAATGGTAAGTCACGTTATAAAGGGAAGGATACCAGAAGCGATACATAAACCAGTAGCTCAATTACTAGAAAGTGACAAGACGATCTACTACGAGAGAATGGCGTTTGCTTTTGAAATACCTACCATTTATGAAACGATAGACGGTAACAGGGTGAATTTATGTATTACAGGAGTGAGAGCTTATAACAGGGAGAACCTTTATTCAAAGAAAGTGGCAGAAAGGTTTAGTGTCGCTATTGGCTTCCAGAATAAAGTATGTTGCAACTTGTGTACATTTACTGACGGTTTTAAAACAGACCTTAGAGCCACGAGCCAGCATGACCTGTTTAGAGAGGTTATGAAGTTATTTCAACAGTACGATGCTGAAAAGCATTTACGGTTGATGAAGAGCTTCACTAGTTCTTACCTCACGGAACATCAATTCGCTCAATTCTTGGGGAAAAGCAGGTTGTATCAGTGCTTACCAGCAAAAGAGAAGAAGTTACTCCCTAACATGGAATTAACGGATTCACAGGTAAATATTATTGCCAAGGCGTATTACCATGATGATAACTTTAAAAGGGAGCATGGAGAGAACGAGATCAACTTGTGGAAATTCTATAACATGCTTACTGGTGCCAATAAAAGTAGTTACATAGATAACTTCCTAGATAGATCGTTAAACTCCACGCAATTAACGGAGGGAATAGATAGAGCGTTACATGGTGATAACACCTATAAATGGTTTATAGAGTAAAACCATTAGAAATTAATTCTTTTAATTCAATTGATTACTCTAAATTTGTGACAAGACACCCCACCGAGTGTTTGTACGGAACGTTATTTATATTTACATTTGTAGAGTTGTAGCGAGAGATCGCCATGACGAACATAGTTAAATAGAAAGCGTTTAGGCTTTATCCCGTTTTAGAAATCTGGTACATTTCAATTGCTTTAGGGATAGACGGTACAAACGCTCATGCTTGCCATATATACTATTCTGTTATATATACTGGTTTAGCGTGGGGTGTCGTTTTATCTTGAAGCAAGGGTTTACCAGAACCTCTAAAACAGATAATTCTAACAATTCCCACGCTTTCTTTATTATGTATTAATACCTCTTGGGGGATTAGGGGTGTAAAATATGACCTTATGTACAACAGTTTTAATGAAAAAAGCCTACGAGTGATAAACAATATCTACAATAATCTCCTATCGCATCCCCTATTTAGTAATTGCCAAATAGAAAGGATCAATGACTTTGGCAATGGAACGGTGCAACTTGACATGTATCTCAATGGGAATTTCTATAACAAGTACATGTTTTGTCCTGATCCAGCGGGTAATATTGAATCCGTTGCAATATATGGTGCTTCATTAATGGAACATTTAAGAAAGATTGAAGCATCCATGAAATTCTGTGATATTGATGTTTTAGAGGTGAGTATAGACAATGGAGGTTACAGTCCTTACGTTGATGTTATCTTGGGTACTTATTGATCTAGTATATGGATTCTATTGTTTGGCCTGCCGTTATTGTGGCTGGCATTATCATGTTATTTATCCCAAGTGGAGCCGTGTTTGCATTATCAATAGTTATTAGTTTACCATTGACAATTATAACACTTGTTGACGGACACTACACGTGGTTGTGTATTCTGATCCTTGGAATCGTAATAAGTTTGGTGAAGAGAGGGTAACTTGCAGGAAGCATACCATTTTGGTAATCCCTATGCTTTCAATCATTAATAGACTTCTTGGGATTAGGAAGTACATAAAACCAAGTGGTTATGAATAATGACGCTTTAGTATAATTCGTGGTAATGTACATTCTTGCTAACGAAGTATGTACCACAACAAGTTGCGAATATAGGCATTTATTTGATTATTAGAATTGAAACTATTAAAAACAACGTATTATGAAAATAGCATTTACTACATGTATAATTCTCCTTATAGTAGCTTGTTCTTCATCTATAAACAACGAGATGAAACTTGCAGAACAAGAGTTTATTAAACAAAAGTCTTACATGACGGAACAGGAAGCCCTTTCCAAGGAGATTGATTACTATAAAGCTCCACAAATAACGACACGAGAACATGTTAAATCATTAACAGGAAAAGAAGTAATCAAAAAATGTAATGATGTAATCAGGAATAACCAAAAACTAAGTGAACAACTTGTTAAAAGTGGATTTGGGTTTATTAGAACACAGAATGTTGGTGATATAAAGGAGTACGCACTTAAACATCCAGACGAGGTAATCGCAAATGAATTTAAATTTAGCGGAACGTTTACTCATTACGGTTCCACCAAATACAAACAAGAGAGTGCAACTGTTATAATTGTATCCAAATTAGACAGATATATCATAGAATAAAACATTGTTACTAATTTAGTTTAAGTTTTTTTGATCAAGAAATTCTAACGTCTTATCATTAAGTATTGATATGAGAAAGATATTATTTATTATATTATTAAGCATTAGTTTTTGGGGTATATCAGAAAAATCATACTCGCAATCACTAGAATTTCAATATACAACTTACATTAACGGATATTGGGGAGAGTGGAAAAATTCCTACTATTATAAAATAACAGGAACTTGGCAAGACTTTGTAATATTTAAGGATAATGTTCATCCTTCAAAATACCTGATGAAGGTTGCTATTACATATCAACCATATAGTAAAAAAGAGATAAAGAGAAAAACAAGAAATAAAGAATGGTTTACTTACACGGGGACTATCGAATATTTTGTTTGTAGTGGGAAAAACTGCAAACATCGTTTTCCATGTACACAACTTGATCTTCAAAGTTGGCCGTATGACATTAAATCAACAAGTAAAGAATATTACAAAAAAACAGTACCAGTTACAGTAAAAATGGACAAGCCTATTGAGAAGAAAGGTAATCGAACTATAAATATATTCTTTAATAATCAAGGAATTGGAATTACTTTATAACGATGAAAATTCTTTACAAATGGACTAAGACCTATTATATCAGATACTTTAAAGAATAGAGGAATAGATACTAAATGGACAGATCACCTAGTAGCACAAGCAGCACTAGAATCTGGTTGGGGAAAAAGTGAATCAGGTAAATTCAATTTATCAGGTATTAAAGGTAAGGGTACAACAAGAAGTACTAAGGAATACATAAATGGTAAAATGATAAACATTAAAGATTCATTTAAAGATTACAAGAACTATGAAGATTGGGCAAACCAGTATATTAATTTACTTACTAACAAGAGGTATGGTAAAGCATTTAGTATGTCTGAACAAGAATTTATGCCTTATATAATAAAGCAAGGATACGCTACTGATCCTAATTATATAAGTAAGTATAATAAAGTACTTAATGAAGTAAAGAAATATGAAGTAGGTGGGAAGATTCAGAGATTTAAGGATGGGAAGCCTGTTAAGAAAGCAATGACTAATGGCAATTATGGAACTAATCTGACAGGTTGGCAATTCTTTAAAGGTAGAATGATGGATTCACCTTTCTTTGGGGCTTTATGTGCATTAGGTTTATGTACAACAGAAAATGCTCCAGAGTACAGAAGAAATTTGCTATATAATAGACATAACCCTTCTGGAAATGAAGCAACTGCAATAGTAGATTATTTAAATTTAGAGGGAGCTCATAAACCAAGGCCTAAAAGTCTCTCAGGCACTCCTGCAGAAGAAGCATTTTATGCTAGATATCATTACTTACCACAAGACTTAATAAAAAGTACCAATATTAGACGTCCTAATGGTAAAGATGATAATTTAAAAGATGCTGAATTTGTAACTACTACTAAAGGAATGGATTTAAGAATGCAAGCATTAGCTGATACTCTTAATCTAGGTAAATTAGCTAGAATGTCCCCAGAACTTTATAAAAAGCTACAAGAAAAACATGAAGGATTAGTTGATCAGGAAGATCTAAAAAAATCATATGCATTTTCTAAAGATTTACTAGATCATCCTAATGTGCCAAAACAAGCACATGAAGACTTATCTATTAAAAAGGAAAAAGGGGCAGACGGAGGCAACTATACTGGATTAGGAGCATTAAGATACTATGGAATGCAATGGGATGATAAGGACAAGCAAATATATGGTTGGGATTCTTATAACTTCGACTGGTGGCAAAGATTAATTGGTAGTATGCCTGCTAGAGAAAAGAGTTTGGAAATAAGAACTAAAATTCCATTTGATCCAACAAAAGGTTCTAAATTATTAAGAGATAATTTGCAATATTTTGATAATGAATAAGATTAAAAAGAAAGCACAAATAATAATGTACATGTTAATAATATACATATTAGTTGGAATTACTATTTACTTAATAAAAGATAGCTTAAATGATTTACCTCGCTTAGGTATAGTAGTAAATAGACTATCTAACTTATATCCAATAATGAAATAATATGATAAAGTTGTCTGAAATTGATCCTATGCTTCTTAAAGTATTACAAGAAGCTAATATACCATTAAATTTAGATGAATTAATAGCAGAAAATATGGAAGAATTTAACGAAATGTATGTAAAACCATATAAAATGAAATAATATGGAAGAAAACTGGAAAAAGACCATTATAAATAATGTAATAGGTATAGTAGGAGGATTAGAAGAATTTGGAGAAATGATACCGATGAGTAAATTCCAAAAGGAAGATGAAATTATATACCAATTCTGGGTAGAGAAAGATGATACTTGTATATTTGCCAAAACAGATGAAAAAGAACTGCAATGGCAAATATTAACAAGCATTCCTTTCTTTATTATTAAGAATGTAGTTGTAGAGAAACTAAATCTTCTTTGGTAACACTAAATTCTTCTGGTTTGTGTGCACTATTACATTCTCTGCGCATAGGAGTAATATACATTATGCCTGCTCTATCTATAACATGAGCACCTACAGGATCAAGTAGGGGCTCTTTACAACAAGGGCAAACTTTAGGAAGAGATTTATTTGAATGCTTCTTCCAAAAATCAAGCATATTGTCTGACGTTGTAGTATCCTCTGCGTGGTGAACTTTAATTAGGAAATCCATAAACATATAAGATTTAAGTAATACATAATTGCAAATATAGATAATATGCAATTAATTGACAAAAATAGTAAATATAGGAAAGTAAAGAGGTTCCAAGGTGGGAACATCGTACAAAGAGATAATACTAGAATGGCATCTAAACTTACACCTAAGTTGAAAGTAGAAGAGCCATTACCTAATAATAGAACATATTTATCACAAGCACCTAGCAAAGAGTTACAAGATACATATAATAGAGATAAGAAAATACAGAATGCAGTAGATTTCTTTTATAATATGGGTAATACTTATTTAGATTGGGCTAAATTAGGATTATCAGTAGCTCGTCCAGAAGCTGGATTCGTATTAGGAACCGCTGATGCTGGAATTGCTGCATATAATAATGATTGGAAAGGTGCAGGTATACAAGCTGGATTAGAATTATTACCTTATGTTGGTAAAATTGGAAAAGGTGTTAGTAAAGTAATACCTAAAAAGAGGTTTGGTAATTATTCCAAAATAGATATAACTGGATCAAGTACTACAGCTGAAAATACAGCAGCTTTTACTAAGGCAATGGATGATGTATATGATCAAGTATATTTAGGAGATAAAGTAACACGTGTAGATCCAACTGCACAGAAATCTAGAGTAAAAATTAACCCAGATATTCAAGCTAGGATTGATAGATTAGGTTTGAAACCTAGAGAGCATTCTCAAACTACTATAGACAACCAGGTAAATAATAAATTAGAATTGTTAGTTGGATATGGTAAAGATAATGCAAATATATTGGCTAATTACTCTAATAAACCAATTACTAACATAGATGAAATTAATAATATGTTACAAAAGATTAATTCAGAACCAGATGTAGGAGGATTATTGAGTAATGGAAATATAGTATTACTAAGTAACAGATTTACGAAACCTAATTATAGTAGTGAACTTATTAGATTTAATTCATTCCATGAATCAGCACATAAATTATACCAGTTATTAAGAATAAGTCCAGATGTAATTCCTTTTAAAGGAGGATATCCTGCGCTTAATCCAAAGCATCCTATAGGTCAACATTTAAGAGGTTTGCTTAGCAAATCTAAAGATTGGACTAGATCAGGAGAAGAACTTGCAGCTGATGTATGGGGTTGGAGAGGTGTTAAGAATATAGGATTTAAAGATTTAACTCCAGAACAAATTGATATGATGTTACAAGATCCACTTATAACAAGACACTTTAGTGAAGATGCTTTAACTAATAAATTAGATGCAGTGAAGAATGCACTAAAAATATTACCAGCAGTTGGTGGTGTAGGAGTGGGAATTAATAATTTAAACAAAAAATAATATGTCCAAGATACCAAGAAATGAAAAACCTCTAACAGAAGAAGAAAGAGCAAAATTACCTCCATTACCTAAATTGAAGCCAGAGGATAATCCTAATTTTATAATAATCAATAAGGAATTAACAGAAGAAGAGAAAGCTGAAAGTAAAGAAGTGTGGGGAGAAGACAATATTACATGGATATAATAGAAACTATTTAGTTAGATATTGTCTATTAAATAGATTATTAGTAACTTTGTTAAAGTTAATTAGAATGGTTATGAAATCAGAAGCAATAGCACTTGCAAATTACTTTGTTGATTTAGCAAAAAGAGATAATAAACCATTAAGGCAATGGGGATTAATGAAGCGTGTATATATTACATATGGCTTTTACTTAGCTTTATATGATAAATCAATACTTGATCCAACAGTAGATAGAGTAGAAGCATGGGATAAAGGACCTGTTATAACTACTGTACAAGAGCAATTTAAATATTATAAAGGAGATATTACTGGAAAAGCCTCTATTGGAGATGAAACACCAGAGTTGACAGATAATTCTGTTAAGGCTGTAGCAGATATGGTATGGAAAAGATATACAGGCTATACTGATCAACAACTAGTTGATTTATTGCATAGAGAAGGAACTCCGTGGTCTTTATGTTATAGAAAAGGAGCTAATGCTACAATTCCAGACTTGTATACCAAGACTTATTATCTTAAAATAGTAGAAAACCTTCGTGCAAGAAAAGCTAACGAACAATGAATGAAGAACTAGATGATTTAGCTAATGACCGTACAGATGAAGAGACAATTAATGAGGATGATATTGAACGTCAAATAAAAGCAGAGAAGCTCAACTTAAAACGGTTAGAAATAAGGCTTAAAGAGGAAGAGTTATCGAGTAAAAAACAGGATCGAGAGCAGCGTAAAAAATATGTTGATAAGATATTTTATTTGGAATGCGTCTATTTAACTATTGTCATACTGATTATTGTTGCATTGGGTAATAAATACAACAATTTTTCTCTAGATAAAGAGGTTATAATTGCACTTATAACAACTACAACAATAAATGTTATTGGTCTCTTTGTGATCGTAGCTAAATATCTATTCCCTCAGAAATAACAAATATACTCCTTCTTACTTTCAAGAGGGAGTTTCTTTTTAAAACTCTCTGCAATGGCTAGAAGTTAGTGTAATTATCTGCGGGGATAATAACAAAAAAGGACTGACCCAGAAACGGATCAGTCCTTTTTGTTTTTCCAATATTGCTCTGTAAAGCAGGCAAACTTGGTTCTAGTTGCAAGATAATCTAAATTCATTTGGTTGGCTTCTCGCTCAAAGCAAATGTCTTTATATGCAGAATTATAGGGTGGACGTAATAATTCTACTAGCCATAAGATAAAATATACAAGGTAGAAAATTGTATATCCTATCCAGAGTACTTTACAAAAGTCTCTTGCCTGAGCTTCATGTATAAGTTCATGATTGATAGTTTCTTCTCTTTGGAACCGATCAGATTCCCATCTCTCTTTAGCTTCTTTTCTCACGTACAAAGTTCCGTATAAATTAATACATAAGAAACCTTTGAACGGAATAATTGATGAATATTTAATTTTCATTTCTTGGAATCATTAATGTTGCTCCTAAGACACTTGGAAGTGCCTTTATAGCTTTAGGTATATCTATAAATGCTTTAGGAGTAAACTTAGTAGGATTCCAATGTGGCATTAATTCCATCATAGCTTCAGTAGCTTCTGAATCTGTTAGGTCTCTAGCTCCTATACCTTTCTTCATTCTAAAGGTATGTGTATCTGCCCAAACTTCATCTGCAGAACCTGCCCAACCATCTCCAAGATAAGGTTCTAACATTTCAGCTACTTTATTATTAGTATCTGCTTTATAATATCCTCCTTTTACTTTCTTATCTAAAGTCCATTTATTCTTAAATTGAATTCTATGTAAAAATTCATGCCAAGCAGTATCTTTAACATCTTGTGGAGATAATGTTATTCCACTAGTTGGATCTGTTCTAGAGATCATTACATTACCTTTAGAATCAGTAGTTCCAACTACCTTTCTCTTAAACATATCTCTTTTCTTAGAATTACTAAATCTTCCTCCAAAGAAATCATTAAAGTTGTTCTTGTTGACTAATCCTGTTTTACCTTCTCTTGGCATTTTAGGATTATTCCATCCTAACGCTTTAGCTCTATTTACCATATCTGGATGCATTCTACCACCTGGAAACATAGTACTAGTATAACTATTCTGTGCTTCCATTAAAGCAATATTCTGAGCACCTACTGTAGTATTAGGATCTAACTTAACAGATTCTGCAATGTTATACTTCTTAGGAGTTCTTTTAAATAACTTTAATCCAGCAAGTAACGTTCCTAAAGCTTCTCCTGCACCAGCATAAGCACTTTCCTTTATTAAGTTACTTGCTAATGCATAAGCATCTTTACCACTAAAATTAGTATACGGTTGTGTCCAAAAGTTATTATACTTACCTTTTTCCATGTTCTCATATGCTTCTCTTTTAATGGCATTTATCCTAGCTTGCTTATCAAAGTATTCACTTTGTTGTGGTTTAGATGATATAGTAGCTCTTTGAGGAATTTCTCTTACTTCTTTCTTTTTAAGTAGAGGTTTAGGAGGTGTAGATACTCTGGTGTTATCTCTTTGGAAGGTATTTCCATTTTGTAACTTTGGAATTAACTTCATTTACTTCTATATTTGTAATTATAAACTTTAAATCTTATGTGTTATGAGATGGGTACGATTACTAACTAAAGTTCCAGTTTGTTTACCTAATGATGCCAAAGAATTGTTTGAATATTATTGCAAACAAAAAGAAATAGAGGTTTCTAAAGTACGCTGGATGTGCTATTGTTGTCATAAAAAAACTTCCAATATAGTAGCAGCCCTTGTTGTTGATGCTTATGGCGAACATAGAAATCTATATCTAACTTTTATATCATTGGATTGTTTAAAGGAATATATAAAAAATCCAGAAAATCCTATTACATTTCAAATATTAGAAGAGGACTTATTATTTATTTCTAAATATGATCCTTCCTCCGACTTTGTAAACATCTGCATCAAAGAATCTTAATTCTCCACTTTGGTTATAACCAACATTCCACGGATCAATATCTCCAACTGTCAATTTACCATTGGTATAAGTACCTTTACCTTTATATCCAAGATTATGCATTAGAGAGTTGATCTGTGGAAGAAATTGTTTTTCCCATGTTACCATTGGAGTGTCACCTATTGGAGTTATTTTATTTTGAGAGTAAACAGGATATATTCTATTATCTCCTTGTAAATATCCCTCAAAGTTGATCCTTTCTTGTAAAGGTAATCTATTACGTTTCATCCATTGTTTGTGAAATTCTTTAATCTCTGGTGCTGATGTAAACTTTCTCTCTGTATAAACTTTTAACACTTTAGAAGGATCTAATGTATTCTGGAATACTGTTTGCTGAGAGCCATTATCTACAAAATTTCCAAATATGGGACTATCTACAGTTAGAGTTTCCTTTCTAGATTTAGGTTCTGTTGCAGTACCTATTTGCTTATATGGACTAGGAGATTTTCTTTCTCCTTTAGGTATTCCTGCTCTTTCAGCTTCTGTAATAGGTTTACTTCCAAATCTCTTTTTAGTTGCAATCTTACTTATTCCTTTATTAATTGCACTACCTAACAATGCTCCCATTGCCTCTCCTGTACCTGTATATATACTCTCTTTTACCAAGTTAGTGCCAAGATCATATGCTGTCTTTCCATTGAAGTTTGCATAAGGAGCTGTCCAAAAATTAGCATATTTAGTTTTCTCTAAGTTATTATATGCCTCATTTTTTATTGCATTTACTTTAGCTTGTTCTTCCAACGCAGCACTTCTACTAGGCATAGGAGAAAGAAAAGTTTGATTATCTATATTTTGAGTTGGCAGTTTTTTCTTTAATATAGGAAGAGGGACATTACTCATTCTGGTATTATCCCTCTTTACTTGTTTCGGTATTATCTTCATTCTTGTTTATATTCTTTTTCCATATACCAGTTACTGAATCTATTCCTAATAAAGATGTACTACATATAAATAGTAAGTCTACTATCTCTGGTGCAGGTATAACAAGTATAGTACACCATATACATATAAATAGACATACTACCCAACCAGCAAATCCACATAATCTCTTACTACTTAACCCACTATGTGCAGTGAGTATCTTTATAAAGAAGTTAGTACATTTCATTTACTTCTTGTATGTAATCTATAATTAAGTATCTTTATGCAGGTCCTATTGCAATCCATCTGAATAATCTTGTGGTTCCTTCTCCATTTGTTATATTGATAGAAACTGTTTAGTTAGATAATGCGCAATGCAATTCAAGTAGTGAGTAATTCTCTCCATTTTAGCTATTATATACCTATTCTGAAGAAAACTCACCACTTATGGATTATGAAGTTTAGAATAATATATTGTATTAAAAGTTTCTATTGGTAAGGAGATTTATGTATATTTAGAACATTAAATAGACTATATAAACAGGTATGGTAAACTTGAATAAAGATATATTATTAGGAACAGCAATAGGCGATGCTTTAGGTGTTCCTGTTGAATTTGAACATAGACAAGAGTTAGGGAAGAATCCTGTTGTTGGAATGAGAGAGTACGGTACGCATAATCAACCTAAAGGTACATGGTCTGACGATACTTCTTTAGCCCTTTGTTTGGCGGAATCACTGTGTAATGGATATGATCTAAGTGATGTGGGAAACAACTTTGTAAAATGGTATTATGAAGGTTACTGGACACCTCACGGAAAAGTGTTTGATGTTGGTGTTACCACGGCAAGAGCAATATCCTATTTGCAAAGTGGATGTAAACCAGAACTGGCAGGAATGGATAGAGAAAGAGATAACGGTAACGGATCACTTATGAGAATATTACCATTGGTGCCTTATATCCTAAACGTGGAGCCAGAAGAGAGGTACAAGATCATAGGTGAAGTATCATCATTGACACATAGACATCCAAGAAGTATTCTGGCTTGTATTGCATTATGCGAGTTTGCGATAGAATACATTAATCAAAAATCGTGCGAGAAGGCTTACCAGACAATGCAACAAATACTATTACAACTTTTAAAAAGGGAAATGTTTATTGAAGAAAATGTTCCTTTTAAAAGGTTGATAGAACTGTCTTATAACGAATTTAAGGCAATTGAATTAAAGGACATACGTTCTACTGGATATGTAATTGATACACTGGAAGCTAGTTTATGGTGTATCTTTAATACTTCCAGTTTCAAAGATGCGGTATTAAAAGCTGTAAATTTGGGCGATGATACTGATACGGTTGGAGCTATTACAGGAGCGTTGGCAGGTATCATATACGGTAGTGATTCTATTCCTAATGAGTGGCTTGATGTATTAGCAAGAAAAGATGATATTATAGAATTAGCTAATAGATTAGATTCAGTAAAAGGATAACAATTCAATTATGCTATTATAGAGGGTTTGCTTCATCAGAGGTAAACCCTTTTTTTATTTCAAGTGAGTTTAGAATGCAAAATTCCAATAGGTGAGAAATTGTAAGGTATTAAGCTTTATATACCAGTTCTAAGGAAAAGTCACCAACTAGTATATTGAAAGTAGAGAGATAGATAAAATTAAAATTTAATGTGTAACCAATTAATAACAGAAAGTATGTATATAAAAATCATATCAATACCACCCTAATTCAGTGGTAAGTTACTTGTGTATAAGCTATATGTTGTTTATATTTAAATTCGTGTTTAAAGTTAATTGATATTGTTACGTTAATGTTGATAAGAGTATGATTGTTGTAAATTTTATACCCAAATAAGTATTAGGGATTTGGAAAATGGTAAGCATTAAGAGTAATGCTTTGATAAAGAGAGTTTAATGAATTATTGATTAATGACAGATACCTGAAAATGGTAGCGGTTTTGGTAGCGGTGAGAGGGGTAAAAACGCCTAAAAACACCCCTATAAATAAAAATCAGCCACTTTGTAAGTGGCTGATTCCCTGAGGTCGGTAGCAGATTTGAACTGCTGTACACGGTTTTGCAGACCGCTGCCTAACCGCTCGGCCAACCGACCCTGTTGCGATTTTGCGTGGCAAAGATAATGCGATATTTTGAATTTTGCAATATCTTGCTGTAATTTATTTTGACAAAGTAACACTCGTGGCTGCGATCTTCCCTCCTAGTGGCGGGTTTAGTTTTGAAACCTTGATAGTTACATGAGAAATTTGCGGGAAGGCATTATATAGTGCGTCGATCATTCTTTTTGCCACGTGTTCCAACAAGTGTGAGGTAATCATCATTTCTTTGGCGATAATCTCGTATGCGGTGAGATAACTTAAAGCATCTGCGATGTTATCTGTTTGGGCTGCTTTGTCGCAATCTGTTTCGATACGGGCGTAAACCATGAATTTATTTCCCACGACACGTTCTGTTTCATAACATCCGTGGAAGGCGAAAAATTCCATTCCTTCAATTTCGATGATTCCATTCATAATTGTTAACTTTTGTTTCTGTAAAAATAATAGTATCTTTCGTCTTTAAATACAAAAGAGCCGACGGGGAATGTCGACTCTTAAGATTACATTACTAACTACTAACCTAAACCATACAAACTTATGAAAAATCTTCAATCTCTTAAAGACGGTGCAAAGATAAAGCGTCTGTTGTATCTAGACCAATTTTTATTGTTAATAAAAGCTATTGATTGGGTTAATGTTAGTTAATCTTCTTGTGCCTTTAAAGCTATATTTTGAATGATTATAGCAGTATTTCATTGTAACTAATTAATTCATAGTGATGATGGTATTTTTGTCGTGTGAATGCAGATGTATTTTTGTTAATTTCTTGTTAGTGCATGGCCTATAAAATGAATTTTATTTGTAAGTTTAACAAATCGTTTAAGATGAATTAATTAATATGGTAAGTTGGATAAAAGTAACAGATATTCAGTGTATTATTGAACGAGCGGGAGAGTTGATAAAAGAGGTGTATAATAAGAGAAACTTTAATGTAGAGCTAAAGAGAGATAATACACCCGTGACAGAAGCGGATAAAATCTCGAGTGAGTATATCACAAGTGCCTTGAAAAAGTTATACCCGGAGATTCCGGTGATTAGCGAAGAGGCATCATTACCGGCTTATGAAGAAAGAGAGAAATGGGCGTACGCTTGGATTATTGATCCACTGGATGGTACAAAGGAATTTATATATCGGAATGGGCGTTTTTGTATTAATATTGCTCTTGTCGAAAAGGGAAAACCCATATTCGGGATGATTAATAGCGTGTGTGATGGTGAGATTTTATGGGCTTTTGCGAGCGGGGAGAAGGGAATGGTGAAAAAGGGAAAGGAAGAAGCTTTGTCGGGAATCGGGGGAAAACAATCAAAGTTGAGAGTGGCCGTCAGTCGTTTTCATGTAACGGAATGGGAACTACGGTATGTTGATTATTTGAAATCTCTGGGCCATGAGGTTGAACTTGTCCCGTTGGGGGCATCGTCAAAACATTGCCTCCTTGCTAAAGGAGAGGTGGATATATGTCCCAAATTCGGGAAATGCTCGGAATGGGATGTAGCGGCAGGACAAGTGCTTGTCGAAGCAACTGGTGGTTATGTGGTGAATGCGGAGACTGGAGGGGAGGTTCGGTATAATAAAGAGAATATGATAAGCCCTCCCTTTGTTATGTTTGGTAAACGTGTTTACGACGAAATTAAAGAAGGAAACAAGACTTTTTTAGATTTCAAGGCAAAAAGTGTAGTAAAAAATGATTACCTTGGGGCTCGAAGAAATGAAATAAAAAAACAAGATATAATGGAAAAACAATACGCGAAAGAATTAGTAGAGTTTATACATGAGAGTCCGACAAACTTTCATGCCGTGGCAAATGCCAAAAAAGAATTACTTGGTAATGGTTATAAGCAACTTTTCTCCGGTGAAGCATGGCAAATAGAAAAAGGAGGTAAATATTTCGTGACGAAAAATCACTCTTCACTTTTTGCTTTCGAGATTGGTAGCGGAGAGATTGCTGAAGAAGGGTTCAAGATTATTTGTGCCCATAGTGATTCTCCGACGTTTAAAATCAAACCGAATGCTGCGATGCCTGTTGCAGGAAAGTATTTGAAGTTGAACACGGAAGTGTATGGAGGACCCATTATGTACACGTGGTTCGATAGACCATTGTCCATGGCCGGACGGGTTATGTTGCGTAGTTTGAACCCGTTGAAGCCCGCTACCCAGTTCGTGAATTTCAAGCGACCGTTGATGGTTATTCCTCATATTGCCATCCATTTTAACCGCGCCGTGAACGATCAGGGAAACCCGTTGAGCAAACAGAAAGATATGCTTCCCGTGATTGCCATGATTAATGAGACTTTCGAAAAAGATAATTATTTGGTTAAACTTATCGCGGAAGAGATGGGAGTAAGTCAGGAAGACATACTTGATTTTGACCTGACTCTATATGAATACGAGAAAGGCTGTTTGTTCGGGGCGAACGAGGAGTTCATTTCAAGTGGCAAACTGGATGATTTAGCCATGGCTCATGCCGGGTTAAAAGCTTTCGTGGCTTCCGAGAAATGTCGTAAGACAAAAATTCTTGCTATTTTTGATAATGAAGAAGTGGGAAGTGGAACGAAACAGGGTGCCGGTTCTCCAATTTTGAGAACAATTATTGAACGTATCGTTTTCGGATTGGGAGGTAAACCGGAAGATTTGTATCGAGCAATTCATAATTCGTTCATGATTTCCGCGGATATGGCCCATGCTCTTCACCCGAACTACGTGGAGAAACATGATCCCACAAATCATCCGGTAATAAACGGTGGGCCCGTGATCAAGATCAATGCGAATCAGAAATACATCACGGACGGGGATTCTGCCGCCGTGTTTAAAACGATCTGCAAGATGGCGGGGGTACCTTGTCAGGAATTTGTAAACCATTCAGACATGGCCGGAGGTTCAACCTTGGGAAATATATTATTATCGCAAATGGAAATGCGTGGAGTGGATATCGGTAATCCCATGTGGGCAATGCATTCCGTTCGGGAAACGGGCGGGGTATTGGATCATGCTTACGTGATAAAAGCTTTCACCACGTTTTATAATATTTAAAATTGTTGTTATTTGAAAGAAAAGTCGGACTGGTATTCAGTCCGGCTTTTTTAGTACCCTAAAAGGATAGGAATATTTATGGAAATTAGATGACGAGTGCATCTATAGATAAATTATTCACTATTAATTTTGAAGTTATGAAACTATTTTTGTTTGTTATGTTATTTGTCTCGGGGATGTTTTCTGATTCGACACAAATTAGTAAAATTGACTTAGATAAAGATTTTTTCTTGTTGGGTACGCTTGATGAATATCTGGGGCGTCGAATACGGGAGCCGAAAGATGTTTTCGTGGATGCGTATTATCCTCACGAGGGGTTTGTGGTGAGGGTACTTGATTCTCTTTTCAAGACTGAGTATCCGGATTTAAAATGTAATGTGGAGCCGTCTGGGCACATGAATTTGTATTCCAAGGAATTGGCATATAAGGTGAATGAATATTTTGGGATTGAAGGGGAAAAGGCTGAAAAAGATTCGTTTACTGGTGCAAAATTGAATAAAGATGTTTTTAAGACAGATAAACAAAGATATTCTTATCTGGCCGGGGTGTTCTTGCGCTATGGAACCATTTTAAAGGATGATTTTAAAATTAGGTTTGCCAATGCCGGGGGAAAAGTCGAAATCTGCAAAATGTTGTTTGAAGAATTAAAATGTACTGGCGTGGAGTTCGAACATTTAAAAGCAATTCCAGCTTCAAATACATTTTCTTTTACCCCTAAAGGAAAATTGGAGGTATATTTGCTATATGCCGTGATGTTAAGAGGAAATTTGGCACAGAGATATGAAGAATGGGGTAGTATGCCTTTTGTAAAACAAGTAAAGTGATTGGATACTTCCAATGTGAAAAAGTCTTTGCGGATAGTTAAAGTACCTTTTAAAAGTTTTCACCTGACTTTTGAAAGGTACTCCACTATTGGCCCCGTGTCGTAAATTCATTTACAGGTATTATGACTTTTCTACTCCTTAATTCCCTCCAAAGAGTTAGCGTTTAAATCCTTCAAAGACACGGGCTTTTTCTTGCGTTAATAGTTCTCCGATCATGGTGAGCGTGTTGGAATGGAATGAAGGCGAGATATTTGCCGAAACATTATTTGAACCCCGGTGAAGGGTGAGGCTCACTTGTGCGGAAATGCTGACACCTTGGACGAGAAAGCTATAAATGATACTTCCTTTTTTATCCTTTTTCATCCGGATGTCTGAAACGTTGCCTTCAACGGTAAAACCTCCCAATCCGTTTTGAAGTGGGCGAGGGGTATCAAAACTCACTTGTACGGTGGCTTTTTTGTTTTCCATGGAAATGAAATTCTTGATGGAACTGACGTTTGCTGATCGACCTCGTTTAAAGATCAGTCGATTGGCCTCCAGTACGAACGTGTTGTTTTCTAAAGCACGAACGGCGTCTTGGTACAATTGTTCTTTTACTTTCTGTTGAGCGATTTTACGCTCTTGTCTGGTTTGTGTACGTTTTTCCTTTGCCGTCATTTTAGTTTGAGCGGCAAGAGGGGCTAGAGAGCCTAGCACTAGGGCTAATGCGATGAGTGTAGTTATATGTTTCATGATGCTTTATGTTTTATTACTTTTTTACGGGGAAAAGAATAATGATGTTTTATAAAATACTGTTTTTATGGTGTCGGATGGCGATAACAACTTAAAGATGTCGTATCTTCGCATATAGTAAATAATAAATTGAAATAAAATGAAAGATCAACATCAAGTTCTGCATAAATGCTTAACGGAGGATGTTCCGGCATTTGTTTTGACGGGAAAAGACGTGTGTGCGATAGCGACATTAAAGACGTACTTGCAGACTGCGATTGAAAAGGGATGTAGTGATGAATTCGTTAATGATATGGTATTAGTATTGCGGGAATTTGAGCGGTTTCAGCACGAAGAACCAAAGAAAGTGAAGATACCGGATTGATGTTGACTTGGGGAGAATAGGAGGAATCCCATCTTGAACAACGAAGTTAAATTTTACATGGGCAAAGTAACAAAAAGCCTTTTGATACGTACATATTAGAATAAGTAAATATATCCAGACAAAATAATTAAGTTGAAAAGAATATGAACGAAAACAAAAGATTACCCGAAAAATTCTTCGATGTATTAAAACATGAAGGTGTTGTAACTGTTATGTCATGGGGTGTTGAACCTCATATTGTTAATACATGGAATTCTTATATCGTGGTTACAGACGACGGACGCCTTCTCATCCCGGCCTACGGTTTTAGGAAGACTGAAAAGAATGTTAATGTGAACAACAAAATAAAACTGGCATTAGGTAGTAGAGAAGTTTTAGGCTATAAGGATTATCAAGGAACGGGTTTTATTGTCACGGGAACGGCTCGATATATCAGTTCTGGTGATGAATATGAATATATGAAAAAGAAATTCCCATTCCTTACTAGGGTATTTGAAGTTACCGTGGATAAAGCGACGCAGATGCTATAAACGTGAAATTATGAATAGTTTTTATTTCATGGTAGGAAATTGTAACATCATGCGGTCAACATCCGTTGCGAGATATCTGCGTGCGGAGTTCTGTCATCTCCGGACTTGCCTTCTATGCCTCCGTGTGCTAGGTCCGGTGAATTAAAAACTAGGAAAAAAGATCTTGGTGGCTGAAGGCAATGATAGTAATTATGTATTGTTCCTTCATGTGCTTAAGGATTATGATTTTACACGGACAAAGAATGGTGTGGAGGCTGTTGATGCGGGTCGTAACGGAAATTGGGATTATCGTGTTTACGACCAATGCTTTCGATTCAGATAGGGTGAACGCTATGGGAGTCGGGTGTAATGCCTTTTTGACAAAGCCTATGAAAAAGAAACAGCTACTCGAACTCTTTTTATGAAATAATAGAGAAAAGAAAATCTTTTGACTTGAAGGAAAACCATTTTGCTTAACGAATGAGAAAAAACAGTTAACTATTTTTTCATGTGAGCCGTTTTACCGGGGGAAAATCTTGCTATTCTTTTTGTCTGGTAAAACTATTTTTCTATATTTGTTTCCTATCGGTTGTTTAGATTATATTTATGCATGATTATTCCTGATGAAAAGGAAATACTGGAGAAGATCAATCGGGGTGATGAATCCGGATTGCAAGGATTATTCGACTTATATTATAAGCCTTTGTGTGTATTTGCCTTGAATTTTTTAGATTCTTATGAAGAAGCTGAAGATGTGATACAAGATCTCTTCGTGAAATTTTGGGAACGACGAGGAAATACAGTGTTTCAAGGGGCTTTGCGTGCTTATTTGTTTTCTTCCGTACAGCATAATTGTATAAAGATATTGAAAAGTAAAAGGAAGTATCATTTTGATGAAATTGAAAATTACGAGGATTTCCTTGAAGATAAATATACTTCCAACGGGATGGAGGAAGAACGAGAGAGGTTGTATGCGGAAATAGAGAAATTGCCGGAGCAATGTCGAAAAGTGTTTGAAGCAGTTGTCTTGAAGGATATGAGGTATAAAGAGGCTGCGGTGCAACTTGATCTTTCTGTAAATACCGTGAAAACGCACCTTGCTCGGGCAATGAAACAATTGCGTAGTTCTTTAGGTATCATTGTTTTAGTTGTGGTACGATAAAAAAAGATGTTATTTTTTTGCTTTTTCGTTCACCCATTTTTATTGCTTTAGGCTTTAGGTTATAAAGTAAGTATTCATGGATGAAAAGAGAATTATCGAATTAGTTATTTTGTATAGTAAAGATGAATTGACAACTTCAGAAGCTTCGAAGTTGGAAATTTGGCTGAAAGTGAATGAACAAAATCGGGGGATTTTTTGCGATTATTTGAAAAGGTATAGAAAAGCTAGACAGATTGCATTTTATGATACCGTGGATGAACAACGGGCTTGGAATCAGTTGGCTCGAAAAATAAAGCGTGCTAGTATAAGCAAAAAGAATCGTTTTGTACAGTATTCTTTGTATGCGGCCTCTCTTTTATTATTTGTGTCGTTTTCATTATTCTTGTATATAAAAAATGGATCGGTTACAACCGAAAATTCTTTACGTGATATTCCTTCCGGTTCTGCCAAAGCTATGTTACAATTATCGGACGGACGCATTGTGCCTCTATCTAACGATTCGGTATTATCATTGGCAGAGATTAACGGGGTGGTTATAATGCAAGATGAGGAAGGTGGGATTCGTTATTTGGCAGGAGAGGGGAAAAATGAAACAGTGTTTAATACAATACGGGTGCCCCGGGGAGGGGAATACTATTTGTGTTTATCGGATGGGACGAAGGTTTGGTTGAATTCTGAGTCGGAATTGACTTATCCTGTTTCCTCGCTAGAAAATGCTAGAAATGTGTATTTGAAAGGCGAGGCTTATTTCGAGGTTGCGAGAGATGAAAAACACCCTTTTCGGGTAGAATGTGAGGATTCCAAGATTACGGTATTAGGGACGAAATTTAATGTTATGGCTTATAAGGGACAGGGAAATGTGGTGACTACTTTGGTGGATGGAAGAGTGCGAGTTGCCACGGGTAGGGATTCTTTAATGTTAACTCCGGGAGAACAGGCTGTATCCGGGACGGATGGTATCGATGTAAAGAAAGTAGATGTGAGTTTTTATATCGCTTGGACATTAGGTGTGTTTGAGTTTGAAGAAATGTCCTTAGGGCAAATTACAGAACAATTGGGGCGTTGGTATGATATGACATTTGTTTATGACGATCCGTTGTTACGGGAAATTACTTTTACGGGAGCTGCAGAGCGTCATCGCCCGTTGGATGTCGTTTTGAAAATGATAGAAAAACTTTCAGGAGTACGCTTTGAGGTGAAAAATGACGTGATTACGATTTATAAAAAGTAAAGGAGTGCGGCTAACACTCCTTTACAAAAAATCCTATCGGCTAAATAGGAATTGACTTAAATGTAAACAACAAAATTATGAAAAAAAGGAGTAAATGGTATGAATTCGCACGAGAAAAATGTGCAAATAAGTTCATGAGAATTATGAAATTAACTTGCTTGTTAATGCTTGTATTTGCTTTGCATCTTTCGGCAGAGAGTGTGGCACAAAAGATGGTGAGTGCTAAGTTTTCGGACCAAACACTGAAAGAGGTGTTTCGTGAAATCAAAACGCAAACCGGTTTTTATTTCATGTACAATAGCCGGGAGGTCGATGTTCGACAGAGGGTGAATCTCGAACTGGATAAGGTGTCTCTGGAGACTGCATTGGAAAGAATATTTGAACATTTACCTTACGGCTTTGAGGTGACGGAAGGATATGTGTTGATTGTGGCTCGTCCGAAAACAGTAACGGATACGAAAGCAAAGAAAAAGGAGGTCCGGGGACTAGTCACAGACGAAAAGGGCATTAAATTACCGGGAGTCAGTATTTTGATTAAAGGAACCGGAATGGGTACGGTAACAGATATAGAGGGCGCTTTTAAATTGGAGGTCCCTGCTGAAGGGGGAATCATGTTGGTATTTTCTTTTATCGGGATGGAGACAAAAGAGATAAAAGCGGATACTTCATTTATGAAAGTTGTTTTGAAGGAATCGGTAGAACAAGTGGACGAGGTGGTGGTGACCGGTTACCAGAAGATTGATAAACGGGTATTATCCAGTTCTGTTGCCTCTATAAAGGGTGAAGATTTAATTGGTGGAAATGCTATTTCCGTTGACCAGATGTTACAAGGCCGTTTGGCGGGGGTGGCTGTTTTAAACCAAACCTCAACACCGGGTGCAGCTCCAAAAATCCGGATCAGGGGATCATCTTCTATCACGGGAAATCGGGAGCCGGTATGGGTGGTAGATGGTATTGTGCTGGATGAGCCGGTACAACTTTCCACGGAGGAATTAAATAGTATGGACCGGGTGAATTTAATTGGAAATGCGATTTCCAGTTTAAATCCGAATGATATAGAACGGATTGATATTTTGAAAGATGCAAGTGCTACTGCTATTTATGGTGTGAAAGCGGCGAATGGTGTGATTGTGGTAACCACGAAGAAAGGAAGAACGGGGAAACCTCGTATTAATTATGCCGGAAGTATTTCGGTAATGACACCTCCTTCATATGAAGTGATGCGTCTGATGAATTCAGCGGAGCGGGTGGAATTATCAGAAGAAATGCATAAAAAAGGATTACAGTTTTACACGTATCAACCGACAAGTATGGGATACGAGGGAGCTTTGATGGATTTGTGGAATAAAGAGCTGTCGTATGATGAGTTTCGTCAGAAGGTAAAAGATTTGAAAGAAATGAATACGGATTGGTATGATTTATTGTTCCGGGCATCTGTCAGTCACCAACATAGTATAGCAGTATCTGGAGCATCAGATAATACTGATTATTATTTTTCTGTCGGGTATGCTAATGATCAAGGTGTGAATAAAAAGGAGGATTTGGATCGCTTTAATGCATTGATTAAGGTTAATACCCGTTTTACTCCTAATTTAAAAATAGGAATGAATATGAGTGGAGCTTTGACAGACACGAAACGACCGCATAACTCCATTGATGTTTATCAATATGCTGCTCAGACGTCAAGGGCAATTCCCGTGTATGACGAGGAGGGAGAGTTATTCTATTATGACAATGCATTCGGGATTACAGAAAATCTTCCTTTCAATATTTTAAACGAATTGAAAGAGAGTGGTTCAACGGTGAAGAATCAGGCTTTGAGATTTGATATTTCGTTGGATTGGGATATTCTTCCTAGCCTGAAGTTTAGTTCTATTATTGGTTTGACAACGAATAACAATTACCAGACGTATTGGGCGAGCGAGAAGTCTTACTATATTTCCCAGCAACGGGGGACCCCTTATGGAACTCCTCTGCCCACGGTTGTAGATGACGAGTTGGCAACAAAGAGCAAAATTCCTATGGGAGGAGAATTAGTAAAAGAGGATACCCGGAATATGCGTTACACGATACGTAATAGTTTTGCTTATCAGAAGGTTTGGGGACATCACCAACTTGCAGCCATGGTGGGAAGTGAGATATCTTCCTCGAAATATGATGCTTTGAAATCGACACAATGGGGATACCTTCCGGATCGAGGGAAAAAGTTTGTGAACATTGATCTGGAAACTTGGAAGGGCTATGCGGAGATGGTGAGCATGACACCGGATGTAATTACGGATAATTTAACGAATATCGTATCTTGGTATGGTACATTCACTTATTCCTATGCCGATCGGTATATTGCGAATTTCAATATTCGGACGGATGGTTCTAACAAATTCGGGCAAGATAAAAGCGTTCGTTTTTTACCGGTTTGGTCTGCTTCTGCCAAGTGGAATTTGCACAAAGAAGTATTTATGAAGCCTGTGGAATGGATGGACGAGTTTGCAATTCGTATGTCTTATGGTATACAGGGGAATGTACACCCGGATCAAACGCCCAATTTGATTGTGCAGATGGGGTCCATGGATAATATATCTAAAGAATATGAATCTACGTTGTATAAGTTGCCTAATAATGATTTGAAATGGGAAAAGACCAAATCGTATAATTTGGGTATTGATTTTTCTTTCTTCCAATCTTGGTTGTCCGGTACATTGGAAATATACAAGAAAGTGGGAGAGGACCAGGTGATTCAAAAAACGTTGGCGCCATCGACAGGTGCCAATTATGTGGCGATAAATGACGGTGATGTGAATAATAGCGGATGGGAATTGAGTGTGAACGTGAACCCTATTCGTGGAAAAGATTGGAATTGGGGGATTTCATTTAATACGGCAAAGAACTACAATAAAGTGAAGAATGCGGGAGAAGAGTTGTCCGTGACTTGGAGTGATTACGTGAACGGAACGTTAGTGCGTAACGGGCGATCTATAAACAGTTTTTATGCTTATCGTTTCAAAGGGTTGAATGATGAGGGGCTGCCCACGTTCTACGGGGAATCGGAAAAGGATGAGGATGGAGTGGCCATTATTACGACTCAAGAGGAAGCTTTTGATGCGGCATTCGTGTATGCGGGGCGGCGTGAACCGACATTGTCGGGAGGTTTCTCTACTAACGTGCGATTTAAACGTTTGACAATGAATGCAAATTTTTCTTTTGCTTTGGGGAATAAGATTCGGTTGAACAATCTTTATTATGAATCGGGTCAGGCATTGCCATTCCCACAACAAAATATGTCCAGCGAGTTTGTTGATCGCTGGCGTGAACCGGGAGATGATACTGTCATTCCCGCTCTTTCGGATGATGCCATGACATTTGGACCTTATGATAGGAAATATCCGATCGCCAATAATAGGTGGGATATGTATAATAAGAGTGACTTACGAGTCGTATCGGGTGATTTCCTTCGTTGTCGTTCTTTAAGTCTTCGCTATGACATTGCTCCGGAATGGTTGCGTAAATTTTATATTACGGCAGCAAGTCTAAGTTTCGACGTGAGCAATCCTTTTGTTATCAAGAGTAAGGATTTGAAAGGACGCGATCCAGAACAAGTGACGATGGGATCGGGTACCGTTCCTCCGCAGCGGGGATATTCGTTGAGGTTAAATGTTTCATTCTAAAATTATTCACAATGAAGATACAATATTTATATATTATAGTGGTGGGAATATTGCTAGGTGCATGTAGTGATTTCTTGGAGGAAAATTCCCAAGATTTGATGATTCCCAAGAGTGTGAAGAATTACAAGGAGTTTCTGTATGGTGAAGGGTTGAATAATAAAGTCGTTCTTTGTGAATATTTAGATGTCATGACGGATGATGCGGAAGAGATTATTAATACGAACCGACCTGCTGCGACAAGTACGGATACTCGGAAATTCTGGTCCTATTACACATGGCAGGAATATCCTGAAATGCAGATGGATAATTCTTTATTGGAAGACAATGCATGGGGAGAATATTATCATAGGATATTGATTGCCAATATTGTTTTGGATCATTTGAATGATATGGCTGGAACGTATGCCGAAAAAATGGATTTAGCGGGAGAGGCCTACTTCTTGCGGGCTTGGTCTTATTTTATGCTGGCTAATTTATACGGGAAACCGTATATTGACGAGGCTCAAGCGGCCAAGGATTTTTGTGTTCCGATCAATAGAGCTATTGATATAGAGGAAAAACCATTATCTCGTTCTTCTATCAAAGAAGTATATGATTTGATGGAAGCGGATATAAAGTCTTCTATTGCATCTTTCAAATCTGCAATGGTCGAGAAAACCATTTTCCGTCCTAATTTACCGACATCTTACCTGCTGGCTTCACGAATTGCTCTTTTCCGGAAAAGTTATGATGATGCGATCGCTTATGCAGACTCCGTTTTGCTTTCGACAAAGGCAACTTTATTTGATATGACGGAAGACTATACGATACCTCGTTTTTTGAATAGTGGAAATTGCGAAATCTTGTTCTCTTATGGAGAAGCACCATCGGGAGGTTTAGCCGCTTTTCAGTACGCATCTTCAAGGCGTGCAGCTTTTATTCCTTCTACGGGATTGATGAAATTGTATGTGGAGAATGATCAACGAAAGGCGTCTAAGTTATTTTTTGCCACGGAAGGGAAAAAGCCGATGAAATACTATGGATCTACATCCGATAATATGTATCCTCATGCTTTTCGTTTGGCAGAGGTTTACTTGAACCGGGCAGAGGCTTATGCGGCAAAGGGAATGACAGCCGAGGCGTTGCGAGAGGTGAATGCCCTACGGGAAAAACGGATACCCGAGAATTATGAAGTTACGGCAGCAACAGCAGCAGATGCCTTTGTCTTGGTGAAGGATGAACGGCGGATGGAATTTTGTTTCGAGGCTTTCCGCTGGTTTGATTTGCGGCGTTGGGATCGTCCGAAGATAGTACATCGTTTTTCTTCAGCCGAAAACCCGAGTAATTATATAGAATATGTCTTGCAACAAGACGATCCTGCCTATACTTTACCGATACCACAGAAAGAACGGGAGATGAATTTATCGATAGAGAATATAAACCGTCCACAACGGGAGAAGTAGATGAATTAAAAAACAGAAGATTATGAAAGGAATAAGATTAATGATTATATGCGTGTTACTGTTGGGGTTCAACGCATGCTCGGATGAAGATGATATCCATGTCAACGTGGAAGATAGTTGGTATAATCTGGAGGATGATCCCTCAGATCCGGTTCAACATTATATCTATCAATTTTACAAGGATTACCAAACTATTATTATAAAGGATCCGGAAGTGGAGGATTATCGATATAATTTTAAAAGGAAGAATAATATTAAGGTGGTTGCTCCCGTTCAAGAAGCTGCATTGCTGACAAAGGGATTGGATATGGTGAAAGATATTTTTATAGAAGTTTATCCGGAAAGTTTTAAAAAGAAATATTTCCCGTATTCTATTATTATGGCAGATTCGATCCTTTTTTTGGGCATGGAAGACCAAATCCCTTCTTATCATAGTTATGCAAGTTCAAATTTTGTCGCAATAGCTGGAATCCGTTCGAAAATGAATGAATATACAGATCGTGATATTCGTGATATTCGGGGAGAAGTTAATGCGAAGTTTTGGAATGATTATTTGTCTGCAATTAAAAATGTCTTTACAGTTCCGGATGAATTTTATGAGGTGAGTGAAGAGTTTTATGGAGAAACAGATTGGGGATGGGATATTGAAACTCCGGATGATATAGATTGGCACGAGATGGGCTTTATTTCCTATGACCCGGGAAATACAAGTTATGATGATGATCCGGACTGGGGAGGTTGGTGGATACAAGCTCCGAACAAGAGTATTGATATCATGCAGTGGTTGGAGTTTATATTTAGTACGACAATACAAGAACGAGAAATGTTATTGGAAACTTATCCTCTCATGAAAAAGAAATATGAAATATTGCAAGAGACCATGAAAAAATATGACGGTTTTGATATTACTAAGTTGAATTAAGATTGGTTATATGGTAGTGTCTCAAAAAATTGGGATTTACACACTTTTTGAGACACTATCCCTTTATGCCTAAACACAGCTTTTTTACTATGCGCCGTTCCTATTTCAACTTGAATTTTTGTAGGGTAAAAGTAACCTCAAAACAAAAAAGAGTCTCATTATGAGACTCTTGTGGGCGCTGAGGGATTCGAACCCCCGACCCTCTGGGTGTAAACCAGATGCTCTGAACCAGCTGAGCTAAGCGCCCGTGTTGCTTGATTGCGGATGCAAATGTAGTGCATTTTTTGAATTCTGCAAAAAATGTATGCCGAATTTTTCAAGAAAAATATAAAATATGGGCGTGTTTTGAGAAAGGTTCTGTTTCTTGGAGTGGATTCGTGTAAAATAGAATCTTCGAAATTATAGCTACAAAGGATTGAAGTGTTTGATTCTGTGAAATAATATCATATATTTGTAGAGATAGAAAGATAAGATGCGGAAGAGTTTGTATGGAAATATAATGAGTCAGCTCTCATCTTTATCTGAAAATTGCTAAGACATCAGATGCTCGGTAACTAGTGTGGATTGTTATTTATTTTTGGGTGATGCCTTAGATAAGATAGACGTTGATAATCCTCGCTTTTTATTGTATAATTTTTGCTTGGAGGATTGGGCAAAATTGAAATACAATAATTTATGGATGAGCCGCCATACTGATGTGTAAAGAGAAAAGGAGTGTATTCCGAGCCTAGAAAACACAGAAGACTCATTTCTCCTGTTAAGCAATTTTATAAGTTAATCAACAATCAAAGTTTTCGAAAAATATGAGTAAATATCTAGTTATAATATTATTCTTGGTATGTAGTTGCATGGATAAGAATAAAAATAGTCATTCTGATGTTCAGAAGTTTTATGCCGCTCCATCTCCTGCACAAATCTTGGAATGTTTATCACTACCTCAAGATAAAGCGTGTCTATTGGGGAAGCGGACGGATGGAACAACTTTTTTACTGATGACAATAAAAGAAGGTGGCGTGTGGAAAATGGAGTCCATGATTGAGGATTGGGAGAAAGTGGTTTCTTGGCTTCCGGGGAAATTATTGAATGCGGATACGAAAGATTATAAAATGTTTACGCTTTATGCCATGACTTATTTCCTTTTTTATCGAGACGGAGAACCTATTTATTGTGATTTAACGGGAAAGGAATATACGCCGGATAAAGCTTGCGAAGAGTTGGTGAATGAAGTAAATCGAATGAATTTATATCAAGAGAAGATCGAAGAAATGAAATCGAAAACTGATACAGACTTGAAATTGTGAATATTCCGGAGGACTTGGAGTTTCAAGGGAAATTGGATGAGATCCAGGTAGTTGTCTCGGTTGAATAAAAAATAGGTGTAAATATAGCTACGAAGGAATAAAGTGTTTGATTTTATGAAATAATATCATATATTTGCAGGAGTTGAAAAATAAAGTGCGGAAGAGTCCGCATTAAAATATTGTGAATTTGTTCTAATTGCTATCTAGAAATCGCCAATTTAAGGAGCAAGATTAGGCAGTAAATTCACGCTGGCTAGCGTGGATTGTTGTCTATTTGCTCCGAGGCGTTTGGCGATGCCCTAGATAGGATAGAATGTACGATCCTCGCTTTTTTTATTGTATAATTTTTGCTTGGGGGATCGGGCAAAATTGAAATAGCGAAAATCTATGGATGAGCCGCCACATTGATTCATGAAAAAAAGGAGTGTATCCCGAGCCTAGAAAACACAGAATACTCACTCCTCCTGTTAATCAATTTTACAAATTAATCAACGATCAAAGTTATGAAAAAAACTTATGAGTGGAAAGTTTTACGCCTAAATTGTCGTTCGATAGACAGATTGCAAACAAGATTCAAGAGAATATACGTGGATGTAACACGATGAAAAACCGGGTGTTGCGCTAACAACTCCCGGTTCGGACTAGATGTTGGAAGCATCTAGTAAATGTTTAATTTTAAAATACAAATTTATGAAAAAAAGCAAGAAGTATTTTGTTTTTGGGGACCATTGTACCCGTGGAAAAACAAAATTGCAATGGAGGCACGTTTGCCTGATGTGCGTGATTTTGCTGATGTTGCCCTTTGTTGGTCGAGCCCAGCAACAAAAAGTGTCTGTTCGGGTGAATAAAGCGGGGGTACAGGAAGTTTTTCGGCAGATTAAAGAACAGGCGGGTTTGAATTTTGTTTACGACAAGGCGCAGGTGGCCACCTTGCCGCCCGTGACGCTGACCATGCAAGGGGTGACGGTGGATGCTGTCTTGAAACGAGTGTTTCAGGGGAGTCCATTCGAGTACATTTATGAAAATTCAACTGTCGTGATAAAAAAACGGGCTACTGTTCCCCAGAAACCGGGCGAAGTGGTTATCCGGGGAGTCGTGTCGGATCAAGACGGGAACACGATTCCGGGGGTATCTGTTGTGTTGAAGGGAACCACGCTGGGTACTGCGTCGGATGCGGACGGGAAGTTTGCGCTTGCCTTGCCTTCGCTGGATGGCGTGGTGCTGACATTCACGTGTATCGGGATGAAGACACGGGAAATAGCCGTGAAGGATGCGAAGACGTTGAACGTTACCTTGGAGGAGGATTCCGAGACGATTCAAGAAGTGGTGGTGACCGGAATCTATTCCCGTAATAAAGAAAGTTTCACGGGATCATTCGCTACCTACTCGAAGGAAGATTTGAAAATGATCGGGAGCCAGAATGTTATCCAGAGTCTGAAAAGTTTGGATCCTTCCATGCTGGTACTGGAGAGTAAACAATGGGGATCGGACCCGAACCGGATGCCGGACATTGAAATCCGGGGAAAGACGAGTGTGGTTGGTTTAAAGACGGAATTTGATAATGACCCGAATCAGCCTTTGTTTATTTTGGACGGTATCGAAACGACGCTGGAGACGATTGTTAATTTGAACATGGACCGGGTGGCTAGCGTGACGATTTTGAAAGATGCTGCCTCCACGGCCATTTACGGGTCAAAAGCGGCCAACGGCGTGATTGTCGTTGAGACGGTTCAACCGGAAGCGGGGAAGTTACGTCTTTCTTATAACGGTAATTACGGGATTCAATTTGCGGATCTTTCTGCCTATAATTTGATGAATGCATCCGAGAAGTTGGAGTTTGAACGCCTAACCGGGCTTTACGGGGATTTGGAGAGTAACACGAATATAAGTAATATTGAAAAATATAATCGGCGGCTAGCCGAGGTGAAGCGGGGTGTTGATACTTATTGGATGAACGAACCGCTCCGTACCGTATTCAATCATAGTCACAACGTTTATATTGACGGGGGTGATGATGCCATGCGTTACGGGTTGGGATTCGGTTACAATAATTCCAATGGCGTGATGCAAGGGTCTGATCGGAATGTCATCAGTGCCAACATTGATTTGACTTATCGTCGGGAAAAGTTGTTGTTTGCCAATAAGTTTAGCATGGATGTTACTCATACGGAGCGGGAACCCGTGGCTTTTTCCGAATTTTCGAAAGCGAACCCGTATTATCGGAAGAGATTGGAAAACGGATATGTTCCCATGTGGTTGGAGGATACCGGGACGGAACAAAACAAAGGATCATTAAAGAATCCGTTATACGCGTGGGGAATAAAAAATACGAATATTGGGAATTCGATCGCCTTGCGTGATAATTTCTCGATCGAGTGGAGGATGTATCCTTTTTTGAGGGCGACGGCGAGAGTCGGGCTTACCAAGAACGTGAGCCGGGATGAGCAATTCAAATCCCCCAAACATCCTGATTATCTGGAAACGGATAAGTTGAAACAGGGTTCATTTTCGGCTTCAACCTCGGAGGCATTCTCTTATAACGGGGATTTGAATATTGCTTTCGGTAAGTTGTTCGTGGAAAAACATCAAGTGAACGTGGTGGGAGGATGGTCTTTTAGTGAGAATAAAAATAAGCGGGATGGTTATAGTGTTGTCGGTTTTAACGATGATCTGCATATGAATCCGGCTTTTTCCACGGGTTTTACAGATGGACAGAAGCCTAATTACTCTTTGGAGCGTAGCCGTTCGACCAGCTTTTTCATGAATGTCAACTATTCTTTTATGAATCGCTACCTGATGGATTTCAACGTGCGTTCGGACGGTACGTCTAAATTCGGGGCGAATAAACGTTTCTCGACAACTTGGTCTGTGGGTTTGGCTTGGAATATTCATAACGAGGAGTTTATGAAGTCGTTGGGGCTTTTCACGAATTTCAAGATCAGGGCATCCGTGGGTAACCCCGGGAATCAGAATTTTGACGCATATCAGGCGATGAAGATTTACAAGTATAACGTGGAACTGCAAAATATGTTTGGTTCAAGCGCGATAATTGACCAGTTTGGTAACAAGGATTTGGATTGGCAACGTACGTTGGATAAGAATATCGGGGTGGATATATCCATGTTGCGGAATCGAATCCGGGTGACGCTGGATTATTATTACAAGGATACCGATCCTCTTTTGATCAGTGTTCCGATGCCTCCGTCCGTGGGCGTGGGTTCCATTAATGCGAATGCCGGGCGGCAGCTTTCTTGGGGATGGAACGGGAGTATTTTCGGGACGGTGATCCAGAAACAGGATATGAGTTGGACGTTGAACATGAATTTTAGAACGTCCAAGTCCGAGTATCGGGATATTGGTGATAAATTGAACGAATTTAATGAATTGGGAAGCGCGCAGAGCTTGGTTCGTTATTATGAAGGAGCCAGTCCCGATGATATGTGGGCTGTGCCCTCGTTGGGAATTGACCCGGCAACCGGGGCGGAAATGTTTAGAAAGAAAGATGGTTCCCAGACCTTTATCTATTCGACAGCCGACGAGGTGGTTGTGGGGTGTTCCCGTCCGGACGTGGAGGGAGTTATCGGTTCTTCCTTCTACTACAAAGGTTTTTCCGCTTCGGTAAATTTCCGGTATCGTTTGGGGGGAGAGGTGATGGCCTCGGCCCTGTACTCGAAAGTGGAGAATATATCGGAAGAGCAAATTTATTATAATCAGGATAAGCGGGCGTTACATGATCGTTGGCAGAAACCGGGAGATAAGGCAAAGTTCAAGTCGATAAAAGATACTTCTCCGACACCGATGTCTTCCCGTTTCGTGCGGACGGAAAACACGTTCTCCGGTGAATCCATTTCCATGGGATACGAATCTTCTGCCGCGTGGATAAAGAAAATCGGGGCGGAAGGAATTACTTTCAGGGCATATATGAATGATATTTTCCGGGTGTCTTCTTTCAAGGAAGAACGGGGAACGGATTATCCTTTTGCCCGCACTGTTTCATTTTCATTGAGTTTACGATTCTAAAAGACGAAATTATGAAATTTGCGAGTAAATTATTGAACAAGTTGAAATGCCTCACGATGATCGTGTTGGTCACCACCGTGGTGTCTTGTGACAGTTGGTTGGATTTGGGATCGGAAGACCGGATCATGGAAAACACGCTTTTCTCTTCTCAAGCCGGGTTTATGACCGCTCTGAACGGGGTGTATATTGAATTACTAAATTCCAACTTGTATGGAGGTACGTTGTCTTACAAGACGTTTGATATTCTTGCGCAATACTATGATTGTGATAAAGATGAACAGACGTGGCAAAAGTTATCTACTTTTGACCAAACGGCTAAAAAAGGACAAGTGGCCGGGTTATGGTCGAAGGCTTACACGTTGCTTGTCAACGTGAACACGATTATAGAGGCGTGTGACGAGAGAAAGGATGTGCTGAATAGCGAATATTATCATGTCCTCAAAGGGGAAGCTTTGGCGTTGCGTGGATTGTTGCATTTTGAAGTTTTCAGGGTGTTTGGACCGATCTATTCCCTTGATCCGGAAACGGAGTGTATGCCTTATTCAGAATCTTCTGATTTGAAAGTAAGACCTTTACTGAAAGCATCGGAAGTGGCAAAGTTGATTATGGATGATTTCAAGGCGGCAGAGGAGTTGCTGAAGGATTATGATCCGGTGATTGAAAAAGGAGCGCTTTGGGGGGATGAAGGTCCGGGGTTACCCAATGATATGGTGTATCGCTCCCTGCGCTTGAATTATTACGCGGTAAAGGCCTATATCGCCCGGTTGGCATTGTACACGGGGGACAAGGAAACCGCGTTGACCTATGCCCGGCAAGTGATCAAGGAAACGCAGGAGGATAATAACTGGTTCCCTTTTGTCACTCGTGCAGCGGCCACGACTCTCTCGAAATGGGACCGGGTGTATAAAACGGAAATCTTGTTCGGGTTGTATAATTTGAAGCGGGCGGACGTGTACGAATCCACATTTTCTAACAAGTTGGGAGAGAAGGTGATTCTACGTCCGACAGATGCTAATATCGAGAATTTGTACGAGGAGAACACGAGGATGAATGATTGGCGTTATACGGAACAATGGATGACCTTGAAAGATCCGGATGGGAATGAAAAGAAACATTTCGTGAAGTATATGGCCGTGGATGATACGGAGGGGCCTGATGATAATAAAGTTAGTCAGGGATACACGTATCTCATGCCTGTCATGCGGATTTCCGAGATGTATCTGATCGTGGCGGAATGTTCCAACAACGAGGTGGAAGCATTTGACCATCTGAATCGATTACGGGCGGCACGGGGTGTTGCCAAGGTAAATCAAACGCTCGGGCTGATGGATCTGGTCGAAGCAGAATTTCGGAGGGAGTTCATTGGAGAGGGACAATTGTTCTGGTTTTACAAACGACAGAATAGGGCGCAAATACCTTCAAGTAAAGATCTCAATAACATGATCACGATGGAAAAGAGTTTTTATTTGTTTGATTTGCCTCAAGACGAGAAAGATAAACGAGGTGTGGAATAAAGAATTAAACGAATGAGATTATGAAACGAAGATATATAGCCATATTGATCATTGGTCTGGCAACGTGGTTGTGCGCTTGCGAGACAGAGATGATGGGATACGAGGGGGAGAGCGGTATTTATTTTATGATGCAGAAACCTCCGGCTTCCGGGTATGGTGATCCGGAACAGTATGAATACGTGGATACCACTTTGATCCCTTTCGCGATGTTCACGGCCAAGGATACCGTGTTACCGATCCGAGTGAGGATTACCGGAGACGTGGTTGATCACGACCGTTATTTCACGATTCGGGTGGTAGATACTCTCACGACGGCAAAGGCGGGGGAAGATTACGAGCCGTTCGAGAATAGCCAAGTGGTAAAAGCCGGGGAGAGACAGGCGGAAGTCCCTTGTCGGATCGTGTGGACGGAAAAATTAATGCAAAATCCTGACACGATGATTTACTTGACCGTGCGGCTGGAGGAGAGTGTGGATTTTAAATTGCCGTTGAAAAGGTGGATTCCTTTCGGAAGCATATATGGTTCAACGGATAAAGTTGTTAATCCGCTCGTTCATGTGATCGGGATAAATGATCAAGTGGTTGTACCCAAGCAATGGGCTGCGAATTATTGGGGAACGTTTTCTCCCACGAAATTCAAGCTGGTATGCGTGGTGCTTGGTCTAACGATGCAGGATTTTGAAGATTACAAGACTATGAACTTGAACAGGTCGCAAACATTGGCCCAGAATTTTGATCGCTATCTGAAAGAGGAAAAAGCGGCAGGACGTACGGTGATGGATAAAGATGCCGCGGGTAACGAGTTTGAGATGACGATGGGGCCTCTGATATGATTTATTTTTAAATGAAATGTTATGAGAATGATATATAAGATTTTTCTGATCGGATTACTGGGAATTTTTCTGTTTGAAAGTTGCTATGATGACAAGGGAAATTATTCCTATCGTGCGATTAACGAGATCACCGTGAAACATGACTTTTTTGGAGACACGGTGTTACGTATGTATTCTTTCGTGGATACGTTGCGAGTTTTTCCTGAAATTTCAACAACCGTTAACCATGATCCCGATAATTATGAGTATGAATGGGTGGCCGTGGGCGGCGATCCGACGATCGGGGGACAATATACGCTGGGAAAAGAGAAGGATTTGGTTTATCCGATTACTTTGCCTTCCCAGAGCTATAGTGTTTATTTTAAAATTCAGGATAAGTCCACGGGATTAACCACGATTTCAAGTTTAAGTTTGCAATTGTCAACCTTGTTTTCGCGAGGATGGCTTGTGCTGGGGGAAGGAGATGACGGGCGAACCCAGCTTGATATGGTATCAACGGGAGGAGAGGACACGACTTTGTTGAAAAATATTTTACAAGAGGTTGATTTGCAGGAATGGGGTAAGCCGACTTGCATTTTTGTTCCTCCCTATCGCCCTGCCGCTGCATTGAATTATATTCATGTCGGGACGGATAAAGGTACTTACAGGCTTAGTACTTCAACCCTGTTGCCCATTGAGGGGGCACATTTGAAATGGTCTTTTTATGATGTATCGGCTGCCGGAGAGTGCGTGATGACCGAGGCTGTACAGATTATGGGATATTACCGTGCTGCCCTTGTGGATGGTAATTTGTATTATACGGAATTGGGTGGCCAACAGGCTTGTTTCTTTGGATCCCCAAGTAATCATTACAAGGGTAATTATGATCTCTTCCCGGTGGGGGATAAAATCGGATATAGCGTGAAAGAACGGGGATATGCTACCGTGTTGTATAATAAGCGGGATGGGCGTTTCGTGTATCAAGAAAGTGGTTACGGTACTCCTGTTGGCTACTGTGCGGATATGTCTGATCGGGTGGGGGATCCTTTCTCTTGGAAACCGGAATACGAGTACGTGACAACACTGAATTGTCATAAAGGTTCGGGTTCGACTTACACGATATTAAGGGATGGAAGTGATTTTTATTTGTATAGTTACCGGATTTCCTATAGTTTCGGTATAATAAAACAATTAATGGTAAAAATGGATAACGTGATCGACTTGGATAAGGCGGAGTTTTTCGGGACAAGTAATATGTTATCCGTGATTTACTATACCATGGGGAATAAACTGTATGGTTACGATTTCGCGAGGAGGAAGTGTGAACTGTTGAAAACGTTTGATGGTTACGAGATTACCTTGTTTTTATCGGACATCTTGGTAGAGACTTCAAAGGATTATTTCTATATAGCGTTGTATAATCCGGCGAAACCGGCATCGACTGGCGGTGAGATCAGGAAATATGCGATTGTGGATGATGTGGATGATATTGTGATCAAGGAGGAGAAAGGCTCGAAGTGGGAGGGGTTGTGCAAGGTGAAGAGTATTGCGTATAAACCTAGATGATGGAACGTGTGGGTGTTTAGTAGGCGGATTCTGCTGAAACAGGTGTTGTCTAGAAAGTCAATTTACACAACTACCCCCTCTAACTCCCCCTGTGTAAGGGGGGGCTGGTGGGGGTAGTTGGTAAATACAAGCAGGACTTTTGACACACCCTCCCTTTTTATTTGTGACAATGACTTTAATCGGTTACCGTTCTGCCCGGGTAATGTAACCGTTTTTTATGGGTAATAATCTCCAATACTGCTTGCAAACCTCTTTCCCGGTCCTTGTTTGTCTATCGCGAAAGGGCGATGAAAGGGTAGTGAAAGGGACGGGGGAGATTATTACCCTAGTTAAAGGGGATGAAAACTAGGGCTGATGTGTGTGAATGGATTGTGTGATTTTGGGGTATCGGGGAGAACCAAAAGAGAAGTAAGGGAAATAGGAAGGTAATAATCCCACTCTTTCGATGATCCCTCGAAATTTATTCAGAGCTGCTGCATAGCGTGTTGTGTGAGCCACGAGTAAGCTCTGAATAAGCTCTGGGGAAGGGGTATTATTTGGGTTAGATTACTTCTTTATTTGGGTTTATTCTCTACTTCATCGGGGACTTCGCTCGGGGTATGATATACTTCCTCTCTATTTACGCTATCTTTGGTGATTACTGTATAATAAGTTACGTGTCTTTTAATTCATACGATTTTATAAGTCGGATATATGCAGGGGGCAGTTACCATCCATGTTTATCGAAGGTGAATGCTCTATGAATGCAGGATGAATGCTTCGTGGTCTAAATGAACTATAAATAGAATGATTAACAAGTTAGAATCGAGGATAGGGGTTAGATAGGGAAATGCCAGCCTTTTCCTAGGGGTATGATACCTCTCGGACGTTTCAAGTTGCTGACAAAAACGTTGTCCCGTCGGCACTATTCTTGTTTCTTTTCAATTTTGTTAATGAAGATGGTTTCGAACAGTTCGCCTCGGGTAAGTTTACCGTTTTGCAGGCAAATGGCCTCGATTCGTCCTTTGGCGCATAGAATGTTTTCGGGGAGTTTGTAGATGTCCTCGAAGAATACCAGCTTGATACCTTCTCTTTGGTAGGCAACTTGGACGACAAAGCGGTCGCTGCCGCGAAGGGAGTGTTTGTAGGAAATGTCGATGCGGGAGACCATTACGTCGATGCCTTGGTCGTGCAGGGCGGAAAAACTGGTTCCGGTGGTTTCCAAAAATTCGTGACGGGCGTGTTCCATGTAGTGTTGATAGTTGGAATTATTGACCACGCCTTGCAGGTCACATTCGTAGTCCCGTACTTTCATCTCTATTTCAAATGCGTAATCTTTCATGATTATAAGCCTATAAATTCGGGTACAAACTTAGTAAAATCTGTGATACTCGTTATGTTTTTTTTTGATGTTACGAAATATAATTAGAGAAAAACGGGATTTAGTCGAATTATGATTCGTGATTTGGAAATTTGTTTTTTTCAGCATTTATAAGCCTAATGATTCGTTGATAAGGATAATTTTGATTCGTTTTTGGGGGAGTGATTTTTCCGTGATGGTCCACGTGTTGCACAGGCGGTCGGCACTTTGACAATTCATGCAGGTTCTTGTCGTTTGGCAAGGGGTATGCAAGTGAGGGTGGCGAATGGCGTTGAGTGGGGCAGCTATCGTGCGAATACGCTCCATGGCTTGCTCGATGTCATCCGTGATTTTGTTGGTACCGATGAACAGAATGACGTGTTCCGGCCCGAAGGTGATGCCTGCTACCCGGTTACCTACCATGTCCACGTTGACAAGTTGCCCTTGGCGGGTGAGGGCATTAGTACCCGTGACGAATAAATCGGCGAGGAGGGCTTGGCGGCGCCAGTATGTTTTCTGGGCCCGGCTGTAACCGTCTTGAAAAGTCCGGATGAGAATGCATTCCGGTCGTTGCTCGATCTCGGAAAGAATTCCCGTGGCTTTCATCGTTTCGGAGTCTCCCCATGAAATAGTGGTCGGTTTTATCTTGTCAAAAATTTCTTGAAAGAAAATGTCTCTAGCCTCTTGCCGGTTGTTGGCGAAGTAAACTTCGAAATGGTTTCTTTCCAAGGCTTTTATGGTTTGATCGATAATTGCTTGTTCCATATTTCATTATTTTGGTTCGAGGGGTAAAGATAAAGATAAAAAATGAGAGAACGAGTCGGGTGGTTCCGAAAGCTACAAGTATGTGATGGTTGAAACAATAGATATTCTTATAATTGTTTGGTTGTTTTAATGAAAGCTGTTAAATTTGTGTTATCGCAACCGCTGTTACTGTAACAGCGGTTGCGATAACACAAATTTAACAGCTTATGAAATTTTATAATAGACAGAAAGAAATAGCTACCTTAAAAGAAATAGAGCAGAACTCTTCCAAGTCATCTCAGATGACTATAATGGTAGGTAGAAGACGTGTTGGCAAAACAACTCTTCTTAAACGTGCATTTGAGAAAAAGTCGGTATTGTATTTCTTTGTAGCAAAGAAAAATGAGGTGCTGTTATGTGAAGAATTTACTCGTGAAGTTGAAGATAAGTTAGGAGTGGCTTTGGGACGTTTCCAGAATTTTGCATCTCTATTCAAGGCAATTATGGTGCTATCAAGTGAAAGAAATTTCACGTTGATTATTGACGAATTTCAAGAGTTTACCAGTCTAAATAAGTCCGTATTCAGTGATATGCAGAATATTTGGGACACTTACAAGGATCAAGGCCATATGAACTTGGTCCTCTGTGGTTCGATATATTCAATGATGAAAAGAATTTTTGAGAATTCAAAAGAGCCATTGTTTGGTAGAGCCACATCAAAAATGACCATTAAGCCGTTTGACATCGCAACTATCAAAGAGATATTGGCAGATCACAACCCCGATTATAAGCCCGATGATTTACTTGCTTTTTATATGGCTACAGGTGGTGTGGCTAAATACATAGAACAACTGGTTCAATTTCAGGCCTTAACCAAAACTAGGATTCTGGACGCCATATTCAAGGAAAATTCTTATTTTCTGAATGAGGGTAAAGATGTTTTAATAGATGAGTTTGGCAAAGATTATGGTAATTATTTTTCTATCCTTTCTTTAATAGCTTCTTCCAAAACAGAACGTGGCGAAATGGAGAGCATTTTAGAAATGCCTGTTGGTGGTTATTTAGATAAACTTGAAAAGGAGTATAATATTATCAAGAGGGTACGCCCCTTCGGTGCTAAAGAGGGTAGCCGTAACAATAAATATCTGATTGAAGATAATTTCTTAAATCTTTGGTTCCGTTTTATTTATAAATATCGTAGTGCCATTGAGATTGGCAACTTGGACTATGTGCGTAACATAATGGAAAGGGATTATGATACATTCAGCGGGATTATATTAGAAAAATATTTCCGGGCAAAAATGATTGACTCTATGGAGTACTCGGATATTCAAGGCTATTGGAATAATAAAGGAGAAGATGAAATAGACATTGTTGCTGTGAATGAGTTTGAAAAACGTATTGTTTTTTGTGAGATCAAGAGAAATCCTAAGCGAATTAGCTTACCCATCCTTGAAGAGAAATCAAAAAACATCGTGAAAAAATTTTCTAAGTTTACGGTAGAGTACAAAGGCTTATCTTTAGAAGATATGTAGAGTTTGATTACTGGATGATGTGATTAAATCTCTTGTGAGGAAGAAATCTATGAATTGTTGATTTTTTTGTATTTTTGCAGGGTATTCTAATTCTATACAATTAAATTAATCCTTAAACTATTGATGATGAGGCATACGCTATTGATTTTGATGCTATTGGTTTGTGGAATGAGTGCTTCGGCGCAGTTGACGTTGAAGTCGGAGAAGGGAGATTTTGAGGCTCGTTTGATTGGTCGGGCGTTATTTGACGGAGGGGTGTTTTTTAGTGATAAAACGTCTTTGGGAAATGCGGTTGAGGTATATGATGTCCGCATGGGGACGGTGATTCGTTTCCTAGAAAGGTGGACCGGGAAGATCGAGATGGGGTTTGCCAAGAGTAAGGTGTCGATGAAAGATATTTATATCGAGTATAATGACGGGAAGAATCTGTTCCGGGTGGGCCATTATTTCGAACCGTTCAGTTTGGAGTACCGGATCGGGACGTCTGATATGAAGTTTAACGGGGCAGCCGTGACCGGGATTGCTTTCGGGGATCGTCGGCGGCTGGGAATCAGTTACACGTATAATTGCGACGTGTTGAACGTGTCGGGAGGCGTGTTCAGCGATAAAGATATTGACAACACGGAGAAAGGGGATGAAGGGTACGCGTTGTCGGGGAGAGTGTTGTACCGTCCTTATTCAAAGGAGAAGGACGTGATTCATGTCGGGGTTTCTTCTCGGTTTGGAGTGCAGGGAGAGGCAGAAGAGAACACGTTGACTTATTCGGCCGGGGCTCCTTCGAATTTGATTCCCGAGAAGTTTTTGAAGGCAGAGGTGACCGAGGCAATTAATGAATGGAAATTCGGGGCCGAGGTGGTGATGGTGCTTGACAGGTGGTATTTCCAGAGTGAATACCTGATGGCTCACGTGAATCGTAAAGCGTCGGTTGAGAATTATAACGGTGACGGTTGGTACGCGCAAGTGGGGTATGCCTTACTGAATGGCCGTTATGGTTATAATAAAACGAGTGGTATGGCCACGGCTCCGGGGGCGAAGAGCTTGGAAATTCTGTGTCGCTATAATATCACCGACATGAACGATAAGGATGCCGGAATTATGGGAGGAAAACAGAATGATTTCTCGATTGGGGGTATCTATTATTTCAACAAGTATGTGGCAGCGAAAATGAGTTATAGCTTGGTGTGCTTGGATAAACATGCACCGATAGATGGGAAGCAGACGTTTAGTATGATACAGGGGAGGATTCAGTTGAGCTTTTAAATAATTGAAAATTGAAAATGGAGAATTGAAAATGAATTCCTCCGTCAGCTTGCTGACACCTCCTCTATAAACAGAGGAGGAGCTGGTGACTCTTCCCGAAGACGGTGAGTAATTCAACTCTCCCTCTGTTTATAGAGGGAGTACCCGAAGGGGGAGGGAGTTTGGTCTAAAATCATTAAATCTAAAATTAATCGATGCGTGTTTGTATAGCGGAAAAGCCGAGTGTGGCGAAGGAGATCGCGGAGGTTCTGGGAGCCAAAGTACGTCGGAATGGTTATTTCGAGGGGAATGACTATTGTGTGACGTGGACATTCGGGCATCTTTGTTCGTTGCAGGAACCGCACGAGTACACGGAGAAGTGGAGGCAGTGGAATTTGAGTATGTTGCCGATGATTCCGTCCTCGTTCCGTATCAAGTTGATTGATGACGAGGGAATCAAACGGCAGTTTGCCATTATAGAGGAGTTGTTCAATCGGGCGGAGATGGTGATTAATTGTGGTGATGCGGGGCAGGAAGGGGAGTTGATCCAGCGCTGGGTGCTTACGAAGGCGAAGTGCAAGGCTCCGGTGATGCGGTTGTGGATTTCTTCGTTGACGGAAGAGGCGATCCGGGACGGGTTTGCCAAGTTGATGTCGTCGAAGGATTTTGACACGCTATACGCTGCCGGGGCAGCCCGGGCGATCGGGGACTGGCTGTTGGGGATGAATGCCACGAGGGCTTACACGTTGCGCTACGGGAACGGGAAGAACGTGTTGTCGATCGGGCGGGTGCAGACCCCGACGTTGGCTCTGATTGTCGATCGGCAGAAAGCAATCGAGCAATTCAAACCGGAAACTTACTGGGAAGTACGGACGGATTACCGGGGAGGCTGGTTCTCTTACACGAAAGGACGTTTCACGGTAAAGGAGGAGGCTGAGGCTTTCATGCAGGAGATTCTACCTTTAGAGTTGGAAATCAAGAGCGTGGAACGCAAAAAGGCCATGGAACACCCTCCGAAACTGTTCGACCTGACGTTGTTGCAGGTGGAGTGTAACCGGAAGTTTGCTTTCTCGGCGGACACGACTTTGAAAATCATCCAGTCGTTGTACGAGAAAAAGTTGACAACTTATCCCCGTGTAGATACGAATTTCTTACCGAATGATATATATCCCAAAGTTCCCGGGATTTTGAAGGGGCTGAAACCATACGTCACGTTGATCGACCCGATTATTAACGGGAGTAAGATACGAAAGTCTCCGAAGGTGTTCAATGACAAGAAAATCACGGATCACCATGCCATTATTCCGACAGGAGTTTTTAGTTATGATATGACCCCGGATGAAAAGCGGGTGTATGATTTGGTGGCCCGACGGTTTATCGCGGTGTTCTATCCGGATTGCGAGATTGCGAACACGACGGTTATGGCTCAGGTGGGGGTGAACGAGTTCAAGGCAACCGGAAAACAGATTATTGACCCGGCTTGGCGGGTAGTTTTTCCCGCGGCATCGAACAAACAGAGTGATGAGAACGTGTTGCCTGTGTACGAGGTCGGGGAAAAGGGGCCGCACACGCCCGAATTGCAGGAGAAGGAGACGCAGCCGCCGAAGTATTACACGGAGGCGGATTTGCTGCGGGCGATGGAGACTGCCGGAAAACAGGTGGAAGACGAGGAACTCCGGGATTTGATGAAGGAGAACGGGATAGGACGTCCGTCTACCCGGGCGGGGATTATCGAGACGTTATTGAAAAGAGGGTATATCCGGAAGGATAAAAAGCGGTTGGTGGCAACAGCCACGGGCGTTGAACTGATTGATACGATCCAGAATGACTTGTTGAAGTCGGCCGAGTTGACCGGACAATGGGAGAAAAAGTTGCGGATGATCGAGGAGGGGACTTACAACGTGTCGGATTTTATGGAGGAGTTGAAGGTGATGGTGAACGAGTTGGTACACGTGGTGAAGTGTTCTCCCCGGAAAGCGATCACCGTGGAGGTGGCAGAAGAGGCGGAAAAAGAATCTACCCCGAAAGAGAAGAAAGCCTCGAAGAAGGAGAAAGCTCCCGCAGAACCCGTCGTGTTGAAATGTCCGAAATGCGGGAACGGCGAGATTATCAAGGGACGGGCGGCTTGGGGGTGTAGCCTGTATCGGAAATCTTGTGATTTTATTATCCCCATGGAATTTTTTGGGAAAAAATTAACACAGAAGCAAGTCGAGACTTTGGTGTTGAAAGGGAAAACGGGAGCGTTGAATGGCTTTAAAAATGAGGACGGTAGTACGTTTAGCGGCCTTCTGCGTTTGGATGATGGTTTCCGGGTGGTCGTGGATAAAAAGTAAGGGGTTGTATTAAATCTATCTTAAAACCTTTTTTACGTGATATAGGTCTGAGTTTTAATCCTTAGCTTTGTGTTACAATAAAAAATAAACAAAGAAAAGCTATGAGATTAAAACATTATTTATCCTGCATGTTGATCTTGTTGTCATTTGTTACGGTGAATGCACAAGAGAAAAAAGAGTTAAAAGAAGGAGATCAAGCTCCCACGTTCAAGTATTTGGATATTAACGGCAAGGAAGTATCCTTGAGTGACTTGAAGGGTAAATATGTCTATATTGATGTATGGGCTACATGGTGTGGACCCTGCCAGTATGAACTTCCTCATTTGAAAGAGTTGGAGAAAAAGATGCATGGGAAGAAAATCGTGTTCGTGAGTATTTCTTGCGATAAAGATAAAGCTGCTTGGGAGAAGATGGTGAAGGAACAAGGTTTGGGCGGAGTTCAATTACACAATGGCGGAGATCGTGAATTTATGACCGCTTTCGGGATCAGAGGTATTCCTCGCTTTATTCTTTTGGACAAAGAGGGTAAGGTGGTGAACGCGAATATGACTCGTCCTTCAAATGCTGAAACCGAGAAAACGCTGAAGGCGTTGAAGGGAATTTAGGAATTTTAGATTTAATGATTTTGGATTGAGGGAGGGATTGAAGTAACTGGAATTTAAAATTTACAATCTAAAATTTAAAATTAATAAGATCACTGAATTTTTAGTTTGGCTTTGGACAATTGTTTAGAGCTTTTTATCAGGTGAACGGGCCTTAGGGATGGGGCCCGTTTTTCTATACAACGTCGTGACCGAAGGGGGTGATGGCCAGACGGGCCAGTTTGAAATGTTGCACGCCGAAGGGGATGCCGATGACGGTGATGCAGAAGATCAGCCCGAAAAGGAGATGGGATAGAAATATCCATATTCCCCCGATAAAAAACCAGATGACATTCATGAGGAAGGAAAGACAACCGCTACTTTGCGGGAGGTCTACCACTTGGCTACCGAAAGGCCAGAGGGCCAGCACTCCGAGTTTTAGGGTTTGTATCCCGAAAGGTATTCCGATGATCGTGATGAACAGACCGATGCTAGAGACAAAATATTCTAGCGCGATGAAAAAACCGCCGAACAGGACCCAGATGATATTTCCAAGAATTTTCATGTGTTATCGTGTTTTATAATGATTTTCCAAAGATACGATAAAGAATGCAATTTAGGAACAGGGGAGAAAGGAACTTGTAACTTGTTGTGAGAATTGTGCGTATGATTCATGTACTTATTAACTTGTAATGAATATGACTATGATCGAGCATTTGACAAAGGATAGTTTTAAGCGGAAGGTGTTTGACTATCAGAATGAGAGGGTGTATAGATTTGAGGGGGAGCGTCCGGTCGTGATAGATTTCTACACGAATTGGTGTGTCCCGTGTAAGACCATAGCCCCGATCTTGGAAGAATTGCAGCGGGAGTACGAGGGGAAAGTTGATATTTACAAGGTGGATAGCGATATGGAGAAGGAGTTGGTGAAGGCCTTCAACGTGCGGAGCATCCCGACCTTGATGTTTGTTCCGGTGGAAGGCCAGCCACAAGTGGGATGCGGGGCCGTGTCCAAAGGGGAATTGAAACATTTCTTTAATCAGGTATTTCATATTTGATATGGGGTAATTTGTTGATTTGTAGGAGATAATCTTGTGAATGGCGGGATTATTAATTTCTATTAATTTCGGAGCCTTGAATTTGAAATTAATATATACCTTTGTGCGTTTTAAAATTAAGGGTATAATAATATGGAAAAGGTGTTTAGTCCGAAATTATTCGGATTAATTAAAGACGGTTCGGTAAAGAAGAATTTATCGAAAGATGTTCTTGCCGGAATCGTGGTAGGAATCGTGGCCTTACCGTTGGCAATCGCTTTTGCCGTGGCCTCGGGTGTTTCTCCTGAAAAGGGAATTATAACGGCTATCGTGGCCGGATTTCTCATTTCATTCTTTGGTGGTAGCCGGGTACAGATCGGTGGCCCCACGGGAGCTTTTATCGTTATTGTCTACGGGATTGTGAATGATTATGGTCTGGACGGGATGATTATTTCAACGATATTTGCCGGGGTGATCATGATCGGGTTCGGTATGTTACGGTTGGGGACGTTACTGAAGTTTATTCCTCACCCGTTGATTGTCGGTTTTACTTCCGGTATCGCCTTGACGATTTTCTCCACGCAAATATCGAATGCTCTGGGACTGACACTGGCAGACGTGCCGGGGAGTTTTATTGGTAAATGGGGTGCTTATTTCGGGGGAATAGATACCGTGAACTGGTATGCCGTGGGAATCACGATCGTGACCGTGTTGATCGCGGTGTATATGCCGAAGATTACAAGTAAGGTGCCGGGTTCGTTTGTTGCCATATTGGTGGTGACGCCTATCGTGGCATTCCTCTTGCCGGAAGGTGCGGTGACGACGATCGGTTCCGAGTTCGGGGAGATTAAATGTAATTTGACCCCGGTGTTCCCGTCAATCGAGTGGGGACAGTTGTCTCATTACTTGCAGCCAGCCATGACGATTGCCATTTTGGGTGCTATTGAGTCCTTGCTGTCCGCGGTAGTTGCCGATGGTATGATCAGTGGGCATCACCGTTCGAATACAGAGTTGATAGCTCAGGGTATTGCTAATATTGCCTCTCCTTTGTTTGGTGGTATTCCTGCCACGGGAGCCATTGCCCGTACGGCAACTAACGTGAAGAACGGGGGGCGTACCCCGATTGCCGGTATCACGCATGCCGTGGTGTTGTTGCTGATCATGTTGTTCTTCGGGAAGTGGGCGTCTTTGATTCCGATGTCATGTCTGGCAGGGATCTTGATCGTGGTGTCTTATAACATGAGTGAATGGCGGTCATTCCGTTCCATTTTGCGGGCATCGATGTCTGACGTGGTGATTTTGCTGGTGACATTCTTTTTGACCGTGCTGGTCGATTTGACCGTGGCGATTGAAATCGGGGTTGTGTTGGCTGCCCTGTTGTTTATGAAACGTATGGCGGATAACGCCCCGAAAGAGATTATCGGAGCCACGAATATGGATAGCGATGTGCTTGAAAATTACAAGAACCTACCGAAAGGTTTGGGGATATACGAGATTAGCGGGCCATTTTTCTTCGGGTCGGCAAAAACATATTGCGAAACAATTCGTAACTTAGGCGTGAATTACGAAGTACTGATTATTCGTATGCGTCATGTGCCTTTCGTGGATTCTACCGGGTTGAAGAACTTGAGAGAGACAATACTTCAATTAAAGAACGAAGGTACGTACATCGTTTTGTCGGGAGTGAATGAATCGGTGAAAAAGGATTTATTGAAGGGGGGAATAGGTGAGCTTGTCGGGGTTGAGAATATTTACCCGAAATTCGATTTGGCTTTACAGGCTGCGAAAGAGAAGATTGAAGAGAAATAATTACAAAAAGATATTGAAGTATGAGCGGATTTTTTGGCTGTGTATCTCGTAAAGATTGTGTTGCTGACGTGTTTTATGGCACGGATTACCATTCTCATCTGGGAACGAAACGTGCGGGACTGGCTTTTTATAACGGGACGGATTTTAATCGCTCCATCCATAGCTTGGAGAGTGCCTATTTCCGGAATAAGTTTGAACCGGAATTGGATCGTTTCGCCGGGTCTAACTTGGGAATCGGGGTGATCAGTGATATGGAATCACAGCCCATCACGGTGACCTCGCATTTAGGACGGTTCGCTGTCGTGGTGGTAGGGCGTTTGGCTAATTTGAACGAGATTGTGGATGAGTTTCTGAAGGAACGAAAGCATTTTGCCGAATTGTCGAGTTCGACGGTGAACCCGACAGAGGCGGTGGCCATGTTGATTAATGCCGGGAATACGTTTAAGGAGGGAATCGAGAACGTGTATAACAAGGTCAAGGGGTCTTGCTCCTTTTTGATCCTAACGGAGACGGGGATTTATGCGGCTCGGGATAAATATGGTCGTACGCCGATTATCTTGGGGAAAAACGAGCATGGATACGTGGTGGCCAGCGAGAGTTCTTCGTTCACGAATCTGGGATACACGATTGTGCGGGATATTCAGCCGGGGGAGGCTTTGCAGATTACCCGGGATGGGATCACGCAAGTGACGACTCCGGGATGCAAGAAACAGATTTGTTCTTTCTTGTGGGTATATTACGGTTACCCTTCTTCTTATTACGAGGGGATTAACGTGGAAGATGCCCGTTATCGTTGTGGAGCGGCTATTGCCGAACGGGATGATGTGAAGGTGGATTACGTGGCGGGAATACCCGATTCGGGAGTCGGTCACGCGATTGGTTACTCGAATGCCCGTTGCCTGCCGTACAAGCGTCCGTTCGTGAAGTACACGCCGACATGGCCCCGTAGTTTTATGCCACAGAATCAGGCGATGCGGGATTTGGTGGCCAAGATGAAATTGTTGCCTAACGAGGCATTTACACGGGATGCCCGGATTCTATTTCTAGATGATTCGATCGTGCGGGGAACCCAGTTGAAGGATAACGTGGTGAAATTGAAGGAATGCGGGGTAAAAGAGGTGCATATGCGGATTGCCTGTCCGCCTCTGGTTTATCCTTGTGCGTTCTTGAATTTTTCCTCTTCCCGTTCTAATTTTGACTTGTTTACCCGTCGGGTGATCCGGGATTTGGAAGGTACCTCCGATTTGACGGAAGAGATATTGAAACCATATACCGATCCCGATTCGGAGAAGTACAAGAAGATGCTGGACGTGATGGCTCAACATTTACAGTTGGATTCATTGAAGTTTCAACGTCTGGAAGATATTGTGAAGGCAATCGGATTGCCGAAGGAGGAGCTTTGTACCCATTGTTGGGACAATTCTTCTTATATGTAAAAAAGGGCTGGAAACAGCCCTTTTTTACATATAAGAAGAAAGATAAAAGTTTTTATCTTAATATGCATGGTGGTCATCTTTCACATCCTGTATATCAATCTGTTTTTTGTTGAGAGCTCGCCAAGCGTAGAATATATAGGCCAGCACGATCGGGGAGGCCAGAGACACGTATGCCATGGTTTTCAACGTGTAGAGGGAGGATGAGGCATTGTAAATGGTCAATGACGAATTGAGATTCGTGTATGACGGATAGAATGCCGTGTTATTGAATCCTGCCACGATAAACAAGGCGATTACAGCCAAGACGATTCCGATTCCGGAAAACCAAATCCCTTTTCTCCAATGGGGTTTCAAGATGGATTGGATGATTCCGAATAAAACTCCGATAACACCGATCAATAAAATAAGCGTGTTCAAAGGCATTTCCAGCAGGTTGTGGAAATATTTGTACGGGACGAGTTGGATGCTCTTATCTTCCATGATCGCATAGCCTTTACCCAGTAAGATGATGGCTAGGAAGGCAAGTAGGAGTATCACGAACGGGATGGAGTTGTATAATACTTGTTTTTTACTTCTCTCGTAGATCACGTCGTGTTTGATGTTATTCATAAAATAGAGGGAGGCTAATGTACGGGCCAAGAAGAAAATGGCTAGACCCAGACAGAGGTTTGCGACATTGAACAGCACCTCGATACCTCTCCATGGACTCATCCATGTAACATCATTCATTTCTCCTAGTTTAAACGGGTTACCCGTGAAGAAAGAGCCGACAACGGCACCGATACAGATGGTGCCGATGACCCCGTTAATGATCAGGAATATATTGTAGGTCTTTTCCCCGAGCAGGTTTCCGGCTTTCCGGCGATACTCGTAGGAAACGGCCTGCATCACGAAACAGAACAATACGACCATCCAAGCGAGGTAAGCTCCCCCGAAACTGGTTGAATAGAATAGCGGGAAACTGGCAAAAAATGCTCCCCCGAACACGACTAATGTCGTGAACGTGAATTCCCACTTACGTCCTAAACTATTGACCAACAGATTGCGTTCATCGTCAGTCTTGGCAATGGTATATAATAGTGTTTGTCCTCCTTGCACGAACAGCAGGAATACGAGCAATCCGCCAAGTAATGATATTAAAATCCACCAATAATGTTGAAGAAATTCCATATTCATTTGCGATTTGTGATTTATGATTTTAGATTTTAATGATTTTCCGGTCCCTTTTTTATCTGGTGGAACATAATTTTCAGTTCTGCAATTAGCAGGATGGTGAAAAGTATGGCAAACATCCAGAAAGTGGTGATTACCCAGTCGGACGCTATTTTGGTAACGGCAACATTCGTGGGCATCAGATCCTGTACGACCCAAGGTTGGCGACCAACTTCTGCCACGATCCAACCGCATTGGGAAGCGACGTAAGCCAAGGGAACGCAGACAAGAGCCAAGTAAGGAATGAGTTTGAATTTCTCGAATTTTCTCTTCTTTGCATACCACAGGGAAAGAATGAATAGAAGTGTGAATAACATACCCAAGCCGACCATGATTCGGAAACTGAAGAATACGAGTGGCACGTGAGGTATGACGTCATACGGGGATGACAAGTAGCCGTACCCGAAGTCGGAATAGTTGGCTTTAAAGACTTGTAACGTGCTGTCGGCAAGGGGATGGTTTTCGTCCTTGACGGCTTGCTTATATGTTTTCAAGGCATCGATGGCGGTGCGGCCGTTAGCCATACGTTGTTCCAAAGAGGGATAGGTAATACCTTCTTGTGAGGTGTAACCATCTAAAATATTTTGAATACCGGGAATATAGGCGTTGAAATCATGATACCCCAAGAAGGAAAGCATTTTAGGAACATGGATCGCGTATTCCATTTTTTTCATCTTGGGTGTCGGTAATGACGGATCGTTTGTCGGAATACCGATTACGGTGAATTCTACTCCGTTACCCCCCTCGTTCAGGCCTTCCATGGCGGCGAATTTCATGGGTTGCGTCTTGGTTACATCCTGTGCGCTGGAGTCTCCCGTGTACATGGTGAGCAGAATACTGATTAACCCGAACACGGAGGCAAGCATGATACTCTTACGAGCGAATTCAAGATTCCTTTTCTTCAGGATGAACCATGAACTCACTCCTACCACGAAACAGGCCGACAGCGTGTAGGCCGAAGTTACCGTGTGGGTAAATTTACTGATCGCTGTGGGAGAGAAGAGAATTGCCCAAAAATCATCCATTTCATTTCTGGCCGTCAGTGGGTTAAATTCCATGCCGACAGGATTTTGCATCCAAGCGTTGGCAACCAGAATCCATAGAGCTGAAATGTTTGCCCCGACAAATACCATCCAAGTTGAAACCAGATGGAAGCGTTTGCTTACTTTATTCCAGCCAAAGAACATGACAGCCACGAAGGTGGATTCTAAGAAGAACGCTATAATTCCTTCAATGGCCAGCGGGGCGCCGAAAATATCCCCCACGAACCAAGAGTAGTTTGACCAGTTTGTACCGAACTGGAATTCCAGAATTAATCCGGTAGCCACGCCGATGGCAAAATTAATACCGAACAGTTTCATCCAGAATTTAGTGGCATTCAGCCAACTTTGATCACCCGTTTTTACCCACATGGTTTCCATGATGGCGAGCATCAGGGCCAATCCCAAGGTCAGGGGTACAAACATGTAATGGTAGATTGCTGTCATGGCGAATTGCCATCGTGACCACTCCACCAGAGTGGTTGTTGTCAGATCAAGAAGCATAATATTAAGGTTTTGTTGTTAATTCTTCAAAAACATGATTACTTTTCTCCTCGGCACTGTCGTAGTGGGAGTTCAAGTAATTGGGCATTAACCAAAGTTTAAAGACTAAAAACATGATACATAGCTTAATAATGATAATAAGCCAAAGAGTTCTTCCCCACCGGGGCATATTCCTGAATCCGTCGTAATATAGATCCCAAGCTTTTCTTAGCATACACGACTTTATTTTGTTATTTATCCATTAAAGAACGTAATCAAAGATAAAAATGTTTTCTTGATTTCCATGTTTTTTTTGCATAAATAATACCTATGTGTTAATAGAATAAATTTATTTATCTATTTTTGAAGTAAGAAATGTGTAACGTCAAGTTGCTTTTGTCGTAAACGGAGAGTTGTTTGTTACTTTGTAAAGATTGAATTATGAATAATATAGGAAAATATTGTCTGGGAGGGTTCGCTTTGGCGGTCGTGGGATTTTTGTGTTGGTATTTTTCTTCTATAATAGCTTATATCTTGATTGCCGTGATCATCTCTTTTTTAGGGCGACCGGTGATGAATTGTTTGGAGCGCTTGGAAATTAAGGGGTATCATATACCGGGAGGTTTGCGAGCCGCGATAGCTCTGATTTGTATTTGGGTAGTATTTATCCTTTTCTTTTATACGGTGATCCCGTTAGTGAGCCAAGAATTTCAGTCGTTGAGTGATATTAGTATCACGAATATCGTGAACAAGCTGGAAGATCCTTTGGCCGATTTGGAGCAGGGGTTGAAGCGGTTTGGCATTCTTGAATCGAATCAGGACGTGAAGGAATATATCGTGACGAACTTGAAGTCGGTGGTGGATGTCACGCAGATTCAAAATATATTCGGTTCTTTGGCAGGTACGATCAGTAGTATTTTTATAGCCTTGTTTTCCGTGACGTTTATGGCATTCTTTTTCCTGAAGGATAGCAAGTTATTTTACCGGATGTTGTTGACCATCGTGCCGACACGTTACGGGGAAGGCGTGGGGAATGCGCTGGATTCGATTCAAAAATTACTGATGCGTTATTTTATCGGGATTACCTTCGAGGTGCTGATCGTGATGGGTTTGAATATACTGGGATTGACGATCGTGGGGCTACCGTTTAATAATGCGGTGCTGATTGGTTTGATCACGGGAATTACGAATGTAATTCCTTATATCGGGCCTCTGATCGGGGCGGCTTTCGGATTGTCTGTCGGGATTGCGACGAATGTGGATGTCGATTTCTACACGGTGGTATTTCCCTTGTTGATATACATGAGTATCGTTTTCATTATTACCCAGTTGATTGATAACGTGGTGTTACAGCCTTTAATTTACGGGAATAGTGTTCACGCTCACCCGATGGAGATCTTTTTGGTGATACTGATTGCGGGAAATCTGGCAGGTATACCGGGAATGATCTTGGCGATACCGGGGTATACGGTTTTGCGGGTAATATTGAGGGAATTCTTTAATAAGTATAAACTGGTCAAGTCATTGACCAAAGGCTTGGAAGATGAAAATAAAAAAAACTAGAAGTGTGGTTAACTTCTAGTTTTTAACTTTTATCTTTTAGTTCAAATCACCCCTCGCATCCGATCCTCAAAAGCAGAAAGTGCGGCTTTTGCTCCTTCTCCCATGGCGATGATGATTTGTTTGTAGGGAACGGTGGAGACATCTCCCGCGGCATAGATTCCCGGAATATTTGTGCGGCAATACGTGTCGATGGCGATTTCTCCCATTCGATTCGTGTCGACGACTTCCCGGAAAACGCCGCTATTAGGCATTAAACCGATCTGAACGAAAATTCCGTCCAATTCAATGGTACGAACCTCTTCGGTGGTCTGGTCTTTTACCCGGATGCCTGTTACCTTATCCCCGTTGCCGATAACTTCAAGTGTTTGCGAATTGACAAAGACTTCCACGTTGGGTAAGCTTTTTAGTTTTTCCTGTAACACTTGATCGGCCTTTAAATTGTCCAAAAATTCCAATACGGTAACTTTTGAACATATTCCTGCCAAATCAATGGCAGCTTCTATCCCTGAATTGCCCCCTCCTACAACTGCAACGTGTTTGCCTTTGTAGAATGGCCCGTCACAATGCGGGCAGAACGCGACGCCTCTACCGATATACTCGGCCTCACCTGATACGTTCAGTTTTCTCCAACTGGCTCCGGTAGCTACGATAACAGCCGGTGCGGAGAATTTCTCCCCGGTAGCCGTGGAAAGTATTTTTTGTTTATCCTCTAATGCTATTTTTTCAATCTGCCGATGTTCCAGCAGGTCAATCGGGTAACATTGTAAATGTGTCCGTAAATTGTCTGCCAATTGATTACCTGTTGTTTCCGGTACGGAAATCAGGTTTTCAATCCCCACGGTTTCTTTGACTTGTCCCCCGATACGTTCCGCTATGACGGCCACGTTCAAACCCTTGCGTGCGGAGTAAATGGCGGCTGCCGATCCTGCCGGTCCTCCTCCTAGAACGATGACATCATAACTTTTTTCTTTTACCTCTAACGTGTTTTCTTCTATTCCGTATTGAGCCTCAAGTTTGTTTAATAATTCACCGAATTCCCCTCTTCCGACATGGATGAGTTTTCCATCCGCGAACACGGAAGGTACTCCTTGTATCTTTAATTTTTCTACTTCATCTTGGTAGATTGCCCCATCGACCATTTCGTGATGGATTTGCGGGTTTAAAGTAGCCATGGCATTCAGCGCTTGTACGACATCCGGACAGTTGGTACAAGTTAAAGATACGTAAGTTGTCAGGTGTATGGGACCTTTCAATGCTTTCACCCGGTTGCAGATGGTCTCATCCGGAAAATTCTTCCCTTTCCCGTCTGCATTCATGATGGCAAGTAGGAGGGAGGTGAACTCGTGTCCGTTGGGGACTCCCCGGAATTTGATGCCTGTGGGTTCTCCGTTTTTCAGTAAAGAGAATTCCAGTTCTTTTCCCTCTTTAATCCGGCAAGATATTTTATCTGAACATTCTGCCACGTCAGCCAACATTTCCGTTAATTCCTGACGACTTTCGTGTTGAGGAGCCACGGCGATGTCCAACGTGTATTGAGCCTCTAAAACGGCGAAAATATTTTTAAGTTGGTCTTTTAAAGAGGTATCTAGCATATAAATGAAGTTTAGAGGTTAAAGGGTAAAAAATTAGAGTTTAGAATGTTTTTCACTTTAAATTCTAAACTCTAAACTTTGAACTATTTAAATTTTACCAACCAAATCAATGCTCGGTTTCAGTGTGTTTGCACCTTTTTTCCATTTTGCTGGGCAAACTTCGTTCGGATGTTCTGCCACGAATTGAGCGGCCTCAACTTTTCGAAGTAATTCGTCAGCGTTACGTCCGATGTTGTTGTCGTGGATTTCTGCAATTTTAATCTTTCCTTCCGGGTTTACCACGAATGTTCCGCGATAAGCCATCCCGTCTTCCTCGATCATCACCCCGAAGGCACGGCTCAATACTCCGGTCGGGTCAGCCAACATCGGGTATTTGATTTTGCGAATGCTTTCAGAGGCATCATGCCATGCTTTGTGTACAAAATGAGAATCCGTGCTTACAGAGTAAACTTCTACTCCCATGGCTTTGAATTGTTCGTATTTCTCTGCCACGTCAACCAATTCGGTCGGGCAAACGAAGGTAAAGTCTGCAGGATAGAAAAAGAAAATTGCCCACTTGCCTTTTACGTCTTCGTTACTTACTGTTTTGAACTCTCCGTTGTGAAATGCCTGAACTTTGAACTCAGGAAGTTGTGAATTGATAATTGGTTCCATTGTTTTTTATTTTTATAATTGATTCTTGTTTTTATTTTCTCGATACAAAAATATATCATTTATTTTTATTGAAACAAAAAATTTAATTGAATTATTCTATATATGGATAGGTAAAACTAATAAGCAAAAGTAATTACTTGATTATTAGTATGCATTATCTTTTGCTCACTACTATTTTATTTATAATTCACTAGGGCTGTTCGGTCACAACAATTAATATTCACGTTCTAACCATCTTGAAAAAAATACATCATAGACTTGGTACGTCACCCCAGTTTTATCCACGGTTTCGAGAACTAACTCTTTTTCGATCATTGCTTTTGCCAATCGTCTTGCATTGGCGGGTGAACCGATTCCATATTTACTGATAAAATGTTGTGCTGAGATTTGTTTGACTTCGTGTTCTTTGGCAATGGCAATTAAAAAATTCCACTGAATTGGAGTCAATAGTTGACGATATTGCAAGAAAACAGGTTCATTACGTTCCAATAGATCAGAGCAAGCCCATTTTACTTGTTCTGTTGTCACGTGGGATGTACCCATGGCAAAAATTCGGTTACATAAACTTTGCGTGTAAAATGTATGCCTTCTGCTCCAGTTGAGAATTTCTGCAACACAATTCGGGTCTATTTGTTTTCCGTAACGTTCAAATAAATCAGTAATGAACGTAGCATACACGTCCTGCTGGATTTTTTCTATAGCGAGGTATTGTGTACTGGCAAAGAAAGGTCGGTTGGCATTCGAGAATATTTCCAACATCATTGCCCGCTGGCTTCCGCTAAAAATGAATCGTATATTTTTAAGTTGTTGTATATATGTTCGCAATAAAGCTTCCATGTTTTGTTCGGGGTATTCCGTTATCTGTTGGAACTCGTCAATTGCCAACACGATATTCACATTTTGGCTGTCTAAGAAATCAAGAACACCTTTTAACGTGTTCTCTTTTTCCTGTGCCATTTGATACACGATTTGTACTTGTGGTTCCCCTGTCAATGCGTCGTAGCCGATCAGTGGGCGTAATCCTTTCAAAAAAGTCATGAAACGTTTTCCGATGTTTGTTTTCTCCGGAAATTTTAGCAATATGGCTTCTGCCAATAAGCGGACAAGATCTTCTAGGTTGCGGGATGCATAAATATCCACGTACACGCATTCTCCCCATGCTTTCTCCTTCAAATAATCGAAAAAACGTAGAATCAAGCCGGTTTTACCTATTCTTCGAGGGGATATAAGTGTTGTATCAACTCCATTACATACGTTTTTGTATAAAATGTCAAGTTCTTGTTCCCGGTCGCAAAACAGCTCTTTGCCTGCATATCCTTTTATTAAAAAGGGATTTATAATTTTTTCCATGACTTCTATTATTTCCTACAAAGATACGAATTAATTCTAATACTATCTATTTTAGACTATCTGTTTTAGATAGTCTAAAATAGATAGTATTATCATGTGAGAGGGGGGTAAAAAACGAAGTGCATCTTAAAAATGAAACTTGTTTTTTAAGATGCACTTCAAAATGGGTAGATTCCTTTTAGATCAAGGCAATGTCCAATACTTCCCGAATGTGGTCAACGAAGTGGAATTTAATGCCTTTGACATATTCTTTTTTAATCTCGTCAATGTCTTTTTTGTTTTCCCTGCAAAGGATGATTTCTTTGATTCCGGCACGTTTGGCAGCTAGGATCTTCTCCCGGATGCCTCCCACGGGGAGAACTTTACCTCTCAACGTGATTTCTCCGGTCATGGCGAGGGCTTTCTTTACCTTTCTTCCGGTTAGCGATGAGGCTAACGAGGTGACCATGGTGATACCCGCCGAGGGACCATCCTTCGGTACGGCACCTGCCGGCACGTGAATGTGGATATTGTGTTCTTCCACGGCTGAGGGCTGGATGCCTAGTTCTTCGGCGTGCGATTTAATGTATTCTAATGCCAAGGTGGCAGATTCTTTCATCACATCACCGAGGCTCCCTGTCATGGTTAGGGCGCCTTTGCCCTTGCTGATACTCGATTCCACGTAAAGAATTTCACCGCCCACGGCTGTCCATGCCAAGCCGGTAACCACTCCGGGTAATTCGTTACCTTGGTATTCTTCCCGGGTAAAGATAGGGGTACCTAGGTATTCTTCCACGGTTGTTTTTGTCGGTTTAATCGTGAAAGACGAGTCCAGAGCCACGTGCTTTGCCACTTGACGCATGATCTTTGCCAAAGTCTTATCCAATCCCCGTACTCCCGATTCTCGGGTGTATTTGTCGATGATGAAATTTAATATATCATCCGTGAACTCGATTTGTTCTGTTTTTAACCCGTGATTCACCAATTGTCTGGGTATCAAATGCCGTTTGGCAATCTCTATTTTTTCTTCCATGAGATAACCGCTTACTTCGATCATTTCCATGCGATCCCTTAGTGGGGGGGCAATCGTTGAAATATCGTTTGCCGTAGCGATAAACATGACTTTCGATAAATCATAGTCAATATCAAGGTAGTTATCATGGAAGGTCGTGTTCTGTTCCGGATCAAGAACCTCCAACAGGGCGGACTGCGGGTCACCCCGGAAATCCTGACCTACTTTGTCAATCTCGTCCAGTATGAACACGGGGTTTGACGTGCCGGCTTTCTTGATACTTTGGATGATTCGTCCGGGCATGGCTCCAATATAGGTACGACGGTGTCCCCGGATTTCGGATTCATCGTGTAAGCCTCCCAATGACATACGTACGAACTCTCGGTTAAGGGCCCGTGCGACAGATTTTCCCAAAGAGGTTTTACCGACTCCCGGAGGGCCGTACAGGCATAGAATTGGAGATTTCATATCTCCTTTCAGTTTCAGTACGGCGAGGTATTCGAGAATTCGCTCTTTCACTTTATCCAGTCCGTAATGATCGGCATCCAGAATCTCGGAGGCTTTCTTCAAGTCGAAATTGTCTTCGGAATAATGTTCCCAAGGTAACTCTGTCAATTCTTTCACGTAATTGAATTGCACGGAATAGTCCGGGGTGGAGGGATTTTGGCGTTTTAGTTTTTGAAGTTCCTTTTCAAAAATTTCCTGTACGTTCTTTCCCCACTTCTTCTTTTTGGCTGCCTCTTCCAGTTCTTGAAGATCTTCATCCACCGGGTTAGTTCCCAGTTCGTTCTGAATAGTCTTCATCTGCTGGTGGAGTAGGTATTCCCGTTGCTGTTTATCCAGATCGACTTTCACTTTTTTCTGGATGTCCTCTTTGAGTTCCAGTATTTTGACCTGTTTGCCCAAAAGTTCCAGTAATTTAGTTGCCCGTTCTTTCAGGATGTCAATTTCCAGTAATTCCTGTTTATTCCGGTAGTCAATATCCGTGTTCGAAGAAATGAAATTGATCAGGAATAACATGCTCTCGATGTTTTTCAAAGCGAATCCTGCCTCGTTCGGGATGTTGCTGGAATATTTTACAATCTTCAAGGCCATGTCTTTTAAAGCCTCTCCGATAGCATTGTACTCTTGATCTTCTTCCGTGATCGTGTCCTCTTGTTTAACAATGATTTTTCCCACGTGATAGGGTTCATCGTACAGGATATCATCAAGTTCGAATCTCTTTTTGCCTTGTATGATAGCCGTCGTTGTTCCATCCGGCATTTCCAATATCTTCAAGACGGTGGCAACTGTACCTATCGTGTATAGGTCTTCCAGTTTGGGATTTTCCGTGTTGGTGTCTCTCTGGGCAATAACACCGAAGGGTACGCTGCTTTTATACACGTACCGGATGAGTTTCAGTGACTTTTCCCTACCAATATTTATAGGAATTATGACACCGGGGAACAGAACTGTGTTCCGTAGCGGTAAAATTGGCAGAGTGTCAGGAATATCCGTGTGGTCGTTGAGCATCTCCTTCTCGTCTCCAAGGATGGATAAATAATCTTGATTATCGTCCGCCAAGTTTTCTTGTAAAATATCTTTTAAATCTATTTTATTCATTATGATCTCCTTATCTCTATTGTTTTAAACTTTTCCACATTTGGTTTATTTCCGGTTTTCCCGTGGTTAGCCTTGTTCCAAAAACTGACATTTTGACAAAAAGGCGCTGAAAAATAAACCACTACATAATAGGACAATTCCTATGCCAAAGATTTTTTTTGTGAAATATGATGCATTTGTTACTTTTGTGTGCAAATATAAAACACACAATGAAAATAATTTTGTTTGATGATAAAAGTTGGGGTACTTTAAGGCCCTTGACTTTTACTCGTCCGATTTCTGAATTGAGGGTTGGAATTCTCACGATCCGGGAAAAGTGGGAAAAGCGGTTTGGGGATAAGGTTGCATATCTGACCAAAGATTACCTTCAGGAAAAGTTCCCGTTGTCTGTGGAAGACGATAATTTGCTTATCAATAGTTCGGTATGCCCGAATGATGAATTGATTCAGGAAATCAAGTCTTTGCAGGCTGGAGAGATGTTATTACAGGGTGATTGTCTGATCGCCGTGCGAATGGGTAAACAGGACGTTGCAACCTTTGATCCAGTGACGATACCCGATTTTACACGTAAAGAATACATGGGAGTGTTTACCCGTGTTGTTTATCCTTATCATTTGTTTTCTCTGAATGCCCGAGAACTGGAGGTTGATTTCCGGTTGATCACGGAAGGACGTGAGAGTGTCCCGTTGAATAGTTGCGTGCAGGTGTATGGAGAACATCCCGTTTTCGTCGAAGAGGGGGCTGTTGTACGTTGTGCGGTAATTAACACGGAGGGTGGTCCGGTGTATATCGGTAAAGATGCCGAGATTATGGAAGGTGTTTTGGTGCGGGGCCCATTGGCCATGTGTGAGCATTCGGTACTGACGATGGGGGCCAAGGTGTACGGGGCAACGACTCTCGGGCCGTATTGCAAATGTGGGGGAGAGGTCAATAACGTCGTGATGATTGGCTATTCGAATAAGGCGCATGACGGTTTTCTCGGGAATTCCGTGCTGGGCGAATGGTGTAACATTGGTGCCGGAACGAATAATTCTAATCTGAAGAACACTTACGTGGAGGTGAAGTTATGGGATTACGAGACCAAGCATTTCCGTCGGACCGGACTTCAATTCTGCGGTCTGATCATGGGTGACCATGCAAAACTGGGTATTTCCACCATGATTAACACCGGAACAGTGATCGGTGTGGGGACCAATATTTTCGGTTCGGATTTTCCTCGGAATTTTGTTCCTTCTTTCTCATGGGGTGGAGCCAGTGGGTTTACGGAGCATAAAATGAATCAGTTCGTTTCCACGGCTGAGGCTGTCATGAAACGCCGGAACAAGACGTTTCATGATGTTGATCGCCGGATTATAGAGCATGTTTTTGCTGATCCCGAACGATAAAAATAGGTAAGTTATAGGTTAAGGATTACATTTTTAACCTGTAACTTGCATAACCGAAGGTTCAACCTGCAACTTGTGACCATACAAAAAGAGGAGATTCTTAGAATCTCCTCTTTTTGTATTATATCAGAAAAATTATTTCTTTCTGTTTTCCATGTGGTTCTTGTAACGGTTCATGAACTTGTCAACACGTCCTGCAGTGTCGATCAGTTTAATTTTACCGGTATAGAACGGGTGTGAAGAGTTGGAGATTTCCATCTTTACTAATGGATATTCAACTCCGTCGATCTCGATAGTCTCCTTCGTTGCAGCAGTAGACTTGGTGATTGTAGTCGTTCCATTAGACATATCTTTAAACGCTACTAATCTGTAATTTTCAGGATGTATGCCCTTTTTCATTTCGTATATAATTTTAAAATTGTTCCTTAGTTTAACGGGCAGCAAAGATAGTTGATTCATTATAAATCACAAAGAATTTCAGAGACTTTTTTAATTGAGAGCGAGAAAAGTCTGGCGAAAAGGATTGAAATTCACGAGTTATAGTAGGGAGGGAGGTTTCTGGATTAAAAAGTGATGCCGGAGTTTATGCTTGTCAGAACATACTTCCGGCATTGGGAAATGGATAATATTATTTCCGCGGGGTGACTTCTTTGCGAAGCTGGGAAAGTAATTCCTCACCCACGAAACGTTCGAATGTTTCGGGCGTTGGGGTGTCCTTCTGCATTTTTATGGCAGCGAGATATTTTGCCTTGTCTTCTCCCGGGATGAGGATGAGCGGTTCCCTGAACATCATCTGGATATAGTTCATCATCAGGAGGCCGACGGTAATATTCCCGGCTCCGAAAGGTTTTATGTGCATGAAACGATAGTGAAAGTCTGCGGCAAGTTTCACGGTCAGTATGTCGTGAACGTTCCCCAACTTTTCATTTGTCTCTTTACACAGTTGTTCCAGCATATCCGGGATCTGGGCATAATTAGCGAGGATACCCTCTTCATAGTACTCTTCTCCCAGCCGGAAATCGCCCAGCGAGGTATCGTAACCGCCGATCGTCGTGTACACCTCTTTGCCCGTGTGTTGCATCACTTTTGCGCTGACATCCCGAATGAAGTCGAGTGAGAACCTTTTGCGTTGTTGCGCACATTTAACAAGGTAAAGGAATGCGTTGCTCAGGTCTTTTATCCGGTGCGTGTCTTCTCGTGTTACTTTGGGTGAGATCTCAATATCGTTCAGGATATTGAAAAAGTCCTGTTTTTTAATGTCCATGCCGTCTAGGCGGGCAATCTCGTAGAGTAACGTTTCCGACCGTCGGGGCGAATAGCCTTTCGTGTCCAGTTTCGCTCTTTCGAGGTATTCTTCGCGGGTTTTACATAGTTCTTGCCACATAATCGTTCTTTTTTATCGATGATACGTGTAAACAAAACGGGGGTTTATTTTTTTATGGTTATTTGTGACAAGACGATTTATGTTGACAATTTTGTTTGGAATGTTGTATCTTTGTGCGCTCAAAAGAACGAATAAATATGATTAGGGTTGAGAGAGATAAAGTTACGTTCTACCAGTTCTTGGGATTACGGGATTTTCCGGGATTAATTCATTTCGTGTCGGGAAGGGAAGGTGGCGTTAGTGTCGGCGGGCAAGCCGCGTTGAACTTGGGATTCATGGATGAGGACCGGGATGAACGGGTGTTGACTAACCGGATGTTGCTGGCGGAGGCTGTTGGTTGTGGTGTGGATGATTTTATTTTGGGAGAACAAAAACATACCACTCACGTAGAAGTCGTGACCCGGTCGCAACGTGGTCGGGGAGGACGGGAGAAAGCGACTCGCTTATCTTCGACAGATGCTTTGATTACGAGAGAAACGGGTGTTTGTCTGATGGTGCTTGCTGCCGATTGTGTTCCTGTTTTGATGTACGATCCCCGGGTACAGGTTATTACTGCTGTTCATGCGGGATGGCGAGGTACGGTGGGAGGAATTACAGCGAAGACCGTAGAGCGGATGCGGGAGGAGTTTGGATGTGAACCCCGGGATGTGATTGTCGGGATAGGACCTTCTATCGGACCCTGTTGTTTTGAGGTCGGGGAAGAAGTCGTGGAGGCGGCACGTGAGGGGTTGGGAGACCTGACGGGATTGATCGAACCGGGGAAACAGGCCGGGAAGTATCTGTTGAATTTGTGGGAGGCTAATCGTCGTCAATTACGGCAAGTGGGGGTGGAGGATATTCGTATTGAAGTGGCGGGAATTTGTACCGTCTGTCATCATGATCGTTTTTTTTCTTATCGAGGGGACCGGGGAAACACGGGACGATTCGGGGCGGGAATCATGTTAAATATATAGATGGAATGTTAGGAGGAATTTTTATTATTATGGCTTTTTATTTACTGGGTGAATGTTGCGCTTGGTTGGTGAACGGTTTTGTGCCGGGGAGCGTGTTGGGGATGATGTTTTTGTTTTTGGCATTATCCATGCGTTGGGTCCGACCGGAGAGAGTGCGTCCGGTGGCTCGTTTTCTTTGTGATAATATGGCGTTTTTCTTTCTCCCGGCGGGAGTGGGGATTATCACGTCCATGGATGTATTGTCCCGTTACTGGGACATCGTGTTGGTGGTGGGGACGGTGACGACTTTGTTGGTTTTGATCGTGGTGGCGGTTTTGCAGCAATGGCAAGAGGATCATCGGGCACATGGTAAAACGAATTAATTTGTAGGAAAATGCAGTCTATTATTTCGTCAGAGATATTTGTAATAACGTTGGCAGCCGGGGTATACTTGGCTGCGCTTTGGCTATACCGGAAAACGAAGTTGGCGCTGTTACATCCTTTGTTAGTTTCTATTCCGGCGTTAGTGGCGGTGATGAGTGTGATCGGGATGCCGTATGAATCTTTCCAGCAAGGGAGCCGGATGATTAATTTCCTGCTGGGACCTTCTGTCGTGGCCTTGGGCTACGTGTTGTGGGAACAGGTGGAATACATGAAGAGTAATGCGGTGTCGATCATGACTTCTATCTTTGTCGGGAGTTTGGTGGGAATCGTGAGTGTGATTTGTATTGCTCGTTGGATGGGGGCGGACCACGTGTTGATAGCGACATTGGAGCCGAAGTCCGTGACGACCCCGATAGCAATGGGGGTGGCCGAGAAAGCGGGTGGCATTCCTGCCATCGCGGCGGTAATTGTTATCGTGGTGGGGATATTCGGGGGAATCGTGGGGCCTTTCGTGTTGAACAAGTTGAACATTGATAGTAAGATTGCCCGGGGATTATCTCTTGGTGCCGCGGCTCACGGGTTGGGTACTGCTAGGGCAATGGAGTTGGGCGCGTTGGAAGGAGCTATTAGTGGTTTGGCAATTGGTTTGATGGGAGTGACAACGGCGATACTGGTGCCTGTCGTCGAGTGGGTAATGTCATTATTTTAGTATGTTACGGGATTTCACGGCCATAGATTTCGAGACGGCTAACCGTTACCCGACGAGTGCTTGCTCTATCGGGATTGTTGTCGTGCAGGACGGGGAGATCACGGAAGAGTTTTCGCACTTGATTAAGCCGGAACCTTACTATTTTAACAAGAAGTTTATCGAGATACATGGGATTACTCCCGTGATGGTGAAGGATGCACCTTCGTTTTATGATTTGTGGGGCGTGATCGGGCGTTACTTTGATACGGAGGCTTTGGTTGCCCACAATGCGGGGTTTGATATGAGCGTGTTGAAAGCTTGTTTGGAACGGGCGGATCTGTATGCCCGTTTACCTGAATCTTTTTGTACTTGCCGGTTGTCCCGGAAGTTGGTGAAAGGCTTGCCGAATTATAAATTGAATACTTTGTGTGATCATTTCGGGATCGCATTAAATCACCACGAGGCGTTAAGTGATGCCCGGGGTGCGGCGAAAATCATGATTGAATTGTCGAAGTTGAGTCTTTTTTAAATGTGTCTTGTGTTTTCTAGGCTAAAGAAGGGTATCTCAAGTGTATTGCATTGGTGTCTCACTGGTGTCTCGTTAGTAAGTCAACGGGAAGTTAACGGAAAGTCAACGGGAAGTCAATGGGGGAAAGTGGTTCTTTTGTGGTGGATAAAATCTTGAAGTAGAATTTACATATTAACGAGACTCCTAAGAGTGTATAGAGGGATATATACGAGTCCCCCTCACTGTACGTGAGGGGGAAAATTTATAGTTTACTGATAATCTCTTTGAATATAGCTCCCATTCGAGGTTGAGCGTGGTTGCCCACGTCCTGTACTTCTGCATGGTTCGTTTTTATGAGTTCCTCGCTGGCCGTGCTGTTCGTGATAACCGACATCCCGAAACATTCCATGTTCATGTGACGGGCAACGATGACTTCCGGCACGGTGGACATTCCCACGGCGTCTCCTCCGATAACCCGAATCCAGTTATACTCTGCCGGAGTTTCGAAGGATGGCCCTTGCAGTCCGGCGTACACGCCTTTTTGCAATGGAATGTTTAATTTATTCCCGGCCTCTTCTGCCAGTTGAATTAAGCGTTTGCTATATGCCTCGGCCATTCCGGGAAAACGGGGACCGAGTTCGTCGATATTTTTACCCCGTAGCGGGTGTTCCGGGAATAGGTTGATATGATCCCGAATGATCATCAGGTCACCAACCAAGTAATTCGTGTTCACGCCCCCGGCCGCGTTGGAAACGAAAAGAGTTTTTACCCCGAGAGCGTGCATCACTCTCACGGGGAAGGTCACTTCTTTCATTGAATAACCCTCGTAATAGTGAAAACGTCCCTGCATAGCAATGACTTTTTTACCCCCGAAGGACCCGATAAGCAATTCTCCCCGATGTCCTTGTACTGTGGAAACGGGGAAATTAGGAATCGCCATGTACGGGATTGCGTGTTCGATCTCGATTGATTTTCCCAGTTCTCCCAACCCTGTTCCCAGAATAATACCAATTGTGTGTTCTCCTTTCACGAAGGGGGCCAAGTATTTGCTACTTTCTCGTATCTTGTCTAACATAGTCGTATATATTTTTTATGAGTTGATCTCTTGGAGTCAGGAATTCCGGTTCGATCGGGATATAGAAAATCTGTCGCTTGATCTCTTCCGGTATATCGCATAACGTGAGGCGGACGGCATCTTTTTCCGTGGTGAAGATGCATTTGTCCGTGGAGCTGATTTTATCGTACTCTTGGAGAATATGTTTTATGTCCGTGTCACTGTAATTGTGATGGTCCGGGAATGTGATGTGATCGATCTGGTCTGTCATCTGTTTTAAATGTTCCACGTAGGGAGCCGGTTGGGCAATCCCGGTGACACAGAGTATGGCCGTTTTCGGCGTTACCGCGTGATGACTGTTCCCGTCCAGCGAACGAGGCTCCCCGTATCTCATGGAAGTGAACAAAAGCTGTTGGTAGGCTTTTAAATTCAAGTGTTTCAGGATGATCCGTTTCTCTATGGGAGAGATGTTCGCAGGACATTTGGTCACGATGACATAATTGGCCCTGTCTTTGGCGTGAATACTTTCCCGGAGACGTCCAAGGGGAAGTAAATGGTCCTCGTAGATAGGACGATTATAGTCGATCAGCATGATGTTTATGTCCGCTTTCACGTAGCGGTGTTGAAAACCGTCATCCAAGATGATTACTTCCGGTTTTTCCGGGAGTTGCATGAGTTTCTTGATGCCACGCACTCGATCCGCATCCACGGCTACCGTGATTTCCGGGAATTTGTTCTTTATTTGCATGGGTTCGTCCCCGATGTCGTTTGCCGTGGAGTTTTCCGTTGCCAGCACGAAACCAGATGTCTTTCGTTTATACCCCCGGCTGAGACAGGCTACACGGTAATCATTTTTCAACTCGTTGATCAGGGATTCCGTGTGAGGGGTTTTTCCCGTTCCGCCCACGGTGATATTTCCCACGCAAATAATGGGAACGTCAAACTCCCGTATCTTTAGTATGCCCAAGTTGAACAAACGGTTACGAATACTGACCCCGATGCCGTACAGTACGCTTAAAGGCCATAAAATGAGATTTTTCAACACAATATTTCGCTTTAATTAAACGTGAGATCGTAAGGAATTCTGGCTACCATGCCTTTTATTTTTAATAATTCTTTCTGTTCCCGGTAAGTATCATAGAAATCGCCCAGTTCTGATTTTAATATGCTGGTTCTGATGCTTTGCGAGAAATTTATCAGAATATCTTCGAAAGGACTGCGTTCAACCGGTAGTTCGGTGATCTGGTAATTGTTCAGACCTGCTTTGTTGGCGGCGATGGCAATGGCATCTTCGAGTCCGCCTAACACGTCAACTAATCCGAGTTTCAGCGCATCCTCTCCTGTCCACACCCGTCCTTGTGCGATTTCGTTTACCGCCTCTTTGGTCATGTGGCGTCCTTGGCTTACCCGATCGAGGAAGGTGTCATATCCCCGGTTGATGTAGGTCTGCATCACGTTGCGCTCGTAGTCTGTTAAGGGACGATCACTGATAGGGATGGGTAACGGGTAGCCGCCACCGAAATCACTGTGTTCGTTGGTCTTCACCACGTCGGAAGAGATTCCTAGTTTATCTTTGATCAGTTTCTCCCCGCTGAATAGTAAACCGAATATACCGATGGAACCTGTGAGGGTTGTCGGGTCTGCCACGATAGTGTCTGCCGCACAGGATATGTAGTACCCTCCGGATGCGGCCACGTTACCCATGGAGGCGATGAACGGTTTAGTCTGGGCGGCCAGTTGTACCTCTTTCCAGATAATATCGGAAGTCAGTGCGCTACCTCCCGGGGAGTTTACACGTAACACGATAGCTTTGATGTTTTTATCTTCACGTGCTTCCCGGATGGTCGTGGCCAGTTCCGGTCCTATACTTTCCGGTCCCTGTTGGAATTCGATATTCCCTTGCGCATAGATCACCGCGATTTTGTCGGCGGCAAAGTTCACGCTTGGGAAAGTGGCTTTCGTGTAATCTTCGAAACTTGTCAGGGATAGTTTTTCATCATCTGTTAATCCACATGCTTCTCGCAGTTTGTCGAGCATGGCGTTTTCGTAAAGGGTTCCATCAAAAAATCCTTCTTTCACGAATTCTTCTGTCGGGTAGATTTTGAAATCATCGGTGATTTGATTGATCTTTTCTACCGGGATATTTCTGCTGGCGGAAATTCCTTTCACGATGTTACCCCAAAGAGAACTTAAATAGGTCTGTACCTGTTCCCGGTTGGCATCACTCATGTGTGTTTCGATGTAGGGTTCCACGGCTGATTTGAATTTACCGACACGAATGACTTCCGGTTGTACCCCGATTTTTTTCAAAAGGTCTTTGTAGAACGATATGTTTGCGCTCATTCCGGTTAATAGTAGCGGAGTTTCGGGATTAACGAAAACACTATCGGCAACTGTCGCTAAGTAGTAGCTCTTTTGGGAGTACCCCAGATTGGTGTAGCTGTAAATGAATTTGCCACTTTTCTTGAATCTCAACAGGGCATTCCGGATCTCGTCGATCGTGGCGAGAGCCCCGAAGTTAGAGTTGATCTCGGTCAGATCCAGGTAAATCCCCTTGATGCGGGAATCCTTGCTGGCGTTGTCAATGTATTCAAGTATTTTATTTAGCCCGATTTGTTTCTCTGGGTTCATGGTCATCAAGTTAAAGTTCTGAAATGGGTTCTCCGATGCCCTGTCCGGGATCGCTGTCTTCAGTGATAGTTTTAGTATCGTGTTGTCCTTGATCTCGATCGTGGGACTGGAGAAACTGGCTATGGCCCCGACGAGCCCGATAAACACGAAAAACAGGATAACATGTACGATAATAATACCGACAATAGTCGCTAACAAGTATTTCAGAAAGCTTTTCATTATGTGTTGTTTTAAAATTATTAATAATCTCGGGTAAAATTTAGAGATACAAAATATGGCTTATATTGTAAATCTTGTTTACAAATGTATGGATATAATTCCGGTCATACAAAATTTTAATTGATTTTGTCGATTCACTATTTTACAAACTTTGTAAACTTATTTTGTTGACATTTGTTTTTTTGATAGTTTTACGTGCAGAATTCGGTTGCGTTTCGGGAGATAGATATTACCCTTACGATGCGTGGCTAAAATGTTTGTAGCGAAAACTGTAACTCTTTAATTATACGACATGAGCAAATTTGAAGTTATTGGTGGGAGACGATTGAAAGGCGAGTTGGTTCCCCAGGGAGCAAAGAATGAGGCATTACAGGTGATCTGTGCTTGTTTGTTGACTAGGGAAGAAGTGGTTATCAGTAATATCCCGGAGATATTGGATGTGATAAAATTGATTGATCTACTTCGGGGTATGGGAGTGAAGGTGGAGAGACTTCAAAAAGGTGAGTTTTCTTTCCGGGCGAACGACATAAATTTCGATTACTTGGAAACAGAAGATTTTTACAGTAAAGCGGCTAGTTTGCGCGGGTCGATCATGATTCTGGGACCGTTGTTGGCCATGCATGGTTGCGGTTTGGTTCCCAAGCCGGGAGGGGATAAAATCGGGCGTCGTCGGTTAGATACCCATTTTCTTGGTTTCGAGAAATTGGGAGCCACGTTCGAATATGATGCGATTTCGGGATGTTACAAGGCCTCTGCCCAGAAATTACGGGGGACTTATATGTTACTTGATGAGGCATCGGTGACCGGAACGGCGAATATTATCATGGCTGCCGTGTTGGCGGAAGGGGTGACCACGATCTATAACGCTGCTTGCGAGCCTTACGTGCAACAGTTATGCAGGATGTTAAATGCCATGGGAGCCCGGATTTCGGGGATTGCTTCCAATTTGTTGACGATTGAAGGGGTTGAAAGTCTTGGGGGGTGTCAGCATCGTTGTTTACCCGACATGATCGAGGTGGGTAGTTACATAGGACTTGCAGCATTGACCCGCTCGGAGATCACGATTAAGAATGTCGCTATTCCCCAGTTAGGTATTATTCCGGATGCGTTCCGTAAGTTGGGAATCCGGGTAGAGGAACGTGGGGATGATTTATATATTCCTCGTCAGGAACATTACATGATAGAAGATTTTATTGATGGTTCAATTTTGACAATTGCCGATGCTCCTTGGCCGGGGTTGACGCCCGACTTATTGAGTGTATTCCTTGTTGTTGCTACTCAGGCAAAAGGGAGTGTGCTGATTCATCAGAAGATGTTCGAGAGCCGTTTGTTCTTCGTGGACAAATTAATCGACATGGGGGCGAAGATTATTCTTTGTGATCCGCATCGGGCCACGGTTATCGGGCAAAATCATGAATCTCAGCTACGGGCCACCAAGATGACGTCGCCGGATATACGTGCGGGAATCGCCTTGTTGATCGCGGCGTTGTCTGCGCAAGGGACAAGTGTCATTGATAACATCGACCAGATTGACCGCGGTTACGAGCATATTGATGAAAAGTTGAATGCGATTGGTGCGGAGATCAGACGGGTTGACTGAGGAAGAACGTAATAATTTTAGATTTTAGATTCCAACCGCACGGGGCCAACGTTTCTTGATTTCCTACTTTTATCTTTTACCTTTCCAACTACCCCCTCTAACTCCCCCTTACACAGGGGGAGAACACGCTGCACTGTTACATTGAAGCGTATTCTCGCATCCGTCTCTCCCCTCCCAGTGGAAAGGGGGCCAGTGGGAGTAGCTTTCTTTCATTCTAAATTTTAAATTCTACATTACTCTAAAATTTCTTCTCCGCTTTAAGCGTGTCCGTGCATTCTGAGAGAAGAGTGGCAATGGTTTTGTGACTGACCGGATGAATGAAGGCCGGCATGATTTCGTTCAGGGGGGCAAGTACGAAATTACGTTGTGCTAGTCTGGGATGAGGAACTGTCAGGCGAGGCGTGTTGATGATTTGGGAATCACAGAAAAGAATGTCTATATCCATGGTTCGGGAACAGAACTGAGTACCGGAGCGAACTCGTCCGAGTTTTTGTTCTGTGGCCTGACATTTATCCAAAACTTCTTCCGGGTGTAGATTTGTTTCGTAAGTAACAATTTGATTATAAAAAGAATCAGATGATTCGAATCCCCACGGGGCGGTTTCGTAAAGGGAAGAACAGCGTTCGATCTTCCCTATGCTTGACATTTCCGTTATGGCCTCACCGATCAAGGCTTTCCGGTCCCCTTGATTTCCCCCGAAGATTAAAGTTACCAACATCCCAAGTAATTTTAGATTTGATGATTTTAGATTTTAGATTGAAAGAACATTCAATTTAAAATTTGCAATCTAAAATCTACTATTAGTTGTGTTTTTTGTAAAATTGTTTCTTATTGTTTTTCTGTTGCTTGTTGTTATTCGTGGGTTTGGTATTTTTCTTCTGCAACAAGTCTTTCGAGTGAGAAAGGATCATTCCTTCCGGCATTTCGATATTGCCACCGTATAATGTATTGATGTCGTTGTAGATTTGATCGTCTTCCACGGAGTCTTTATTCCACGTAAGGAATGATTTTTTCATGTGGTTGGCGGTTAACACCGTGAGTACTCTTTTGATTTCGGGGTCTTCTGTTTCTTTGATTTTCTCGATTAATTTCTCGGTGAGAAGACCATAGTGTTTGTATTTGATCCGGTGATTGTTATACGGTAACTTTTCCGGTTTTTCTTCCAGAATATCTTTTTCCGGGAGTGGGTAGGGAGAATCAATGTCCAGCGTGAAATTTGACATGATCATCAGGTGATCCCACAATTTATGACGGAAATCCGGAACGTCCCGAAGGTGCGGGTAAAGATTTCCCATCACGCTGATTACTGTTTTGGCAGCACGGGTACGCTCGTCTCTGTCTGTTATTGTTGCTAGGTGGTCAACCATCATTTGAATATTCCTTCCATATTCGGGAAGAATAAGTTTTTTTCTTTGGCTATTATAGTCCATTACAGGATAATTTTGGTCTTAAAAATTTTTTATTTTATGGGAAAACGCCGGAAAATCACATTAAAATACCGGAATAATCTATCCCTCGCATCTATTAGAAATTAGAATATGCTGCAAATATAATATTTTTTGTTTATAAGTCATTAATTTGTATGCCCTTGCACGTAAAGTTTTGCAAACTTTAACAATAAAACCTTTTGACCGTGCTTTGGGAACATCACTTTTGCCTTTTTATTTACTCCCAAACCATCTATGGAAATTACCTTTCCCGGGCCAAAATTGGGGTGAAAGATCACCATGTCGGGAATAATCTGTTCCCCGTTGATGGGTACCAATTTCGAGGTGTCAATGTCCGGCACTTCAACCTTGGGTTGAAGGGTAATCTTAGGACGTGCCACTTTTTCCTGTATTCCGGGACCGTGTAACGAGCGTCCCATGGAGGGACGGGCCGGGGTGAAAAATCCATCCAAGTAGTGCGGATCGATTTCTGCGATAAACCGGGAGGGTTGCGGATAGACCACGTTACCATTTTTGTACCGGGAAGAGGAATAGGTCATGATCACTCTTTTCTCTGCACGGGTCAGTGCCACGTAAAACAACCTTCTCTCTTCTTCCAAAGCGGAAGGGGAATAGGCACTTTGCTGGGCAGGGAAAAGTTCTTCTTCCATGCCCACGATAAAGACGTTTTCAAACTCCAGTCCCTTTGCGGAGTGGATGGTCATTAGGGTCACCTTATTATTGTCTTCCGGTTTCTCACTATCCTGATCGGTTAACAGGGCAACACCTTCCAAAAATGCGGGGAGTTTGTCATCCCGCCCTTCCTTGTAAGCGGTTTCACAGAAATCTTTGACTGCATTCAGTAACTCCTGTATGTTTTCTCGGCGGGACACCCCTTCCGGCGTGTCATCGGAAGAAAGGTCTTCTATGATACCGGATGCTTTGGCCACTCGATAAGTTGTTTCGTATGCATTCTCTTCTTTGGCAATCTCGGTGAATCCATCGATTAGTTGCCTAAAATGAGTTAGTTTGGCTGCAGTCATGGCAGAAACCATACCCGGAACTTTGTTCAAGTTGCAAAGTAGTGTCCAGATACTCACGTTGTATTTTTGTGCCACTTCTTTCAGCTTGTCGATCGTGGTGTCCCCGATGCCTCGCCGCGGATAGTTGATGATTCGTTTTAAGGCTTCCTCGTCATTCTGGTTGATCGTCAGTCGCAGGTAAGCTATCAAGTCTTTGATCTCCTTGCGTTGGTAGAATGAAAGTCCACCGTATATTTTATAAGGTATATTCCTTTTTCGTAAGGCCTCTTCCATGATACGGGACTGGGCGTTCGTCCGGTACAGAATAGCGAAATTATTGAACTCCGCTTGTTCGTTCTGAGAGATACGGAATATCTCCTGTGCCACTTGGAAACCTTCTTCCTTGTCGGATAAGGCTTTCATTACCCGGATTTTATCTCCTTCCTCGTTCTGGGAGAATGTTTTTTTCGGAATTTGTTCCTTGTTCCGGCTGATGATGCTATTGGCCGCGTCAACGATGGTGGTCGTGGAACGGTAATTTTGTTCCAACTTGCACAACTTGTAGCCCGGGTAATCATTTCGGAAATTCAAGATATTTTCGATGCGGGCTCCCCGGAATGAATAAATACTTTGCGCGTCATCACCTACCACGCAGATGTTTTTATGCTGTTCTGCCAGTTTCTTGATGATAAGATACTGCGAATAGTTCGTGTCCTGATACTCGTCCACGAGTATGTAGTCGAACTTCTTCTGGTATTTTTCCAGTATCTCCGGAAAATCCCGGAAGAGAATATTCGTTTGCAATAGGAGGTCGTCGAAATCCATGACGTCGCTTTGCTTGCAACGGGCTTGATAATACTTGTATATTTCCGAGATCATGGGTTTCTTGGCCGCTTGGTCGGCAGAAGTGATCTTTGCCGATTGGGCGTATGCCTGTGCCACGACGAGGTTGTTCTTGGCCATGGAGATGCGTCCCAGCACGTCGTTGGGTTTGTACACCTTGTCGTCCAGTTTCAGGTCCTTGACAATAGACTTGATCAGGTTTTTCGAATCCTGTGAATCATATATCGTGAAATTGGACGTGTACCCGAGATGCTCGGCCTCAACCCGTAGAATTTTGGAGAAAATGGAGTGGAAGGTTCCCATCCATAAGTTGGCAGCGTTACCTTGTCCCACGAGGGTGGCAATACGTTTCTGCATCTCCCGTGCGGCTTTGTTGGTAAACGTCAGTGCGAGAATACGGTAAGCGGGTACACCCTTGCTCAACAGGTTCGCGATACGATATGTCAATACCCTTGTTTTACCCGATCCTGCTCCGGCAATCACAAGCGTGGGCCCATCCGTGTTCACGACGGCCTCTCGTTGGTTCTCGTTCAATTCGTTAATAAAATCCACGATAAATAATTCAGAAAAACATTTAACCTTTCACCGCAAAAATACAAATAATATGGCAGAATCGTGACATTTTAGGTTTATGTTTTATAACCTCAGGTATGAATGTTTTATGTTTTAGTGATTTATCTCGTTGATAAAATTGATACTATGACAAGCGACGATTCCTGCGGTCTCTGTTCGCAGGCGACTTTCGCCCAGGGTGACGGGAATGAAATTGTTTGCTAAAGCTAACGTGATTTCGTTTCCCGAGAAATCTCCCTCTGGGCCGATAAGAATCGTGGCGTTTTGACCGGGGGTATAAATCTCTTGGAGTGACTTTTTATTTCCTTCATCGCAATGGGCGATACACTTCAATGAGTTTTGATTGTTTTTTACAAAACGAGAAAATTCGATCATGGGATTGAGTCGTGGCAGGTAGGCTTTCAAGGATTGTTTCATGGCAGAAATAATCACTTTTTCCAGCCGTTCTTCTTTGATTACTTTGCGTTCCGAGTGATCGCAAAGTAGAGGTGTAATTTCGTCAATCCCGATTTCCGTGCATTTTTCCAAGAACCATTCGATGCGTTCAATATTTTTTGTCGGGGCAATGGCAATGTGAATATGGTAATCCCGTTTTCCGTAATTTTCTGTTTTTTCAACGCATCTGACTTCACAGCGTTTAGGGTGCGCTTGAATAATCTCGCAACGGTAAAAGCCACCTTTCCCGTCAACAAGGAAAATCTCGTTGCCTATTTCGAGACGAAGAACTTTGACACAATGTTTTGATTCTTCCTCGGGTAGCGTGTACTCGTTTGTTGTGATGTCAGGCGTGTAAAACAGGTGCATAAATAAGTATTTTGATTTCGATACAAAAGTAAGAAAATACAATGGATTTGAGTATAGGTTTGAGAATCATTTAATGATCGTTTAAAAACATTGCAATATATAAATAAATTCGGTAATCGTAAAAAATTTAGTCATTTATTGTCATTTCTCGTAAACAGATAGTTAGCTAGTGTCAAAAAACGAAACTTTATTCTTACATTATCAATGTCTTTAAACGATCGTTTTTTGACATGATATTTTTAGGTGTGTATTTGTTTTATTCAATTGTATAATAAGTAATTGATAAGAGTGTGGAGTGAAAATAAATTTTAATTGTAAAATTATGAAAAAAATCCTAGTTGCAATTCTGTGTTTAATCTTTTTGGGAGCTTGTACCCAGAAAGATGGAAGAGATCAAACGGGGAATTCTGAAAATTATTTGGAATTGTCCGTACGCTCCGGTTCTGCTGGTATGACACTAGTGACGATGCCGGTGAACGTGTATAATTTTAATGGATTATCCTCGAATCAAGTTTGTGAGCCGGACTATTTTACGGCTGAAGAAAAAATTTCGTATCAAGATTTATTACCGGGGAAATACACGTTTTTTGTTTTAGGAAATGTGCCGGTTAAGGAGATGGCGTCTCTCTATCTCACGGGACGGGAAATGAAAGATGTGAATTTACGTTGGATGTGGGATTCAATTCCTGAACTTTTTGGGGGGATTGCCTATGTGGATGGCTCAGAAGAGACAAAGACGATCGAAATGAAACGTCTGATTGGTAAGGTAAACGTTCATGTGACAAATTCATCTGAATTTCAGACTGTCGAATTGGCGTTACAGTGTGATACATATAGTGATACGATTCAAATCGAGGATTACGTTCTTCGAATTCGCACGGATTACGGTTTTGGAAATCTAATGGTGGATAAAGATATTTCGTTTTTTCCCACGGAGGGACCATTGAGAGGGACTATTATCGCTTTGGATGAGAGCGGAATATATTATTTTGATTTTGTCGCTAAGAATCGTATTCAACGAAATAAGAGATTAGAATTGAATTTAACATTGAACAAGGCTTCTTCTCTTGGTCGTTCCGCAAATGTTGTCAATGGAGCGGTGACTTGTGTGGAAAAAGTAACGGAATTATAATTTAATAAGATAGTGAGATGAAAAGAATACTATATACATTTATTATATTGTCAACCGTTTGGTTTACAGGTTGTCAGAAAGACCAGCTTGACGGGGAGATCCCGGGGCAGGAGATTCCCTTGACTTTTAGCGGTCGGTCATCCAATTTGTCTTTAGAAGCTTTATCCCAGGAGGTGAATGCTTTGCATTTGTTGATTTTTAACGAGGATGGGACTTTAAGTCAACATAAACAATATGCTGGTTTGAAGGATGTTAAACCGGTTAAATTAGTTTTAGGAAAATATACTTTTGCTTATTTATCTAATATTGATGAGGCTCAAATTAGTGGAATTGAGGAAGGAAAAACGCTGGAGGATGTGACCCTTTCATTGGAAAAAGATACTGATGGAGAGAATGTGTTGCCCGGTAGCATCTTTGCCGGTAAGAGCGAGGTCGTGGTTGGGGAGGACAAGACAAGTAATGCTGAGTTGAGTCGTTTGGTCGGGAAATTAGATATAAACGTAGAGGGTATGAAAAGTGGTGTGGAAGTTAAAAGTGTAACTTTATTGGGATCACCGGAAAAAATTCGTTTTGATGGTAGTGCCGTGGGTGATCCCGTGCGGTTGAAAGTCCCGATGAAAGAACAAGGGCAACAACTAGAGGGTGAGGCGATAGCTTTCCCTACGTGTCAGGATACTCTTGCCCGTTTAGAATTTCAGATAGAGGTAAACGGAGAAATGCAGAATTACGTGGTTGGATTAAAGAATCGGGTGGAGGCGAATAAAATTCACACGATTAATGCGAAAATAAACGTTTCAGGGGGACTCGTGAACGTAACGATCGAGATGGATGTGGAACCTTGGGGAGAAACGGTGTCGGAAGATCTTTCCGTGGATCAAAGGAAATTCGTGGATACATTGACCGTTAAATTATTGATGGAGACTGGTTCTCCCGAGGATTTGCGACAGGTGAGAGCCTTGAATATGCATTTTTTGAAAAATGATGGTGAAGCCCATGAATTTTCAATCAATGTTGATAGTTGGAATTCGGAAACTTTAATGGTTTGGAGTGAAGATACGCTTGTCGTGACGCATTGTAATCAGGTGCTTCAAGGGAATTATTCCCTAGTTGCAATTTCATTAAGGGATTCATCCGGAATGAATATGTATGTATTACAGTCTGAAGTCGAAAATGTAATTATTGATTCAACCGGAAGTGTGGTGATTGTGCTACCTAAAATGAAAGATATTGCAGCGGGTGACTTGCAGGCGATGTTGGAAATTCGGGAAGCTTTGAGAGCGGCAAACGTCAGTATGGTAGATAATTGGGAATCAGATAATTTGAATTTGTGGCATAATGTCCATTTGGATGAAAATGGACGTGTGATCGGTATTGGCTATCAAGAATGGGAAGACTTCTTGGAAGATTATGACCAGGTTGACATGACAAAGAAGGCATCCATGAAAGCGAATATATTGACCCGAAGTAGCGAGGAGTATCCTGTTTGGAGTTTACCGGAGTCATTTAAAAATTTAACTGCTTTGAAGTGGTTCAATATGGGAGAGTCATATGGTAGTTTGGCGGAAATTCCCTCTTATATGAAAGAAATGACCGCGCTGGAAGAATTGAGTGTGAACACGGATGCAACTTCTCTTCCGGAATTACCCGCTAATTTGATTTATTTGAACGTTAGTAGCTTGACTTTAACTGCGATACCGACACATATCGGTAATTTGACAAAATTGGAAGGTTTGGTATTCAGCGTTCCTTACGAGAATGATGATGAGGAAATCGGTGATTATTTTCCGATGCTTTCGAAGTCTCGAATTACTTCTGCGGATTTGGATTTTTCAGGATTAACGAACTTGAAATATTTGTATCTTGTTGCGACGCCTTCCTGCGAATTGCCTGCTTCGGTTTGGAATGTGACGAGAAACGTGATTGAATTTGCAATTGCCGGATTTCGTAATTTACAAATTCCTTCTTCTGCTGATTTCTCGTCTATTCGGGAATTTTCCGTGGCTAATGAAAATATGTTACCAGCGGATATTGAGAGAATAAAGAGTTTTCAAGTGACTCGTTTAAGGTTGTATTCTCCTGTTTTCGGGAAAAATGGATTGCCGGATTGGATGGGACAAATGAACTCGTTGAAGAGTATTACACTGGATAGTTGTGGAATTACTTCAATCCCGGAATCTTTCAATAATTTAAATAATTTGGAGGATTTATATTTGCCGAGGAATCCGGAATTGACAGGTATATTACCTGCAGGTTTGCTGGAGGTGTATAATTCGGGTAATTTGTATGTTAGTGCTTCCGATTCTCCTAATTTTAGTCCGGATGGGATCATGTTGAGCGTGGATAATAATTTAATAATGGCGCCTGCGGAAGGTGGAATATATTTTGTAGAAGTCCGGTCAAATGCAGAATGGACTTGTGAAGTCTTATGGGCGGAGTATGTTCATGTCGCTTTACTTGATGGGAACGAGAATGTAACAGATTCGATTGTCGGGGGAAATGGCGTGTTGACTGGGCGAGGAAATGCCAGATTGCGGGTAACCGTGGACCCGAATAACCCGAATAATTATTGGCCAGAAAGAAATGGAGATATTACGATTCATTCGGGGCGGCATGTGGCATATATTAACGTGGTGCAGAAGGAAATGCTGGATCCCGTGCTCGATGTTTCCCAGAGCGTATTTACTGTCCGTTCGGGAGATACGATCGTGTTTGACGTAACCTCCAATATGGGATGGAATGTAGATGTGATGACAATTTCAGGTGACGGGTGGATGGATATGAACATGTGCTATGGAGAAGGAAATCAACGGCTGGAATGTACGGTACATGCTAATCAGTCAAGTGTATATAAGATCATTATTACTGATTACAACCAGTTTAAATCAGCGGAAGTCACGGTAAACGTGGAACCGGATTCCGGAGAGATCCCGCGAGATTCGACAAGAATAAATTAACCGAATGTACAAATAATAACCATTAAAAATGGAATAAATGAAAAGAATTATCTATACATTGATGACATTCTCCTTGATTGTAGGATTTTGGGGTTGTGGAGGTTCTGGTGGCGGAGAGGATGAACCGGAACCTATTCCGGGAGAGAAAGTTGTTAAAGTCGAATGCGTATTGAAAAGTGGTGTTAGCAGTTTGGACGATACCGGGTTGAAAGGGATCATTTCTCACGTGCGATTATACGTGTTTGATCAGGCAGGAAAACTTCAGGAGAGTTTTAAATATAACTCTGTGGATGGAATTGAAAAATTGGAATTGAACAAAGGAAACTACACGATTGTGTTTGTTGGTAACGTGTTGGAGGATGCCAATATTGCGGGTGATGTGGTTGGAACCGCTCTTTCTGATATGAAAATCCAGTTGACGAAGAAGGAAGGTGCAGCAAATTTCACGCCATTAGGGGATGTGCTTTTTGCGAAAAGTTCGCTAGCTGTAGGAGATGATGATACTAGCGTGGAACTGACAGCGAAGCGAACGTTGGCGACGACAAAGATGCAAGTGACTGATTATTCGGGAAAGATTGCGGAAGTGGGAATACTCGTGCCTAACGTGGGGACGACACTTGCCTTCGGGGAGACTGAATGGAAGAATCCAGGAACTGTATTCGTGGCGATGACTAAAGGTGGAAATATACGAGGATTCTCGCGTGCGGAAGAAGAAAACCATTATTCTGCCACGATGAATATTGTTGTGCTTGACGAAGGTACGAGTACTGGAGCGAGCAATAATATTGAGTGTAATATTATTGCAAGGGATGATACTCGGGAGATTGTTTTGACTCAAGCCTTGACTCTGGACGTGAAAACGAAACCGGATATGCAGGTGGTTACGAATATGGAGGTGAACGAGAGTGATGCGGGCGATGGACAATTGGAATCTGCCGTGAATAAAGTGGAGACGACGGATGAAACCGGAAACACGGAAGTTTTACCGGATGATAAAATTGATATTAAGAAAAACGACGTGAATGTGAATGTGTTGCCGGGAGACTGGCAAATTGGAAACACGGAAGATGTGGAGGTTGGAAAACCGGAGAGTGTGGTTCAGCCGGAAGGGACAGAAAAAGATTGGGAAAAAGGTAACGTAGAAGACGTCGTGGTAAAAGATTAAAAAGTGAGGTCATGAATAAAAGCACCATTTTTTACCTCTGATTCAGGTAAAAATGGTGCTTTTTTATGACGAACAATGAGGTTGTCCCAAAATGAAGTGAACCCTCATTTTATTTATTCATCCTCTTCCTTCTCCTCTTGGTAAGCTTTCAACAACTCGTCTTGAACTTCGGCCGGTACTTTTTCATATCCGGAGAAATTCATGGTGAAAGAGGCTCGTCCTCCCGTGATGGAACTCAATGCCGTGGAGTAGCGTTGCATCTCTTTCAACGGTACTTTAGCCATCAATTTCTGGAATCCGGAATCTGCTTCCATACCCATGATGATTGCTCTACGGGTTTGCAGGTCACCCATGACGTCACCCATGTATTCATCCGGAACGAGAACTTCCACGTCATAGATCGGCTCCAAAATCTTCGGGGATGCTTGTTTGAACGCCGTACTGAAAGCGTGACGTCCGGCAAGTTTGAACGAAATTTCGTTTGAATCCACGGGGTGCATTTTTCCGTCGTATACGCTGACACGTATATCCCGTGCGTATGACCCGGTAAGCGGTCCTTCTTCCATCTTTTCCATGATCCCTTTCAGGATAGCGGGCATGAAACGGGCGTCGATCACACCTCCCACGATACAGTTGTAGAATACCAGTTTCCCTCCCCACGGAAGTTCAACGACTTCGGTGTCTTTCACGGAAATCTTACTATCCACACCATTGATCTTGTACATGGTTGGGGCGGGCATTCCTTCCGTGTAGGGTTCGATCACGAGATGAACCTCACCGAATTGTCCGGCACCACCCGATTGTTTCTTGTGGCGATAGTCCGCGTAAGCGTATTTCGTGATGGTTTCACGGTACGGGATACGTGGCGGGTAAAATTCGATTTCCAGTTTATCGTTATGCTCTATACGCCATTTCATAGTGTTCAAGTGGAATTCTCCTTGGCCGGAAATGATCATTTGTTTCAACTCCTTGGAATATTCCACAAGGAAGGTCGGGTCTTCTTGGTGAATCCGTTGCAGGACTTCCGCCAGTTTTTCCTCGTCGCTAGTGTTCACGGCCTTGACAGCTGTTCTGAAACGAGGATTCGGGTATTGAATCTTGCCGAACTTGTAATGAATGTCTTTCTCGTTCAAGGTATCGCCGTTATTCGTGTTTTTCAATTTCACGGTAGCCCCGATGTCTCCGGCCATCATTTCGGTCACTTTTGTCCGGTTCTTCCCGGCCACGGCATATAGTGTCGAGATACGCTCTTTTGCGTCATTGGTGGCATTGTACAAGTCGTCCCCCTCGTGGACAGTCCCGGATGCCACTTTGAAGTAGATCACTTCACCCAAGTGAGGTTCAACTGTCGTGTTGAATATGTATAAGGAAGTCGGGCCTTTCTCGTCATACGGAACTTCATCCCCGTCTTCCGTGATGGAAGGTGGCATGGAGCTGGCACTGGGAGCCACGTTGATCACGAACTCCATGAAACGGCGCACGCACATATCTTTTTCTGCCGACACGCAGAAAACGGGGAACATATCCCGTGCGATAAGTCCTTTGCGGATTCCGGCACGCATTTCATCTTCCGTGAGACTACCTTTGTCAAAGAACAATTCCATCAATCCCTCGTCGTTTTCGGCGGCCGCCTCGATCAGTGCGTTATGTAATTCGTTAGCTTTTTCTTCTTCTTCCTTGGGAATGGGGAGTACGTCGGGTTTACCACCTTCCGGTTTCCATTGATACATCTCCATTTTCAAGACGTCTATGACGCGGTTAAAGCCGATTCCCGGGTTCACCGGGTATTGAACTAGCACGACTTTCGAGCCGAAAGCTGCCTTGGCCTGTTCCACCGCGTGATCAAAGTTTGCTTTCTCGTGATCAACCTGATTTATAACGAAAATGAGCGGTTTGTTTAGTCTTTTGGCATGGCGGCTGATGATTTCGGTACCGACTTCAATACCTCTGACGGCGTTAATAACCATTACTCCGGTATCAACAACGTTCAGCGCAGAGATAACTCCTCCGACGAAATCGTCTGCTCCCGGCGTGTCAATGAAATTGAGCTTATGCTCCTTCCATTCTGTATACAATACAGCCGGGAATACTGATGATCCGTATTCCTGTTCTACCGGACGGTAGTCGGATGAAGTGTTTTTTGCACTAATGCTACCCCTGCGCGGGATGACCCCGCCCTCATACATCATAGCTTCCGCTAACGTGGTTTTGCCGGACCCGGCACTACCCACGAGCGCGATGTTTTTAATTTCGTTAGGTTTATAGGTTTTCATTATAATACGGTTTAGATTAATATTGTAAACGTATATAACTCTTCGAATAATTCGAGGGTTACAAATTAGTGAAGATTTTCTAAAAAAACAATAGAGAATGTCATTCTTGACGAAAATAAATGCAGAAAGCCCGTGTTAGTATTTTTTATATATCGAGCCCTAGGGCGATGGCGTACTTTTTGTATATCTTTGAGAAGAATTTTAATTATAATATTTTATGGCAGGATTACCTTTAATTTGGATTATATTTATCGGGTTTACTTTGTTGAGCTGGCTGGTGAGCCATCAATTACAAAGTCGTTTTAAGAAATACTCTAAGATACCTACCGCTAACGGGATGACGGGGCGTGACGTGGTGGAAAAAATGTTGCGGGATAACGGGGTGCAGGGCGTGAAAATCGGTAGCGTGGAAGGACAATTAACGGATCACTACAACCCCACGAACAAGACTATTAATTTAAGTCACGAAGTATATTATGGTGCCAACGTGGCAGCCGCCGCTGTCGCTGCCCATGAATGTGGACACGCTTTACAGCATGCTCAAGCGTATAGTATGTTGCAATTACGTTCGGCTCTGGTTCCGGTGGTGAGTTTCGCGTCACATTGGGTGCAATGGATTTTGTTGGCAGGGATCCTGTTATTACAGCAATTTCCACAATTGATGCTGATTGGGATTTGTTTGTTTGCTTTGATGACTTTGTTCAGTATTGTCACTCTGCCCGTGGAGATTGATGCCAGTCACCGGGCTTTGGCTTGGTTGCGTAACTCCGGTATCACGACTTACGAATCGCAGGAGAGTGCTAAGGATGCTTTGAAATGGGCTGCTTATACTTACGTGATTGCCGCTCTTTCTTCTTTGGCTACCTTATTATACTATATCATGATTTATTTGGGAAGAAGAGATTAAGTTTCCGACGTGTTTTAGAAGAAGATTTTTAGGAATAATTCATTGGAAAGGGGTGGGAACACTCCTTTTTTCGTTGTGTGCGGGATGATGTTGCGTTTTGTTGGGAGGGGGAGAGGGTTTTACTTGGGCTTTAAAGGGGTATATCAAGGGTTGGGCATGGGAATGGTTTGGCTGTTGAGTGATTATTGGGTGACTGTTAGGCGCCATCGCCCGATTGTCGCCCGATTATCGCCCGATCATTGCCGCCATTTTAACAGGATATAAGGAAAAATAACATACACCGGATTCCGGTTTGGTAAAGCAATCATGAAGTAACAGGGAGGTAATCAAGATTCTTACCTCTAGTTCAACCCGGTTGGATGGGGGACTTTAGGGATATTTGTCGGATCGAGGTGATCGCTTTGAATATATTTTATTGTTAGGACGTGTAAGTCGAAGTTTTTGTGTACATTTGTAGATGTATAACAATAAGTTGCATCATGGGAAAATCTAATTTAGTTCGTTTTGATTGGGCTGCAAAACGTTTATTGCGTAACAAGTCTAATTTCGTGGTATTAGAGGGGTTTTTGTCCGTGCTTTTAGAGGATGAGATTCACATTGAACGGATATTGGAGAGTGAAGGCAACCAACAGAAGTTTGATGATAAATTTAACCGGGTTGACATGCTTGCTGAAAATTCGAAAGGCGAGTTGGTTATTATAGAGGTCCAAAATAACCGGGAACTGGATTATTTCCACCGGATGTTGTACGGGACTTCCAAGGCGATCACGGAATATATAAATCAAGGGGATCCCTATGCTAAGGTGAAGAAGGTGTATTCTGTTAATATTGTTTATTTTGATTTGGGGCAGGGAGATGATTACGTGTATCACGGGTACACGGAGTTCCGGGGAATTCATACAAAAGATGTATTGCGATTATCCGTTCAACAACAAGAACAGTTTGTTTGTCATGATGCCGGAGATTTATTCCCGGAGTATTACGTGTTACGCGTGGACGAGTTTGATAAGTTAGCCAAAACTCCTTTGGATGAATGGATTTTGTTTTTGAAGACAGGAGAGATTGCGGAGAATGTTACCGCCAGTGGTTTGCGGGAGGCAAGGGAACGTTTGCGGGTAGATAAGTTGAGTGATGCGGAACAGAAAGAATACGAGCGCCACATGGAAGCATTACGTTATCAGCGTAGTGTTATTCAAACAGGATGGATTGAGGGAAAAGCTGAAGGAAAAGCCGAAGGGATAAAAGAGGGGAAGGCCGAAGGACGGGCTGAGGGAATAGCCGAGGGAATAAAAGAGGGGAAGGCAGAGGGGATAAAAGAAGGAAAAATAGAAGGTATGAAGGAAGGGGAGAGGAAAGGTAAATTAGAGGTTGCCCGTTCTTTGAAACAGATGGGATTATCTGTTGAGAGTATTGCTGTTGCCACCGGATTGTCTATTGATGATATTGAATATCTGGAATAGCAAAAGATACTGGAATAGATTTTATTCTATAATATTTAAAGAGGAAAGGTTTACCTGCAGATGGTTTGTTTTGCGAGTAAGCCTTTCCTCTTTTTATGTTTCTATAACATTGAGGTTTATTTAAACGCCTCTTTGATTTTCTCGATATAGTCCAGCTTTTCCCACGTGAAGAGTTCTACTTCTTTTTCGATGGTTGGCCAGTAATTCGAGGAGAATACTTTTTTCACGATTCTAGGAGTACGTCCCATGTGGCCGTAACTTGCCGTTTCCTGATAAATCGGGTTACGGAGTTTCAGGCGTTCCTCGATGGCTTTCGGGCGTAGGTCAAAGATTGAAGTGATTTTTTCGGCAATGGCGGCATCACTCAAGTTCACCTTGGCCGTTCCGTAAGTGTTCACGAAAACTCCAACGGGGCGGGCAATTCCGATGGCGTATGAAATCTGTATCAATATTTCGTCAGCAATCCCGGCTGCGACCATGTTTTTAGCGATATGGCGTGCGGCGTAAGCGGCAGAACGGTCCACTTTAGACGGATCTTTTCCGGAAAAAGCGCCTCCCCCGTGGGCTCCCTTGCCCCCGTAGGTGTCAACGATAATTTTTCTTCCGGTTAATCCCGTGTCCCCGTGAGGACCACCGATCACGAATTTTCCGGTAGGGTTCACGTGAAGAATCAAATCTTCATCGAAAAGGGCCTGTACCCGTTCCGGCAATTGGCGTTTCACTCTCGGTAACAAAATATTAATGATGTCCCAGCGTATTTGATCCACCATTTGAGCGTCAGCTTCCAATTGTGCTTCCGGAGTGGAGGCCGTGGCTTTGACAAACTCGTCATGTTGGGTGGAGATCACGATGGTATGAATCCGGGCAGGTTTATTGTCGTCCCCATATTCGATGGTTACCTGTGATTTGGAGTCCGGACGCAAATAAGTCATTTCCTGACCTTCTTTGCGGATTTGTGCCAGTTCGTACAATAATAAATGTGATAGCTCGAGAGATAACGGCATGTAATTGTCCGTTTCGTTACAAGCGTAACCGAACATCATACCTTGATCTCCGGCTCCTTGTTCCATGGGGTCTTCCCGAACAACGCCGCGGTTGATGTCGGGGGATTGTTCGTGAATGGCACTCAGGACGCCACAGCTATTCCCGTCGAACATGTATTCGCTTTTCGTGTAACCGATACGGTTGATCACTTCCCGTGCGATACGTTGTACGTCTACATACGCTTCAGTTTTGATTTCCCCAGCAACAATGGTTTGCCCGGTAGTTACCAATGTCTCGCAAGCCACTTTGGCATCCGGGTCAAAGGCGATGATTTTGTCAAGTACAGCATCGGAAATCTGGTCAGCCACTTTGTCGGGGTGACCTTCCGATACAGATTCAGATGTAAATAAATATCCCATAATTCATTTTAGATTTAGTGATTCAGTGATTTGGTGATTTAATGATTTGATGATTTAATGATGTTGTAACAAACGAATCACTTAATCGAAAATCATTTAATCTCTCAATCTCTTTATCGTAAATTAAACTATAGGAAAGTACATGGATGGTTGAATTCAGAATTAAATATGCATTTTAGCGCTTTTTTTCCGTGGTTGCAATCAGCCAAATCTTTCCACTTTTTCGAGGGGCAAAGATAGATTTTTATTAGATAGGAATGAAACTTTCTTTCGTAAAATGAGTATTTTTGTTATTAAAGAATGTAATTATGGGACACGACCATTCACATACCGGGCATCAACACGCTCATGAAGAGAGTACAAAGAATTTGGGTATCGCTTTTTTCCTGAATCTGGGATTTGCCGTTATCGAGATTGTCGGGGGAATATGGACCAATTCGGTGGCTATTATTTCCGATGCGGTACATGATTTCGGGGATGCTTTTTCTATCGGGGTTTCTTATTTTCTGGAACGTTATTCGAGAAAGAAGAGGACCGTGACATTTACTTACGGGTATAAACGATTTTCGACGCTGGGGGCGTTAATCAATTCGATCGTGTTGCTGGTAGGGTCGATCTTCGTGTTCATGGAGACGATTCCCCGTTTATTTCATCCCGCAGAGGTGAATTACTCCGGGATGATGTGGTTGGCGGTGGCGGGACTTGTCGTGAACGGGTTCGCTGCCTTGCGGTTGATGAAAGGAAATTCGATCAGCCAGCGGGCCGTGATGTTGCATTTGCTGGAGGACGTGCTGGGATGGGTGGCCGTGTTGATCGGTAGCGTGATTATTCGTTACACGGGATGGTATTTTATAGATCCGCTACTTTCGGTTTGTATCGGGGTGTTTATTCTGACGAACGTGTGTCGGAATTTGTACACAATTTTCAGAATCCTTTTGCAAGCTACACCAGAGCATATGCCGGAGGATAAGATAAAGGCCATTTTACTGGAGGTGCCGAACGTGAAGAACGTGCATGACCTGCACGTGTGGACGCTGGACGGGGAAAGGAATATCGCTTCGGCTCACCTGATTGTGGCAGATGATATTTCCCGGACGGATGCCATCCGGGTGAAACATGATGCCGTGGATCGGTTGAAGGAGGCGGGCATAGATCACCTGACCGTGGAAATCGAGTTCGAAGGGGAGGGATGTTATAGTTGTCCCGTGGAATGACGGGAGGCATCAATCCGTTCCGTGAACTCGGAGATTTCGGGAAGGAAGTTCTCGTCGAGACGGGCGAATTCCTTGGCAAAGTTTAGGCCTTTTTCAAGTGCTTGTAATTTCTGAGAATGACGATTTGTTTTTTCGTAGACGGTAGCCAAGTTCCAGCAAGCGGCCAGAATGGATGGCGGCGTTTCGTACTCGTCGTCGTACGTGTCCTCGTAAGCGGAAACAGAGCGACTGAACATCTGTTCCGCGGATTCCCAGTTGCCCCGGTCATAATGGTGTTGACCTAATCGAAACAAGTAGCTGGCTAGGGGTGTTACGAGGTAATCGTTATGGCGAACCAGTTTAACGGATTGTTCGTAACTTTCCAGTCCTTCCAGTAAAATAGAATCGAGTGTTTCGGGAGTTGTCATGATCTCTTGCAGGTAGGGATCGTCAATAGAAAGCCATTTGTAATCTAGGCTTTCGTTCAAGTCTATGTGTATACGTTTATTCCCGGTATACGCGAACACGAAACGAAAATCGTGATGATAGTGCTGATCTTCGTTTTTCTTCTCGTTACGTGGAATCGGGTGGGAATTGATCTCGACACAATAGGGCTTATTTTTAATGAGGTTGATGGGAATCAGTTGTTCGGCTGTCAGTCCGGTTTCTTCTTCCACTTCCCGTAATGAAGCTTCGAAGAGAGAATCATCGTCGAGGTCTACGTGGCCACCGGGAATATGCCATTTATCAAGGGTCTTGTGATGTAGTAACAGGACTTCACGGGTGGGAATGTGGATGATCGTTCCGCTTGCCGTGATGTGTCCGGTGAAATTTTTACGGTCACACAAATCTTCTTCGTCGAAGTTGTTGAATAGTTCGATGAACTTTTTACTTGCCCCGTTTTTCAGGTATTTCAAGTGTTTTTGTATTTCTAATTTCGTTACCATAGTCGCTAAATCCCCTTTTTATGGTTGATTTGTAAAAATACACTTTTTTTATTTTCAAGTACTCGTTTGGGGAATGTAATTTTATAAAATAGAGTTTGTAATGAAAATATTTTTCATTTTTAGTATGACTTACGTAAATATTTTAGAAAGTATTCGTATATTTGTGATGAAATAAACACGATTCTTTTTGAAAAACGGAGAGCTATGAATGACTCGAATACCATAAATAAAGGTTCACTACCGGGATTGAAGGAGAAACGGTACTTGCAGAAGAAAGCAATTATCGGGTTTCTTTACCGGATGGGAGAGTTGTCCAAGCCTGAGATTTGTCGCCTGACAAACGTGACCACGCCGACGGTTAGTCGCATGATTGAAGAGTTGATCGAAGAGGGATGGGTGATTGACCGGGGATGCGGAAATTCGATCGGGGGTAAACGTCCTCACGTGTTTTCATTAAATCCGGATGCCGCGTATATATTAGGAGTGGATATTGGTAGGGAGTACCTGCGGGTGGCTATCTTCAATTTGAAGAATGAGCCGATTGAGGGTATTCTGGAATATCCCTCGATTTTGGAAGAGCAGGATGATGAGGCGACTCTCCGTTACGTGCGGGAGAAGATTGACGAGACGATCGGGCATTTGAATATAGATCGGGCAAAGATCAAGATGGCGGGTTTCGCTCTTCCGGGATTGATCGATCGGGAGGGAACTTCGTATACTTATTTGACGTATGAACAACCGGGTATAAAGAGTATTTTGGAGGAAATGCTGCAAATCCCGGTATTTATTGATAACGATTCTAACGTGATGGCCATGGCGGAACACACGTTTGGGGTAGCCAAAGACGTGAATAACGTTTTGTGTATTAGCGTGAACGAGTGTATTGGTTTGGGGATGATCCTGAATTCGAAATTATATCGCGGGGGAATTGGTATGGCGGGAGAGTTCGGGCATATCCGTATTTCAGGGCTGGAGGCTCCATGTCATTGCGGAAAGATCGGTTGCTTGGAAACCGTGTCTTCGGGACGGGCTATCGAGAAGGTGGCAGGCAAGCCGTTACAGGATATTATCGAGGCGGCTCGGAAAGATGATATTTCGGCTATCGACCTCTTGCATCGTGCGGGAGAGAAGCTGGGAGAGGGAATAGCCACGATGGTACATTTGTTTAACCCGGACATGGTAGTCATCGGTGGGGAGATCGTGCAAGCGGGCGATTTGATGCTGGTCCCGGTTCAACAGGCAATAAATAAGTACGCTTTGGCTCGTATGCGAGGACATTGCGAGTTGAAGATGAGTAATCTGGGCGTTTATTCGGCGATATTGGGTACGTTGATGATGGTCATGGAACATTTGTATGATGACACGGAATGCGGGTACTCGCTTTATTAACAAGGAAAAAATTAAAGATAAAAATATGATGATTACTAAAAACTACATCGCTAAGGGTGAGGGTGCCAACAGGTTCGAGAAGATTCCTGTTCAGATTTATGAAACAGCGGACGAGGCTGTGAAGGCCGTTGCCCGTGAGATTGTGGATTTGGTACAAACGAAAGCGGCTAGCAGTGAAAAGTGCGTTTTAGGTTTGGCGACCGGGGTTTCCCCGATCAAGTTGTATCAAGAGCTGGTGAGGCTGCACCGGGAAGAAGGCGTTTCTTTCCGTAACGTGGTTACGTTCAATTTGGACGAGTATCTGCCGATGCCGAAAGAGTCGGAGCAGAGCTACCATTATTTCATGCACCACCATTTGTTTGATCATATAGATATTGACCCGAAGAATATTCATATCCCGGACGGAACGCTGGAAGGGGATGAGATAGATAAATTCTGTCGGGATTACGAGAAGGCGATCGATGCTGCCGGGGGAATTGACCTCCAGATATTGGGTATCGGACGTACGGGACATATCGGTTTTAACGAGCCGGGGTCTTTTATCACGTCCCAGACCCGGAAGGTGTTCTTGAATGACTTGACGATAAAAGACGCGATAAAGGATTTCGGAAGTAGGAATCTGGTACCCACGAAAGCAATCACGATGGGAGTCGGGACGATTATGCAGGCCCGGAGAGTGATTCTGATGGCGTGGGGAGAGAAAAAGGCTCCGATTATCAAGGCTACCGTGGAAGGACGGGTGTCAGATTCGGTTCCGGCAACTTTCTTGCAGATGCATTCTAACGTGCAATTTATTATTGATGAGAGTGCGGCTAGCGAATTGACACGGGCGGATTACCCGTGGTTGGTGAGCAAGGTGGATTGGGATGATAAGCTGATTCGTAAAGCGGTGATCCGGTTGTGCCAGAAGTTGAAAAAGCCCATTTTAAAAGTCGAAGATAAAGATTATCAAGATAACGGTTTGAGCGATCTGATCGAGAAGTTCGGTTCTGCAAACAAGGTGAATATTGCCGTGTTTAATGATATGCAGCACACCATTTCCGGGTGGCCGGGAGGGAAACCTAACGCGGATGATTCAACCCGTCCGGAGAGAGCGAATCCTTACCCGAAACGGGTGTTGATTTTCAGCCCGCATCCGGATGATGACGTGATCTCGATGGGAGGTACGGAGGCCCGTTTGGTGGAACAGGGACATGAGGTGCATGCGGTTTACCAAACGTCCGGGAATATCGCCGTGTTTGATGATTACCTGTACGAGATGATGGATATTGCCGATTTGTTTGCCCAAAATATGGGAGTGTCCGGCGAGGGATACAAGCAGGTGAAAGAGACAATTCGGAATCTGAAACCGGAGGGAAGTGAACCTAAAGAGGTGTTGAAGTTCAAGACGGCCTTGCGGGCGGCAGAGGCTTTGGCCGCTTGTCGGTTTATGGGTATCCCCTCGGAGAGAGTACATTTTTTGAATTTGCCTTTCTATGAAACGGGTTCCGTGAAAAAGAACCCGTTGGGAAAAGAAGATATTGATATTATCGTGAATCTGTTGAGGGAGGTGAAACCTCACCAGATTTATGCTGCCGGAGACTTGGCCGATCCGCACGGAACGCATAGTGTTTGTCTGGATGCGATCATGCAGGCTTTTGACGTCGTATGTGAGGATGACTGGTTCAAGGATTGTTACGTGTGGTTGTACCGCGGGGCTTGGTTGGAGTGGGAGATCGAGAAGGTGGATATGGCGGTGCCGGTAAGCCCGTCGGAGTTATCCATCAAACGACAAGCGATTTACCGACACGGTTCACAGAATAACGGACCGGCATACCCGGGAGATGATCCTCGCGAGTTCTGGCAGCGAGCCGAAGACCGTAACCGTAACACGGCCGACTTGTATAACAAGTTGGGAATGGCGGAGTACGAGGCGATGGAGGTCTTCGTGCGCTATAAGCATAGGAAATAAATGTTGTGTTTTATATTTTTTTTGCTGGAGCGGGGTCTGTTTTTAGACCCCGTTTCTTTTTTCGCCTATGGCGAGTTGCGGGTTTCAAGTTTTAAAAGAACGAGCCAAAGATGTAACCTGATACGGTTGCCATGATGATAACGAGAGCAACATACACGATTGTCTTTTGGGTTCCCATGACGCCACGAATAACCAGCATATTCGGTAAGGATAAGGATGGCCCGGCCAGTAATAATGCTAGAGCGGGACCTTTACCCATGCCAGAGGCAAGCAGACCTTGGATAATCGGCACCTCGGTCAGGGTGGCGAAATACATGAATGCACCCGTGAAACTGGCGAAAAAGTTCGAAAGCAGTGAATTTCCGCCTACAGCCCACTCGATCCAATGATTGGGAATGATCCCGGCGATAGCCGTGTCATCATGTGTTGAACCTAATAGGAATCCAGCGAAAACAACTCCAATTGCCAATAGTGGTAGGATTTGTTTTGCAAATCCCCATGAGGAAAAGGCCCATTCCCGGTTTTCATCATCCCGTTTGTCAAAAAGTAGTATCACGGATAATGACGTGATTCCTATAATCATTGGGAGCAAAGGAACCAGCTTGGCATCAGTGATAAACGTGTTGGCGAGAAAGGCGGAAAGTGCCGTTGCGATCGCACTAAGTAATACCCATGTGATAGGTAACTTTAGAATTCGGATGAGTGACCAGCAAAAGAATAAGGCGAGGATTCCCGTGATGTACCACTTATAGGTAAATACATAAAACCATAATCCTTTGTCAGATGCGGCAGGGGCTCCCCAATTGGCGAAGACAAGGATGAGTACCATCGTGAAAAAGTGAAATGAAGTTTGCCACATCGGGCGTTTCTCCGGTGGTGGGGTGATGTTCATTTGTTCCTCTTTTTTGGCTTTTTCTTCCTTGCGGAAAATGAATGACATGAGAAGACCGATGATAATGGAAAATGTGATGGCTCCGACGATACGGGCAATACCCATCTCCACGCCCAAGATGCGAGCCGTTAGGATAATTGATAAAATACTGATCGCCGGGCCGGAATAGAGGAAAGCAATGGCCGGGCCTAGTCCGGCTCCGCGTTTGTATATGCTTGTAAATAACGGTAGGATTGTACAAGAGCAAACAGCCAGAATTCCACCGGAGATGGCGGCTATCGTGTAGGATAACCATTTCTTGGCGTTTGCCCCGAAGTATTTGAGTACCGCTCCCTGACTGACGAATACGGCAATGACTCCCGCGATGAGGAATGCGGGGAGCAGGCATAGCACCACGTGTTCTTGCGCGTACCATTTGGCAAGGTCGAGCGTGGCATCAATGGCGGTCATGAACCGCTCATTGCCGAGCGGCATGAAGAAGACCATTGCGAAAATAGCAATCATCCAAAACAGGATGGTCAATTCTTTCTTGTTGTTCATGACGAAAAGGTTATTAAATACCGAGAATCTTTTTGATTTCGCTCTCCGTGGGAACGTGACCTTTGAGTTTGACTTCTCCGTCGACGACGATGGCAGGGGTTGTCATGATGCCATAATTCAGTAATTCAACAATGTCTTCCACTTTTGAAAGTGTTGCATCGAGTTGATTCTCTTTCACGATCTTTTCGATCATTTCATAGGTTGTCTTGCATTTGGCGCAACCGGATCCCAAAACTTTTATTTCCATGATTTAATTTATTTAATTCGTTATGTTACGAACGTTGTTCGTGTGAAAAACTTAGAGATTTATAACCAGACAGTAGTATAACCCGATGGCGGTGAATAACCCGCCTACGATCCAATTCAACCATTTTTGTATGGTTTTTATCTTACCGTAAAAATTGCCGATATGCTGTACGCTGAAAGCCAGAATCCAAGCTGTGGCCAATACGGGTAATGCGGTTGCTATGGCAAAGAGAACGGGAAGTAAGTAACCACCTGCCGATGTCGCGGACATCGGGATCAACATGCCGAAATAGAAAACGCCGCTCGTGGGGCAGAACGCCATGGCGAATAATATCCCGAGTAGCAAGGCTCCCCATCCGCCCCGACGGGCTAATCCCTCTCCATTACCTTTGAAACCGAATGACGGCAGGTTGAATTTGTGACCGAACAGCATGAATAACCCGATGAATAATAGTGCGGGTCCGAGTAGCATTTCTCCGTATTTGCCGATAAATTTTTGGATACCAAACAGGCTTGAACCTTCTTCCAAAATTAAGATGAGGATAATGCCTAGGAGCGTGTAGGCCATGACACGTCCCAGCGTGTAGAGCAAGCCGTTTCGAAATATCCTGTGGCGGTTCTCGATGTCTTTTCCAATAAAGCCGATGGCGGCAATATTGGTCGCCAGAGGACAAGGGGAAATGGCCGTCAGTAGTCCTAGCAAGAAGGCGGTCAAAGCCGGGGTGGTGCTACTATCCAATAAAGATTGTAACCATTCCATAGATGTTTATTTTAGTAGTTGCCGAATCTTTTGGGTCACGTTTGCCTTGAATGTATCTGGAGCGGAAAGAGCCTTTGCAAAAGCATATTCGGTTAGGTTCTCGGTGGAATCCTTGCCATTTTTCCATTTCGTGATAAAGAGTGAAGACCACGTGACCTCGTATTTGTTGATGATCTCTTCATTTTCAGATTGAGAGATGTCAATGGATTTGAATACTAGGCTGCCGTCTTTCAGTTCGTCGGCAAATAGGGTTTCCACCGTTTCTTTGGTATTTTTTTCGATTGCCGCACAGGTTATACAGCGTTGCTTGCCATGGAAATAGAGAACTTCCACATGATCTTTTGGTGGTTGTTGTTCTTGGGCTTTGCTGCCTTTTGTGTTTTTGTTGCCACATGCGAAAAGGCTTAGACACATTGTTAACAGTAGAATTACTTTCATAACGTTTTAATTTAATTGATTGTTATTGATATTAATTTATTGTGTTTGTATTTCGTCAAACTACGAACAATATAGCTAATAAAATAGTTGTTACTAACAACAACTACTTTTTTCCGTGTTGTCATGATCAAACAAGCGTACGAATAAATTCTTGGCGATGGCCCAGTTCTCTCGATTAATGCAGTATCGAACTTTGGGAGGCTCGATGGAACCTTGAATTAGTCCAGAATCTTTTAACTCTTTCAAATGCTGGGAAACGGTGGCCTTCGATATGGGTAAGACCTCATGGATGTCACCGAAAAAACAACAATTCTGTTGGGCCAGAAAGTTGAGTATGGCGATTCGTGCCGGATGCCCCATCGCTTTTGCGAAACGGGCGAGTTGCTCTTGATCTATGGTGTATTCTTTCGTTTCCATTCTTAGCTTTATTTATTGTTCGTAAAATTACGAATAATATTAATTCAAGCAAAACGAATGGATAATATTTTTTTATTATTACAATAAATGGACTTGCTAATCAGCTTTTACGTTCGATCTCCCGGAGGTTTTCCATTTTCTTTTTCCGCAAGAAACCTTGGATGTCTTCTAAGTGTTCTTTTACTTTCTTGTTACCGAATTCGTAGACCTTGTGGACGAGTCCGGTGAGGAAATCACGGTCATGAGACACGACGATCAAGGTGCCATCGAACTCTTTCAAGGCATTTTTCAGGATGTCCTTGGTACGGAGGTCGAGATGGTTGGTCGGCTCGTCGAGAATCAACAGGTTCACGGGAGAGAGCAACAACTTGATCATGGCCAATCGGGTACGCTCTCCACCGGACAGGACTTTCACCTTTTTGTCGATGTCGTCACCGCTGAACATGAAAGCTCCCAGCATATCCTTGATTTTGTGTTTCAGCTCCATGGGAGTTACGTCGTCGATGGTCTGGAAAACGGTAAGGCTTTCGTCCATGAGAGAGGCTTGGTTTTGGGCGAAATAGCCAATCTTCACGTTATAGCCTAATGTCAGTTTTCCGTTATAGGGAATTTCACCCATGATACATTTTACTAGCGTGGACTTTCCTTCCCCGTTACGACCGACGAAAGCGACTTTCTCTCCCTTCTCAATCGTGAAGTGGGCATCTTGGAACACGATGTGTCCGTCATAGTCTTTCGTAAGCTCTTCCGCGATCACCGGGTATTTACCTGAGTTCGGGGCGGGCGGGAATTTCAGTCTCAGTGCGGAAGTGTCTTCCTCGTCAACTTCCAATATTTCCAGTTTCTCCAACATTTTCACGCGGGATTGTACCTGTAAGGTCTTGGAATAGGTTCCCTTAAAACGCTCGATAAATTCTTTCGTCTCGGCGATCATCTTTTGCTGTTCGTCGTAGGCCTTTTGTTGCTGTACGCGTCGTTCTTGGCGTAGTACGAGGTATTGGGAGTAATTTACCTTGTAGTCGTAAATACGGCCCATGGTGACCTCGATCGTTCGGGTGGTGATGTTGTCAACAAATGTCCGGTCGTGGGAGATCACGACGACAGCTTTTCCGTTATTCACGAGAAAATCCTCCAGCCATTGAATCGAATCAATGTCAAGGTGGTTGGTAGGCTCGTCAAGTAGCAACACGTCCGGGTTTTTAAGCAACATTTTAGCCAACTCGATACGCATGCGCCAACCTCCACTGAAATCGGCTGTCGGGCGGTTGAAATCTTCCCGTTGGAATCCGAGACCCAACAATACCTTTTCAACATCCGCCTCGTAATGCGTGGAGTCGATGCTATAAAATTTCTCGCTGAGGGCGGATACGTCTTCAATGAGTTTGTAATACTCTGGAGAATCGTAGTCCGTTCTTTCGGTGAGTTGTTGATTCAACCGTTCAATCTCTTTCTCCATCTCGAAAAGGTGGGCGAATGCCTGTGCCGTTTCATCGAAAACGGTTCTTTCGTTATGGGTCATTAAATGCTGCGGTAGGTAAGCAATAACAGTTTCCTTCGGGTAAGAGATATTTCCCCGGGAGGCTTGGCGTTCTCCCGCCAGAATTTTTAATAACGTGGATTTACCTGCCCCGTTCTTTCCCATGAGGGCAATCCGGTCCTTGTCGTTAATAACAAATGAAATATCTTTAAAAAGCGCTCTGTCTCCAAATTCTACTGTTAATCCGTCTACTGAAATCATATTTAATTGAAAATTGAAAGTTGAAAATTGAAAATGAATTTACATTTTCAAATAGCGGTGCGAAGATAAGATAATTTGTTTATATTTGCGATATGAACGATTACAAGTCGTTTGATAAATTATAAATCTGAAGTTTATGAAGACAACATTTATTTCTAATCGTCAATTTCAAGTGAGGGGAACGAACTTTGAATCTTTCAAAGGAATGGGCCGTGCTTGTTGTTGCTGTTGTTGTCTTTAATCCTGCCATTTATATTTCTATAAACGTTTTTCGATAGGCAGTGATTGTCTCTCCGGTAGGTTTGGTGTATTCAAACTGGCGGGTGGAGAGTGTAATTTAAAATCGTGAATCATAAATCAAAAATAATCATGTTGGTAAAGAAGAACATTCTTGAAACCATAGGGCATACACCTATGGTACGTATTAATCGTTTGGGCCAGAATCCGAACGTGAATATTTACGCCAAGTTGGAGGGATTTAATCCCACGGGTAGTATTAAAGATCGTATCGCCTTGCAGATGATCGAACAGGCAGAACGGGAGGGGCGTTTGATGCCCGGTAAAACCATTATCGAACCGACTTCCGGGAACACGGGGATTGGTTTGGCTATTATCGGTATCGTGAAAGGTTATCCCGTGGAGATCGTGATGAGTGAGGCGGTGTCCGTGGAGCGGAGAAAGATTATCCGTTCGTACGGGGGCAAGGTCATTCTGACTCCAGCGGCGGAGGGGACGGATGGGGCTATCCGGAAGGCGCATCAACTTGTGGAAGAAAACCCCGGAAAATATTTTATGCCCGACCAGTTCAGTAATGCCGGGAATTATCAGGCACATTACGAGAACACGGCCATCGAGATCTGGCAACAGATGGAGGGGGAGGTTGATTACTTGGTGAGTGCCTTGGGAACGTCGGGGACAATCATGGGAATATCCCGTTTCTTGAAAAGATGTAAGCCGGATATAAAAGTCGTGTCCGCGCATCCCGTGAAAGGGCATTACATTCAAGGTCTAAAGAATATGGAAGAGGCGATTGTTCCGGCTATTTACGATCCCTCCCGGATAGATATACAGGTAATGGTGGAGAGCGAGGAGGCTATTGCCATGGCTCGTGAGATTATTGTCCGGGAAGGTATTTTTGCCGGGATGAGTAGCGGGGCTGCCATGGTGGCTGCGCTGAAAACTGCGGAACAGATAGATACGGGTAACATTGTGGTTATTTTCCCCGATAGGGCAGAAAAGTATCTGAGTACCTCGATGTTCGGGAATTTGGTAGATTATTAAGCGTCAGGGATTTTCTGTTTACCGATCAATTTTGGCTCTCTTTTTGTAGGATGTTCTGCGAGTGTAAATTTTGTTATAATATTTAAGAACAAATTAAAAGGAATAGTCGTACAATAGAGTTACGAATAAATTATTGTTATGATGGAAATATCAGATATAGGATTGATCGGATTGGCGGTAATGGGTGAGAATTTGGCTCTGAACTTGGAAAGTAAAGGGTACACGGTTTCTGTTTACAACCGGGTTCACCCGGATCGGGAGAGCGTGGTAACCCGTTTCGTGGAAGGGCGAGGAAAGGGAAAGCGTTTCCACGGGACCTACACGATTGAAGAGTTCGTGGAGTCCATACGCCTGCCGCGGAAGATCATGTTAATGGTGAAGGCCGGGGACCCGGTTGACGAGTTGATCGGGCAATTACTCCCGTGGCTTTCTCCCGGGGACGTTATTATTGACGGGGGAAATTCGGATTACCATGATACGGAACGTCGGGTGAAAATGCTGGAAGAGAAAGGCCTCTATTTTATTGGAGCCGGAATTTCCGGAGGAGAGGAGGGTGCGTTGAACGGGCCTTCTATCATGCCGGGTGGTTCCGTGACGGCTTGGCCACTGGTGAAAGATATATTACAGTCGATTGCGGCAAAACTGGAAGACGGTTCTCCTTGTTGCGAATGGATCGGTCCCGGCGGGGCAGGGCATTACGTGAAGATGGTACATAACGGGATCGAGTATGGGGATATGGAACTGATCGCGGAGGCGTATTCCATGTTGAAGAAAAGAACCGGGTTGGATAACGACGGGTTGGGAGATATTTTTGAGTTGTGGAACCGGGGAGAACTGAATAGCTTTTTGATCGAGATTACTTCACATATTCTGCATTACAAGGAAGAGAACGGTGACTATTTGCTGGATCACATACTGGATGTGGCCGGGCAGAAGGGAACGGGAAAATGGAGTGTGATGGCGGCCTTGGATGAGGGGGACCCGTTGACGCTGGTGTCGGAGGCAGTGTTTGCCCGTTTCATGTCGTCTTTGGTGAACGAAAGAGAGAGAGCGTCCGTGCAGTACCCCTCGGGTAAAGTGGGGGATATGGAGGCTTGCATTACCTTGAACACTTCCGGAATCGAGGCGGTGAGGGATGCCTTGTACGCGGCGAAACTGATCTCTTACGCGCAGGGATTTTCCTTGATGCGCAGGGCCTCCGAGCGAAATGGTTGGAATCTGGATTACGGGACTATCGCTAAAATATGGAGAAAGGGATGTATCATTCGCTCTGTATTCTTGGAGAGGATTACTCAAGCATTCACGAAGAGCCCGGGATTGCAGAATCTGTTATTCGATGCTTTTTTCCACGAGAGAATGGAAAATGCCTTGCCGGCTTTACGGGGGATGGTCGTGGACTGCGTGTTTAATGGTATCGCGGCACCTTGTTTCTTCTCGGCATTGAGTTATTTTGACGGGTTACGTAATTTTACTTCCGCGGCGAATCTGATACAGGCGCAACGGGATTATTTCGGGGCGCATACTTACGAACGTACGGATGCCGAGAGGGGTAAGTTTTTCCATACCGACTGGACGGGAAAAGGTGGAAAGACGGTTTCAGGAACTTATAATGTGTAATTATGAATAGACCGGAGGATCAGGTATTAGTCATATTCGGGGCATCGGGTGATTTAACCAAACGAATGTTGATGCCTTCTTTATACGAGTTACACGTGCGGCAGATGTTGCCGGAACGTTTTGTTATTTTGGGAACTTCGAGGAAATCCATGAGCGATGACGAGTTCCGTTTGTCTATCCGTTTGATGTTGCAGGAGTTGAAAGGGGAGAAGGGATTGAACGGGGAAGAGGTGGATCGTTTCTTGCAGAAAGTGTACTACCAACCTTTTGATCCCGTGGAAGGTGCTGACGAGTTGGGAGAGCGGGTGATGTTTTTGATGGAGGAAAATGCCATCCCGATGCGGGTGGTATATTATCTGGCAACCCCTCCGAATTCCCAACAGGCAATCACGAAATATATCGGGAGAAGTTGCTTGTTTGGTGTTAAGGAACGGGGCGGGTGGCACAGGATTGTGGTGGAGAAACCTTTTGGGACGAGTTTAGAGACTGCGAAAGAATTGGATCAATCCTTGTTGCAGGTATTCTGTGAACAGGAGATTTATCGAATAGACCACTTTTTGGGGAAGGAGACGGTACAGAATATATTGGTTTTGCGTTTTGCGAACGAGATATTCGAGTCCTTGTGGAACCGGAACTACGTGGATTACGTGGAGATATACGCTTTGGAATCGCTCGGAATCGAGAACCGGGGGAAATATTACGAGACAACGGGAGCTTTGCGGGATATGGTGCAGAACCATCTGATGCAGTTGTTGGCTTTCGTGGCTATGGAATCCCCGGCGACGATGGAACCGGAGGTGATTCGGGACGAGACAGTAAAGGTGTTACGTTCACTTCGCCAATGGAAAGGGGAGGATATTCCCCGCAATGTTGTCCGGGCGCAATACGTGGCCGGAGAATCGAAAGGGCAGCCTGTGGTTGGATATTTGCAGGAAAAAGATGTTGCCCCGAATTCCGATATGGAGACTTACGTGGCGTTGAAAGTTTTTATTGACAACTGGCGGTGGAGTCATGTGCCGTTTTATATATATACGGGTAAACGTTTGAAAGACAAGCGTTCCGGGGTGGTGATTCATTTCAAGTCCACGCCGCACAAGTTATTTCAGGGACAATGCGAGGGTTCGTCTTGTAACCAGTTGATTATTCGTATGACACCAGATGAAGGGGTGATGTTGAAGTTTGGGTTGAAAATGCCGGGGGGCGGCTTTACGGTGAAACAGGTGGGGATGGATTTCCTGTATGCCTCGCTTTGTAACAATTATCTGCCGGGAGCCTACGAGCGTTTGTTGCTGGATGCCATGCAGGGAGATTCGATGCTTTACACGCGGGATGATGCCTTGGAAGCTAGTTGGAAGTTTATCGATCCGATCGTGAACTATTGGCGGGAACATCCGGGAGAGCATTTGCGAACGTATACCGCCGGAAGTGAGGGGCCGGATTTGAGTGATGTGTGGGACGTGGCTCCACCTGTTTCGAAAGAAGATAAAAATGTTTGTTGGTTATGATATTAGATGCACATGCGGGATTAGTACTTGAAGGTGGTGGAATGAGAGGCGTATTTACTGCCGGGGCGTTAGATTTCTTGATGGATAAAAAGGTTTATTTCCCTTACACGATCGGAGTTTCTGCCGGGGCGTGTAACGGGCTTTCCTATGCCTCCCGTCAGCGGGGACGGGCAAAGACGTGTAATATTGATTTGTTGGATAAGTACCATTATATCGGTTTCCGTTATTTTTTCACGAAACGGAGTATCATGGATTTTGACCTTATTTTTGATGAATTCCCGACCCGGATTATCCCGTACGATTATGATACTTACTTTGCCTCCCCAGAGCGTTTCGTGATGGTGACGAGTAATTGCAGGACGGGAGAGGCGAATTATTTCGAGGAAAAGCATGATCCGGTACGTTTGCTGAATATTTGTCGGGCCTCTTGCAGTCTGCCTTTTGTTTGTCCGGTCTCTTACGTGGACGGGGAACCCATGCTGGACGGGGGAATCTGTGATGCCATTCCGATCCGGAAAGCAATAGCCGACGGGTTCGATCGTAACGTGGTGATCCTAACTCGTAATAAAGGTTACCGGAAAGATGAAAAAGAGAAATCATTGCCTTGGTTCATGTATCGTAAATATCCGGCATTACGGGAGAGCTTGAGGATAAAGAATAAACGTTATAACGAGACTCTTGATTTTTTGGAACAGTTGGAACGGGAGAAAAAAGTAATTTTGATTCGTCCGGAGAAACCGTTGGAGGTGGATCGGATCGAACAAGACGTGACGAAATTAACGGACTTGTATAATCAAGGGTACGAATGTGCCCGTAAAGTATTTAGTATTTAATATTGCGGTTATGGAAGAGCTTACATTGACAACACCTTCTATTTTATTCTCGGCGATATCGTTGATCATGCTGGCTTATACGAATCGTTTTTTGGCGTATGCCCAAGTGATCCGGAATTTGAAGGGTGAACATGAGAATCGGCCGAGTGCGATGACCAAATTGCAACTGGATAATTTACGAAAGCGGCTTTATATGGCTCGGTCGATGCAAATTTACGGGGTGATCAGTTTGTTGCTTTGCGTGGTTTGTACTTTCTTTATTTATATTGGGTTACAAACTTTGGCGATTTACACGTTCGGAGTAGCTTTGTTGCTGTTAGTGATTTCATTGGGAATTTCCGTGAAAGAGATATTGATCTCGGTGAAGGCGTTGGAATTTAGGCTGGATAACGTGGAGGCGGAAAAGGAGAGCGAGAAACAAAAGTAGTTTGCGGGGATGGAGGAATAGATAACAGATGTAGGATCGATAAGAGATGTTGTAGTATTTGACTTGTAATTTTGGATTAAAATAATGCAATATTGTAAATTATTTGTATATTTGCATTCTGAAAGAACTTGAATTCTACATACAGAAAACAGTCGGTCCGGCAGATCATCACACCAAAATAGAAACACTGCCTTCTCTAATACCATATCATTCCCGACTGTTTTCTTCTTTCTATAAATTTTGATTTAGGTCAATGGGGTTGTTGTGTAAATCTGTATTTTTGAATCGAAATTAGGATGATATGATAAAAGCTGTATTTTTTGATATTGACGGGACGTTGGTTAGCTTTAAGACCCATCGGGTTCCGGATTCTACGAAGAGAGCGATTGCTATTTTACGTGCCAAAGGTATTCGGGTATTAATCGCGAGTGGGAGGCAATTGTTGGCTATTAATAATTTAGAAGACCTGCAATTTGACGGTTATGTTACTTTAAACGGAGGGTATTGTATTGTGGGGGAGCAAGTGATTTATAAACATAGTATGCCATCGGAAGATATGGTTTCTTTGGTGCGATATATGGAAGAGCAAGAGAGTTTTCCCTGTATCTTTGTTCATGAAAATGCATTTTATATCAATTACACGAACGAACGGACGAACGAGATTTTTCGTTTACTGAACTTCCCGCAACCGCCTGTCCTGCCCTTACGAGAGGCTGCCGAAGGAGAGGTTTTCCAGTTGGTGGCATTTTTCACGAAAGAACAGGAGAAAGCGATTATGGCTGCCATGCCTCATTGTGAGGCAACCCGGTGGAATCCATTGTTTTCGGATGTTATTCCGAAAGGAAGTAGTAAGCAAGTGGGGGTAGATAAAATGTTGGATTATTTTGGAATATCGTTGGAGGAATCAATGGCTTTCGGAGATGGAGGGAATGATGTTCTCATGTTGAAACATGTCGGGATCGGGGTGGCTATGGGAAATGCGGAAGATGAAGTAAAGCTGGCAGCGGATTATGTTACCGATTCCGTGGATGAGGGTGGAATTGAAAAGGCTTTACGGCATTTTGGGGTGATTTAGTTGTTTAAATAACTACCCCCACTAACTCCCCCTTGCACAGGGGGAGAAATCGCTTGGTAATCGGCTCTTCCCCTGTGCAAGGGGGAGTTGGAGGGGGTAGTATAGATTTAGTCTTGTTTTTTATCTATGATTTCCCGAATTTCATTCGTGATCTGCGTGTCTGTCAAATGATTTTCTTTTAACAGTTCTTCCAGAACAAAGCGATCGGCAAATTCTTTCTTCAGACCGTAGTTCTTGACCTTCATCTCGGAATCCCCGTAATAGCGGGCAATCTTTTCCCCGAAACCGCCATCCAGCACACCGTCTTCCAGCGTGATCACCAGCTGGTGATTAGCCTTTAAATCTTCCAGCATCTGTTTGTCAAGTCCCGTGATATAACGAGGATTGATCAGTGTGGCTTGGACTCCGGTTGCCTCTTGTAACTTTCGACACACGGACTCTCCCAGCGGGTAGAAATTTCCAAGTGCGATGATGGCCACCCGTTCTCCTTGACAGGTAATTTTATAACGGTTTAGTTCGCTGTAATCCGTGTCAAAGGTCTCACCTCTTTCGATGACAACCGGCCCCGGAACACGAACGGCAACAGGGTGCGTTGTTTGTTTGATGCCCCATTCCAGCATGGCGAAATATTCCTCTTTGCAAGTCGGGGCCAAGTACACGATATTCGGTATATTGCTGATAAGTGGAATATCAAAGAATCCGAGATGAGTTTCATCATTCATTCCGGCAGAACCTCCAAGAAATACCGAAATGACTGCCGAGTTCCGGTTGATACACAGATCTTGTGACAATTGGTCATAGCACCGCTGGATAAACGTGCTGTAAACACCGTACACGGGTCTCCCGCCATTAGCTGCGATTCCGGATGCAAGAGCCATGGCATGTTCCTCGGCGATCCCCACATCTACAAATTGTTTTCCGGCTTGTTGTCTGCGTTCGGGATTAAAACCGATTACCGCGGGTGTTCCCGAGGAAATAGCCACCACGGTAGGGTCTTTTTGCATTTGTTCCAGCAGGAATTTTCCTGTCAGATTGCAATAATCTTCCGTGTTTCCCCCGTCAGATAACGGTTGTCCGGTCTCTAGGTTGAACGGCATACCCCAGTGGTATCTTTCTTTGTAGGTTTCCGCAGGAGTGTATCCCTTCCCTTTTAGCGTGTGGATATGCACGACCACGGGATGAGAAACGTCTTTTACCCGTGTGAAGGCGTGTATCAAAGCGGTAATGTCGTTACCGTCTTTCACGTAGATGTAATCAAGCCCGAGAGACTTGAAAAAATTGCAAGGCGCTTGCCCGTCAGAGTCTCTCAAGGCTTTCAAGTTTTGGTACAAACCACCATGATTTTCGGCAATAGACATTTCATTGTCGTTGACTACCACGATCAAATTGGTACCTGTTTCTCCCGCATTACTTAATCCTTCATAGGCCTCTCCACCACTTAGAGAACCGTCACCGATCACGGCGATAATATTTTCACGATCTCCCTTCAGGTCTCTGGCTTTGGCTAACCCGCAGGCAAGGCTCACGGAAGTTGACGTGTGACCGATCGTGAAGAAATCGTGCTTGCTTTCCCGTGGGTTGGTATAACCGGTTACCTCGTCGTACTCTTCTGCGTGAAGAAAGGCATCCTTACGTCCGGTTAACATCTTGTGAGCGTAACTTTGGTGCGACACGTCATACACGATTTTGTCCACTGGCGAGTTGAACACGTAGTGTAGGGCTATCGTGGCCTCCACCATTCCTAGGTTAGGACTGATATGTCCGCCATGAGCGCTTAGTTTGGTTAGTAAAGCGTGGCGAATTTCATTCGCCAGTATATTTAAATTTTCGATGGAAAGACGTTTCACGTCTTCCGGGGAGTTAATGTTTTCTAGATACATAGTTTTATAAATTTATACTCGTTTTCCTGTTTCGTATGCCTCCTGCATGGCCGGGTTCCCTTTGATTTCTCCGACGTGCCATACGCCTAGTCCGAAGACCACCCCTTTGATGGTAGGATTCTCCAGACAATCAAGAAATCCTTGGAACGTGTCCACGGTGCGCATCATTTTTTCTTTATCATCTTCTGCCGCCGTGACGATAAAATAGAACTCTTTGTCGTTCATTTCCGTGTAGAGACCACAGCATCGGTCAATCAAGGTTTTCATCTGGGCACTCATCGTGTAGAAATAGACGGGTGTCGCCATGACAATAACATCTGCAGCCACCATCTTGTCAATGATCTCCGCGGCATCATCCTTTTGCGGGCAAGGTTTATGATGCAGGCTACACGTGCTGCATCCCGTGCAGTAATTAATCTTTTTATCTCGTAAGAAAATCTTTTCAACGTCATTTCCCGCTTCTTTAGCTCCCCGCAGAAATTCGTCGCACAAGGTGTCGGAGTTTCCGCCTTTTCGAGGACTGGAAGAAAGGATTAAAATTCTTTTTGCCATAATATGATTTTTTATAATGATTATTCTAGTATGTTGTACTCGTAATTTTATGCTACAAAATTACATCGCATTCCCTATCCCGTTTGTATATAAATTACGGGGATACGTACCAAAATTACAGATTTTGTTATTTGCGGTAGAGAAGGAGGGGAGGAATAGAAAGATTTTATTCCTCAGAATTTGCTAATGCCTCCTGTTCTTTCTTTGTCAGGCTTTTAGCTACAATGTCGTAGGATTTTTTGACCAGCTCTTTGATTTCCTTGTCCGGCACGTCTTGGTTAAAATAAACGCTGATCCAGTGTTTTTTATTCATGTGCCATCCGGGTTTTATGCCCGAGTATGTGGCTTGTAACTCTTCTCTTTTGTCCGGGGCGCATTTAATACAGCAAAAATCAAATACTTCGATATTTACAAAGCAGAACCATTTGCTTGCCACGTAAAAACATAGGACGTCTTGGCTGTATTTATCGGGAACATTCGGGAAGGGCATCTTCTCGTGTACCCCTTTTAAGGATAAGCAATATTCTCTGAATTCTTCGATATTCATATTTGACAAGATTATTCTACAAGTTTCAAGCTATAATTCAATCCCGTCTCACTCTTTTCGAATTTGTCATTTAATAGAGTAAGGGTCTTTTCGTCTTCACGCAAGAAGTTGAAAATGTCTTTTCCGTTATCCGCAACCAATTGCCATACAATAGCATCATTATTGGTAGCATCTCCGCGTTGTGTGAATCTTTTTCCCTTGTAATTAAAAATGGCATCTTTTCCGTTTTCCGCTTCGATATAAGTCATCGTTAACGTGAATGTCCCGTTGCCACTATGTTCTTGATTTTGTATCGTTAAGGAATAACGAATGCCAGAACAAGAAGCTGCGGGTAAGGTCCCCTCGTAAGTTCTTGTTTGTAATGCTCCCAATGCTTGATTTTTGTACACGATGAGCTTTGTTGCGGACATCCCTGCTGTGTATTTCCCTTTATAAAAAATCTCGGCGGTGTCGTTTAACAGCAACCCGGTGACGTGACTCTTATCGGCATCTAGTGTGCTGAAAGATAAGGTGTCCTTGTTTGCTGTTACGATGGAAATCGTGTTCATTGTGGCATCACACACGATGCCTTTTGTCTGGTGTTCTTTTGAGGCAGGAGAGCAACAGATCATTGTCAGGGCTGCCAGAATGATGGATGTATTTTTCATGTATGTTGTTTTTGATTCAATCGAGCAAATTTTATACCACATGGTGATATATGGATCATAAGAATACTTTTAAAAATAGGAGTATAGAAGAATATGAAAAACAAAATTGTTCTCTTTTTTGATGGTTATAAAATTTTATATCTATATTTAAAACGTTGAAAAGTACCAAAGAATAATGTTTCAAGCAAAAGAAAATATAATCCAGGATTTTATTGATGGGAAAGAGTCTGCCTTTAAAGAAATCTATGAAAAGTATGTTTCTACTTTGCGTTATTTTGGAAATAAATTCTTACCTGAAGAGCGGGTGATCGAGGATATTCTTCAAGATACTTTCGTGTCTCTTTGGGAAAATAGGAAAAAGTTTAATAATGAACTTGCGATAAAAAGCTTTCTATATACAGGTGTTAAAAATCGTTGTTTGAACAATCTTCGTCATGAGAAAATTAAGCAGAAATATGTAGAAGGGTTTGTGGAAGAACCTTCGGAAAGTTTTCTTGAAAATGTAATTGAAGCAGAGCTGTTCGAAATGTTACATCGTATTTTCGATGAATTACCTCCTGCTTGTAAAGAAGTGTACCAGCTCAGTTTGGAGGGAAAAAAACACGAAGAAATAGCTAAACAACTTCATATATCTATTAATACGGTGAAAAAATACAAGAATAACGCTAATCATTACATGCGTAACCGGATTAAAGATTTTAATCTTTTCCTTTTATTTCTGAATAACAATTATTTATAAGATTATTTCGAAAAAGTAATATTTTTTTTTGAATTTGATTATACACCAAATGATGATTCAAGTGTTTTAGTTGTAAAAATAAGGTATGAACTTTCATTTGGAACATCATATTGCAGAACTTTTGTACAAGAGTATACGAGGTGAGTTATCTGATTTTGAGCGTCAAGAACTAAATCAATGGCGAGCCGATTCTCCAATGCATGAAACTCTTTTTATGCGTCTACAGAATGATGAATATATAGATGAAGAGTTGGGTGTCTTTATTAAAGGTGAAGAGAAAAATTCTGTTTTATGGGGACGCATTCGTGAAAACAGCATTCTTCGGAAGAAGAAAAGATTTATAAGATTTTTCCATTGGGGGGCGGCAGCTGTTTTGTTATTGGTAATTTGTGTTTCTTTATTTATTAAGAAAGGTGAACAGGAAGTTGTTCCGATTGCGATTCAAACAATATTACCGGGAAGTCATAAGGCAACACTACTTATGGAAAATGGGAAGGAGATAGAACTTTCAGATTCTGTTCGAATGTCTATTGAGCAGGGAATTATTGTTTCAAATAATCAATTGAAGTATGGTGATTCGATAAAGGAATTAGCATCGGGATATTATCATGTATTAAAGATTCCGAGAGGGGGAGAATATTGTTTGAAACTTTCAGACGGAACTGTAGTATATTTGAATTCTGATAGTGAACTTCGTTATCCGGTAAGTTTCAGTGCAACTTCTCGAGAAGTAGAGTTAAGGGGAGAGGCTTTTTTTGAAGTGATAACAGATCCGCAAAGACCGTTTGTTGTGAATGCAGAACAAGTACGAGTAAGGGTGCTGGGAACTTCTTTTAATGTAAGTACTTATGACAAAGATTATATAGAAACAGTTCTTGTGAAAGGGCGTGTTGGGCTCCAGATGGCGGGTGATACTCAAGAGTGGGAAGTTAAGCCGAATGAATTGGCTCGTTATGATCGAAAAAATAAAACGATAGAAGTGAGAGAAGTGGATATTTTGCCTTACGTGACTTGGAAAGAGGGACATTTCTTATTCAAAAATCAAAGTTTGGAGAAAATAATGGATGTCATGGCTCGTTGGTATGATGTAAGTGTTGAATTTCAAGATGAGTCTATAAGAAATCTTCATTTTACTGGAGATATCAAACGACATGCGAATTTTTCTATTATATTGAAAGCGTTAACTTCGTCTGTAAATGTAAATTACAAGCTGAATGGTCGAGAATTGATATTATATATGAAATAAATAAACGGAAGGTGCGGGAACACCTTCCGCTTTTACACTCTTCATATGCAACGGGAATTGCCAATAGAAGAGAATTTATAAATTAAAGTAATTCAAAGTTATGAAAAAAAAGTGGTATTTACTTCTTTTTCCGAAATATCGGAATAGAAAAATTTTGAGGGTTATGAGATGGAATATCGTATTGATTCTTGTCAGTGTGTTACAAGTGGCTGCCATTGGGGTAGCGGCACAGGAAAAGGTATCCTTGAACCTGAAGGATGTATCTGCAGAACAAGTGTTTCGGGAGATCAAACGTCAAACGAAATATGATTTCGTGTATAATGAAGAACAATGTAGGGATCTGGGAAAAATGAGCGTGAACGTGAAGGATGAACCTGTAGATAAGGTGTTGGATAAGTTGCTTTTGGATAGAGGATTTTCATGGGATTTGCTTGAAGGAGGAATCATTTTGATAAAAGTGCAAAGTAAATCTCCGGATAAAAAGCAGGAATTTAAAATTACGGGGAAAGTGATAGACCAAAGTGGGGAAGTTTTACCGGGGGTTGCTATCTTGATTAAGGGAACGACGATAGGAGTGGCCACGGATGCTAATGGTGAGTTTTCGTTAGTACTTCCCAAGGATTCGGTGGTTTTAGTATTTTCTTTTATCGGAATGGAAACTCAACATGTAGCAATTCCTAAGTTTAAAGTTGGTGAATATCATCAAGAGTTAAAAATTACGATGCAAGAAGAGAAAGTGGCGTTAGAAGATGTTGTGGTCACTGGTATCTTTACTCGTAAAAAGGAAAGTTTTACGGGATCGGCTTCTACTTATACTGCTGCAGAGTTGAAAACGATGGGTTCCCAAAATATTTTACAGAGTTTGAAAACGCTTGATCCGGCTTTTGCGATCTTGGAAGATAATCAATTCGGTTCGGATCCTAATCGCTTGCCGAACATGGAGATTCGAGGGAAGTCAAGCGTGTTAGGACTGCGTGACGAGTTGGATGCCGACCCTAATCAACCCTTGTTTATTTTAGACGGGTTCGAATCGTCATTAGCTGTAATTAATGATTTGGATATTAATCGTATAGAGTCTATTACGATATTAAAGGATGCGGCTTCAACCGCTATCTATGGATCGAAAGCTGCTAACGGGGTTGTGGTGGTAGAAACCGTGAAACCTAAATCGGGAGAACTTCAGGTGAGTTATAACGGGAATCTCAATCTTTCAATGCCGGATTTGAGTAGTTATAATTTGATGAATGCGAGAGAAAAATTGGAATTCGAGAGATTGGCGGGAGGATATTCTCCGGCGAATTGGAGTGCAGAAAAAGAGATTGAATTGAATGAATTGTATAACGGGAAATTAGAAGCTGTGGAGAGTGGGGTAAACACTTATTGGTTGGCAGAACCATTACGTACGGGAGTAAATCAAAAACACTCTTTATACGTGCAAGGTGGTGAAGGGCGTTTTCTTTTTGGCTTGGGTGTGGGGTATAACGGAATCTCAGGGGTGATGAAAGAGTCTTTGCGTGAAATCATCAGTGGCAATATCGATTTAATCTATCGGATGGAAAAGTTTCAATTTTCTAACAAGTTTTCGATTAACGTGACAGATATAGAGAATCCTGTTGTACCTTTTCAAGTTTATGCGGAAGCAAATCCTTATTTCAAGAAACGGAATAAAGACGGGATTGTCGAAAAATGGTTGGAGAAAAATGATTATTTCGAAGCATTTAATCCGTTATGGAATGCTAATCTGAATAGTCGCAATGAAGGGAAGAACGTTTCATTAAGCAATTATTTCGTGGCAGAATATTTCCCCTCGGTAGAATGGCGTATACGTGCCCGTTTGGGTATAACCTACGGGAATAATGATGCGGAGGTATTTTATTCCCCAGAGGATACGCGTTTCGAAGATACGGAAGCATTGAAGAAGGGTGAATATACTTCAACTAATACCCGGTTGAACCAAACAGAAGGGGAACTTAGTGTAACATGGGCTAAAATGTTAGGAGTACATCGGATCAATTTGGTTGCCGGGGGAAATTTCAATATGAGTAAGTCCTTGGTGCAAGGATATTCGGCACAAGGTTTTCCTAATGGAGATTTTACTTATCCTTCTTTTTCGAACGGGTATCCGGAAAACGGAATTCCCACGTTTTACGAGAGTGTCTCTCGCTCTTTGAATGGTTATTTTAACATGGGGTATTCATTTAATGATCGTTATTTGATGGATTTTAGTTTGCGTAGTAGTGGATCTTCCGTGTTTGGGTCATCTAAAAAATACAACACAACTTGGTCTGTCGGTTTAGGATGGAATTTGCACAAAGAGAAATTTATCCAGAATAACTTTAGTTGGATTAATTTGTTGAAATTGAGAGTTTCTATTGGTAATCCTGGAAATCAAAATTACGATTCAGCTCAAACGTTGTTGACTTATGCTTTTCAATATGGTTCAATGAATTATTTCGGTTTAGGAGCTGTTTTGGATCAAGTTGGTAATTCTGATTTGAAATGGCAAACGACGTTAGATAAAAATATGGGTATTGACATTACTTTGTTGAATAAGCGTTTAAATATTACGGTTGATTATTTTCATAAAGTGACGGACCCGCTTCTGATACGAATAGGGATGCCACTATCTTCAGGAACACCAACCTATATGACGAATGCCGGAGAACAGACCTCTCAAGGTGTGACGGCTACAGCTTCTTATTATATCATTCAGAATTTCGATAAACGTTTTTCATGGATGGTACGTGCTAACTTACGTACGCAGAAAAATCGAATTGACAAGATTGGGGACAAATTGTCGTTGTTGAACGCGAGTGGCAAGGGAGCTAACACGGTTCGATATTATGACGGGGCAGATCCGGATGATATTTGGGCTGTAAAATCCGAGGGAATAGATCCGGCTAACGGTAAAGAGTTATACTACGATAAAAATGGGAATTACACGTATGATTTTTCGTATGATAATGAAGTGATTTGTGGTAATACTCGTCCGAAAATAGAAGGGGTTTTTGGGACTTCTTTGAATTGGAAAGGATTGTCATTTAGTTTGAATTTTCGTTATCAATTGGGTGCGGATGTGTTTAATGAAGCTTTATTCAATAAAGTAGAGAATATCTCTACCGGAGGGTTGACTAAAAATCAAGATAAACGAGCGCTTTACGAGCGTTGGAAAGAACCGGGTGATCTTGTACGTTTTAAGGATATTGCTAATGCGGCATCCACTCCCATGTCTTCTCGATTTGTGCAAGAGGAGAACGTGTTGACGTTGGAGTCTGTCTATCTTGGTTACGAGTTTTATGATGGTTGGATTCAGAAGTTAGGTTTGAGTAATCTGAAAGTGCAGGTTTCTATGCGTGATGTATTTAGAGCATCTTCTATTAAGTCGGAGAGAGGTATTTCCTATCCTTTTGCTCGGAGTTTAGAAGCCGGATTATCGTTTAATTTTTAAAAAACAAGTGGTATGAAATTACATGTTATCATATATTTGAGTCTATTGTTGTTTCTGGGGAGCGGGTGTTCTGACTTTTTGGACGTGCAGCCTAAGGATAAACAATCAGAGGAGCAACTTTTTGCCACACGTGGCGGTTTCTACACTGCCGTGAACGGGATTTATAATAAATTAGCCTCTTCATCACTGTATGGCAAGAATCTTACTTACGAGATGATAGATATTCTCGCTTTTCGTTATACGCCGTTATCCGTGAATAAATATTATACAGCCTTAGTGAAGCCGGAGTACACGGATGAGACTGTTGAGGCTAATTTATCGAATATTTGGTCGTCAGCTTATTCCACAATCTTAAATTGTAATGTGTTGCTTAAAAACTTGGAGGTTAGCACCGGTGTGTTAAACGAGCAGGAGAAGAAAGTACTAACAGGAGAGGCTTTGGCCTTGCGTGCTTTCTTGCATTTGGATATGTTACGTTTGTTTGGACCTGTGTATGTGAAAGAACCATCTGCAGAAGCAATTCCATATAATGAATCGGATAAAGTTTCGGCGTTGCCAATATTATCAGCCGATACGGTCATGGGACGTGTGTTGCGGGATATTCATGCTGCGGAACAATTACTTGAAGGAAATGATCCCGTGATAGAACAAGGAGCTATGGCTTCTTTAGAAGATGATCAAGAGGTATATTTGCGTTATCGTCAATTGCGTTTTAATTATTATGCTGTTTTGGCGTTAAAAGCTAGGGCGTATTTATACGCTGGGGATAAAGTGAATGCATTAAAGGCTGCGCACCAGTTGTTGACAGATGAGAATGTGGCGAAACATTTTCCTGCGGTAGATCCGAATAAATTGTTGGCTAACCAGAGAACTCCGGATCGGGTTTTCTCTACTGAAGTGTTGATGGGATTCTATGATAAAGCTAGAGCTGATATTTACACGTATTATTTTGATGACGAAACTGCCGGAAACAATTTCTTGCAACCTAAAGCCAATTTCGTATTGAGTAGTCTTTTTGGAAACGAGAGTCAGGATTATCGTTATCAAACACATTGGAGGGCAGCGACTAGTGTGGGTGTACAAGGAGATATCTTTATAAAGTATAAAAAGATTGATAAGCCTAAGGATGAGAAAAATCCTGATAAACCGGACGAGAATTTAGAATATTTTCACGCCGTGTTGATGCCATTGATTCGTTTGAGTGAGGTGTACTACATTGCGGCGGAATGTGAGCCGGAATTGGCAGATGGATATGAATGGTTAAGCCAAATACGAGCTAAACGCGGTTTACCTTCTTTGACTGTGAATAGTGAAAGAGATTTGAGAATGAAATTGAATAACGAGTATGCTCGTGAATTCTGGGGAGAAGGACAAACCTTCTTTTTGCACAAGAGGTTAAACACGGATTATTTGTGGATTGATGAGGCGGGATATAATTATAATGGAGCAAACTATCTTGAATATACAATTCCGTTACCAACGGGAGAGATTGAAAATCGTTAAAAGAGAAAGAGTTATGAAATTGAAAATTTTATTATTTGCGGTAATGTCATTTCCCTTTTTGTGGAGTTGTGATAAAGAAGAGATTCCAGTATTTGCGAGTAATGATGCGGGAATTTATTTTCAGAGATTGACGAGTACCGTTTATGGCAGTACGACGGAATATTATAGTGATTCAACCGATTTTTCTTTTGCCGGGATGTATGCTTATTACACGAGCCATGTACTAAATGCTCCTGTTTTGACCATGGGGAAAGTGGTAGATTATGATCGGCCGTTTAAGGTTGTCGTTGATATGGAAGAATCGACAGCTATTGAAGGGATAGATTTCGAGATAGAATTAGACTCGCTGGTTATCAAGGCTGGAACCAGTAATGCGGTAGTCCCGGTTCGTCTCCTACGCACGGAGACTCTACTGGAGAAATCGTTGAAAATAGTGCTTCGTTTGCAAGAGAATGAACATTTTAAATGTTATCTGAAAACCTATAAAAACACGAATCTTTACACGGCAAAGGGAGAACAAATCAGTGGTATTCGTTATGTTTTCACGTTTAATGAAATGTACACGCAGCCCAATTTTTGGAAAAATTATGCGGAACAAGATTATTTTGGAGAATGGACACCCAAAAAGTATCAGGTGGTGAATCAAGTGTGTGGATTAACCCCAAGGGATTGGCAAAATGCTAACATGTACGGGTATAAAGTACAGTCAGCACGACTTCCCTTCTTCGCTCGAACCGTGCGAATTTATTTGCAGGAGCAGGCTGATGCGGGAAATCCTGTAAAAGATTCGGATGAAAAGTATATGCAATTGGCTCCGAATTATGAGGTGGATTATTCTGATTATCAATAATTGTTTAAAAAATTGTCAATATGAAAATGAAAAATATAATATTACTCTCGTTCATTTTCTTTTTGATGTCATGTTATGACGACAAGGGGAATTATGATTATCGCGAGATGGCAGAGATTAAAATTGAGAATTTGCCTGAGACACTTGAAATTCTTGGTGGTATAGAGCATATTGTTGCCCAACCGAAGGTGACTTCTTCATTGGAAGGAGAGATTAAGGATGGAAATCCTAATTTTGAGTTTTCTTATAAGTTGGAGAAAAAGGGGGGAAGTCAATTGTATGATGAGGCATGGGTAGATTTGAATCCATCTAAATCGTTGAAATTGGATACGTTAATTTCAATCCCGTCGGGAAATTATGTCGTGTGGTTTGCGGTAAAAGATAAGCGTTCTTCTATCGAGTATTCTACAACTTTTGATGTGAAAGTGACTTCCTCTACGTATGAAGGTTGGTTAGTATTGTGTAACGAGGGTGAAGAAAAGCGTGTGCGGATGGATATGATTTCCGTGATTTCGGCAGATCGGATTGAGCCCGCTTATGATTTGTTGTCTTTGTTGGGACTTCCCGATTTGAAGAAAGCCACAAAGATTGGATTCTATCCGGCCCCTGTTCAAACGGGAGATGTTATTTATCTAATGTCGGAAGAAGGCACTTACAAACTTGACCAAAATACTTTCGAGACAAGTGATATGTATAACATTTACACGACAGATTTTATCGTGGCACCAAGTGATCCGGATGAAAATATTATAGAATACATGCCCTTGGCAAACATGGGCCCTCCTACGGCACGTGCTATTTTTGCCGTTTCAAATAAAGGGAATGTCTATGCTTTGGTAACGGCTGCGGGGGCGGCTTTTGAGATGCCAATTAATACTTCTGTTCGTGGAAAGTCCCCGGAATATCGTGTAGCCCCGTACGTTGGTATAAGTATGGTTCGCTACCCGGGGAACAGTACTGCGGCCCTGTTCTATGATATAGATAATAAACGTTTTGTGGGTTGGAGTTTCAAGAGTCCTACAACCAATGACATAAACCAGATATTGACACCTGTTCCTAATCCGGAAGTCGGAAAATTGTTTGATTTTAAAACCGGAATGGATTTAGTTTATATGGAGGGGACTAGCTACTCGAATGGTTTGGTATATGCCATATTGCAAAACGCTTCCGGGAAACGGGTTATATATGGGATTAACATGAGCGGAGCGGGTTTCGTGCAAGAGAGTATATACGAAAATTTGAACGCTCCCGATTTTGATAAAGCGACAGTGTTTGCATTCCATTCACAGTTCCCTTATATGTTCTATGGTGTGGAAAACAAGGTGTACTTGCATAATTTGGGTACTAATATAACTTATGAAATGACAAATATCGGATTGAGTGCCAATGAGGAAGTGACCATGTTGAAGTTTAATTTGTATCATAATAACTATTGGTGGCCTGAACCCACTGAAGAATTTATGGCTCGTCAGTATGAGTTGATGGTGGGTACTTATGATAA